>JAXDLW010000022.1:0-88843 GCA_034666405.1 Chloroflexota bacterium | reverse complement strand
GGCGTTCTTCACGTACGGCTTGAACAGGAACGCGCCCACCCCGTAGTACAGGGGGATGTACGCCGCGTCGTCCTCGAGCATCTTGGACAGCTTGGCGTACTCGGGAAGTGCGTCCGCGAGCTTCTTGGCGTCCGCCGAGGCGAGCGTCGTGTCGTACGCGGTGCTCACATACCCGGTCGTGGTTCCGTCAGCCCCGCCGGCGTTCTTGCCGTAGAGGTTGTCGTACCAGTCCTGGGGATGGTTGTAGTCGGCCTGCCAGCCGTCACGTGAGATCACGTAACCGCCCTTGAGGCGGGCCTTGATGAACGCCGAGTGGTCGACCGGCTGGAGGTCGACCTTGACCCCCAGGTTGGTGTTCCACTGGTCGGCGAGGTTCTCGGCGGTCGTCTTGTTCAGCGGGTTGCTGGGGTCGTATGCGTAGCTCATACCCTTGGTCAGCGTCCCGTTCGGATCGGCGCTCTTCAGCAGCGTCTTGGCCTGGGCCACGTCGAACTTGGCCAGGGGGTCGCTGTTGTCCGCACCGGCACCGGCCAGGCCGGTGACGATCAGGCCGCCGGTCAGCGGCTTGCACAGGATGTTCTTACACGAGACCTCGGCCACGACCTTCTTGTCGATCGCCAGGGCAAATGCCAGGCGCAGGTCGTGAGCGGCGCCGTTGGTGCTCTCAGGTCCGCAGAACGGGCCCTTGGCGGGGCGTGCGGCGTCACAGGTCAGGTTGTAGCTGACCCAGTAAGAGCGGACCTTCGGCTGCAGGTGCAGCTGGTCCTTTTCGCTGGCGGTCTTCTGGATTCGCAGGACGTCCTCCACCGGTGCGTTGGAGTACCCACCGAAACCGTAGACGTCGTACTTGCCCTGCTCGTACGCCGCAATGGCGGTGGTGGGGCTGTCAAGGATGTCCAGGTGCACGGTCTTGATGACCGGCTTGGGCGATCCCCACCAGTTGTCGACCGAGGCGAAGTCGATGGACTGCTTGGGAGTGCGCGCGGTCATCTTGTACGGTCCCGAGCCGATCGCGGTCTCGGGCTTGGTCCACCAGTTGTCAGGGTCGGTGGCGACGACCTTCTGGTCCACGATCCAGCCTGTGGCGACCAGCGCCAGGGACTGGAGGAAGTAACCCGCCGGGTGGGTCAGCTTGGCCACCACAGTGTGGGTGTCGGGCGCGCTGAGCCCGGTCAGCTTGACGGCGCCGCTGTCGAGCGCCGCCTGCAGCTGGGCACCGGCCAGCTTGTTCTTCTGAACGACGCTGAAGCCGTCGACCGGCGCGAAGTTGGACGCGTAGGAATTACCCAGCGCGGCCGCGCGGTTCCAGGAGAACAGGACGTCCTTGGAGGTGACGGGGTCACCATTCGAGAACTTGGCCTCCGGGCGCAGCTTGAAGGTGTACGTCAGGCCGTCGGAAGAGACCGTCGGCAGCTCGCTGCACAGGTCGCAGACGACATTCAGGCCGTCGTCGAACTTGACCACGCCGCTGTAGATGTTCTGGGCGATCTCGGAGTCGGTCTCCGCGTCAAACACCCCCGGGTCGAGACTGCCGAAGTCCCCCAGGATGGGGAACGACAGCTTCTGAGTGGCTGCCAGGTTGGTGCTCGTGCCGGTTGTGGAGTTCCCACACGCCACGAGTACGAACAGAGCTGCCACACCCAGGGCAATACCCCTGGGCTTGAGCAGGGAAAGTCGCAAGCTACTCCTCCTTGTGGAACCGTGAAAACGGCCGGGAACGCCTTCCGTCTGTGAAGTGGCGGCTATGGCGAACTTGGACCGAACGAACTGCCATCCTCTTCCCGGTCACCCGGGGCGAGAGTGCGCCGATGACAGGCGCGGCCACTTGGACCGCTACGGTACTCAGGGCGCAAACATAGGAGTTCAGGGGGCCTTTGTCAAATTCCGGCTGCGGCCGGCGGGCCCTTCGGACGGGCCTAAAGTTCGCCCGCGAAGTGGCACGCGGCGACGTGCGCCGAGCCCTCACCATGGGGCTCGAGGACGGGCTCGGTGTCGGAGCACACGCCCGGCACACGGGCGATCGGGCACCGGGTATGGAACCGGCATCCGGACGGTGGGTTCACCGGGGAGGGAATCTCGCCCGACAGCAGGATGGGGTCGCGCCGGCTCTCGACCTCCGGGTCGGGCACGGGGATCGACGAGAGCAGGGCGCGGGTGTAGGGGTGCTGGGGATTCTTGTAGATGTCGACCCGGTCGGCGACCTCGACCACCTTGCCGAGGTACATCACCGCCACCCGCGTCGAAAGGTGGCGCACCACGGCAAGGTCGTGGGCGATGAACAGGTAGGTCAGGTTGAACTCCCGCTGGAGGTCCTGGAGCAGGTTGATGATCTGGGCCTGGATCGAGACATCGAGCGCAGATATGGCCTCGTCGCAGACGATGAACGACGGCTGCAGGGCCAGCGCGCGGGCGATGCCGATACGCTGACGCTGGCCGCCGCTGAACTCGTGCGGATAGCGGTTGGTGAAGTTGGGGTTGAGGCCGACCGTTGCCAGGAGATCCTGGACCATGCCCTGGCGCTTCTTGCCGCTGGCGATGTTGAAGTTGTCGAGCGGCTCCGCGATGATCTCGCCGACCGTCATGCGGGGGTCCAGGGACGCGAAAGGGTCCTGGAAGATGATCTGCAGCTCGCGCCGCATCCGGCGCAGGTGGCGCCCGCGCATCCGGGCCAGGTCCTCACCCTCGAAGAGGATGCTGCCGGAGGTGGGCTTGAGCAGGGCCGAGACCAGGCGCCCCAGGGTGGACTTGCCGCACCCCGACTCACCCACCAGGCCGAGCGTCTCGCCGCGCTTCACGTCGAAGGTCACGCCGTCGACCGCCCGGACGGCGCCCGCGCCGAAGCCGGTCAGGGGAAAGTGCTTGTAGAGGTTCTCGACCCGCAGCAGGGTCTCACCGCCGGCCACCGCGGTGCCGTCGGAGATGCCCGGCGCCGTGGCCGCCGTCATGCGCCCGGCGGGGCCGAGGTCAGGCCCACCTCGGAGGCCACCTCCTTGAGCACGTTGGCAGCATCCTTGGACACCGCACTCTCGGCCTTGGCCTCCTCGCGCTCGGCCTCAGGGACGTTGCGCATCAGGACCCAGCAGCGGGCCCGCTGGCTGGGGCCGACGGAGTCCAGGCTGGGCTCCTCGGTCTCGCACCTGTCCACTTTGAAGCGGCACCGAGGATGGAACTTGCAACCCGGCGGCATCCGCGTGAGGTCCGGGGGCAGGCCTTTGATGCTGACCAACCGCTCGGCGATCTCGAAGTCCACGCGCGGCACCGACCGCAACAGCGACCACGTGTAGGGGTGCTGGGGCGACTCGAAGATCTGGCGCACCGGGCCCTCCTCGACGACCCTGCCGGCGTACATCACCACCACCCGGCTGCAGATGCTGGCGACCAGCGCCATGTTGTGGGTGATCAGCATGATGGCGGTCCCCAGTTCCTGGTTGAGCGCCTTGAGCAACTGGATCACCTGCGCCTGGACGGTGACGTCCAGGGCGGTCGTGGGCTCGTCCGCGATGATCATGGCGGGCTCGTTGGAGAGGCCCATCGCGATCATGCTGCGCTGGCGCATCCCACCGCTGAACTGGTGGGGGTAGTCACCGGCGCGCTGCTCGGCCTCGGGGATGCGCACCTGCTTGAGCAGGGGCACGACGCGGCGCTTGGCCTCCTGGAAGGAGAACCGCGAGTGCGCCGTCATGGCCTCCTGGATCTGGGCCCCCACCGCGGTCACCGGGTTCATCGAGGTCATCGGGTCCTGGAAGATCATCGAGACCTCGTTGCCGCGGAAGTCCCGAACCTCCTGCTCGTCCATGGCCAGCACGTCGCGGTCGCGGAAGGTGATCTTGCCCTCGGTGATGCGCCCGGGCTGGGGCACCAGCCGCAGGATGGAGAACGCGGTCATGGTCTTGCCGCAGCCGGACTCCCCCACGATACCGACGGTCTCGCCGGGGAAGACCTCCAGGTTGACGCCGTCGACCGCGCGCACGACCCCCGCGGACGTGAAGAACTGCGTGTGGAGATCCTCCACGCGGAGAAGAGGCTGAGTCACCGCGGGTAGCCTATGCCGCCCGGCCTATTTGCGCATCCGGGGATCGAGGGCGTCGCGCAGACCGTCACCGATGAAGGTGAACGACAGCATGGTGATCGCGATCGCGATCGCCGGGAAGATGACCAGGACGGGGTCGGCGGAGATGGCGTCGTACCCGTCGTGGGTCATCACCCCCCAGCTCGGCGTGGGAGGCGGCAGGCCGGCGCCGAGGTAGCTCAGCACCGCCTCGAGGAAGATGGCCTGGGGGATGCCGAAGGTCAGGCTGACGATGATCGGTCCCAGGGAGTTGGGCAGGAGGTGCTTGAGGATGATCTTGAGCGGCGTGCTGCCGGATGCCCGCGCCCCTTCGACGAACTCCTTCTCCCGTAGCTGCAGGACCTGGCCGCGGATGAGGCGGGCGAGGTTGACCCAGTTGACCACCGAGATGGCCACGAATATCGACAGCAGGCTCCGGCCCATGGCCGCGACCACGACGATGATGAAGAGCAGGTCGGGGAACGCGTACATCACGTCGGTGAAGCGCATCAGCAGGTTGTCCACCCAGCCCCCGAAGTAGCCCGCCGTCAGCCCGACGAGGCCACCGATGACCAGGATGATCAGCTGGGTGAGGAGCCCGATCTGCATCGAGATCTCGGCGCCCTTGAGGACTCGCGCGAAGACATCGCGGCCCAGCTCGTCCTGGCCGAAGGGGTGCGCCGCGCTGGAGCCGGCGAAGATGTTGTTGACGTCCTGCTTGAAGGGGTCGGCCCAGAGGTAGTGACCCGTGGTCGACAGGAGGGCCGACGCGATCGCGTCCAGGACCAGGATGCCGACCAGGCACAGCCCGATCACGGCGACCTTGTTGCGGCGGAAGCGGCGCCACGCGTCCGACCATAGGCCTACCTGTTCGGGGACCTCCCAGTCAATGGCGGCGGGGGCACCGGCCCCGGCTACTGCGACGGCCATTACTCGAGCCTGATCCGGGGATCGATGACGACATACAGGATGTCGACGATGAGGTTGGCGATGGCGACGATGAGCGCGAACTGGATGACCAGCCCGAGGATCACGGGGTAGTCACGGGCGCCGATGGAGTCGATGAACATCTTGCCCACACCGGGGATCTGGAAGACCGACTCGACCACCACCGACCCCGTGACCAGGATCGCGAAGAGCGGCCCCAGCGCGGTGACCACGGGGATGAGCGAGTTCTTGAGCACGTGGCCGATCACCACCTTGCGCTCGGGTAGGCCCTTGGCCCACGCGGTCCGGACGTAGTCCTGGCGCAGCGTCTCGAGGGTGCTGGAGCGGGTCAGCCGCCCGATGTAGGCGATCGGCAGGAAGGCGAGGGTCAGCACCGGCATCAGGTAGTGGATGTCGATCCCGAACCACGCGTCGTCGGCGGGCGGGCCGGAGACGGGGAGGGCGAAGTTTCCCCCGGTGAACTTGTACGGGATGATCGCCAGCAGGATCACCAGGAAGAACCCGACCACGAAGTTGGGAACCGCCGCCCCGGCGGTGCTCAGCGCCAGGACCACGTAGTCGACCCAGGTGTTCTGGCGCAGCGCGGCGATGACGCCTGTGCCGATGCCCACCGGGACGATGAAGAGGAAGGCCAGCAGCCCGATCTGGGCGGTGTATTTCCAGCCGGTGAAGATCCGGTCCTTGACGTCGATGCCCTCGCTCTGGAGCGAGGTCCCGAAGTCGAAGTGGATGACGTTGCCGACGTAGATGACGAACTGCTCCCAGAACGGCTTGTCCAGGCCGTACTTGATGTCCTTGGCCTTGCGGACGGCATCCGAGAGCTCGCGCCCGCCGTTGCGGTCCCACGGCCCACCGGGTGCGGCGTGGGCCAGGACGAACGTCACCAGGATGACGAAGAAGAGGACGGGGACGAGCCACAGCACGCGCTTGAACACGTAGAAGGCCAGGTGGCCCCCGCGGCTTCCCAGGAAGCGCTGAACTTGAAGGAGGGCGCCCCCCCGAGAGGGGGCGCCCATCACAGCTTGGCTCAAGGCCTTAAGCCTAGAACTTTTGGATCAGTGTTGCGAGATGTAGATCGTCTCGGTGTAGAAGTCACCGGGCGTGTACACCGACTCGTCAAGCGTGACGGCGGTGATGCCCTGGACCCATGGCTGGACCATGTCGACACTCGGGCGCTGGTAAAGCGGGGTGAATGGCGCGTCGGTCAGGAGGACCTTCTCGGCGGCCTTGTAGTCGTCCAGTGCCTTGTTGAAGTCCTTCTCGGCATCACCCTTGGCGACCAGGTCGTCGTAGGCCTTGCTCGAGTAGCAGTCCCACTGGGTGCCATGGCAGCCACCGGTGGTCTGGATGTCGAAGATGTCCTGCGGGTGGGCGTAGTCCATGCCCCAGCCGTCAGCACCGTAGATCTGGAAGTCACCCTTCCGGATCCGCTTGGTCACGGTCTTGCTGTCGATGACCTCCAGGTTGACCTTGACGCCCAGGTTGGTCGACCACTGGTCGGCGATGTACTGGTTCAGGGTCTTGTTGGTGGTCGTGTCACGGGTCAGCAGGGAGACCGTCAGGCTGGCGGGCGCGACGCCCGCGTCCGTCAGGGCCTTCTTGGCCGCGGTGACGTCGAACTTGAGGAGGTCCTTGAGGTCCGCGTTCGCGCCCTGGTATCCGGGCATCCCCTCGGGGGTGAAGGTGGTCTCCGGCAGGTACTGGCCGTGCGAGACCTTGTCCACGAGCTGCTTGCGGTCGATCGACATTGCGAACGCCTTGCGGACCGCGGGGTTGTTGAACGGCGCGGTCTTGTTGTTGAACGTGTACCAGAACGTGTCCAGCGACTTGTAGGTGTGGATCTGCTTGCCGAACTTGGGATCGGCCTTCAGGGCGTCGGTGTCCGCGATGGGCACGTTGAGGACGTCCAGCTCACCGTTCTTGTACTTGTTCAGCGCGGTGTTGGAGTCCGAGATGAAGAACATCTCGAACTTCTGCAGCTGCGCCTGGTCGCCCTTGTACTGGCTGTTCGGGACCAGGGTGATGTGGTCGTTGGCGACGAGCTCGCCAACCTTGAACTTGCCGTTGCCGATGACCTGCGCGGGCACGGTGGCCCACTTGTCGGAACCGTACTTCTCGACGATGTCCTGGCGAACCGGGGCGCCGACCCACAGGCTGGCGATGTACGGGAAGTACCCGGCCGGCTTCTGCAGGGTGACCACGAAGGTCTTGGCGTCGGGGGCCTTCAGGCCCAGGGTCTTGACGTAGGTCGTGCACGCGGCGGTGTCCTTGGCGTCGATGTTGGCGTAGTTCTCGCCGCCCTTGACGGTCTGGTCATAGAAGGGATCCGCGTAACCCGCTGCCAGGCAGGGGTTCAGCAGGCGGCCCCAGGCGTACACGAAGTCGGCAGCCTTGACCGGCTGGCCGTCACTCCAGTTGTTGTCACGCAGGTGGAAGGTGTAGGTCAGGCCGTCGCTCGAGACGTCGGGCTTCCCGGTCGCCGCGGCGCCGGTCAGGTCCTTGGCGTCCTTGGTCGGCTTGAGCAGGGGCTCGAAGACGTTGCGGCCGACGATGCCCTCGTAGTCATAGCTCTGCTGACCGGGGTCCAGGCTGTTGGGCTGGACGCCGGTGTTGATCCGCAGGACCTGCTTGTCGGCCGAGGCCTTGGCAGGGCCACCGGCGCTGGTCGTGCCGCCGCACGCGGCGACGAAAACGCCCAGGCCGACGGTCAGCGCCGCCCACCTGGTTCTCATGAGTGAATGCATCTGGTGTGTCTTCCTCCTTGCGTGGCCGGTCCTAGCGAGGAGGCGGCCAGGTGACGCCGGCGAGACGCCGGGCGCTGCATACGGGGGTTCTGTTCCGAAGTGCTCCTTACTGCCATCCTCTTCCCGACCGGGGCCGGGGCGAGAGTGCGCCGATGACAGGTGCGGTCTCCCCTGACCGCTCTTCTACTCCGTTCGCAAACATATGGGCACTTCTCGTGTTTGTCAAATCCGCGCTGGGGGTGGCAGGGGGCCACGCGGAGGCCCCCAGGCCCGCCCGGGTCAGGGCTTTTTCAGGTACCAGGCGGTGTAGTCGCGGACGTTGCGGCCGTAATCCTCGTTGACCAGAGTGCCGCTGCGCACCCCGGCCACGCGACTGTCGAAGCCCTGCAGGGTGGTGTCCGCCCATAAGAAATAGGTGACGACGTCCTCGCCGAGCAGCTTCTCGATCTGGGCGAAGATCTTGCGGCGCTCGGCGCGGGTCCGGGCGGGGTCCGCGACCAGGGTGCTGCGCTCGAGCGCGATGAGACGGTCCAGTTCGGGATTGGCGTAACCCGACCAGTTGAAGCCGGCCTTGGTGTTCTCGGGCTGCAGCTGGCTCGAGTGCAGCACATAGAAGTTGTCAGGGTCCGGCCCTGTCGCGAAGCCCGAGAGGGCGAGGTCGTACTTGCCGGTCCTGAGCGGCTCGAAGAAGGCCTGGAAATCCGTGGGTGCCGGCTTGAGCTCCATGCCCACCGCCTTGACCTGGGCGGCGATCGCCACCGCGGCCTTGTTGCGAACGTCCGCGTCGTTGCGCACATACAGGTCCGCGCTGAAGCGTTTGCCGGCCTTGACCAAAATGCCGTCGGGCCCGGCCGTCCAGCCCGCGTCCTTCAGGAGCTGTCGGGACTTGTCGAGGTCCTGCTTGTACCGCACCGTGGCCGAGGCGTCGTAGGCCCAGGACGTCGGCAGGATGTCGCCGTAGACGGCGGTGCCCGCGCCATCCGTGACCTGCTTGACCAGGGCCTCCTTGTCGATCGCGTAGGCAAATGCCTGCCTCACGCGCTTGTCCCCGAAGAGGTGGTCCGGGCGGTCATTGAAGCGGACGTCGTAGTACCCCATGTCCGGGTACTGCCGGGTGAAGGTCGCCGATCCCTTGAGCTTCTTGGCCTCGCTCGCGGGGGCATCAGGCTGCCACCCGACGTCGCCGGACAGCAGGTTGTTGGCGGCGCTGGTGGCGTCGGGGATGACCTTGAAGACCATGCGGTCGTAGTGCGGGCGGCCGCCGTAGTACGTCGGGTTGGCCACCAGGTCCACCTCCTGGCCCGCGATCCGCTTGTCGAACTTGAAGGGCCCACCGGTCACCGTGGGCGTCGCCCCGATCGGGTCATCCTTCATATGTGCCGGGTCGATGAGGCCGTAGACGTGGGCCGGGGCGACGAAGGTGACCAGGCTGTTGGCGAGGAATGGCGCGTACTGCTCGACGAGGGTGAAGCGGACGGTGTAGTCGTCCACCTTCTCCACCTTGTCGAGCTTGTCCCAGTCAAAGATGACATCCGTGCGGAGGCCCTTGTCGCGCTGGATGTTGACGGTGCTGAGGACGTCGGCGGCGGTGATCGGCTTGCCGTCCGACCACCTGGCGCCGTGGCGCAGGTGCACGGTCCATGCCTTGCCACTGTCGGAGAGTTCCGGGAAGCCCGTCGCCAGGTCGGGGACGACGCTCATGTCCGGCGCGAGCGCGTAGAGCATCGGGAAGAGCGGCGCCACGGCCCGGCGGGAGACGGTGTCGGCCGCTACGAACCGGTTCAGGGTTGCGGGGTCGCCACCCAGGGCCACGTTCAGGGTCCCGCCGTTGGTCGGCCCCTGCTGGCCCTGGCAGGACGCGACCAGGAGGGCGACGGCCGGGAGGAGCCACCTGGGGCGGGCACGCGTCATCCGGGAGAACTTACCTGACGGGGATCTCGCCGGACGCGGGCTTAGAAGTGGTCGAGCAGCCTGCGGCGGTGGGCCACGAACTCGCCACGGGTGATGGCCCCGTCCCGGTACATCCGGGTGACCTCGCGGATGTCACCGAGGAGCTGCACGAGCGGGGCATCGATCGTGCCGCTCTCCTGGCGGTACCCGATCGGGCGCCCGTCCCAGGTCTTCAGGAAGAACAACGCCTTGAGCGAGGTGTAGGGGATCCCGACCTTCTGCATGGTGGACTTGTCGGCCGAGTACAGGGTCACCAGCATCCCGTACCGACGGCGCTCGAGGCCACCGTTGAGGTAGCCCCGCATGACCTCGCCGTCCTGGAACCTGACGGCCACCATCTTGTCGGCGGTGGCGGCGTGCTCGTCGGCCGGCCCGGAGTCGAAGTTGATCTTCTTGACGGCGGGCAGCGGGATGACGGCGCGGGCATTGTTGCCCTCCCCGGCGACCTCCAGGTGGAAGTCGGGGGTGTCCAGGTTGATCTCGTCGGCCGTTCCCTCGAGGACCTCGTCGTCCAGGAAGCGGACCGTCAGCCGGTTCAACTGTTGACCTCCGGCATATCTACTGGCATCTCCTTCCCTGCTGCATGCTCGTGGCGAGCTCCGAAGCGGACCTCGTCCTGGTGATGTAACGGGTCGTGGCGCGGGAAACTTGCGCAACCCCTCCGACTGTGACACTGGCGCGCGTAGCGCGGGCATACAATCCGGCTACGAATTCGAACCCGAACTGAGGCCCGTGCCGCAACACACTGCTACAGCGGAGCCCACGGACGTCGAGCTGGTCAGAGCATTCCAGGCCGGCAGCGTCCAGGCCTTCGACCAGATCTTCCTCCGGTATCACCAGGCGATCAGCGCGCTGACCAATCGCCTGGTGCGAGACCCGCTACTCGCCGAGGACCTCGCGCAGGAGACCTTCTTCCGCGTCCTGCGGTCCCTCGACCGCGTCGACGAGAGCTTCAACTTCTCCGCCTGGATCCACCGGATCGCCACCAACCTCTGTTACGACGAACTGCGCCGCAGGAAGCGCTCCCAGGGCCCGACCAACACCGAGGAGGGCCCCCGCGCGTCACAGGTGGTCCTCGGCGTGGAGGACCCGGAGGAGGTGCTGCGGGCCATGGCCTCGACCGACCAGGCGGGCCACCCGGAGGATGCCCTGGCCATGCGCGAACTGCGCCGCGAGGTCTGGGACGTCGCCGCCCGCCTGCCCGAGAACTACCGGGTGGTCCTGAGCCTACGGGAGCTCCAGGGGCTCTCGTACAGCGGCATCGCGAAGGTCATGGGCCTCTCGGACAGCGCGGTCGAGACCCTGTTGCACCGCGCCCGCCGGCGGTTCAAGGCGGAGTTCCTGTTCATGTCCTTCGCCGAGGCGTCCGGCGACGAGAAGTGCGACTTCCTCGACGAGCTGCTGGCCAACTTCTCGCCCCGCAGCCTGGGACGGGCCCAGCGCCAGCAGATCACGGACCACGTCCGGTCGTGCCCTCGCTGCCGCGCGGCGGGAACCCGCGCGCCCGTTGACGCGCTCTCGGAGGAGCTAGAGGTCAACTGAGGCCGCGGCGGCCTCGAGCCGGTCCGCCGCCCCATCCGCCAGGTCCCCTGCCGTCACGGGCGCGGTGACGACGGAGTCGAAGGCGTCCTTGAGGGCAGCCTCCCAGCCGTCGCCCGTCGAGCCGACCACCGCGTGGCTCCTGATCCCGACGCGCCGGGCCATCCGCCCCACGGCGACGGGCGCCTTACCGTGGAGGCTCTGGCCGTCGAGGCGTCCCTCACCGGTGACCATGGCGCCGGCCCCCGCCAGGCGCCCCTCCATCCCCAGTGCGTTGAGGACCAGCGTCGCGCCCGGCGTCAGCCGGGCACCCAGAAAGGCGGCGAACCCGGCACCCAGGCCGCCGGCGGCGCCCCCACCCGGGACCAGACCGATATCGATGCCGAGGTCCCTGCGCACGACGTCGGCCAGGCGCCGCAGTCCCTCATCGAGGACCTCGACCTGGGCGGGCGTCGCGCCCTTCTGGGGAGCGTAGACCGCCGCCGCCCCTGTCGGGCCGAGGAGCGGGTTGTCGACGTCGTGACCCACCGTCACGTCCAGCAGCAGCCACGCGGGGTCGAAACCCGAGGCGTCGATGCGGTCCAGTCGCCGCAGCGGTCCGCCGCCTTCAGGCAGTTCGGCGCCGCCGCTGTCGAGGAACCGATAGCCCAGCGCCCGGGCCATGCCGGTGCCGCCGTCGGTGCTGGCGCTGCCGCCCAGGCCGACGAGGAAGGTTCTCCCACCTGCCTGCCGGGCTTCCGCGAGGACCTCACCCAGGCCGCCGGAGGACGCACCCAGCGGATCGAGCTCACCAGCCGCGAGCCTCGCCAGCCCCACCGCCAGCGCCGCCTCGACTATCGCCAGCCCGTTGCCGGCCTGGAGCCCGAAGGGCGCGGCCAGGGGAGCATGGACCGGCCCCCGGACGATGACCGAGCGCCGCTCCGCCCCCAGGGCCCCCTCGAGTGACTCCAGGAAGCCGTCGCCACCATCGGCGATGGGGACCAGGTCAATCTCCAGGTCGGGCCGGCGCCGGCGCAGGCCCGCGGCGATCGCCCCCGCCGCGGCCGTCGGTCCGAGGGTTCCCTTGAAGGCCGTGGGGGCTACAACAACGCGCATTGGGCCCAGTGTGCGGGAAGGCGTTGGCACAGAGCGGTTGCGAGGCTGGGGCAACCTCCATGGCGCTGACGCGTCATCCTAAGGGCGTGCAACTGCTTCGGCGTGCCCTGCTGGCCCTTCCACTGACGGGCGCGCTCGTCCTGGCGTGGGCGTCCATGGCGCTGGCCGCGCCCCAGCCGGCGGGACAGATGTCGCCGACGTCGCCGGGCAGCGGCTACTCCGACGCCGCCTTCACTGTGACGTACAAGCTGCTCCAATCGCCGCCGTGTGGCACGACGAGCTCCATTGTCATCCACTGGGGGAGCGCCACCGGGAAGATCCTCGCTGACCAGCCGGCCTCAAACTCGTGCGCGAATACGTTTACCGGGCTCAAGCCCCCGTCCGGAACGGTGCCTGGCAGTTACGAGGTCTGGGGCGTCCACCGGCTGTCGACGGGTGGGACGAACAGCGGCGTCAGCCCCGCCCACACCGGGTACACCGTCGTCGCGCGACCTACCCCGCCACCACCGCCGCCGACCCAACCCCCCGCCCCCCAACCGACCGCGTCCAAATCGTCCACGCCCACCCAGGCCCCCACCCAGGCTCCTACGCAGGCCCCGGCCCAGGTCGCGGTGGCCACCGATCCCGGACCCTCGCCGCCGCCGGCAGCGGTCGCCTCCACCGACCCCGCACCTGCGGCCTCCGCCACGGCCACGACGGCCAAGTGCAAGGGCGCCGGGTGTCCCGCCTCCCGGTTGGCCACCTCCTCACCGAGCATCGTCGCGACGATGCAGTCCTTTGTCGGGCGGTCGCCCCTGGTCAGCCTTGGCATCGTCCTGCTCGCCGCGGCGGCGGTCCTCTACGTGGTCTTGCGGCGCGCGGGCAGCCCCCGGCCGGCGCCGGCCGTGGTTGCCGCCGCCGCAGCGAAGAAGCCCTTCGACCCGGTGACGCTCGACCCGGCCGTCGCGGATCCCGCGACGCGCGAGGTTTACGTCGCGCCGGCGGCCGGGCCACTCGTGGAGGAGGACCCGACCCTGCTGAAGCCGAAGCCGCGCTCCCGTCCGGTCACCCTGCGTGAGCAGACCGCGGCGCTCGCGGCCGCAGCCGCCGGGACCCCGGTGCCGGGCCCAGCCGCCGCGACCAACCGCGAGGCTGATTCGACTGCCGCAAGCGATGCCACCGCCCACTCTGCCGCGGCCACGATCCCGAGTGCTGGGGCGGCCGGCCCGGGGACTGATGCGTCGGGCATCGATTCCCCTCCAGCGCGGCCTGCCGAAGCCACGGAGGGCATCCTGCCGCAGGCGCTCTTCCCCGCCGTCGAAGACAGGGTGGTCACCCCGAAGCCCGCTGAGCGGGTGCTCCTCAAGCCCGCCAAGATCGCCGCGAGGAAGCCGACCCAGGCGACTGATGACGGCCTGCCCCCGATGGCCCCGCCGCCGCCGAAGAAATGAAGCCGCGCCCGGCGGCTAGTAGACCGGGTGCAGCCAGTCCAGGCGCTCTTCGACCCGCCCCTTGACGGTATCGAAGTAGAGCCGCTGGAGGCCCTGGGTCACCACGCCCGGCTTGCCGTCGCCGATCTGGCGATGATCCACCTCGATCACCGGTGACACCTGGGCGCCGGTGCCGCAGAGGAACACCTCGTCGGCAACGTAGAGCTCGCTGCGGTCGATGCTGCGCTCGACCACGGTCAGGCCGAGGTCCTCGCGGGCCAGCTGCATCATGACGTTGCGGGTGACCCCCTCCAGGATGTTGTCGCTCGCTGATGGGGTGATCACCACGCCGTCGCGGACGATGAACAGGTTCTCGGCGCTGCCCTCGCTGACATGGCCTTCCTGGGTCAGGACGATGGCCTCGTCAAAACCGTTCTCGTTGGCCTCGGTCTTGGCCAGGGCCGAGTTGATGTAGATCCCTGTGACCTTGGCGCGGGCGGGCGCGGCATTGTCGTCGACGCGGCGCCAGGAGCTCACCATGCAGCGGATGCCGGCATCCACGTCCACGTAGTTGCCGAACGGCGCCGTGTAGATGGCGAACGAGTCCTGCAGCCCGTGCAGCCGGACGCCGATCTCCTCGGATGATTTGAAGGCGAGGGGGCGGATGTACACGTCCTCCCGGTAGGCGTTGCGACGCATGATCTCGAGCGTCGCCTCGACCATCTGCTCGACCGTGTGGGGAAGCTCGATCCGGAGGATCTTGGCGGAGTTGTGGAGCCGCTTGAAGTGCGGTTCCATGAGCAGGCAGAAGAGCTGCTGCTGGTTCTCGTTCCAGTAAGCGCGGATGCCCTCGAAGCACCCCGTTCCGTAGTGCAGCGCGTGGGTCATCAGGCCCAGGTGCACGTCCTTGTACTGCTTGAACTCGCCGTTGAAATAGACCCAGGATTCGGCCTGCGTGGGTGCCTTGTAAGCCGGTTTTTGCTCCGCCGTCATCGCCATCCTCTTAGCCTAACGCCATCGGCGGCTCGCAACAGAGTGGACAATTCTGTGTAAACAACCCCCGCAAACGGCTATCACCTTCTCTATAGTCAGCCTCGAAGCCACCTCCGGAATATGAGAAAGTCAGGGCGCCTGTCCCAATACATACCTGACGCCGCGGTCGCAATCGCCGCGGTGCTGGCGATCGCGGCCGCGATCGTCCCCGCCCAACCGGTGACCCGCATGGGGATCCTCGCGGCGGCGCTGGTCCTGATCGCGCTGGGTTGGCTCTGGAACATGCGCGAGCAGCGCCACCTGCGCGAGGACTCGGAGAACCGGCAGGCCCTCCTCCTCGAGGAGAACCAGGAGCTGGAGCGCCTGCTGGACGCGGCGATGACCACCCAGCGCAGCGCGGGCATGGCACCGGACCTGAACCGGATCCTGATGGAGCTCGGCCGCTCCCTGCGTGCCGATGTCAGCGCGTGCTACATGCTCCATGCCGACATCGGGATGCTCCGGCCCGAGCCCGGGGCGTACGGCGTCGGTCCCGGGTCGCTGCACGATATCCGCCTCGTCGGCAGCATGGATGACCCCCTCAGCACCGTGCTGTCGACCAGCCTGCCGCTGCTGCGCTCCGGACCGGCGGCGGCATCGCCCCGAATCCTGCCCAAGGGCTATGGGGCCGGCCAGATCCTGCTGGCCCCGATGGTGGTCGAGAACGAGCCGGTGGGGGTCCTCGTGGTGGGCGTCCCGGAGGGAGAGAGCCTGTCCGAGAAGGACGTCGACCTCGCGATGGCCACGGCCGCCAATTGCGGCGCGGCGCTGGAGAACGAGCGGGTCCTGCGCACCAGCCGGCAGCAGGTGCGCCATTCAACCGTCATCAAGGAGGTGGCGCTGGCGGTCAACTCAACCCTGGAGTTGAGCCACGTCCTGCATCTCTTCCTGGGCAAGGCGCGGGGGATCGTCGACTATGACCGCGCCTGCGTGGTGCTGTTCGATGGCGAGGAGTTCCGGATCGAGGCCCTGGTCAATGCGGAGGGCGAACTCGAGCGGCGGCCGGCGCAGCAGCTGCGCGGACAGCTCGCAGGCAGCGTCTACGAGGCGGTCAATTCCGGGACGCTGCATGTGCGTCGGGCGCTGGGCGTCGAGGACACCTACGCGACCGAGGCCCCGGCCGAGCACCGGCTGGGGGTCGAGTACAGCGAGGTGCTGGTGCCGCTTCGCTCGAAGGGGGAGGTCGTGGGCTGCGTCGTGTTCCGCACCCCCAGCGCGCAGGGCTTCCCCGAGTCGGTGCACTCGGCCCTGTACGAGCTTGCCAACCTCGGCGGCATGGCCATAGCCAACTCGATCACCCACTCCGACACCGCCAGCCAGGCCCGCCACCTCGACCTCCTGCTGGGCTCGCTGTCCGAGATCTCGCGGATGCTCACCGCCACCACCGAGGGGCCGCAGGCGCTGGAAAAGCGCGCGGTCGAGACGGTTGCCGGGCTCTTCTCCAGCCGGGTCGCGGTGCTCAGCCGGGTGGAGTCCGGGACCCACCACGTGGTCGCCACCTTCGGCACCCAGGAGCCCACGGTGCGCGGCAGCGAGATCCCTGTCGTGCCCGGGGCCGGGCTGCTCGGGCTGGTCGCGCTGCAGCAGGGCACCATGCGCCAGGACCGCATGAAAGAGGGTGATCTCCTGCCGCCACTGGCCGACACGGGCCGGGGCCTGAGCTGCGGCCTGGCCGCGCCGATGTTCATCGATGGTGAGTTCCAGGGGGCACTGGCGGTGTACGGGCAGCGCCCGTACGACGACAGCGAGACGGCGGTCCTGACGACGGTGGCCAACCAGGTTGCCGTCGCGCTGCGAAACGCCGAGCTCTTCCACCGCAGCCAGCGCTCGCTGGCCGAGCTGGCCAACCTCCACGAGGGCCTCCAGGCCATCGCCTCGAGCCTTGACATGGAGCAGGTGCTCAAGGCCATCCTGACCAAGGCCGCGGCGGTCTCCGGGGCCCAGATCGGGTCGATCATGGTCCTCGAGGAGGGCCGGCTGCACCTGCGCGCTACGGTCGGGACCGATGGCCCCACCGCCCAGAACCTCAGCTTCGGCCTGGGCGAGGGCATCGCGGGCAAGGTGGTCCAGACGGGCCAGCCGATCCTCGCCAACGACGTCGCCAACCACCCCGACTTCCGCCGTCCGGACGGCGCCAAGGTGCTTCCCAAGGCCCTGCTGTGCGTGCCGATGCGTCTCGGGGACGAGGTCATCGGCGTCATCAACCTGTCCAACTACCTGCGCATCAACGTGTTCGATGAGGACGCCGTCCGGGTGGTGGCCTCACTCGCCAGCCAGACGTCGGTGGCGGTCGAGAATGCACGGCTGTACCAGCACCTGCGCGCCGAGCGGGACCGCCTCATCAGCCTCGAGGAGGTCCTGCGCCAGGACCTCGCGCGCGACCTTCACGATGGCCCGGTCCAGCGGCTGGCGGGGATGGCGATGAACATCGAGGTGATCAAGTCGCTGCTGACCAAGGACGTCGACCGCGCCCGGCACGAGCTGGACGAGCTGGAGCAGCTGGTTCGCCTGACGATCAAGGAGGCCCGCACGATGCTCTTCGAGCTGCGCCCCCTGGTTCTCGAGACACAGGGCCTCCCGGCCGCGCTCGAGTCCTACGCCGAGCAGTTCGAGGCCACCAACGCCATCCGGGTTGAGCTGGACCTGGACGAGGGACTCGACCGGATGCCTCCGGCGGTCGAGCAGACCATCTTCTCGGTGGTCCAGGAGGCGATGGGCAACGCGCGCAAGCACGCTCACGCCCAGGAGATCACGGTGAGCCTGCGGATGGAGGGCGACCGGGTGCTGGCCTCCGTCCGCGACGACGGTCGCGGCTTCGACGTGGCCGAGACCCAGGAGAGCTACGCCCAGCGCGAGTCGCAGTCCCTCGGCCTGGTCAACATGGTCGAGCGCGCCGAGCGCATAGGCGGCAAGCTCAAACTCGACTCGACGCCGGGCCGCGGCACCACCGTGAGCATCACGGTCCCCCGCCGCCACCTGGAAGTCCGCGCCAGTTAAGCGCACCGCCTGAACGGCCGGGGCGGGCGTCGCCACCGGTGCGTTGCAGCTGCTCCGCGAGTGAAGCTAGACCGGCGCCGGCTGGGGCTGCTGGCAGTAGGCGCAGCGGCGCGCCGCGACAGGAATCGAGCTCAGGCATTCGCTGCACTCGCGGGTCTTGGGGTCCTCCTCGACACTGGGTTTGGGCATCAGTCGCTGCATCGGCTTGATGACCAGGAAGAAGATCACCGCCGCCACGAGCACGAAGGCCACGACCGCGTTGAGGAAGTCGCCGACCAGGAACCTGCTGTGGTTGACCGTGAAGTGGATCGCCGAGAAGTCCGGCTTGCCGACGATGGCCGCGATCAGCGGAGTGACCAGGTCCTTGACGAACGCGGTCACGACCGCCGTGAAGGCAGCGCCGATGACCACCGCGACCGCGAGGTCGACGACGTTGCCGCGGAGCAGAAAAGCCTTGAATTCCTTGAGCATCTGACCCTCCTTCACGGGCGCCCCGGACGGGCGCCACACGCATGCGTATGGAAGCACGACGGGCTATCCGCCGCGGCCCCGGTGGCCCCCGGCCGGGGGGTCGCGCGCTGGTAAACTGCGGTCAATGAGCTTGCGCCGACCGGGCGGCCTCAGATGGCTTCAACCGGGGCTCCATATCAAGCGCTGGCTCCTCCTGATGGGCGTCAGTGTCTTCGCCCTCAGCCTTGGCGCCGGGTATGCCCTGCGCGGGCTTTACGCAGAGGGTTTCCGCTTCACGGGCCCGCTCTATGTCCTGCGCTACGTGACCCTGGCCTTCCTGCCCAGCTCGGTGCGCGCGGTCGTCTTCGGGTTGGTGGGCGTCGGGGTGCTGGTGTTCTCCCTGAGGCAGCTGAGCCGGGCGATGCTCGTGCCGTTCCTGAAGGGGGACGAGGACCTCGCGGACGTGTACTACCGCCACCGGACGATGCAGAAGGGGCCCCGTATCGTCGCCCTGGGCGGTGGCACCGGGCTCTCCGCCCTGCTTCGCGGCATCAAGGCCTACTCCGCCAACCTGACCGCGATCGTCACCGTGGCCGACGACGGTGGGTCCTCAGGGAAGCTCCGAGAGCAATACCGGATCCTGCCGCCCGGGGATTTCCGGCAGTGCCTCACGGCCCTCGCCGAGACGGAGCCACTGATGACCGAGCTGTTCCAGCACCGCTTCAGCCAGGGGGCACTCGACGGCCACGCCTTCGGCAACCTTTTCATCATGGCCATGGCCGAGATAACCGGTGACTTCGAGCACGCCCTGCGGGAGTCAGGCAAGGTCCTCGCCGTCCGCGGCACGATCCTCCCGTCGACGGTCCACGACGTGACCCTGGTGGCCGAGCTGGTCGACGGCCAGGAGGCCGTGGGCGAATCGCGGATCCCTCTTTCGATGATGCCGATCCGTCACGTCTACCTCGAGCCCCGCCACGTGATGATCAACCCCGAGGCCGAGCAGGCCATCCTCGACGCCGAGCTGATCACGGTGGGCCCCGGCAGCCTGTTCACCAGCATCCTGCCCAACCTGCTGGTCGAGGGCATGATCAGCACCCTGAAGAAGGCCAAGGCCCCCAAGGTCTACATCTGCAACGTCGCCACGCAGCGGGGCGAAACCGACGGGTTCACGGTTGCCGACCACCTCGAGGCCCTGGAGAACCACGTCGGGGGAGATGTCTTCGACTACGTCCTGGTCAACTCCAACCTCAACTACGCCCTGCCACCCTCCGCCCAGACCGCCGGCGCCAAGGTGGTGACCTTTGACCGCGACAAGGTGGTGAAGCACGGCGTCCGGGTGGTCATGGCCGACGTCGTCGACGAATCGCTCAGCACCCACCACGACTCCGCGAAGCTGAGCCGGGCTGTCATGAAGCAGGTCTTCAGGAAGGCCGTCTAGGTCTCGGGTACCCGCTCCAGTGCCCAGGGGCGGCCGTACCGTCGCAGGGCGAGGATCATCCAGCCACAGAGCGCCGCGGCCGCCGTCCGCACCAGGAGCATCACCAGCGTGCCCCCCAGCGCCCGGCCGCCCAGCGCGTCGAGGCCCAGCATCACCAGGCTGACCAGCGCCAGCAGACCATCGATCGCGGTCAACCCCAACACCGCGAAGAAGGTCCAGGCCCCGCGCCCGCGGTAGGCGCTGGCCGCGATGGCGAGCTTGGCCAGGGCGAAGGCCAGGACCAGGACCAGGAAGGTGGCAAAACCTGCCTGGGCGAGGCGGAGAGGGTCATCCCCCGTCAGCGCCGGCCGGCCCGCGGCGTTCGTGGCGTAGACCGCCGAGCGGATGCGGTCCTCGGCCTGCAAGCCGGTAAAGACGCCAACGAGGGCGGAGGCGACCAGCCAGGCCACCACGCTCACCTGCAACGGGTAGGTCCAGTCGGATGCGCGCAGACCGCTCGGGGGACGCGCCTCGTAGGTCGGAGCCGGTGGGTTGACCTCGACGGGGATTCCCACCATCGGCGGGACAACGTCGAGGGGGTTCACCGGGGCGGGGTGGGCAGGGTCCGGCGCCGGCGCGCCGCAGTCCGGGCAGAACCGCGCCGCGGTGGGCAGGGTGGCGCTGCAGGCGGGGCATCGCATCGCGGATACCGTAACCGGAGCGCTCGCTAAACTCTGGCACCGCCACGCAGCCGAGGAGGAATCGCCCGCTTGATCGCCGAACAATTGACCACCGAGCAGAGGGAGATCGTGGGCATGGTCCGGACCTTCGTCGAGAAGGAGATCATGCCCGTCCAGCACGACCTGGAGCAGGCCGACGAGTACCCCGAGGACATCGTCCGGCAGATGAAGGAGCTGGGCCTGTTCGGGCTCGCCATCCCCGAGGCCTACGGTGGCGGCGGGGTCGACTTCAAGACCTACGCGCTGTGCATCGAGGAGATCTGCCGCGGCTGGATGTCGATCGCGGGGGTGATCAACACCCACTTCATCTCCGCCTACATGATCGACCAGTACGGCACCGAGGAGCAGAAGCAGGGCTACCTGCCGAAGATGGCCACGGGCGAGTACCACTTCGCCTATTCGATGTCCGAGCCGGGCGCCGGTTCCGACGTCCAGGCGATCAGGACGCGGGCCAAGAAGGATGGCGACGACTACGTCATCAACGGCGAGAAGATGTGGGTCACCAACGGCCAGCGCTCGACCCACGTGGCGGTGCTGGTCAAGACCGACCCCGAGGCCAACCCGCCGCACCGTGGCATGAGCTGCTTCCTCGCCGCCAAGGGCGACGGGCTGGTGGTCAGCCCCAAGATCCCCAAGCTCGGTTACAAGGGCGTCGAGACCACCGCCCTGTCCTTCCAGGACTACCGCATCGCGGCGTCCGAGATCCTCGGCGGGGTCGAAGGCCAGGGCTTCAAGCACATGATGTCGGGCATCGAGGTGGGGCGCATCAACGTCGCCGCCCGCGGCGTCGGCGTGGCCCGGCGGGCCTTCGAAGAGGCGATCAAGTACAGCCAGGAGCGGCAGTCGATGGGCAAGCCGATCGCCCAGCACCAGGCGATCCAGTTCCACCTCGCCAACATGTACACCAAGATCGAGGCCGCCCACCTGTTGACCATGGCGGCGGCGGAGAAGAAGGACCGCGGCGAACGTGTCGACCTCGAGGCGGGGATGGCCAAGCTGTTCGCCAGCGAGACCTGCTTCGAGGTGGCGACCGACGCGCTCCGGGTCTTCGGGGGCTACGGCTACTCGAAGGAATACCCGGTGGAGCAGCTGTACCGCGACGCCCCCTTGCTGATGATCGGCGAGGGCACCAGCGAGATCCAGCGGGTGATAATCGCCCGCCGGCTGCTCGAGCTCTACAAGAACCAGTGACCCAGTTCGGCAGGTACTTCGAGGAGTTTGAGGTCGGCGCGACCTACAAGCACTGGCCCGGCAAGACCGTGACCGAGGCCGACGACATGCTCTTCTGCGCCCTGACGATGAACCAGCACCCGCTGCACTCCGACCTGAACTACGCGGAAACGCGAACCCAGTTCGGCCGCAACGTCGCGGTCGGCAACTACGTCTACTCCCTGGTCCTGGGGATGAGCGTCCCGGATATCTCCGGCAAGGCGATCGCGAACCTCGAGATCGAGTCCCTGCGGCACGAGAACCCCACCTTCCACGGCGACACCATCTATGCCGAGTCGACGGTTCTCGACAAGAAGGAGTCCAGTTCCAAGCCGGACCGTGGCATCGTGTATGTCGAGACCAGGGGCCACAACCAGCGTGGCGAAAGGGTCTGCATCTACCGGCGCCGGGTGATGGTCCCCAAGCGCGAGCACTACCCCGACCTGCAGCCCGCCGACCTCTCCCCGGACGAGTCGCGGGAGGCCGGGTTGCTCCCCGATACCAAGCCCCAGGAGTAGCTTTCGGCCGAGTTCAGGGCCGCTTCGCTATTGCCAGCGGGTGGGCTACGTGATACCAATAGGGCCGCAATCATCTGGCCGGTCGGCTCATCTCGCCACGGCCTTCAGAAGGAGAGGATAAAACTGTGGCCGACCTGAGCATGGACATGCTGCTCCATCCCCCGTTCGAGAGCGACCCCCCCGTCAAGTTCAACATCAACGCCAAGACCCTGGGCCTGATCTATGCCATCGTCGGGGGCATCCTGGCCCTCTTCGGGCTCGCGGGTGTCTTTGCCGTCTTCGGCCTCAGCGCCCTGGGCGCGGCGCTGGGCGTCACCCAGATCTTTGTCCTCCTCGTCGCCGGCGCGATCATTGGCGAGATCGGGACGATCATGGTGGCCTGGGGCGGCTACCAGATGTACCAGGAGAAGCCCGAGGGCAAGCGGATGGCCATCCTCGGGTTCGCCGTCCGGGTCCTTGGTGGCCTGATCGGCGCGCTGGGCGGCCTCTCGCCGGTCGGCATCTTCGGCTGGATCATCGGCACCGCTGTGACGTTCTGCTTCTACTACCTGGTCGTCATCAGCCGCTTCCCCGGCGAGGTACCCCTCGTCGCGACCGGCGGCGTCCCCGGCGGCACCCCTCCCCCGCCCGCGTAGCTGGAACCGATCGGAGGGCGGGCGTGATGCCCGCCCTCCATCTTTTTAAGGCCCGGGCCAGGAAGCCCCATGTCTGACCAACTACCGCCGCCGCTGCCCGGCCCCTTCTCCGTCCCCGCCGTTCCCGGGCAGGCACCCGGCTACACGCCGCAGGGCTACCCGCAGGGTTACCCGCCACCCGGCGGCATCGCTCCGCGAGCCAACAACAAGGCGATCGCGTCGCTGGCGGTGGCCATCGGCGGCCTCGTGTTCGCCGCCCTCTGCGCCTGCGTGACCCCGTTCGCGGGTGTGGCGTCGATCGTATTGGCCCACCAGGCCCGCCAGGAGATCAGGAACTCTGGCGGGGCCGAGACGGGTGGCGGGATGACGGTCGCCGGTGAGATCATCGGCTGGATCGACGTTGCGCTCATACTGCTGGTCGTGATCGCAGCAGTGGCGCTGGTCGCCGGCCTCATCCTCATCGGCAACCAGACGACCGACGTCTTCTCGAACATCTCCGACGGCCTGGCCAACCCGTGAGCGCCGTCGCCGCGACCTCCCCGGCCCGGGCCCGCGCGCTGCCCTGGACCGACGACCGGAAGGCGGCGAAGCTGATCGCCACCGATACGCTCGCGCTGCTGATCGGGTTCGTCCTGGACCAGCAGGTGCCGATGGAGTGGGCGTTCGCGGCGCCACAACGGCTGAAGGAGCGGCTGGGGGGCAAGCTGAGCGCGAAACAGGTCGCCACGATGGACACCGCGGCACTGGTTGAGTTGTTCGTGGCCAAGCCGCCCCTGCATCGCTACCCCGCCGCGATGGCACGGCGGACCCAGAAGCTCTGCCAGGTCCTCATCGACAGCTATCGGAGTGACGCCCGGGCGCTGTGGTCCGACGGAGCCGACGCCCAGGAGGTGACCCGGCGGATGGCCAAGCTGCCGGGATTCAGCGCCAACAAGGCGCATGTCGTCATCGCCGCCCTCGCCAAGCGCCTGGCCACGCCGATCCCGGGCTGGGAGGAGGTCGCGCCACCCTGGTTCAGCCTTGCCGACGTCGACACGCCTGAGGCCCTCCTGCATTACCGGGACCTCAAGCGGGCGGCCAAGAAGGCGGGGAAGTGGCCCCCGAGCTGAACGGGCCGGACCCGGTGGCCGCCCGGCTGGCCGGCATCGGGCTCGAACTGCCGCCGCGGGCGACTCCCCCTGCCGGGATGCGCCTCACCTACCGTCGCATCGTCCGGGCCGGCGACGTGGCGTACCTCGCCGGTCACCTGCCGATGTGGGGCGAAGAGGTCAGGCACCGCGGACGCGTCGGGCTCGACATCCCCCTGGCAGAGGGGGTCGAAGCGGCGCGGCTGTGCGCGCTGTCGATGCTGCGCACGATCCGTGACGAGCTGGGCCGGCTGGACCTCGTCACCGGGTGGCTGCGGGTCAACGGTTACGTCCGGGGCGTGGAGGGCTTCGAGGGCCAGCCGGCGGTGCTCAACGGGTTCACCGACCTGGTGGAGCAGCTCTGGGGTGAGACCGGCCTGCCGTCCCGCTCCGCGGTGGGGGTCGCCGAGCTCCCTCTGGGGGTGTGCGTGGAGGTCGACGCGGTCGTTCAACTCGTCGCCAGGCCTTTACAAACCTTTGCGACCCTTTAGGAGTTTTTGCAGCTATCCCGCTCATTTGTCGTTATAGTCCCCCTATAAGGAACAGCGGGTAGCCAAGATGATCGCACTGCAACTGACTGACACCCCGGTCGACGATGCCGGGACGGCTGACAACCCCGAGGTCCGCAGGGTCCTCGAGGACCTCCTCGACGAGTTGCCGGACCCCTATGCCGACGTGCTCAAGATGGTCGAGCTCGACGGCATCTCCATCGCCGACTCCGCCTCCCGGCTGGAGCTGCGGGAGGCCAGCATGCGGCTCCTGTACCGCGAGGGCCGGCGCCGCCTGCGCGACGTGGTCCTGGCCCACTCCGAGGCCGGCAGGCTCTAGCCTGACCGCGATCAGACGATCGCGGGCGCCCGGTACTCGCCGAAGACCTCGCGCATCACACCGCAGATCTCGCCCAGGCTTGCATACGCCCGAACCGCCTCCAGGATCGGCGGCATCAGGTCGGACTTGCCGTCCTCGGCGGCCGCGCGCAGCCCGGCGAGCGCCGACTGCGCCGCCTCGTTGTCCCGCCGGGCCCGAAGTGCGCCCAGCTTCTCGACCTGCGCCTGCTCCAGCGCGCGGTTGTCGACCCTGAAGAAGTCGGTCGGCGGCTCGTCCTCGGTGCGGTACTTGTTGACGCCCACCACCACGCGCTCGCCCGACTCCACCTGGCGCTCGAATTTGTAGCTCTGCTCGGCAATGCGGGACTGGTAGTAGCCGGTCTCGATCGCCCTGACGGCGCCCCCGATCTCGCTCTCGATCTTCTCCAGCTCGAGCCAGGCCAGCCGCTCCAGCTCGTTGGTCAGGTGCTCGACGTAGTAACTGCCGGCTAGGGGGTCGACGGTGTCCGTCACGCCGATCTCCTCGGCGATGATCTGCTGGGTCCGGACGGCGATCTGCTGGGCCTTCTCGGTGGGAATGGCGAGGGCCTCGTCATAGCAGCTGAGGGCCATCGACTGGACCCCGCCGAGCACCGCCGACAGGGCCTGCAGGGCGGCGCGGACGATGTTGTTCTCCGGTTGCTGGGCCGTCAGCAGCGAGCCTCCCGTCTGGGTGTGGGTGCGCAGCGACAGGCTGCCAGGCTTCTCCGCGCCGTAGCGCTCGCGCATCAGTCGCGCCCACATCCGCCGCAACGCGCGGTACTTGGCGATCTCCTCGAAGAAGTCGATGTGGGTGTTGAAGATCCAGCTGAGCCGCCCCGCGAACTCATCCACGCTGATGCCCCGCTCCAGGGTCGCGTCGATGTAGGCGCAGGCGTTGGCAAAGCTGAAGGCGATCTCCTGGACGGCGGTCGAGCCGGCCTCCCGCATGTGGTAGCCCGACAGCGAGATGGCGTTGAAGCGCGGGTGGTGGCGGGCGCAGTGGGCGATCAGGTCAGCGGCCAGGCGCAGTGAGGGCACGGGGGGGTAGATGAACGTGCCCCGCGCGACGTACTCCTTGAGGACGTCGTTCTGGGTCGTCGCGTTGACCTGCTCGGGCGTCGCCCCCTGCTTCTCGGCGACCACGATGTACATCGCGGCGAGCACCGGCGCCGGGGCGTTGATCGTCATCGAGGTCGACACCTCGCTGAGCGGGATGCCGTCGAACAGCACCTCCATGTCGGCCAGGGAGTCGATAGCCACTCCCACCTGTCCCACCTCGCCCTCGGCGCGCCGGTCGTCGGAGTCCATGCCCATCTGGGTGGGCAGGTCGAAGGCCACCGACAGTCCCGGCTGCCCGTGCTCGAGGAGGAACTTGAACCGCTTGTTGGACTCTTCGGCCGTTCCGAACCCCGCGTACTGACGGATCGACCACGCGCGGCCCCTGTACATGTTGGGCTGGATGCCGCGGGTGAACGGGTACTGCCCGGGGAAGCCGAGGTCGCGCTCGTAGTCCAGGTCGGCGACGTCCGCCGGGGTGTAGAGCCCCTTCACCGGCAGCTCGCTCGGGGTCAGGAACAGGGGTTTCCGTTCGCCGCGGGCCAGCGATTTCTGCAGCGGTCCCTCCTCCCACTCCCGCCGCAGCTCTTCGAGCCGGCCGGTGTCAAGGCCGGTGGGCCTGCCAGTGCCGGTCGGGGACCGAGCCTCCTGGGACCCGAGGGACCTGCCCGCGCTCCCCGTGGGTTTCTCGTCGTGCTTGGCCTGCGCCATCGTCCGATCAGTCTAATTCGGGCCGGCTTACTGTTACATAATTGTGACACAGTGACATGTAGGTAAAACGTGATAGTCCGAGTTATAGGTAATGCAACAACTGTTCATCAGTCTGGTGCAGCTCACCAGCGACGAGGAGGCTAGTCACGAAAATGGAAGGAAGGATTCAGCGGGCGCTGCGAAAGGGTGCCTCGGGCTCGGCGGCGGTCCTGATCGCGGGCGCGGCCCTGGGCCTCAGCGCGATCCCGTCACTGGCATGCCGGCCCGGAGAGGGTGGTGCCCAGGCTTCGAGCCAGAAGCAGAGCGCGAGCTCCGACAAGGACCGGTCGGATCGCGAGAAGGCCGACCAGGAGAAGGCCAGGCAGGCCAAGGCCGACCAGGACAGGAACAAGGACAAGGACAAGGACAAGGAGGCCGCCGACCAGGAGGAGGCCACCGAGTCGAAGGCCGACAGGGACAAGGAGGCCGCCGACCAGGACGAGGCCACCGAGTCCCAGGCTGAGAAGGACCTCGAGAACGGCGGCACGCCCGGCACGCCCGGCGCCACCGGCGGTTCGACTGGCAGCACCGGCGGTACCACCACCGGGACGACCGGCGGGACCGAGGGTGTCAGCACCGGCGGGACCCCGTCCTCCGGCGTCCAGGGAGCCACGACCGGCTCCGTCGCCGGGGCGACGACCGGCACGGCCGGGGCCGCGACTGGCGCGGCTGCTGCCAGTCCGACCGGCGCCGTCCAGGGTGCCTCGACCACGATGCCCACCACGGGTCACGCGGTGATCCTGGGCGGGCTGGCGGCCGCGCTGCTCCTGGTCATGGGCGGCGTCGTGATGCTGCATCGGAGCCGCATCACCGCCTAGTCCCGCCTCACGCAGAAAGGGCGCCGGCTTCCCGGCGCCCTTTTTTTGCCCACCCGGACCTATCATGGGCGCGGTGGCGGAGGGCTGGGCCAGGTACGACTCCCGCGGCGAGGTGGGCCGCGGCCCGACTGGCCGGGTGTTCCGAGCGTTCGACAAGAGCCTGGACCGCGAAGTCGCCATCAAGGAGCTGTCGCCACAGCTCGTGACCCAGCCGGGGTTCCTGCAGCGAGTGGAGGCGGAGACCGCGCAGCTGGCGCGCCTGTCCAGCCCGAACTGCGTGCGCGTCTTCGAGTACTTCCAGCAGGACGGCCGGCATTTCCTGGTCGAGGAGCTCGTCGACGGGGCCTCCGCCCGGGCCATCCTCGCCCAAGCCGGCGGACTGAGCCCGGAACAGGCCCTGGGCCTGGTGAAGGGCGCGATCAGCGGGCTGGGGTATGCCCACTCCGTCGGCGTCCTGCACCGCGATTTCAAGCCCGAGAACATCGTGGTGGACCGTGCCGGGGTCCCCAAGCTCACGGATTTCGGCCAGGCCCTCGCCGTCACCGGCCCGGGCGCGGCCGGCGGCATCGTAGAGGGCAGCCCTGCCTACATGAGCCCCGAGCAGGCCCGCGGTGGGCCGATCGACCCGCGCTCGGACATCTACTCCGCCGGGGTCACCCTGTACGAAGCGCTGACCGGGCGGCTGCCCTTCAACGCCGCCGGCCCCGCCGAGATGGCCCGCATGCACGTCGAAAGCCCGGTCCCCGACCCGCGCGACGTCGTCCCGGGGCTGCCGGATGGCGTGGCTTTCCTGGTCGGACGCGCCATGACCAAGGACCCGGCGACCCGCCAGCAGACAGCCCTCGACTTTTTCAACGAACTGCAGGCGGCGGCCGCAGCGGCTTACGGCGGGGGCTGGGAAACCAGGTCCGGGCTCGGCGCCCTGGTCGCGGCGGCGGCCGGCGCTGGTGGCGCGGCAGTGCCCGTCACCGCTACGCCGGTCGCCGCGGTGCAGCCCTTGCCCACGCCCCCCACGCCGCAGCCGATGCCCACCGCGGTCGCCGCGGCGGTGCCCGTCGCCACCGGTGCGGCGCGGCAGAAGCTTCACCTGCTCAGGGCGCTCATCGGCCTCGTCCTCGGGACGGCGCTGATCCTGGGCGGCGCCGGGTACGGCGGCAGCCACGGGGTGCTGCCGGCGGCCCTCGCCAGCGCATCCGGGGGGATCTTCAAGACCCCGGAGGACCAGCGCGCCACCGGCACCGGTGCCGATGCGGCGACCCGGCCGCAGCCGCGACCGGCGGCAGCCGCGGCCGCCGACGGCTCCACGACCGCGTACGTCCTCGACGTGTCCGGGTCAATGGAGAGCCCGGCGGTGATCCCCTCCGGTTTCCCCCAGGCCGCTGAGCTCAAGCAGAAGCAGGATGCCTTCGAGAGCCTGATCGAGGAGGTCAAGGGCGGCAAGAAGTTGCCCCTCGGCGCGATCGTCGCCGGCGTCAGCGGCGTCGTGGACCTGATCCACCTCCAGGGCCAGCTCAACGACTACCTCAAGGCCCAGGGCGTGGACCCGGCGACGATCAGCAAGCTCACGGCCATGAAGGCGGCGGCCACCACCATGCTGATGGCGCTCGAGGCCGAACGGCAGGACCTCGGCCTCCAGGACCAGGCCGGCCTGGTCAAATTTTCCGATTCGAGCACCGTCATCGCCCCCCTCGGCAACGACATGGCGGCCATGCGAGCCACGGTCGCAGGCCTGCAGACCGAGGGATCGACGGACATCGGCGATGGCCTCGTGGACGCCCTGAAGCTGGTCGAGGGCAAGAAGGGGGCGGGCATCGTGCTCCTGACCGACGGCTGGAACAACACCGGGATGACTAACGAGCAGATCCTCTCGGGACCGGTGGCCACGGCCGCCGGCCGGGGGGTGCCGATCTGCACGATCGGCCTCGGCCAGTCACCTTTCGACGTCGACCAGGCATTGCTCTCGCAGGTCGCCGGGCGCACCGGCGGCGACTACTACTTCGTGGCCGACCGCGTTTCGCTGGGGGCCGACATGCTCTCCTGCCACCATGCCGAGCACGGCCAGCAGGTGGTGGACTTCAGGGGCAAGGTCAAGCCTGGGCAGGCGGTCGCCGGGCCCCAGTTCACCGTCCCGGGGGGCAAGAAACGGCTCTCGATCACCCTCAACTGGCCCGGCAGCGACCTGGACCTGGAGATCCGTGACCCCTCCGGCAAACTGGTCGGCGCCAGCGGTTACGGCAACCTCACCCACCAGCCCGGCCTGGTCGCCGTCTCGATGGACAACCCGCCCGCCGGCAAATGGTCCTTCACGGTCCAGCCCAGGGACGTCGCCGCCGGCGGCGAGGACTTCTTCGTCAATGGCGCGACGGACGGCACCACCCCGGGGCAGCATTTCGACAGTGTCGTCAAGGGCTCGGGCAGCGGCACGACAGGACCGCTCGCCGACGTTCGCAACCGCACCCGCCAGCTCATCACCGCCGGGGCGATCGTCGGCGGCCTGGCGATGCTCCTCCTCACGATCCGGGGATTGGCCCGGCGGCTGCGCGCACGCCGGTTGCGCCAGAAGCTCCCGTCAAAGTTCCTCGTGCCGGCGATGCTCTGGCTGCTGGCGATCGGCGGCATCTGCACGCTGATGGGCGCCGCGGCCGTCAACTACCTCTGGACCACCCCTCTGATCCAGTCGCCGAAGTTCTAGCCGCGGGGCCGGCGGCTCAGCCCGAGACACCCTCGCCCGCCCTGGCGGCCTGGACCAGGATCGCGATCTTGCCCGCGTGGGCGTTCTCGTACATCTTCTGGTGAGCCTTCGCGACGTCCTCGAAAGGCAGCGTCTCGCTCAGCACCGGTTGGATCTTTTTCTCGATGATCAGCTGGTTGGCCCGCGTTGCCTCGTAGGCGTTGGCGAAGTGACTGCCGATGATCGACTTCTGGCGCATCCAGAGGTGGCGGACGTCGAAGTCCAGCTGGTAGCCACTGGTCGCCCCGACGATGACGATCTTGCCGAAGCGAGAGCAGACCAGGACCGAGGTCGGGAACGTCGCCTGGCCCACGTGTTCGAACACGATGTTGGGCTCCTTGCCCCCGAAATACGTCCGTAGCTCCTTGCGGAACCGGTACGACTCCTTGAGCCGGGCAGCCTCCTCGTCCGGGGTCTCCTGGCCGGTGCGCTCGAATCCATAGTCCTTGCGGTTGATCGCCCCGACCCCGCCGAGGTCGAGGACCATCTGTTTCTTGTCCTCGCTGCTGACCACGCCCACCGCGTTGGCCCCGACCAGCTTGCAGAGCTGGATCCCGAAGACCCCGAGCCCGCCGGCGGCGCCCCAGACCAGGACGTTGTCGCCGGCCTTCATCTGGCACTGGTCGATGAGCATCCGGTAAGCCGTGAAGTAGGTCAGGGCGTAGCTGGCGGCCTCCTCCCACGTGAGGTGCCGCGGCTTGGGGACGAGTTGCTGGGCCTGCACCTTGGTGAACTGGGCGAAGCTGCCCCAGGTGGTCTCGTAGCCCCAGATCCTCTGGTTCTCGCAGGCCAGCGGGTCATAGCCATTGCACTCCGGGCACTCACCGCACGACTGGTTGCAATGGATCACGACCTCGTCGCCGGGCTGCCAGCGCTTGACGTTGGAGCCCACCTTCCAGACGATGCCGCTGGCGTCGCTGCCACCGATGTGGTGGTCGAAGTCCTTGTGGGAATCGAAGACCGAGACCGGTTTGCCCAGCGCGGCCCAGACGTTGTTGAAGTTCACCCCCGCGGCCATGACCAGGACCATCACCTCGTCTGCCGCCGGCTCGGGGACGTCGATGTCCTCTTGCTGGAACGCCTGCAGGGGCTCCCCCTCACGATCCCGCCGGATCACCCAGGCCCGCATCCGCCGGGGCAGCTGCCCGGGCTTCAGGTCCTCGGGCAGGTGGCCCAAGGGGATCTCGTCGATGTCGCGGTCGGTGGTCGTCTCGGAGTCAGCGATCGCCATGTAATCCTCTCCCGGTCTGTCGAAGGGCAGCAAATGCTACCGGGCGGAGGCGATCATTTACCGGGTCGGGGGTCACGTCAATACAACTCGCAGGAGGGATGGCATGAGGGTATTCATCACCGGGGGCACCGGCTTCATCGGGTCGGAGGTGGCGCGGCGGCTGCGCGGGCGAGGCGACGAGGTCGTGGCGCTCCTCCGCAACCCCGGGAAGGACACATCTCTCCAGGCCATGGGCTGCGAGGTCGTCGAGGGCGACCTCGGCAGCGAGACCGCCATCGCCGCCGGCATGACGGGGGCCGACGCGGTCATCCACTGCGCGGCGATCTACGAGATCGGCATCCCCAGGTCGCGGCGGCCCGACATGTACGAGGCCAATGTCATCGGCACCGAGCGGGTGCTGCGCCTGGCCCAGGAGGCCGGGATCAAGAAGGTCGTCTATATCTCCACCATCAATGCCTTCGGGAACACCGAGGGCAAGGTGGTCGACGAGAGCCACCTGCACAGTGAGCGCTACGTCTCCTACTACGACGAGACCAAGCACCTGGCGCACAAGGCGGCGAAGGCGGCGGTCGAACGCGGGCTGCCAGTGGTGATCGTGCAGCCCGGGGCGGTCTATGGTCCAGGCGACCATTCCGACGTCGGCAACGTCATCAACCAGTTCCTGGCCGGCAAACTGCCGGCCAAGACCTTCCCCGAGGCCGGGCTCAACCTGGTGCACCGGGACGACGTCGCCACCGGCATCCTGCTCTGCCTGGACAAGGGCACGGCGGGGCAGCAGTACGTACTCGGCGGCGAGCTGACCACGCTGGGCCAGATGATCGACACGCTGGCGTCGATCGCGGGCAGGAAGAGCCCGGGGATGACGGTGCCGGCCGGGTTGATGAAGGCGCTCACCCCGCTCGGGCCTGTCATCGGCAAGGCGCTGGGCATGGGGCCCAACCTCGCCGAGATCATCAAGGCCACCAACAACGTCACGTACTGGGCCAAGGACGACAAGGCCCGCCGGGAGCTGGGCTATGCGCCACGAGGCCTCGCCCAGGGGCTGCGCGACACCCTGGCCGCCGAGGGCCGCCTACCGGAGGCTGCGAGGGCGGCGCAGGCCTAGGCCGGCGGCGCCAGGGGCGGGAAGACCGTCCTCGACCGCAAGAAAGTTTGCAGCTTCAGCGTCGAATAAACTTGGGGGAGCTTTCTCAGGCCAGGCGGCGGTCGCGTGGCCACTTTCGGATTGCCAGTGCCCTCTCGCGGACTGGCGAAAGGAGGTTGCCCAGGTGACGATCAGGCTCCGACGCTCATGCGTAGCGGTGCCCGGCAGCTCGGAGAAGATGCTGCGCAAGGCCGGTGAGAACGCCGCGTTCGGTGCCGACCAGTTCTTCCTCGACCTCGAGGACGCAGTCGCCCCAGGGGTCAAGGAGGCCGCTCGGGCCAACGTGGTCGCCGCCCTCAACGAGTACGAGTTCGGCAAGGCGGTCCGGGTCGTCCGGGTCAACGCGTCCGATCACCCCAACTCCTATGGGGACATCATCTCCGTGGTCGAGGGCGCCGGCGCCCGGCTGGACTGCCTGATGATCCCCAAGGTGGCGAACGTCAGCCACGTGCACTACGTCGACCGCCTCCTGGACCAGATGGAGGCCAACCTCGGGCTCAAGAACCGCATCGGCCTGGAGCTCCAGATCGAGACCGCCGAGGGCCTGATCCATGTCAACGAGATCGCCGCCGCGTCCACCCGGACCGAGACGATCATCTTCGGCCCGGGCGATTTCAGCGCCAACATCGGCATGCCCCAGCTCACCGTGGGCCAGATCGACAACCGCTACCCCGGCGACATCTGGCACCACGTGAACATGTCGATCCTGATGGCGGCGAGGGCCCACGGCCTGCAGGCCATCGACGGCCCCTACGCCCTGATCCGCGACGAGGCCGGGCTCCGCGAGGTGGCCATGCGCACCTACCTCATGGGCTTCGACGGCAAGTGGGCGCTCCACCCCGACCAGGTGGGGCCCCTGAACGAGCTCTACACCCCGCCGCTGGAGGCCTACGAGAGGGCGGTCGGGATCATGGAGGCATATCGCAAGGCGACCGAGGAGGACAAGCTCGGCGCCGTGATGTTCGGCAACGAGATGATCGACGAGGCCAGCCGGAAGATGGCGGAGCAATTGGAGATCAAGGGCCGCCGCGCCGGCCTGGACGGAAAGCTGGCTGAGAAGCGTGCCGCCGCAAACGGCGCCGCCGACGGCCAGGACAGCGCCGCCACCTCGACGGTGGCCGCTACCAGCGGAGATAGCAAATGAAGGTGAGCCCCTACATCCCGACGGCTGCGAAGCTGATCTGGAACCCCACCCACGAGGAGCTGCGCGACCTGACGGGCGAGATGCCCAACGCACGCAAGAGCTCGTTTGGCAATTGGAACGTCCAGGCCGCTGTGGACGCCCGGAGCAAGGCGTCGACGTACATCGTCAGCGACCACCCGGAGGAGCACCCCAGCCAGACCATCACCCGCGCTGAGGGCGAGCGCCTGGCCCGGATGCAGGACGAATACATCGCCGAGAAGGAGATGCTCGTCATCGACGGGTACATCGGCAACGACCCGGCCTTCCAGACCCGGGCCCGGCTGATCATCGAGAAGGACAACGCCAACATCGCCGGGATGCAGAAGATCCTCTTCTACGACGCCGCTGACGCCGGAGAGGACTTCGACCCCGAGGTGACCGTGATCTACACCCCCAACCTGGCGGTCAACGAATACCCCAAGGAGCGGGTGATCTCCGTGGACCTCGAGACCAACGTCACCCGGGTCATCAACTCCGACTACTTCGGCGAGTCCAAGAAGGGTGGCCTGCGGATGTGGAACAAGCTGGTCTACGACCGCGGCGGCCTACCGCTGCACGCCGGCTGCAAGATCATCCCCACGGACAAGGGCCAGAAGGTGATGCTCATCGTGGGCCTGTCGGGGACCGGCAAGACCACCACCACCTTCACCCGCCAGAACGAGTCCAAGCCGGTCCAGGACGACTTCGTCGCGATGATGCCCGATGGGCGGATCTACTCCACCGAGAACGGCTGCTTCGCCAAGACCTTCGCTCTCGACCCCGAGTTCGAGCCGACTATCTACCACGCCGTCACCCGCCCCACCGCCTACCTGGAGAACGTGTACCAGGACGAGAACGGGGTCGTCGACTTCAACAACACCGAGTACACCCACAACGGACGAGCCGTGTTCGCGATGAAGGACCTGGGCTGGAGTGCGGATGCCCGCGACATCAAGAAGGCCGACTTCCTGCTGATCCTCAACCGCAACGAGGACATCATCCCGGGCGTCGCCCGTCTGACCCGCGAGCAGGCGGCGGCGTACTTCATGCTCGGTGAGACCAAGGGCACCAGCGCGGGGGGGAAGGAGGAGATGGGCAAATTCCTCCGGGTCCCCGGCACGAACCCGTTCTTCCCCATCCTCCACGACCACCAGGGCAACCGCTTCCACGAGCTGCTCGAGAAGCACAAGTTCGAGGTGCTGCTCATGAATACCGGGCGCATCGGCGGCCCGGAGACCGACGACAGGTCCAAGAAGGTGGGCATCGACGCCAGCTCGGCCATCGTCAAGGGCATCGCCGAGGGCACCATCACGTGGGAGCAGGACCCCGACTTCGGCTACCAGGTCGCCACGTCGATCCCGGGCCTCGACGACGAGGAGATCATGCAGCCGCGCAAGCTGTACGCGCGGCAGGGCCGGATGGACGAGTACAAGACCCAGGTCGAGCGCATCCGGGCAGAGCGCGAGGAGTTCCTGGGCCAGTTCCCCAAGCTCAACAGGGCGATCGTCCAGGCCATCTGACCGGGGCTGCCGGCCGGGCCTGAAGGGCGCCGGCCGGCCTTTACATTTCCTGATTGGCGCGGGCGGGACGCGTTGCTACACTCCCCAAAAGGGGGTTCTTTGCAGCACACGACATATCGACGCATCAGTGTTCACGCGCTGGTGCTGACCCTCCTCCTGGTGCTCCTCGCGGGTCCCTGGCACGCCTCGGCGGACTCGCTCGCCCAGGTCCAGCCAGGGCATCACCACGCGCTCGTGGCGCACCGGCCGGTCGGCCTGGGACAACCGCTGGCCGCCAGTGTCAGCTTCGAGGGGCCGCGGGCCCAGGTCCCGGAACAGCCGGACATCGCCAGCCTCGCGATTCCCGGGCGCGGTGGGACCTACCTGGTGCCCTACATCCAGACCCAGCCGGACCTCCGCTTCAAACTGCGCCTCGAGCACGCACCGCCGCAGGCGTCGGTGCTGGTGACCCTCGACGCCGAGGGCGGCGCACCCCGGACCACAACGGTCGCCGGGCCGGACTACATGGGGGTCTTCCCGGCCATCGGCATGGGCGACCACACCCTCACCGCCGACGTCTACGACAGCGCCCAGGCCGTGAAGACGCACGGCGGCCAGGGGCTCGGCGACTGGGTTGCCACGACCCACCTTAGCCACGTCGCCCGTGGCGACATCATCGCGGCGATCGGGGACTCCACGACCGAGGGCAATGGCGGGCCGATCTTCGGCTTCCTGCCCAACTGGGTGTCGGCCCAGGCGATGGCCGCCGACTGGACCTCCGCCGACGGTCGCAACTTCCCCCAGGCCGGGGCCGCGGCCCGACCGCGCTCCCCCGCGTCGTTCACGTCGGTGCTCGGCAGCATCCTGGAGGGCGACCGGGGACACCCGGTGCTGGTCCTCAACGATGGTTGGTCCGGGGCGACGGCCGACGCCTACAGCAAGATCGTCAGCAGCCGGGAGCTGAGCGCCGAATACAACGCGGCGCTGCCCAACGACTGGATCATCAACCTGGGGGTGAACGACCCCCTCACCCACCAGTCCCCCGACCAGTTCGCCACGAACATGCACACGATCGTGGCGGAACTCGTGTCCCGCTACGGGGCCACGGCCGGCTCAGTCCACGTCGCCTGCCCCAGCTGGGCCGCCCAGGACTTCCGCAACCAGGCCGAGACCACCTACATGCCGGTGATCCAGGAGATACGGGGCACCTACGCGACCGGCGCGGCGCCCAACTTCTTCAGCTGGTACCGGGACACCCCGGGGGACCTGGCCGACGCCGTCCACCCCAACAGCAACGGCTACCGCGACATGGCCGCCCTCTGGGCGCAGTCACTGGGGGGCAAGAACACCGGCTGCATGTGACCCCGGACGGACCCGGGGACGCCCGGGTCCCGGGCTCACATTCCGGGGGGCGCCTGGCCGAGGGTGAACTTGTCGGGGCCCGCGCCGCAGCTGGGGCACTTGTCCGGCGCCTCGAAGCCGCGGTCGGTGAAGCCGCATTCCCCACACTGCCACTGCCGCGTGGCGAAGAACTGGACGATGTCCGACCGGCTGACGATGCCCACCAGCTTGGTGCCGTCCATCACCGGCACGCGTCGAATGCGGTGCTTGACGAACAGCCGGGCGGCCTCTCCCACCGGGGCGTCGCTGTTGATGGTGATCGGGTCCTTGCTCATGATGTCGGCCACTGTGCGACCCTTGCGGTCGATCACGTCGAACTCCGAGACGATCCCGGTGATCTTGCCCTTGTTGTCCAAAACGGGCAGGCCGGTGATGCGGTGACGGGTCAGGATCGAGGTGAGCTGCTCGACCGTCGCCGACTCCGAGATCTTCAAGACATCGCGGGACATGATGTCCCTGACCAAAACCACGACAGGAATTATCATCCGCTCAGCATTTTCGCCGGGTCACCGGCCGTCAGCGGGCGTGACCCGGGGGGACCGCGCGTCACACAGGGAGCCGGAATTTTGGAGATCAAGACCGTTTGCGTCGTCGGCGCGGGCACCGTGGGCTCGCAGCTGGCATTTCAATGCGCGCTCGGCGGCCTGGCCGTGCACCTCACCTCGCGCAGCCAGGAGACCATCGACAAGGGGCGCGCCAATGCCGAGCGACTCCTGCGCCGGCGGGTCGAGAAGGGAACCCTGACCGAGTTCGAATGTGAGGACGCGCTGGGGCGGGTGACAACCGGCACCGACCTCGCCGGGGCCCTCGCCGATGCCGACATCATGGTCGAGGCGGTGGCGGAACGGTTGGACCTCAAAGAGGACATCTTCCGCCGAGCCGACGCCGCCGCGCCCCCCCGCACCATCCTCGCCACCACCAGCTCGACGATCGAGATCCAGAAGCTCGCCCCCCTCACCTCGCGGCCCGAGAAATGCATCAACGCCCACTTCTTCAACCCGGTCCTGCTGATGGACCTGGTCGAGGTGGTCCGGGGTCCCGAGACCTCTGACGAGACCGTCAACGCCACAATGGCCTTCGCCCGGCGCGTCGGCCGGCACCCCGTCATGGTCCAGAAGGAGAGCTACGGCTTCATCGTCAACCGGATCATCTTCACCGCGATCCGGGAGGCGCTGCGGCTGGTCGATGAAGGCGCCGCCACCCCGGAGGACATCGACGAGGCCTGCGTCCGCGGCCTGAACTGGCCGATGGGACCGGTCAAACTGGCCGACTTCATCGGCCTGGATGTGATCCGCGACGCGTGGCTGCTGGGGCGCGACGAGATGGCGGACGACGCGTGGGTCCCGACCCCGGAGCTCGAACGGCACGTGGAGGCCGGAGAGCTCGGGATGAAGACCGGCAAGGGGTTCCTCGAACACGCGCGCAAGTAGCCCCACCGGAGCCGGGCATGGCTGACTCGATCGCCATCCTCGGCGGGACGGGCAAGGAGGGCAGCGCCCTGGCCCGGCGCTGGGCGCGCGCCGGCCGCGACGTGATCCTCGGCTCCCGCGACGCCGCGCGAGCCGCATCGATCGCAGCGGAGGTGGTGGCGGCCGCGGGAGGCAATGTGCGCGGCCTCACCAATGCCGAGGCCTGCGCCGCCGCGGGCACGGTGGTCGTGGCGACGCCCTTCGAGGGGCTGGCGGAGACCATCGCGGGCTGCGCCCCGGCGCTGGAAGGGAAGCTGGTGGTCAGCGCGGTCATCCCGCTGGAGGTCAGCGAGGGGCGCTTCACGGTGCGCCTTGTGCCGGAGGGGTCGGCCGCCCACGTGGTCGCCGCCCGGGCACCCGGGGCAAGGGTCGCCGCGGCCTTCCACAACGTCAGCTACAAGATCCTGGCGGACCTGGAGCGGGAGATCGAGGAGGACGTCCCGTTCACCGCCGCGGCCGAGGACGCCGGGGCCGTCCGCGAGCTCTGCTCCGAGCTTGGCGCCCGGGGAGTGCATGTCGGCGGCCTTCACCTGGCGCCTTACCTGGAGGGGTATACCGCGGTGCTACTCAGCGTCAACCGCCTGTATCGCACCCAGGCCGGAGTCCGCTTCACGGGGCTTCCCGAGGCGGGCTGACGCCAGCCGGACAACCAGGTAGGCGGCCACCGCGAACACCACCCCACCCAGGGCGTCGACGACGTAGTGCTCGCCCAGGTAGACGATGCTGAAGACCACCGCGATCACCCAGGCGCCCAGCGGCAACGCCGCCCGGCGCCCGAACAGCCGGACCCCGTAGAGCAGCCCCAGCACCGGGAAGGCGGTGTGCAGCGATGGCATCGCCGCGACCTGGTTGGGGTTCATCTTCTGGTACACGAAGTCGGTCGCGCTGGGGAGGGTATGGCTGATGATCTTCTCGACGTGCGGGAGCAGGCCCTTCTGGGCCGCCAGCCAGGGTGGCGCCACCGGTACCAGCAGGTAGAAGAAGAAGGCCACGAAGCTCATCCCCAGCAGGGCCGCCGCGAAGTGCCGGAAGACGGAGCGATCGCGGATCCAGAAGACGTACCCGAGGGTCAGCGGGTAGGCGAAGTGCAGGAAGTAGACCAGCGTGCAGGCGATGTCCAGCGCCGAGGGCCCACCGCCGTGGTAGAGGTGGGATTGCAGGAACAGGGTCGGCAGTGTGCCGAGGCCGATGGCCCGGTCCAGTGCGATGACCTCCTCGTAGTGCACGGGTATCCCGGTGTTGTCGGCGAACCCGCGGAGAAACTCGTAGCCCAGGAACAGAACGATGAAGGGCATCCAGTCGACTACGAAGGCCTTCCACCGGCCCAGGACGATCGCGCCGAAGAGCAGGATGAAGACGAAGTAGTCGGGGGATACCGAGATCCCTCGCCACACCAGGAAGGCCGTCGTCGCGACCACGTAGGCGAGGACCGCCGGCACCATGAAGCGCCGCATGCCGCTGTTCACGGCACCCAGTATCGCTAAGGCGGGCGCGGGGCCTCCGTGATGCGCAAGGCGTACTGTATCTTTACGTGATAATGCCGCCATCAAGTTCGGCTGCCGGCCAGGCCCTCCAGCACCTCCTCGCGGGCCAGGCACCCGCACCCCTGCTGCCCTCGACCGAGATGGCCGACCCGCGGGCCTCGGCGGAGGCCGCCGGGCTGCGTTATGTCACCGACGGCATGCCGGGTATCCAGCGGCACCGCTCCGGGAAGGGGTTCCGATACACCTGGCCCGACGGCACCCCCGTCAAGGACGCAGGCACGACCGGCCGGATCAAGAAACTCGCGATTCCGCCCGCTTACCGGGACGTCTGGATCTGCCAGGACCCGTCCGGCCACCTCCAGGCGGTGGGCTGGGACGACCGGGGCCGCAAGCAGTACCGCTACCACGAGGAGTGGCGGACGGTGCGCGACGCGGTCAAGTTCCATCGCATGATCGCGTTCGGCGAGGCCCTGCCGGCGATCCGCGAGAGGGTCGCGGCCGACCTGCGGAAGCATGGCCTGCCCCGCGACAAGGTCCTGGCGGCGGTCGTCACCATGCTGGAGCAGACCCTGGTTCGCGTCGGCAACGAGCAGTACCGCCAGCAGAACGAGAGCTATGGCGTCACCACCCTGCGCAACCGGCACGTCCGCATCAGCGGCGGTCGCGCGAGGTTCCGCTTCAAGGGCAAGAGCGGCAAGGAGCACGACGTCCGGGTGGACAACCCGCGCCTGGTGCGGATCGTGCGCCAGTGCATGGACATCCCGGGCCAGGAGCTGTTCCAGTGGCTGGAGGACGACGGCACGCCCCGGGTCGTGGGCTCGGACGACGTCAACCAATACCTGAAGGAGATCAGCGGCCAGGACTTCACCGCCAAGGACTTCCGCACCTGGGCCGCGACCGTGCTGGCCGCCCGACTGCTCCGGGCCACCGCGCCAGGCCGCTCCGAGCGCGCCAGCCGCGCCGAGGTCAACCGGGTCATCAAGGAGGTCGCGGAGCAACTCCGCAACACCCCGGCGGTCTGCCGCAAGTCCTACATCCACCCGGTGGTCCTGGAGGCCTACTCAGCAGGCCACATCCGCGCGCTGCCCCCGGTCACCGGGGCCCGAGAGGAGCCGGAGCGGAGCGTCGAGGAGGACGCCCTCCTCGAGCTCCTGCGCGAAGGCGCCGCGACCATTTCGGGCGGCGCCAGGGCGGCCGGCTCCCGGGCCACCCGGGCGGCGATGCCGTGGACCCCCAAGGTGCTTAGAGGGCGCTGAGACTTGGCCGTGGAGGGGTCCGCGGCACCTGGTCCCAACCTAGAATCGGTCAATGAGCGGGCCGGCGAGGAAGGAAGGGCGCGTCCTCGTCGTCGATGACGAGCAGGGGATCGTGGACTTCCTGAAGCTCGGGCTCCAGTACGAGGGATACGAGGTGCGCACCGCCGGCGACGGCAAGGAAGCGCTCATCGCCATCAGCGAGTTCAAACCCGACCTCGTCGTGCTCGACATCAATATGCCCCGCATGGACGGCTATGAGGTGTGCCGGACCGTGCAGGGAGCGGACATGGGCATCCTCATCCTCAGCGCCCGCGACGGGCTGGAGGACCGCCTGAAGGGGCTGGACGTCGGGGCCGACGACTACCTGGTCAAACCCTTCCACTTCGAAGAGCTGCTGGCGCGCTCGCGGGCCATCCTCCGGCGCCGGCGGCCCACCACCGGGGAGGTCCTGCGGATTGGCGCCCTGAGCCTCAACGACGGCACCCGCGAGGTCCACCTCGGGGAGCGGGCGATCGAGCTGACCACCCGCGAGTTCGACCTCCTCAAACTGCTGATGCAGCACCCCAACCAGGTCCTCCCGCGCGACCGCATCCTGGACCAGGTCTGGGGATACAACTTCTACGGCGACGAGAACAACGTCGAGGTCTACATCCGCTACCTGCGGCAGAAACTGGGCGACGAGGAGCGCCAGCTGATCCAGACGGTCCGCGGGGTGGGTTACCGCATCGCCGCGGCAGGGTAGGCGGGCCGCATGAGCCTGAGGGCTCGCCTCTCGCTGCTCAGCATCGGGCTGCTGCTGGCCCTGCTGGTGGTCAGCGGCATCGCGTCGTACGTCGCGCTCGGCACCTACCAGCGGATCAACGAGGCGGGGGCGCTGGACCGGCGCTACGAGGTGACCCTGCGGGAGTTCAGGGTCGCCGGGGTCACGCTGGCCCGGCCCAATGTCGCGGGTTGCACGGCGGCGCGCACGGGCGCCGCGCGGGCCATCATCAACGGGGCCCTGTCAGGCTCATTTGCCCAGCAGTGCGTCGGTCCGGCCTTCGCGGGGCAGCAGGTGAGCGCCCTGGTGGTCGGCCCCGACGGCGGGGTGCTGGCCTGCGCCAACGGCCCGACGGCCCAGAACACCTGCGAGGTGGGGACCTCGGACTACCCCACCCTCCCGGCCGGGGATTACATCGCCGCGACCCGTGGCGCCCAACAGCGCTACTACCTCGTCGGCAGTGGCCCGACGGAGGAGCTCCTGGTGCTGCATCGCTTCCCGGCGACAGGGAGGGCCCTGGGAGTGATCCAGTTGAGTGAGTCGACCGAGACCCTGCAACGCACCCAGCGGTCGCTCCTGGTCATCCTGGCGGTGGTCAGCGCCGGCCTCATCCTGGTCGCCGCGCTGTTGACACCGCTGCTGGTGGGGCGGGCCCTGCGGCCCCTGCGGCGGGTCACCGAGGCCTCGACGGCCCTGGCGGCGGGCAACCTGGACCACCGGGTGGAGGAGCCCCCGACCCAGGACGAGGTCGGCCGCCTGGCCCGGGCCTTCAACGTCATGGCCTCGGCGGTGCAGCGCGCGCTCCGGGTCAGGGAGGAGAGCGAGGCCGGGATGCGGACCTTCGTGAGTGACGCGTCCCACGAGCTGCGAACCCCGCTGACGACGCTGCAGGGGCAGCTCGACGTCCTCGGCCGCGGGGCGGCGGCCGACCCCGAGGCCCTGCGCACCTCCCTGCAGTCCATGAACCGCGAGGTGAGCCGGATGGCGGCGCTGGTCGAGGACCTGCTGACGCTGACCAGGTTGGAGAGCCCGGGTGCGGGCGGACACCCCGAGGCCGTGGACCTTGACGCCCTGGTGGCCGAGACCGTCGACGAGCAGTCGGTGCGGTCGCCCGACCAGCAGGTGAGCGTCGAGGCCGCCGAACGCGGCAGCGCCGTTGTCATGGGCGACCGCGATCAATTGCGCAGCGTCGTCCTGAACCTGGCGGGCAACGCCCTGAAATACGCCCAGGGGGGCACCCACCTCTGGCGGACGGCGGTCGACGGCGAACACGTCACGCTCTCCCTCACGGACTCCGGTCGCGCCATCCCCGCCGAGGTGCGGGCGCGGATGTTCGACAGGTTCTACCGCGGACCTGAGGAGGCGCAGCGCGCGCCAGGGTCGGGACTGGGGCTGGCCATAGTGCGGTCGATCGTCGAGGCCCACGACGGCGACGTCGCCGTGACCAGCGGGCCGGCGGGCAACACGTTCACCGTCCGGCTGCCGCGCGCGGCCCGCGCTACGCCTTCCGGGTGACTTCGATGCGGACGTGGTCGGCGACCGGAGTCACCTCGACGACGTGGCCGTCCATGCGCAGCGAGCGGGGCACCTGCTGCTCGGGCTCGCCGCGGTCCAGCCACACCTCGAGGACCTCGCCACCGCCCATGCGGTCGAGCTCCAGCCTGGCCTTCACGTAATTCAGGGGACAGGGAGTCCCGCGCAGGTCAAGGCGGCGCACCGGCGAGCCCATCATCCCTGCGGGAGGTACTTCGCGATGGGCCCGAAGAGCTGGTTGATCTGGGCGAACTGGCCGGTGAAGATCAGGACCCCGACGACCACCAGCATGGCGCCCGAGATGCCTTCCACCAGCCGGGCCCTGCGGTTCACCGCACGCAGCACAGGGCGGACCCGCTCCATGAGCAGGGCGACGGCGAAGAACGGGATCGCCAGCCCCGCGCAGTAGACCAGCATCAGGCCGACGCCCCCCAGAACGTCCTGGGCCACGGCCCTCGAGATGATGAAGGTCAGGACCGGCCCGACACAGGGGGTCCAGCCAAGGCCGAAGGCCACGCCGACTACGAGCGCGGAGCTGGGGCGCCCGCCGGGCAGCCGGTGCGCAAGCTGGAAGCGTGCCTCCCGCGCCAGGAAGGGAATCCGGAACAGCCCCAGGAACTGCAGCCCGAGGATGATCACCAGCACCGCCGCGACCTGGGCGAAGAGGTCCTTGTAGCCGAACGGCAGGCTGATCACCAGCACCTTGAAGATCCCGAAGAGGGTCACGAACGCGGCGCTGAACCCGACCACGAAGAGCGCGGCGTTGGCCACCAGCCCGGCGCGGCTGCGCTCGCCCTCGACCCCGGCGCCCCCCAGGTACGCGATGTACCCCGGGACCAGGGCGATGACACACGGAGAGAGAAAGGAGAGGAGGCCACCCGCGAACGCGGTGGCCAGGCTGAGGACCACGCGTGGAGTCTAGTTAGTCCCCGGGGTGCGGCCGGTCAGTGAAGGGGGTCGGGCTCGACGCGGAAGATCGCCGACACCTGGACCGGGGCACCCTCGGGCAGCTCGTCGGTCTCGACGACCGAACGGCGGTGCCGGCCCCGTTCACCGAAGGCCTGGTACAGGGCATCGGAGGCGCCATCCGCCACGCGGCCGGGGCTGAGGAAACCCTCGCTGCAGCGGACCAGGACGTTGAGCTGCTGGACATGCAGGACCCGGTCCAGAGAACCGAGCTGGTCCTCGAGCAGGGCGAGCAGGTTATGGACGCACAGCCTGGCGCCACGCGCGGCGGTGCGCACCGGGATCTCCTCATCGACGTTTCCCGTGTAACGCAGCTCGTCGCCCCAGCGCGGGATCACGGCGGGGGTGTAGAGCATCTCCCCGACGCGGCGCACCAGGATACGGTCCTCCTGGCGGACAGGAGGGAGGAAAAGGGTGACGTCCTCGGGGGTGTCCGAGGAGATCTCCCGCTGCAGTATCTCGGCCATCGGTCAGCCCACTCTAGGTGCCCGGGTGGTAAAGACGCGACGGCGCGCAGGCAAATAGTTGTGAAGGAAATGGTGGGCGTCCGGGCGCCCGGAGGCAGGGCTACCGCCGCAGGCGGGCGAAGACCAGGCTGCCGACGAGCAGAACTCCCAGCACGGCCACGACGCCGATCGCCACCGGGAGCGGGATGTCGCCGCGCGGCGGCCCCGGCAGGGACTTCGTCGGCGTCGCGCAGGGCTCAGGAGCGGTGGCGCTGGGGCTCGCGGCCGGGCTCGCGGGGGCCGACGTGGCGGGAGCGGGTGAGGACGCCGCTGCGGAGGCTGTCGCCAGGACCACCGGGGACCCGACACATGGACTGGTGGAGGGAGACGGGCTTGGCGACGCTATGGGCACGGCGCTGGCCTCGGGCTGCACCCCTCCCTGGCAGGACTGCTCGGGGCAGACCCCGCCCTCCGGCTGGCCCGAGGGCGGCGCCTGGGTGTCGTTCAGGGCGTAGACCGGGGCCACCGGCTTGTCCGGGTTCCAGGACGCCGCGATGACGGTCGCCGGGTTGTTCCGCCCGAGCGAGATGGCGGTGACGGCCTTCTCCGTGATGCCTGTCGGGAGGGCGGTCCACGTCCCCCCGCGGTCCGTACTGCGCCAGACCCCACCGGCACCCGACCCGCCGCCGTCGCTGCCGACATAGAGGATATTGGGATCGGCCGAGCTCATCGCCAGGGACCCGTAGCCCTGTGCCGGCAGGCCGCTCTGCTGCGCCCAGGTCTGACCGCCGTCGTCGCTCTTGAAGACGCCGGCGTTACCGGCGAGGAACACGGTCCGCAGGTTGGCCCCGGTCGGCACCGGGCCCGCGGCGATCGCACTGACCACCACGTCTGCCGTGAGACCCTGCTTGACCGGGGCCCAGGTCGCCCCGAGGTCCTTGGTCAGCATCACCCGGGCACCGGGGTTGGCAACCCCGTCAATCGCGGCCAGGACCGTTGGCGGACCGGCGTAGCGGATGAAGGCAACCGCGCTGATGTCGAAGCCGGACAGGCCGGCAGCCTGCCAGGTCATCCCACCGTCCTGGCTGCGATAGGCGCCATCGGAGGTGCCGATCAACAGCTCGTTGACGCCCATCGCGATGGCCCGGACGTTGCGGGACCCGGTAGAGGCGAGTCCCTGCGTGCTGCCCTTCCAGCTCTTGCCGCCGTCGAGGCTCTTGAAGAACCCCTGGCCGGCAGAGCCAACGTACATCGGGGCCGGGCCCTGGGGGCCCTTCGAGGGGTCGATCGCGATGCGCCATAGCCGGGGCGGCAGGACCCCGACCGAGACCGGCTTCCACGCTTTGCCATCGTCGGTCCGCTGCAGGCCGGCTCCCATCGTCGCTGCCCAGGTCGTCGCCGGGCTGCTGGGGTCCTGGGCCAGGCTGAAGCTGGCCGCGCCTTCCGTGAGCGTGCCGTAGGGAGCCCACTGCAGGTCGGCGCCGAAGGCCGGCAGGGCGCCGGCGAGCAAAACAGCGGACGCGACGGCGAGTACGACGCGTTGAAGGACAGCCATCCCGCCCGAGTATAGGGGGGCATCCCGAGCGGTCCGGAGGGCCTCCTCCGAGGCGGGTTATCGATAATCGACGCCGTGAAGGCGCGGCTGCAGCGTTTCCTGGCCCAACCCGAGCTCGAGGACGAAGGCCTGCTCCGGCTGGCCTGCACCGTTCTCCTGGCCGCGGCTGGGCTGTTCTTCTTCAGGCAGCGGGCGCTCCCCGTGCTGCTCGGCTGCATGGTCGGGGGAGGCCTCCTGCTGGCGTTGCTCTGGGCGGGGTTCCATCGCCTTGGAATGCGGCCGTTCGGGTCCTACTGGCCCGGGCTCTACCAGGGCCTGGTGACGGCGATGCTGGTGTTCTGCGTCATGCCACCGGGCATCCCGCCGGTGCTGGCCGCCCTGCTGGCCGCCCTGGCCGTGGCCATCGAGGGCGTGGAGCGACGGGCCCTGGTCCCCCTCGCGGCCAGCGGTGTCACGGCAGCCTGGCTGCTGGCCTGGGTCTGGCAGTCGCGCACCGGCACCCCGTTCATCGCACCTTTCGATCTCCACGTGCTGGATGAGCCGGTCACGCTCTGGGTCCGTTTCTCCACGGCCATCGACCCGGTGCGGATCTATGCCGGCCAGGCGGCGGGGCCGTTGGGCGCGACGTCGTTCGGGCTCGTGGCGATCGTCACGCTGCTGCTCTCGTACGCGCGGGCGGTGTCATGGCAGGCCGTGCTCGCCTTCTACGCGCCGATCGCCCTGCTCTGCCTGGTCGACCGGCTGCCCCTGCATGTTTACCTCGTGGACGGGCCGGCGCTGCTCTTCGCAGCCGTCGTAGCGGGCCAGTCGCGCCGCCTTCCCCGCACGGTGCCGTGGCGGGTGGCGACCGGGCTGCTCGGGGGCGTCGTGGCGGCCCTGATGCTGGCGGCGGGTTCCGGTTACCAGGCCTTCGGGCTCGGGGTGGCCGTCTCGACGGCGCTTGTATCGGTGTTCCAGTTCTTCGGCCTGGCCGGGGCACCCGGGGTGCTCGACCCGACCCTGGCCGCGGCCGACGAGGTTCCGGTGCCGGAGCAGGTCGTGGTCGCGCCCCGCACCGGCCGCACCTCCGCCGTCCAGGTCCTGGCCCTGGCGGCCTTCATGCCCGCGGGGCTGGTCATGGTCTGGCGGGATGGCGGCCTGGCCCGCGCTCAACGCATGGCCCTGGTGCTGATGGGCCTGGTGCTCTACCTCACAGTGGTGGGCGCCGGGCTCGCCTGGCTCTGGGTCTTCCGGCTGCCCGGCTGACGGGTCAGGAGGCGCAGGACCCGGTGCCGACGGCGCCGGTGCGACCCACTCCCGAATTGATGTCGGGGGCGACCTCCCCATCGGTCAGCGCGTAGCCCTCCGAGGGGTTGCTCGTGGAGTTCGCGAACACAACCCCCAGCACGCGGCCCTGGGAATCCACCAGCGGGCCCCCCGAGTTACCGGGGTGGATGTCGGCAGTCAGGACAAAGATCTCGCGGGTGACCTGGGCGTCGCCGTAGATGTCGCGGCCTTCGGCCGGAACCTCGGCCCGCACCGCGGCGGCCCGGACCGTCTCATTGCCGCCACCGGGATAGCCGATGGTCGCCCCGGTGGTACCGCGGGCCGCCGGGCCGCCGGGCAGGGGCGCGAGCCGCAGCGCCGGCACGTAGAGGATCGAGACGTCGCGCTGGGGGTCGAACAGCACCACGGTCGCCGCCAGGTTCCGCCCGTCCGGCAACAGCACCCTGGTGTCATGGGTCCCGGCCACGACGTGGGCATTGCTGACGATGTAGTTGTCCGCGGCAGGGAAGCCGCTGCCAAAGACCTCGCCACCACACCCCAGGCTGCGGACCTTCACCGTTCGCCTGGCGGCCGACGTGACGGCGGCATTGTCGGCAACCGCCGGGTCCAGGCTCACCGGTCCCGGCAGGTCAGGGTTGGCGATGACGTCGAAGACGCGGGGGTAGGGAACGCCCGCGATGATCTGCTGGACGCCGGTCAGGAACGCCGGCGGGTGGCTATAGCGGGTGTCGAGCAACCGCAGGATGGCCGAGGACTGGATCGCCGAGGAGAGCGGCGGGATGGGTCCGCGGGCAAATGCCAGTCCCAGGAACCATGCGCTGGCCAGCACGGTGAATATCGAGAAGACCGCGCCCGCAACCGAGTCCAGGCGGGCGCCGACGCGGTCCCGGAGGAGGCGGATCCGGATGGGTTCGCCCGCGGCATATCCGATGCTGCTGCCGACCAGCGCGGCCAGGAACAGCATCAGCAGCGCGACGTATGGCCCGGTCGTGGGACCGGCGGCGAACGCGCGGACGACCGGGGGTGCCATCCCGGCCCCGATGGCCAGCCCGATCACCAAGCCGAGGTAGGACAGGATCGACAGGGAGAACCCGCGCCGGTAGCCGTTACCCACGGCCACGAAGGTCATCGCCACGATGGCCAGGTCGAGCAGGTTCACCGGGAAGAGCCTAACCAGCCGGGCATGGCGTGCGCCCGCGCCGGGGACCAGTCGGGTGAGCAAAGCGATCAGGAATCGAGAAGCGCGGCGCGACAGGCCCCGGCTACAGTGAAATCGTTGCCGATACACTGCAATTGGAGGTCAGGAAAATGAAAACAATGACGTGTGCACAGATGGGTGGACCATGCGATACCGCGTTTCACGGTGCCAATGCCGACGAGGTCATCAAGGCACAGGACGGCCATCTCAAGGAAATGGTCTCCGGCGGCGATGAGGCCCACCAGGGCGCTCTCAAGAGCATGCAGGGAAGGTGGAAGAACCCCGTATCGGGAATGGGCTGGTACATGAAGACCAGGAAGGCCTTTGCCGCCCTACCCGAAGACTGATCCGTCATCAAAGTAGGCCGGCACACCGAGCCCAACAGGTGACAACACAGGTTGCCGACAGCCACGACCTGATCCGGGTTCATGGCGCCCGGGTGAACAACCTCAAGGACGTCAGCGTCGAGATCCCGAAGCGCCGTCTCACCGTGTTCACCGGCGTCTCCGGCTCGGGCAAGAGCTCGCTGGTGTTCGACACGATCGCCGCGGACTCGCAGCGGCTGATCAACGAGACCTACAGCGCCTTCGTGCAGGGCTTCATGCCCACGCTCGCGCGGCCCGAGGTCGATGTCCTCGAAGGGCTCACCACGGCGATCATCGTCGACCAGCAGCGGATGGGAGCCGACCCCCGTTCCACGGTCGGCACCGCCACCGACGCCAACGCGATGCTCCGCATCCTCTTCAGCCGGCTTGGACAACCGCACATCGGTCCGCCCAGCGCTTTCTCCTTCAACGTGCCGTCCGTCAGCGCGAAGGGGGCGATGACGATCGAACGGGGCCCTGGCAGCAAGCCCGTGGCAGTGACGTTCTCGCGCACGGGTGGCATGTGTCCGCGGTGCGAAGGCCGCGGCACCGTTTCCGACATCGACCTCACCCAGCTTTTCGACGACTCCAGGTCGCTGGCCGAGGGCGCGATCACCATTCCCGGCTACAAGACGGACAGCTGGTGGACGACCGGGGTCTTCATCGAGTCGGGCTTCCTCGACCCCGACAAGCCGATCAACAAGTACACCAAGAAGGAGCTCGACGACTTCCTCCACAAGGAGCCCGTCAAGGTGAAGATCAAGGGGGTCAACCTGACCTACGAGGGCCTGATCCCGAAGATCCAGAAGTCGATGCTCTCGAAGGACCCGGACGCGCTGCAGCCGCACATCCGGGCGTTCGTGGACCGCGCGGTCACCTTCGCCACCTGCCCCGAATGCGACGGCACGCGGCTGAGCGAGGGAGCCCGGTCTTCGCGGATCGGCGAAATGAACATCGGACAGGCATGCGCGATGCAGATCAGCGACCTGGCCGGGTGGGTCCGAGGCCTGGCCGAGCCGGCGGTGGCGCCGCTGCTCGCCGCCCTGCTGACGACGGTCGACTCCTTCGTCGAGATCGGGCTGGGTTACCTCTCGCTCGACCGGCCGGCGGGCACCCTGTCGGGCGGCGAGGCGCAGCGCGTCAAGATGATCCGCCACCTCAACTCCTCGCTCACCGACGTCACCTACGTGTTCGATGAGCCGACCGCCGGGCTCCACCCCCATGACGTCCGTCGGATGAACGACCTGCTGCTGCGGCTGCGGGACAAGGGCAACACGGTCCTGGTCGTGGAGCACGAGCCGGAGACGATCGCGATCGCCGACCACGTCGTCGACCTCGGCCCCGGCGCGGGTGCCGAGGGCGGCACCATCTGCTTCGAGGGCACGGTCAACGGGTTGCGGGCCAGCGGCACCCTAACCGGCCGCCACCTGGGCGACCGGGCCGCCCTCAAGACGGCTGTGCGCAAGCCCACCGGGAAGCTTCCGATCCGGGGCGCGACGGCCCACAACCTGCGCGACGTCGACGTCGACATCCCGCTCGGCGTGCTGGTCGTGGTCACCGGCGTCGCCGGCTCCGGCAAGAGTTCGCTGGTGCACGGGTCGATCCCCGCGGGTGCGGGCGTGGTGGCAATGGACCAGGGCGCGATCCGCGGGTCGCGACGGAGCAGCCCGGCCACGTACACCGGGCTGCTCGACCCGATCCGCAACGCGTTCGCCAAGGCCAACGGCGTCAAGGCGGCCCTCTTCAGCGCCAACTCCGAGGGCGCATGCCCCAGCTGCAATGGCGCCGGCGTCGTGTACACGGACCTCGGGATGATGGCCGGCGTCGCCACCACCTGCGAGGAGTGCGAGGGCAAGCGGTTCCTGGCGTCGGTGCTCGAATACCGCCTCGGTGGCCGCGATATCAGTGAGGTCCTGGCGATGTCGGTGACCGAGGCCGCGGGTTTCTTCGGCGATGGCGAGGCGCGCACCCCGGCCGCGCATGCCGTCCTTGAGCGACTGGCTGATGTCGGGCTGGGCTACCTCGGCATCGGACAGCCACTCACCACGCTGTCCGGCGGCGAGCGGCAGCGACTCAAACTGGCGACGCACATGGCAGAAAAGACCGGCATCTACGTCCTCGACGAGCCGACCACCGGCCTCCATCTCGCCGACGTCGAGCAGCTGCTGGGCCTGCTCGACCGGCTCGTGGACTCCGGCAAGTCGGTCATCGTGGTCGAGCACCACCAGGGGGTCATGGCGCATGCGGACTGGATCATCGACCTCGGCCCCGGGGCCGGCCACGACGGAGGCCAGGTCGTCTTCACCGGCATACCCGCCGACCTCGTCGCCGCCCACTCCACCCTGACCGGCCAGCACCTCGCGGCCTACGTCGGCACCTGATCGAGGTCATCGCGCACGCCGTGTGTCTACCTGCGGCTGGATGTGGCACGATCTCAAGGGTGACCAGCAAACCGGCCTCCGCGCAGCACCTGCGCGACCTCGCCCGGCTTCGCCGCGTCCGCGACCGCATGGACCGGGAGTACGCGCAGCCGCTGGACGTCGAGGCGCTCGCCCGGGGCGCCAATATGTCGGCCGGGCACCTCAGCCGGGAATTCCGGCTGGCGTACGGGGAATCGCCCTACGGCTACCTGATGACCCGGCGCATCGAGCGCGCGATGGCCCTGCTGCGCCGTGGCGACCTGAGCGTCACGGACGTGTGCTTCGAGGTGGGCTGTTCGTCGCTCGGCACCTTCAGCACTCGCTTCACCGAGCTGGTCGGCATCTCGCCCAGCGCCTACCGGCGCGAGGCGGCGCACGCCACCGCCGGCATCCCACCGTGCGTCGCCAAACAGGTCACCAGACCGGTCAGGAATCGAGAAGCGCCCGGGCCCGAAGCGCGGCTAGCATGACCGCCATGGACATGAAAATTCACGCCACCTTCCTCCCCCACGACGACCCCGAGGCATCCCTGGCCTTCTATCGCGACACCCTTGGCTTCGAGGTCCGCGACGACGTCGGTTACGGCGGCATGCGCTGGATCACCGTCGGCCCCGCCGACCAGCCCAACACGGCCGTGGTCCTGCAGCCACCCTTCGCGGACCCCGGCATCACCGATGACGAGCGCCGCACCATCGAGGAGATGATGGCCAAGGGCAGCTATGCCCGCATCATCCTCTCCACGGCCGACCTCGACACCACCTTCGCGGCGCTCCAGGCGCGCGGCGTCGAGGTGGTCCAGGAGCCGATCGAGCAGCAGTACGGCGTTCGCGACTGCGCCATCCGGGACCCCGCGGGCAACCTGGTCCGCATCCAGGAACTGCGCTGAGGCGCGGGCCGCGTGCTCACGCACGCGGCTCTCAGTAGGGCAGCTTGCGGAAGATCGTCTGCTCGCGGCTGGCCCCGACCGAGATGATGTCGACGGGGGCGCCGATCAGCTGGCTGATGCGCTCGATATAGGCCTGGCATTTCGGCGGTAGGTCGTCCCAGTTGCGGGCGTCGGCGATCGACGATTGCCAGCCCGGCAAGTCCTCGTACACCGGCTCGCAGTGCTTGAGGTGACTGATGTTGCTCATCGGGTGAGTGTGGTACTCGCCCCGGAGGAAGTAGCCGGTGCAGACCTTGATGGACTCGTACTCGCTCAGGACGTCGAGTTTGGTCAGCGCCACCGAGTCGATCCCGTTGAGCTTCGCCGAGTAGCTGGCGACGACCCCGTCGAACCAGCCGACGCGTCGGGCCCGCCCGGTGGTCGTGCCGAACTCGGCACCCAGCTCGCGCAGGGCGTCGCCCTCCCCGCCATGCAACTCGGTGGGCATGGGGCCGTAGCCAACGCGGGTGGTGTAGCCCTTGAAGACGCCGATGACCGAGTCGATCTCGCGCGGGGGGACGCCGCTGCCGGTGAGCGCACCACCGGCGGTGGGCCACGATGACGTGACATACGGGTACGTACCGTGGTCGATGTCCAGCATGGTTGCCTGGGCTCCCTCCAGGAGCACCTTCTCGTCCCGCTCCAGCGCCCCCTGGACCAGCGGGAAGATGTCCTCGATATAGGGCTCGAGAACCTCGCCATATGCCAGCATCTCGTCGAGCACCTGCTGCTCGTCGAACTCCTCGGCGTGGTAGAGGTCGCGCAGGACGTCGTTCTTCAGCCGGAGCACGAACTTGAGCTTCTTCTCCATGAACTTCGGCTTGGTCAGGTCGCCGATGCGGAAGCCGATCCGGCGGATCTTGTCCTGGTAGGCGGGGCCGATGCCGCGGAACGTGGTGCCCAGGCGGTCGTCGCCCCGCTGCTCCTCCTCGAGACGGTCGATCACCGGGTGGTAGGGCATGATCATGTGCGCCCGGTCGGAGATGACCAGGTGTTCCCGGGTCTTGATCCCGCCCTCCTGGAGCTCCTTGATCTCGTCGATGAGGACCTTGGGATCGAGGACCGTCCCGTTGCCGATGAGGCAGCGGCAGTTGGGGAAGAGGATCCCCGACGGGATCAGGTGGAACTTGTGGGTCTGCCCGTCATGGACCACGGTATGGCCGGCGTTGTTGCCGCCCTGGGAGCGGATGACCATGTCGGTGCGCGATGCGAGGATGTCGATGACCTTGCCCTTGCCCTCGTCACCCCACTGGCCGCCGACCAGGATGCTGACTGGCATCAGTGATCCATGCCCCCGGGCTGGCGGGTGACATTCACGAAGCGGGTCTGGCTCTCCAGGAACAGCAACGGCACGTCGCCGATGGGCCCATTGCGGTGCTTGGCCACCATCAGCTCGGTCTTGTTCCGCTTGACCTCCTCGTTGTGCAGGCCCTCGCGGTAGATGAACATGACGAGGTCGGCGTCCTGCTCGATGCTGTTGTGCGAAATGATGTCCTGGACCACGAAGTTGTGCAGGCCGTCAACCGTGAGGTCGAAGACCTCTTCCCTCCCCAGATCGGTGATTGCGACGATGCGGTCCCAGTAGACATCACTCTCGCTGAGCTTCAGTAGCTCCGGCGAGCCCGCAGCTATCGCCGCGCGCTGAGCGCGCCCCCTGCCGAGGTTTTGGCGGTACAGGCCATTGCCCGAATACCTCGAGCCCAGCGCCTGCTGGAACTCCCGGTGGGTCAGCCCGGCTGCGGCGAACGCCGGGACGGCGTAGGTGGTCCATGCGCTGCTCGGGATCACATCGCGGTTGGTGTTGGACTTGGTTTTCGCGGAGTCGACGAGCACCTCGGCGCACCTGATTTGGCGGCGAGTGTTGACTCCGCCGATCAGTGAGAGGAAGCGCTCGCGCTCTGCCTTCCCCATCACGACCACGTGGTACTGATCGCGGCCTTTGTCGCCCTGACTGGACGTGATGAGGACCGCGTTGATGCCCAGGCGGAGCAACAGGGATTGGACGTCACCGGCCAGCCTGCGACTGCTGGTGGCGTAGTAGATGCCCGTGAGACTGCTGACGCACCCATCGGTCGCCCAGAGGTGACGGAGGAACGTGACCACGCCTCCGATGGGCTGCTGGAAAACCCTACCCGGCACGAACTTCTCGTGGGACCGAAGTCCAAAAACACCCATGTCATCGAGCCAAGCTGCGATTGGGTTACGCACCCTGTGGGTCAGACGAGCGCTCGCTGCCAGGTAGACCTGGACCCAGGATCGTTCGGGGTGGATCCGCGGTCGCACCGTGTCGCCGAACACCTCGCTGGCCAGCCCGGCAACCGTTTCCGCGAGGTCCATCTCGCGGGTCGTGTACTGGATCGAATGCCGGGGCAGCGTGCAGCCGTCGCCGATCAGATGACCCAGAAGTCCAAGCTCGGCATCAGACATGGTTGGCTCCTCGGGTCCCGACAGCCAGCGTGGCACGGCGATCCGGTCGCCGCTGGAGAGCTCATCCAGCCGCCGCCAGCCGTCAATTGTCAGGAACTTGTGATTTGCCGTGGCCCGCACCGTCCGACCGGTCTTCGTCCGGATTTCCGAGACCGCCTTCACACCCGTGGCGAAGGCGTGGGTGACGGGTGCCAATTCCAGCTTCCACGTCTCGGTGTTCACCGCCAGGACGTTGAAACCCTGCAGACCGACGAGGTCCTTGATCGGGCGGTACAGCCCTGCGTCTGGGAGATACACCCGGCTGTCGCCGGTGAGGCAACCCGACTCCCTGAGGTCCGACAGCTGGGGCTTGCGGTCGCCGCGCTGTTCGGGTGCACGCGAGAGCTGCGACAGGGCAATCACGGGAACCTGAATCTCCTTGGCCAACGCCTTCAGGCCGCGGGAGATTTCTGATACCTCCTGGTTGCGGTTCTCGGCTCGAGTTGACCCGTACATGAGCTGGAGGTAGTCGACCACGACGAGCTGGATGTCATATCGGGCCTTGAGGCGGCGCGAACGAGCCCGAAGTTCCAGGATCGTTAGCGCGGCGCGGTCGTCGATGAACAGTTGGCCCTCAGACAGAGCGCCCATGGCATTGGCGATCTTCGCCCAGTCCGTCTCTGACAGCTTTCCCGTGCGGAGGAGCTTGGAGTCAACCTGGGCCTCAGCGCAGAGGAGCCTTTGGGTCAGGTCGTGGCGCGACATTTCAAGCGAGAAGACCGCCACCGGCAGCTTCTCTTTCACAGCGACATGCTGGGCAATCCCCAGCGCCATTGACGTCTTACCGACTCCAGGACGAGCGGCCAGGATGATCAACTGGGAGTCCTGGAAGCCGCCAGTCATCTCATCAAGTTGATAAAACCCGCTCGGTACGCCCATTGCTGAACCCGGGTTTTCGTGCCGGTGTTCGATCTCGTCCCACTGCTCGCTGAGCAAGGTGCTCAGGGATACCGGCTCATCTGGAGTGCGCTGTGTCGCCAGGCGAAAAATCGCCTCCTCGGCGCGGCTCAGCGCCACACCGATTTCGACCTCGTAGTTCGATCCCAGTTCCTTGATGTGACGGGCGGAGTTCAGCATCTCCCTGCGTACCCAGGCCTCCTCGATGACCTCTGCGTGTGCTTCCACGTTGGCCGGGATGCCTGCGCCGGATTCGAGTTCGAGCAGGTATTCGGTCGCGCCGGCCTGTTCCAGGAGGGCAAGCTTCTGCAGCTCATCACGAACAGTGATGATGTCAACGGGCTGGGATCGCTTGGCGAGCTCGATGCAAGCACGGAAGATGTAGCCATTCGCCGGCTTGTAGAAGAACTCCGGTCTCAGGATGTCCGAGACACGCTCCATCGCCTCAGCGCTGACAAGGCAGGCGCCCAGGACGGCGGCCTCTGCCTGCAGGTTCTGGGGTGGCGTGTCGCCAGTTGGCTGGATGCGGGGCTGAAAAGTCACCCGAAGACCCCGATGGGCGTCGGGCTACTCGGTCTCGACGTTGAGGTTCACCGTCGCGTGGACCCCATGGCCCAGGTCGACCTCGGCCAGCCAGGACCCGGCCGCCTTGATGGCGTCGGGGAAGCTGATCTTGCGGCGGTCCACGGTGATGCCGTACTGGGTGTCCAGGGCCTCGGCCACGTCGCCGTTGGTGATCGACCCGAAGAGGCGGCCATCCTCGCCCGCGCGGGCGCTCAGGCTGATGAACGCGGTGCCCAGCTGCTGCGCCAGGGCCTCGGCGCCCTCACGACCCCGGGCCGCCTTGCGGTCGGCGCTGCCGCGCATCCGCTCGACGTGGGCGACCGCGCCCGGCGTCACGTGGGTGGCGAGCTTGCGTGGGAACAGGAAGTTGCGCGCAAAGCCGGGGGTCACCTCTTTGACATCGCCGTTCTTGGCAGTGCCCTCGACGTCCTTCAGGAATAGAACTTTCATCGTTTCTCCGTTTATCGGGCAATCCGCGTGCGGGCATCGAATGCCCGGCCACGTGCCTTGTTGATGTCGTCATGGAAGAGGCTGGTGCCTGCGGCGATGGCCGCCTCGTGCTCCTCGACCAGGTATTGCGGTGCCCGACCAACCGCGAAGCGCAGGGTCAACAGTGTGAGGGCAACCCATTCCATCTGTCCCACGATGGGGATGAAGTCCAGCGGGATGAACGGCGCCCACACGGCAAAGAGTGCCCCGGAAAGCCCGATCTTCCACCAGCGTGGCGTGCGCGGGTCGCGGAACAGGCAGTACACCAGGCGCCCGTAGCGCGGCACGCCGCGGGCCAGCTTCAAGAGAATCCCGATACTCATCCGTCTAATCGCTCGTGCGTCTAATGCTTCCGATCCGGGGCGCCAGAAACAAAAAATCCCCTGCGCCGGGCATCCCGGCAACGGGGGGTTGGTTCCTCGTCGGAGTATACCAGCGGGTGGTCGGCGCCCGGCCCGGCCCGCCTCGCGCTCTCACGTTTCGCTCACATTTGACCACGGACGCCGTGGGTGTTAGGTTCGAGACATGGGGACATTGAAAGAAACCAACACCCAGGTCATGGACCGGGCCGCCCACCGCGCCGCGACCAACGAGGCCGGCGCATACGAATGGTGGACCGCCCTGAGCACGTTCGAAGAGGGTGACTTCGCCCTCGAGCCGGACCCCTTGCTCACCGCGGCCGACGCGACCACCGACGACATAGAGCTCCGCCTCTACTCCTTCTAGGAACCTCGCCGCCCGGGGCGGGACGGGGCCTAGAATGCGACGGTGACATCAGCCTTCGAGCACGCCTCCGCGAACCTGCAGCGCTCCCTCGACGAGCTCTTCGACCTGCTGCGAATCCCCAGCATCAGCGCCCTGCCGCAGCACTCGACGGACGTCCGGGCCGCCGCGGAGGCGAGCGCCCAAGCGCTGCGCAACGCGGGCATGGAAGGTGTCCACCTGGCGGAGTACGAGGGTGGCAACCCGGTGGTCCGGGGCGACTGGTTGGGAGCGCCGGCGGGAGCCCCCACCCTGGTGCTGTATGGGCACTACGACGTCCAACCGCCGGACCCTCTCGATGAGTGGACCTCGGGGCCCTTCGACCCGGTCATCCGCGACGGCAAGATCTACGCCCGAGGCTCCTCCGACAACAAGGGCCAGTTCTTCGCCATCCTCAAGGGCCTGGAGGCGAGCTTCGCGGCGCACGGGAAGCTGCCGGTGAACGTCAAGTGGACGATCGAGGGCGAGGAGGAGATCAGCGGCCGCACCCTCTTCAAGTACCTGGCCGACCACAAGGACGAACTCCGGGCGGACGCCGTCTTTGTCGCCGACAACAACTTCCCCAAGGCCGGCCTGCCGGCGGTGCTCACCGGGCTGCGCGGCCTGGTCTACACCGAGGTCGAGGTGCAGGGCGCCTCGGCAGACCTGCATTCCGGGACCTATGGCGGCGGCGCGCCCAACCCGCTCAACGCGATGGCCTGGATAATCGCCGGCCTCAAGGACACCGGCGGCCACGTCACGATCCCCGGCTTCTACGACCGCGTCGTCGACCCCACCCCCGAGGAGATGGAGTCGTGGCAACGGCTGGGCATCGACGAGGCCGCACTGCTGCACGACGAGGTCGGCAGCGACGCGTTCTTCGGTGAGTCGGAGTACGGCCTGCTCCACCGCCTCTACGCCCGCCCCACCCTCGATGTCCACGGCATCCGCGGCGGCTTCGTCGGCGACGGCCCGAAGACGGTGATCCCGGCCAAAGCGATGGCCAAGATCTCCATGCGACTGGTGCCCGACCAGGATCCCCATGAGGTGTACGAGGCCTTCAAGAAGCGCGTCGCCGAGCTGACGACGCCGGGCGTGAAGGTGAAGATCCGGGACATCAGCCTGGACCAGCCGGTCAGCGCGCCGGTCGACGGGCGCGGCGTGCAGGCGGCCGCTCGGGCCTTCCGCAGGGCGTTCGAAAAGGAGCCGGTCTTCGTCCGGATGGGGGGCAGCATCCCGGTGATGGCCGCGTTCCAGGAGCACCTTGGCGTCGAGCTCATCGCCTCGGGCTTCGGGCTCCCTGACGACCGCCTCCATTCGCCCAACGAGAAGATGGACATCGCCCAGTTCGAGGGCGGCATCAGGACCACCGCCGCGCTCCTGGAAGAACTGGCTCCCTGACACCGGGTTAAGGATGTCCAACCCAGCCCCGCCGGCTCGCGGCGGGAGCCTCTGGGCGCTCGTCGCGGGCACCTTCGTGGTCGAGACCGGCGCGTTCCTGGTGATCCCGGTGCTGCCCCTCTACCTGCGTGGCCGGGGTGTCGACCTGGCCACCGTTGGGCTGATCGTGGGGTCGACCTACGTGGTGTCATTCCTCGCCCAGTACCCGGCCGGGCGGCTGGCCGACAGGTTCGGGAGGCGCCGCTTCCTGATCGCCGGCGCGCTGCTGTTCGCGCTGGCGAACGCGGGCTTCGTGCTTCCGCTGCCAGTGCCCGGGCTGCTGGCCCTGAGGTTGCTCCAGGGGCTCGGGATCGCGGCGTTCTTCCCCAGTGCCACAGCCCTGGTCGCCGACCTGTCGGCGCCGGCGCGGCGGGGGCGGGCGTACGGCTGGTTGCAGGCGGCCCGGATAGCCGGGCTGACCGCGGGCCCGGCGATAGGCGGCATCGTCGCACTGCTGGGAAGGTCGGTTGTGTTCGAGGCGACCGGGGCGCTCGAGCTGGTGGCCGCGCTGATGCTGGCGCTCACCATCCCGGCCCACCTGCGGCATGTCGAGGACCCGGTCGTCAATGGCATCGACGACTCCGCCCACGCGGTCGCCGCGCTGCGGCGCCGCCAGCGGCTGACCTTCGTCGGGGTGGCGGCCCTGATGTCTGGTTTCACGTTCCTCTTCGGCAGCTACGCGACAGTCTGGCCGCTGTTCATGCGGGGCCTCGGGGCGAGCGACGCGATGGTCGGCATCAGTTTCAGTGCATTCGGCCTGCCGCTGTTGGTCGTGACACCGCTGGCAGGTTGGCTCGCCGACCATTTCGACCGCAAAAAGCTGGCCCTCATCGGGTACGCCGGGGGCGGGATATGCGCCCCGCTCTACCCGTTGGTGCGCTCCATCCCGTTGATCCTGGTGATCGGCGTGGTCGAGGCCAGCCTGCTGTCACTGAGCGACCCCGCGACCAGTGCGCTGGTGATGGAGGACGTCCCAGCGAGCCGGCGGGCGTCCGTTCAGGGCGGGATCTTCAGCATCCAGAGCGCAGCCGAGGCGGGGGGCGCCCTGTCGGGTGGTTTCCTCTTCAGCCTGGGCGCGGGCGTGCCGTTCTTTGCCGGCGCCGGGCTGGGTTTCATCGGCCTGCTCGTGGCCCTGGTCGCCTTCGCGGCCAGCCGCCGTCCCTCCCCGCAACACCATCAATAGCCGCCCGTCACCGGGTGTGCGCTCGTTATCATTCGGCCCAACCAAGGGAGCGGAGATGACAATTCAGTTCTTCCCCTCGGAACGGGCCAGCGTCGGCGTCGAAATGGAGCTGGAGCTGGTGGACCGCGAGACGCGCGAGCTGCGATCGGTCGCCACCGAGATCCTGGACGAGATGGGCAAGGGCCACCCCGAGGGGGTCCACCCCACGGCGAAACACGAGCTGATGGAATCGACGGTCGAGATCCTGACCGGCATCAGCGCGACGGTGGCCGACGCCGAGCGCGACCTCGCGGCGACGATCGTCGAGCTGCGCGAGCAGACCGGGAAGCGGGGTTTGGAGCTGCTGTGCTCCGGGACCCACCCCTTCACCGACTGGGCGACCCAGGCCATCAGCCCCAACCCCCGCTACCTGAAGTTGATCGAGGACATGGAGTGGATGGCCCGCCGGATGCAGATCTTCGGGGTCCACGTTCACGTCGGCGTCCGCGCCCCGGAGAAGGCCATTCCCATCGTCAACGCGGTCACCGCCTACATTCCGCATTTCCTGGCCCTCTCCGCATCGAGTCCCTACTGGATGGGCCGCGACACCGGCCTCGCGTCCTGCCGGTCCAAGGTCTTCGAGGGGCTGCCGACGGCCGGTCCGCCCTACCAGCTCTCGGGTTGGGACGAGTTCGAACGCTTCATGGGAACCCTGATCTCGGCACGGACCATCCAGACCATCCGTGAGGTCTGGTGGGACGTCCGCCCGCATCCCAACTTCGGCACGGTGGAGCTGCGCGTGTGTGACGGCCTGCCAACCCTTTTCGAGGTGGGCGCGATCACCGCCCTGTTCCAGTCGTTGGTCCATCGGATGGACGGCCAGCTCGACGACGGCTACGCGCTGCCCATGCCGCGTGAGTGGATCGTCCGGGAGAACAAATGGCGCGCGGCACGGCACGGCATCGACGCGGAGGTGATCACCGACGAGGCCGGCAGGACCGAGCGGCTCCGGGATTCGATTTCCGAGCTGGTCGACGAGCTCGGGCCCGTGGCCCGCCGGCTGGGGTGCGAAGAGGAGTTGGCGCGCGTCAACCAGATGATGGAGCGCGGGCCGAGCTACCTCCGGCAGCGGGAGGTTGTCGCGGCGGGGGGCACCCTGGTGGACGTGGTCGACAGCCTCGTGACGGAGCTCGCCACCAACCAGTTCGCGCGACGGCAGGAACCACTTGCCGGGACGGCGCCGGGGCCGCAGCGGCCCTCGGTCACGCCGCCCTCCAGCGACCCGTCCCGGGTGGGCGAGTAGCTCAGGCCTCCAGGAGGTCCTCGACCAACCCGGCGAGCAGCGCCGCGCGCTCCGCCATCGCGCCGACCTCGAGGTACTCCCCTTCCCCGTGCGCCAGGTCGCCCACCGCGCCCAGCCCGTCGAGGGTCGGGACGCCGATGGCGGCGGTGAAGTTCCCGTCGGAGCCCCCCGCGACCGCCACTCCGTCGACCGGGCCCAGGCCCATCTCCTCGGTGAGGCGCATTGCCTGCCGGTGCAGCGACTCGCCGACGCTGACCGGGAACGGGGGCCGGTTGGGGCCGCCGCTCACCTCGACCCTGACCCGGGGATCTGAGGCCTTGAGCGCCTTCATCGCGGCGTCCACCCGCTGCTGCTCCGCGACATCGACCACGCGGCAGTCGGTGTAGAACCAAGCGCGGTCGGGGATCGTGTTCTGGGTCGCGCCGCCGGACAGCAGGGTGGGGGTGACGGTGGTGCCCCGCCCGCGGTCGGTCAGCCGCTCCACCTCGAGCACCAGGCGGGCGAGCTCCACGCTGGCGTTGGCCCCGCGCGAGGGGTCACTGGCGTGGGCCGCGATCCCGTGGGTCCTGACGGTGTACATCGACACCCCCTTGCGGCCGGTCTTCAGGGCGCCGCCGCGGGCCGCGGGCTCGGTGACCAGGGCGGCCCGGGCGCCGCGGGCCGCGGCCTCGACCAGCAGCCGCGAGGTGGGCGAACCGAGCTCCTCGTCCGAGGTCAGGAGGAGGCAGACCCCGTCGAGCGAATCGAGCCGGCTCAACGCGTACAGGGATTGGATCACGCCGCCCTTCATGTCGAAGACACCTGGCCCGGTGGCCCGCCCGCCGTCAACTGAGAACGGCCAGCGGGCAACCGTGCCCAGCTGCCACACAGTGTCGAAATGACCGATGACCGCAACCCTGGTCGGACCGGACGCCCAGCGGAGGTGGGTGCGGCCGTCGACCTCGAGCCGCTCGGGTGGCGTCCCGAGCAGCGCGGTGCCCAGTGCCGCAAGGGTGGTGGCGCAGGCGGCGGTGGCCCCCAGGTCCGCCGACGGCGACTCGACGTTCACGAGCTCCTCGAGCGAGGCGAGCATGGCGTCCGTCCGCCCACGCAGGTCCGCGAGCCTGCGCGTCCGGGTTTCCGCTGAGGCCGCCGTCATGCGGACCTAATGTACCGCCGGCGCCAGCGCTATAACATCAAGCGATAGCCTGGCTGTTAGGAGGCGCGCAGTAGGAAATTGGCCGATAACACCGTCACCACGATCGACCACGACGAGATCCGCACCTGGGCCACCACCCGCGGCGGCAAGCCCGCGGTGCTCGACGGCGTCACGGACGTCACGAGCTCGCCGGTGCTGCAGGTGAGCTTTGACGCCGACGACGGCACCCGCGAGATCAGCTGGGAGGAGTTCTTCCGCCTCCTGGACGAGGGCCGCCTGGCCCTGGTGCACGCGGGCGACAATGACCCCGATCACACCTTCAGGCTTGTGAGCAGGGCGGAAGCGGAGGCCGAGGCCGGGTCCTGAACCCGGCACCCACATGCCAGGACGCGCCTAGTAGATGAAGCCCACAAGCGGCACCTGGCCGGCCTTGATGTGCCGGGTGCTGACCACCCCGAAACCGCGGAAGTTCATCTCCGACACCGTCCAGCCGCGGCCGTCACCGTCCACCGACTCGACGTACGCCACGTGCCCGTAACCGCTCTCGCGGGTCACCATGATGGCTCCCTGGCGCGGGCTCGAGCCCTCGGCGAAGCCCATCGCGGCAGCGTTGCGGTACCACTCGATCGCGTTGCCCATCCAGGGCACGTAACGGCGCGTCGAGACATACCAGGTGCACCAGCCGAACGAGAAGTGACCGCCGCCGCCGCTGACCGGGGGACGCTCGGCAAACGGGCGCGGGGGGGCGGGCGGCGGGACGGGGGCGGCGGGGGTCGCGGTGGCGCGGGCGGCGGCGGCCTCCGCCATCAGCGCACGATCCGACCTGTCGTTCGCGGCGACCGTGAGGATCATGGCGCGGTCGGCGGCCCGGCCAGGGACGTTGGCGGGGTGGGCCGAAGCCGCGGTGATCATGAAGGGCACGGCGACCGCCGCCATCACCAACCCGTGGGTGAGCAGGCGGGGCATCGACGAGCGGCGCGTGGCGGTCCAGGTGTCACCCTCCATGTCGCGCGCGGCCACGACGAAACCGTCACGCACCTCGACGTCAATCGATCCCAGTAATTGCATCTGATCCCTTCGGGGAGAACTCCCGGCAGCGCAGGCCGCGGCGACATCGTGGTCACCGTCAAGCCCACTCAGGTAATCCCTGCTGGTGGACCGAAACCCCTCTCGGTCCTCTTCCCGTTTCCAGCCGGGTCGATTTCTACCCTACCTGACGGTGCGGTCAGTTTCAAATTCGCCCGGTGCTAACCTCTGCCACCATGCCTGAGCCGGCTGGACTGCGCGTCGCGCTGCTGACCTACCGCGGGAACCCTCATTCAGGCGGCCAGGGGGTGTACGTCAAACACCTCTCCCGGGCGCTGATGGAGCTCGGCCACAGCGTCGAGGTTTTCTCCGGTCAGCCGTATCCCGACGTTGAGTGCTCCCTGACCGAGGTGCCCAGCCTTGACCTGTACCGGCAGCCGGACCCCTTCCGGCGACCCCGCCTGCGGGAGTTCCGCGACTGGATCGACGCGCTGGAATACGGGGTCATGTGCACGGCGGGCTTTCCAGAGCCGCTGACCTACAGCCTCCGCGTCGAACGCCTGTTGCGCCACCGCCGCGCCGACTTCGACCTGGTCCACGACAACCAGTGCCTGGGCTATGGCGTCGCCCGCCTCGCCCAACAGGGCTGGCCCGTCGTCGCGACCATCCACCACCCGATCCATGTGGACCGTCTCCTCGAGCTCAAGCACTCGCCACTGCGGCGGCGAATCTCCCAGCGCCGGTGGTTCGGGTTCCTGAGGATGCAGGGCCGGGTCGCCCGCCAGCTGCCCCGCGTCCTGACCGTGTCGGAGAGCTCCGCCCGCGACCTGGCCCACCACATGGGCATCCGCCCTGACCGGCTGTCGGTGGTGCCGATCGGTGTCGACCACGACATCTTCCGGCCTTTGCCCGACGTCGCCCGGGTCCCCGGGCGGATCCTCGCCATGGCCAGTGCGGACGTTGCGCTCAAGGGCATGCTGCCGCTGCTCGAGGCGATGGCCCGCCTGCGGCGATCGCGTCCCGCGGAACTGGTCGTGGTGGCCCGCCCCCGCCAGGACAGCCAGATCCCGGCAACGCTCCGGCGCCTGGGGCTCGAGAGCGCGGTGCGTTTCGTCAGCGGGATCAGTGACGAGGAGCTGGTGCGCCTTTACGCCGAGGCCGAGGTCGCGGTCGTGCCGTCGCTGTACGAGGGTTTCTCCCTCCCCGCCATCCAGGCGATGGCCTGCGGGCTCCCGCTCGTGGCGACCACGGCCGGCGCCCTGCCCGAGGTCGTGGGTCGTGATGGTGAGACCGGGCTGCTGGTCCCGCCAGGCGATTCGGCCGCGCTGGCCGCCGCCCTCGACCGCGCCCTGGGTGACCCGGACCTGCGCGCCCGGCTGGCGCTGGCGGGACGCGCCCGCGCCCTGACCCGGTTCAGCTGGAAGGCCTGCGCGGAGGCCACTGTCGAGCACTACCGCGACGTGATCGGCCGGCCCGCCACGGCCCCGGCGACGTCCGCGGCCTCCGCCGCCTGAACGCGCTGTGCTGACCGTCGACTTCGAACGGCTGAGTATCGGGCCGGGCAGCCGCGTGCTGGACCTGGGCTGCGGCATGGGCAGGCATGCCCACGAAGCCCTTCGCCGGGGCGCGACGGTGACCGCCGCCGACCTCGACGAGGCAGCCCTGGCCCATGTCGACGCGGTCGCCGCGGCGATGCTCGAGGCGGGCGAGGTGACAGCCGGGGGCAGCCTGGAGGTGACCACGGCGGATGCGCTCGCCCTGCATTTCCCGGATGCCAGCTTTGACGTCGTCATCGTCTCCGAGGTCTTCGAGCACATCCCCGAGGACCGAGCCGCGATGGCCGAGGTGTTCCGCGTCGTGAGGCCCGGTGGCGCCGTCGCGATCACGGTCCCGCGGTACCTCCCGGAGGCGGTCTGTTGGGTGCTCTCCACGGAGTACCACAACAACGAGGGGGGGCATGTCCGCATCTACCAGGGCGACGTGCTGCAGGACCGGATGCGAGAGGCCGGCCTGGAGGTGAAGGGCACCGCCCACGAGCACGCCCTGCATTCGCCGTACTGGTGGGTGAAATGCGCGGTCGGGGTGAGGCGGGACGACGCCCTCCTGCCGCGGCTCTACCACCGCTTCCTGGTCTACGACATGATGCGCAGGCCCGCCTGGTCCCGGGGCCTGGAGCGCGCGCTGAACCCACTCATCGGCAAGAGCCTGGTGGTCTACGCGGAGCGCCCGCCGGGCGCGGCCGCGGGAGTGCGGGCCACGGCCCCCCGGCGGAGGCGATCGAAAGCGCGTGCAGCTGCCTGAGCTGGTAATCCCCTCTGAGGACCCGCTGCTGCTGGCAACCGTCGACGCCATCGTCGCGGACCAGCAGCCGGACGGCAGCATCCCCTGGTTCAAGGGCGACAAGATGGACCCCTGGAACCACGTCGAGGCGGCGATGGCGCTGGCGCTGGGCAACCGGCGCGCGGAGGCCGACCGGGCCTTCGATTGGCTGCGCGAGAACCAGCTGGAAACGGGTTGCTGGTACGCCTACTACCGCGACGGCCAGGTGAGCGACGACACGCTGGACTCCAACGTCACCGCATACATCGCGGTGGGTGCCTGGCTGCACTACCTGGTCTTCGAGGATGCCCGCTTCCTTGCCGACCAGTGGCCCGTGGTCGAGCGTGCGATGGACTTCGTGCTGGCCCTGCAGAAGCCCAGCGGGGCAGTGCGCTGGGCGCGCAACGTGCGCGGCCGGCCCACTCGCAAGGGGTTGGTGGCGGGGTCATCCTCGATTCACCTGTCCCTCCGCTGCGCAGCCAACATCGCCCGCACGCTGGGCGCCGAGCCGCGCCGCTACGAGGAATCGGCCGCCCGGGTTGCCACTGCCCTGCGCGAGGCGCCGGCCGAGTTCCTGGACAAGTCGCAGTGGGCGATGGACTGGTACTACCCGGTCCTGTGCGGGGCCGTTCGCGGCGGCGACGCGAGGGACCGGATCGACGCCCGCTGGGAGCAGTTCGTGGTGCCCGGCCGCGGCGTGCGCTGTGTCCGTCACCGGCCGTGGGTGACTGCGGCCGAGACCTGCGAGCTGGCCATGGCACTGGTGGTCATGGGTGACCGGGGACGGGCCAGGCTGCTCTACGAGTGGGCGCAGCACCTGCGCGGCGACGACGCCGCCTACTGGATGGGCGCCAATTTCCGGGTCGGGGCGTTCTGGCCGCCCAACCGACCGACGTGGAGCTCGGCCACGGTGGTCATGGCTGCCGACATGCTGGCCGGCGGGGCGGTGGCGGAGCTCTTCAGCTAGGCGCTCGCAGCCATCTCAGGCTGCCCGCCGCGCCGCCCTCCACGAACCCGTCGGCGCGGGCCCGCGTAAAGACATGGAACGGCGCCTGCCCGCCATCGACGGGGTCCGGGAAGACGTCGTGGATCGCGAGGAATGCGCCGGGCACCAGGCGCGGCGACCAGCCTTCGTAGTCGGCCATCGCCGGTTCCTCGCCATGACCGCCATCGATGAAAAGCAAGGAAAGGGGGGTGGCCCAGGCGGCGGCCACCTCGACGGATGCCCCGACGACGGCGAAGACGTGGGCCTCCAGGCCGCCGAGCTCGATCGTTCGCCGGAAGAACGGCAGGGAGTCCATCCGGCCTGTGCGCGCGTCGACCAGCTCGGGGTCGTGGTGCTCCCAGCCGGCCTGGTTCTCCTCGCTGCCGCGGTGGTGATCGACGCTGAAGAGGACACTGCCCGTCTCTTGGGCAGCCGACCCGAGGTAGAGCGCGGAGAGCCCACAGTAGCCGCCGACCTCGAGCATGGGGTGACTGGGCGAGGCCTCAAGGCCGAGCTGGTGCAAGGCCAATCCCTCCTCGGCGGGCATGAAGCCCCTGGTCCGTCCGGCGAGCTCCATCAGGCGGCCGTTCATCGCCAAAAACTCTAGCGAGGGCCCCTGTCGCGAACACGTGCCAGTTCTGACAAGAGCTCCCCGCTCGCGGTCACGTCGTCGCAGACTGGCGGAATGCCCCATCTGATGCTCGCTTCCGGCCGGCTGCGCTCGGCCGGGATCGTGGTCGTGGCCACCCTGGCGCTCGGCGCGACCTCGGCGATGGCTGCCAGCGTCACGTCGCCATCGCCCTCGAGCTCCCCGAGCGACCGGGCGTCCGCCAGCCCGTCAGCCGCTCCACATCCAAGCCCCAGCGTGAGCCCCAGCCCGAGCGCCTCGGCCAGCGCGTCCGCGGGGCCGTCGGCCAGCCCGTCGGCGGCACCGGCGCAGTCCCCGGGCACCGCGTCGCCGGCCACGCCCGACACCCACGGCGACTGCGTCGCGAAGGTGGCCCAGGACCCCAATGCCAAAGCTCCCAACAAGAAGGGCAAGGCGTCGCACGGCGCCGCGGTAAGCAAGGCCGCCCATGACTGCCCCGGGGGAGTGCGGGACGGCCCGGGGTCGAAGTCCGATGGCGACAAGGACTCGGCTGATGCCTCCGAGGCGCCCGAGACCGATAAGCCGGAGGCCGCGGAAACTCCAGGCCCGGGTGAGTCCGAGGCACCGGAGGCCGCGGACTAAACCCGGCTAGACGACCGGGGCGACCTCCCGGAATCGGCGTTCGAAGCGGTACCCGAAGCCCGGCACCGAGACGATGTGCTGGGGCTGCTTGACGTCGTTCTCGATCTTCTTCCGGAGCCGGCCGACGTGGGTGTCGACGGTGCGGGTCTCGACCTCGCCGACGTAGCGCCAGACGTCCTGCAACAGGCGCTCGCGGCTGATCACCTGGCCGGCATGGCTGGCGAAGTACTCCAGCAGGCGGTACTCCAGGGGGCTCAGGCTGATCGATTGCCCCTCCAGGGTCACGCGGTGCTCATCGGAGTCGATGATCAGGTCGCCGAACGACATGGCCTGCTTCATGCCCATCCCGCTGGAGTGCTGCCGGGTGAGCTCGGAGCGGCGGAGCTGGGTGGCCATCCGGGCCTCGAGCTCCCGCAGCTTGAAGGGCTTGATGAGGTAGTCGTCGGCGCCCCGGTCCAGTGCCACCACCAGGTCGGCCGTGTCGCCACGGGCGCTGATGATGATGATCGGGGTCATCGCGTCGAAGCCGCGCACGGCTCGACAGACCTCGAAGCCGGACAGGCCCGGCAGCATGAGGTCCAGGAGCATCAGCGCCGGGCGCTCGTCGCGGAATCGGTCCACCGCCTCCTGGCCATTGCTGACCAGGCTGGAGCGGTAGCCCAGCTGCTGGCAGAACGTCTCGAGCACCGAACCAATGTCGGGGTCGTCGTCGACGATCATCACCAGGGGGCTGTCGGCAGGGTCGCGGGTCGGTGTGAGGGTTGTATTCTCGGCGTTCACAGCGCGCAGTGTAACAGTGCTTGGCCGAGTTTGCGCCGCGCGCCAGGTCAAGGCAGTAACCGCTGTCACATGATGCTGGTGCCTGCCGCCACGCAACGAGGCGTAGCACGACCCGGAGGCTGGACGCCTAAACTACCCCTTCATGCCACAGCGCTTCGTGATCGTGGGCAACGGCATCGCGGGGACGACCGCGGCCGAGACGCTCAAAGTCGAGATGCCGGACGCCGAGGTCAGCCTTGTCGGCCTGGAGCCCTACCCGCTCTACAACCGCGTGTCACTGCCCCGCTACCTGAAGGGCGGGATCCCGAGGGAACGGGTGATCCTGCGCAGCGTGGAGCAGCACAAGGAGCGCGGCATCGACCTGCGGCTGGAACGCCGTGCGACCGGCCTCGACGTCGAGGGCAAGACCGTGCACTTCGACGACGGCAGTGAGCTCCCGTACGACGCCCTTCTGATCTGCACCGGCGGACGTCCCCTGCCCTATCCCGCCCCGGGCGCGGACGAGGTCCGGGACAAGACCTACGGGTTCCAGACGCTGGACGACACCGAGACCCTGATCGGCGAGGCCGACGCCTCGACCGACGCCGTCGTCGTGGGTGGCAGCTTCATCGCATACGAGCTGGCGGAGGGGTTCCGCCACCGCAACCTCAACACCACCTGGATCCAGCGCGGACCGCGCTTCCTGCGCCGGGTGCTGGACGAGGAGGGCGGCCAGATGGTCGATTTCCTGGCCAAGGAGGCGGGCGTCGAAACCGTATACAACGAGGAGGTCAGCCAGGTCGCCGCGGCGAACGGGCGCATGAGGGTGACCACCAGCGGCGGACGCGACCTGACGGTGGACATGCTGGGGTACGGCCTGGGGCTGCAGATGTACCACGAGTGGTTCGAAGGAACGGGCATCAAGTTCGACAAGGGGGTCATCGTCGACCAGTACATGGAGACAACCGTCCCCGGGATCTTCGCCGCCGGCGACATCGCGCGCTTCGTCGACCTGATGCTCGACGGCCAGTACAACCAGATGGGCACCTGGGACAACGCCGAGGAGCATGGCAAGACGGCTGCGCTCAACATGCTCGGTCGCCGGGTCGAGTACCGCGAGGTGCCGACGTACACGACATCGATGTTCAAGTCCAACCTCGCCGTGATGGGCATCACCCCCGAGAACACGTCTGAGCTGGAGTCGGTGACGAAGCTGGACCTGCCGAACCGGATGTACCGCGCGCTCTTCTTCTACAAGGGGCGGATCGCGGGGGGCGTGCTGATCGGCACGCCGAAGGGGCGCAAGAAGCTGATCGAGATGATGGTCGAGGGGTTGCAGGTTCCCCCCGACAAGCGCGAGGCGCTGCTGGACCCGGTCAACCTGGCCTAGCCGGGGGCCTGCTCCTGGCCGCCGGCCTCATCGCCGGCCACCGGCCGCGGCACGAAGGGAACCGGGAAAGGGTCGTCCAGTGGGTCCTCGGCGCGACGTCCCGGGGATTTGGGCGGCGGCCGCCGCTCGCTGCGCCGGTCGGGGATCTCGACGCCGTCGACGTAGATCCCGGGCTTGCCCTTGACATCCCGGTCAAGTTCGACGCGGATGTCCGGCTGGTGCTCGCGCCGGCGGAGGAAGGCTGGCAGCCTCATCCGCTCACCGGCGGCGGCTCGGGCGGCTCGTGGCCCTCGACCTCGGCAAGGAACGGCACCGGGTAGGGCTCGGGCGTCCTGAGCCGGTCCGCGGTTTCGCGGGCTGAGGCGATGGGGATGGCCGTGGCCGGCGGGCGCCGGACCTGGCGGGGAGGATCGAGGGCGGCGAGCCCCGCGGTCACGCCCGGGGGAACGGCCTCGTGGTGGGCGTTGCGCCGCTCCACCACGAGCACGATCGCGATGAAAACGACGATCCCGAGCAGGATCGCCACCAGTTGCACCCGCTGCTGGCCGGATAGCCCTTCGGCCAGCCCGAAAACCGTGTAGACGCGCATGAGCGGAGCCTGAGCGTACCGCCTCCCGGGCGTCAGGGGAACACCCGCCGTCAGGCCAGGTCGCGCTCCGCCAGCGCCAGGTGGGCGACATCCTCGACCGGCGGGTGGCTCAGGCCCGCGCGCGTCTCGAGGAGCAGGCGGGCAAACGGCTGCTCGGCGCCGAAGCCGCCGGCCCCGGCGAGGCTCATCGCCGTCTCTGCCGCGTTCACCGCCGCCCCCACGGCCGCAACCTTCGCCAGGCCGATGTCCGGCAGCAGTGATTCGCGGCGATCGGCTTCGATGCCCACCCACTCTGAGCAGGTCGCCAGCAGGTTGCGGCGGGCGACGTCCAGCCGCGCCCGGGCAGCCCCGAGCCGCAGCCGCACCGACTCCCGCTCCACCAGCGGCCCGGCGGCGGTGACCCGCCGGCGCGTGAAATCCACGACCTCGCGGTATGCCGACAGACCGATGCCCAGGTAGGTGGCGGCGATCGCCACCTGGAACCACGCGGTGCCCTCGCAGCCCCGCCCTGCTTCCCGGTAGAGCAGTTCCGCGGGGACGTCGTGGAGCACCACGTCCTGGTTGCGGGCGGCCGCGAGGGCGGCCGGGTGCCAGCTGTCGAGGAGTTCGATCCCCTCGCCGGGCAGGCGGATCAGGAACCGGGCGCTGAACGCCTCGCCATCCGCGGGCTCGACCCGGGCGCTCACGCGCATGAATGCCAGGTAGGGGGCCCCGGTCGTGTAGGCCTTGCGGCCGGTGACCCGCCAGCCGCCGCCGGGGCTCATCACCGCCAGGGTCGCGGGCAGACCCCCATGCGACGGCGACCCGGCACCGGGCTCGGTGGCCGCGGAGTTGACCAGGGCTCCCGACTTCACCGCGGCAGCGCAGACGTCGGTCCATGCAGCGGGCGGCCAGCCGGCTGCCTCCCGCTCCCCACCCAGCAGCATGAAGTGCATCGCCAGCACCAGGGCGGTTGCCCCATCGACGGCGCCCAGCCGGAGCTGGAATGTCGCGAACTCGACGAGGTCGGCCCCAAGCCCGCCGAGTCCAGGAGGGACCGTAAGGGACGGCAGGCCGAGCTCGATTGCCCGGTGGAGGTTCGTGGGCACGACGTCCCGGTCACCTTGATGGCGTTCGAGGGTCTCGACCGCCAGTTGGGCGAGGTCGACCAGGCGTCGATCCATGCGGGAACGATACGCGGCCCCTCCGCGGCGCGTTTTAGATTACGCTCTCCAATATGGCCCGGCCGGCACAGCACCACCCGGCCGCGATCATCGCGGCGGCCCTCGCCCTGGCCTCGAACGGCGAAATCGACGGGGTGACGATCGGCGCCGTCAGCCGCACCTCAGGGGCGCCCAGTGGCTCGATCTACCACCGCTTCGGTTCGCGCGATGGGCTGCTTGCGGCGGCGTGGCTGGACGCGACCCGGTCCTTCAATAGCGGTTTCCTGGAGGCCCTGGACCGGGTCTCGCAGCCCCCGGGCCTGGCGGCGGCGCTGTTCACCGTGGAGTGGTCGCGGCGGGAGCCGCACCGAGCCCGCGCCCTGGTCCTGCACCGGGCGATGGACTTTGGCGCGGCGCGCTGGAGCAACGACCGGCGCGCGGAGGCCAGGTATGCCGCTGCGGGCCTCGAGCAGGGGCTCACCGAGTTCAGCACGATGTCCTTCGGCGCCAGCGGCGGGGAGGTGCGCCGGCGCGTGACGTTCGCCCTGCTCGACGTACCCCTGGCCGCAGTCCGCCGCTACCTGGCGGCGGGCATGACCGCGCCACCCGAGGTCGACGGTTACGTCGACGCCGCGGTCCGGGCCCTGCTGGGGCCGAACGCAGCCTGAATCGGAACTAAACTCGACCTCCCGCGAGTTGCAGCAGGGCGAGCCACCAGAGGAGATTTTCGAGTTGGAAGAAGCTGTAATCCTGAGCGCCGTCCGGACCGCGGTCGGAACCTTCAACGGAGCCTTCGCCGAGGTGCCGGCGGTCGAGCTCGGCCAGGTCGCCATTGCCGAGGCGCTGAGCCGCGCGGGGGTGCCGGCCGACGTTCTCGACGAGGTGCTGATGGGCAACGTCCTCAGCGCCGGCCTGGGCCAGAACCCGGCCCGGCAGGCCTCGATTTTCGCCGGGGTCCCGGAGGGTGTCCCCGCCACGACCATCAACAAGGTTTGCGGGTCGGGGCTCAAGACGGTCGCCCTGGCGGCACAGGCGATCCGCGCGGGAGACGGCGAGGTGATCGTGGCGGGAGGGCTGGAGAACATGAGCCGCGCCCCCTACCTGCTGCAGAAGGCCCGTACCGGTTATCGAATGGGCAATGCCGAGCTGGTCGACGAGATGATCCTCGACGGGCTCTGGGACGCCTTCGACAACTGCCACATGGGCATCACCGCGGAGAACGTGGCCCGTGACTTCGAGGTCTCACGCCAGGACCAGGACGAGTTCGCGGCGCGTTCCCAGCGGCTCGCCGGCGAGGCCATGGCCGCGGGGTCCTTCAAGCGCGAGATAGTCGCCGTGACCATCAAGGGTCGCAAGGGCGACACGATCGTCGACACCGACGAGCATCCCCGGCCCGGCACGGACCTCGAGAAGCTCTCCGCACTGAAGCCGGCATTTGCCAAGGAGGGCGGCGTGACCGCCGGCAACGCCTCCGGGATCAACGACGGCGGCGCCGCCCTGGTCATCGCGTCCGCTGGTCGCGCCCAGGCCGAGGGCTGGAAGCCGATCGCCAGGATCCGCGCCTACGCGTCGGTCGGCGTCGCGCCCCGGATCATGGGCATCGGGCCCGCCCCGGCAACGCGTGCGGTCCTGAAGAAGGCCGGCATGTCGATCTCCGATATCGACCTCTTCGAGCTCAACGAGGCCTTCGCGGCGCAGTCCGTCGCGGTCGCCCGCGACCTTGCCGTGCCCGAGGACAAGATCAACGTCCGCGGCGGAGCGATCGCCCTGGGCCACCCCATCGGGGCCAGTGGCGCCCGGATCCTCACCACCCTGCTGCATGCCATGCAGGACCTCGACAAGCAGACCGGCCTCGCCGCGCTGTGCATCGGCGGAGGGCAGGGCATCGCCATGGTGGTGGAGCGGCTCGACTAGCCGCGCCAGGGAGGTCGAGGGTTCCCCGGGGGGGCCGATACAATACTTCCTCGGTTGGCCGAGCCGGACTGCAGGAGGACGCAAGGTGCGCAGGGTTTTGATGCTGGGAGTGCTGGCTCTCGTCCTGGCCGGGTGCGGCCTCGACACGTCCGTCGCGCTGCCGAGCACGCGGGTCGCGCCGTTCAAGACCGACCCCACCGTGAGTGTCGCGCTGGTCGGGATCTCCGGGGGAGATGCCACCTTCAGGCTCAGTGCCACCAACTTCAAGGCCATCGCCGCCGACCAGGCCACCAATCCCCACCTCTACGGTGAGGGGCACTTCCATCTCTTCGTCGACGTCCCGCCCACCGCGCCCGGTGAGGTGATGCCGAAGACGAAGGGGGTCTACCACACGGCCGAGACCACCTTCACGATCCCTGGGCTGAGCAGCGGCCGCCACCGCCTTTACGTCGTCCTGGGCTACAGCGACCACACCCCCTACGAGGCGGTCGCCCTCACCGGGGGCAAGGCCCATGGAACGATCGCCCAGTCAGACTTCACTATCGGACCGGGCCAGACCGCGGTCGTCCCCGAGACCAGCGCCACCCCGTCGCCGGCAGCCAGCCCGTCAGCGGCGGCGGCCAGTCCGAGCGCGGCGGCCAGCAGCGCGCCCGCCGGCGCCTCCAAGACCGTCGCGGTCGTGGCCGACCAGTCGAACGGTGGGGCCTACAACCCGGGCTCGGCCACCGTGAGCGTCGGCGACACCGTGAAATGGGACTGGCAGGACGACAGCGCCCAGCACAGCGTCACCTCCGAGGACGGCAAGTTCGACTCCGGCCTCCAGGGCAAGGGCTCGTCCTACAGCTTCAAGTTCACCGCGGCCGGCACCTACAAGTACAAGTGCGTCGTGCATCCCCAGATGCTCGGGACCATCACGGTCAAGTAGTGCGCAGCCCGCTCGCAATGCTCGGGCTGATCGTCCTGGCGGTTGTCCTGGTGGTGCTTGGCGTCGCCTTCCAGCTGGGGATGTTCTTCCCCAAGCACCACACCATCTCCAACCACGCCATCCTGGTCTGGGTGCTGGCCGCCGCCAGCCTGGCCGGCGCTTCGTTCGCCCGGCCCCGAACCTCCTAGCGGACGAAGACCAGCCCGACCGCCCCCAAAAGCGCGCAGTAGACCGCGAACGGAGCCAGCTTCCCTGACTGGAAGTAGCGGAGCAGGAACCTCGTGCTGAGGTAGGCGGTGACCGCGGCAACCGCCGCCCCGGAGAGGTACATCGGCAGCTTGTCACCGGCCCCTGCGAGCGACGGGACCTCCAGCGCGCCGGCGGCGAGGATGATCGGGGTCGCCAGCAGGAAGCTGAAGCGGGCAGCCGACTCGTGCCTCAGGCCCGCCAGCAGCCCCACCGTGATGGTCGACCCCGAGCGCGATATCCCGGGCAGGAGGGCGAGGCCCTGCGAGGCGCCGATCGCCAGGCCCTGGAGGTAGGAGAGCCTGGACTCCGCTCCCGCAGCGACGGGCTCGGCGGTCTCGCCGGCAAGGCGGCGCTGGTCCCGGCGGCGCAGCACCTCACCCCCACCCATGATCACCGCGTTGCACAGCAGGAACACCGCCGCGAACCGTGGGCTGGCGAAGAGCTTGTGCAGCTCGCCCTGGAAAAGGACCCCGGCGGCGCCCGCGGGCAGCGTGCCGATGAACAGCAGGATCGCCAGGCGCTCGTTGGGATCGTCGCCCACCCGGCCTCGGACGACCGCGCGGCTGCCCGCGGCGATGATCCGGGGCCAGTCCTGGCGAAAGACGAACAGCAGCGCGAAGGCGGTTCCCAGGTGGAGCAGCACGATGTAGGGCACGAAAGTCGGGTCACTCTGGTCGTAGCGCCATCCCAGGAGGTGAGGGAGCAGCACCGCGTGACCGAGGCTGCTGACCGGGAAGAGCTCGGTGGCGCCCTGCAGGAAGCCGAGGAAGAGGGCCTGCCACAGACTCATGGCCGGCAAACCTAACACAGGCCCCCGGGCGCACCCGGGCGGCCCGCGGGGGCCGCTTATCATGGCGGCGTGACGCCTCAGGTCGGCAGGTACACGATCACCGGCGAACTTGGCTCGGGGGCTGCCGGGAGGGTCTTCCTGGCCCGTGACCAGGAGCTCGATCGCCTGGTGGCCCTGAAGCAACTGTCGCCGGAGCTCGCCGCGCACCCCGGCTTCGTCGACCTGTTCCGGCACGAGGCCGAGGTGATGGCCCGGCTGGACCACCCCAACTGCGTCAAGGTCTATGACTTCCTCGAGGTTGGACCGGCCCTCTACATCGTCAACGAATACGTCGAGGGCGCGTCGCTCCGGCGCGTCCTCGAAGGTGCCGGGAAGCTCGAGCCGGAGCAGGCCCTGGGCGTTACCGGCGGGGCACTCAGGGGCCTCGCCCACGCCCACTCCATGGGTCTCGTGCACCGGGACGTCAAGCCCGAAAACCTGCTCGCCGACAGCGCCGGGATCTCCAGGCTGGCGGACTTCGGCCAGGCCTTCTTCACCGGCGAGGTCACCGGCGGGGCCCGCCAGTCCACCGGGGCGCCGGCGTACATGAGCCCGGAGCAGGTCCGGGGCGACCAGGGCGACGTCCGCAGCGACGTCTATGCCGCGGGCGTGCTGGTTTACGAGTTCATGGCCGGGAGGCCTCCCTTCATCGCCATCTCCCGCCTGGCGGTCATGAAGATGCACCTGGAGCGTGAGCCTCCGGAACTCAGCCGGGTCAACCCCCGCATCCCCGCTCATGTCAGCGCCACCGTCGGCCAGGCCCTCAACAAGGAGCCCCAGGATCGCTACGAGAGCGCCGGCCAGTTCCTCGCCGCCCTCGAGGAGGTCGCCCAGCAGACATACGGCCGCGACTGGATGCTCTCTGCCTCGATCGCGGGGCTGGTGACCGAGGCCATGACCGCGACGGCAGCGGCTGCGGGCGCGAGCAGTGCAGGAGCCGCGGCACCGCCGGTTGTGGGCTCTGCCCGGGTGGCCACGGCGGAGGCCCCCGCGCCCGCGGCGGCGGCGGCACCGGTGGCCCAGGGGCCGACCGTTGACGAACCCGGGCCGGAGATGCCCGCGGCTGAGGCGCCCGCGCTGGCAGAGCCAGTGGTCCAGGGGGTCGCGGAGCGGCCTCCCGCCGCCGGCCGCGGGGTGCTCGCGGGGATCGTCGCCGCGGTCATCGGGTTGCTGCTCGGCGCTGCTGTCGGTTACCTCAACCCACAGCCGGCCGGCGCGCCCGGCCCGGTTCCATCGCCGTCTCCTGTCGCCGGCCAGGCTGTCAGCTCCGTCTCAGCCCATTTCGACGAGGCCACCAGCACCACCTTCTACAGCCTCAACGGCAGCATGGCCGGCGCCACCTATACCTGGGGTTGGATCAAGAACCCCGGCTGCGGGAGCCTGAAGGCCGACCCCGGGGGGCTGACCGCCGGGTACTCCCACAACAGCTGCAACCAGGTCCTCGAGGCGGGTGGCAGGGTCGGGGTGTGTGCCGCCACACCGGACGGCAGCGTGCTGTACGAACGCAACGCGCGGTTTGGTGATGGCGCGCTCAGCGCCAGGGACGCCGCGGACGCCGGCATTTCCGGCGACCAGTTCAGCCAGGTGGACTCGTCGGCGGCGACCGACTTCTGCGCCACCCGCTTCACCACCGCGCTCGCGGCCTCTGTGACTCCCCTGCCGGCGGCGTCACCTCCTGCCACGCAGCCCGGGCCCGGTGCGACGCCAGCGTCCGGCCCCACCGAGGGCGAGTCCGGGCAGTTGCCCGCGCTGGTCGCCGAGGCCGTGGTGGGTTTGCTGCTGGCCGCCATCGGCATCCGGGTGCTGCGCCGTCGGGGAGCCGGATGAGGGCGCGCAGGGTGCTCGGCGTGCTGCTGGCGTTTGCCGGTTCAGGGCTGCTGGGCTTCGCCGCCGCCCGCGCCATCCACATCCTGACCGGCGCCTACTGACCTGCCGGCCGGCCCCGTGCCGGCGGGCTGCCCACCGGTAGACTTGGCGCTCGTGACCCTTGAAGAAACCGAGCGCTGCGGGGGGAGCAGCGTCGGGGGTGGCAACCTGGAGCGTCGCCCGTTCGGGCTGGGCGTCGAGGCCCGCTACGCGCCTGACCGTGTCGCCGACATCCGCCACATCCGGCTCGAGCTGCAGGTCGACCCTGTTCAGCGCACCCTGAAGGGAACCGCGACGCACCGCCTGGCACCGCTGGCCCGACCGCTCAAGCGCCTCCCCCTGAACCTCGAGGAGCTCACCGTCGACGGGGTCACCATGGCGGGTCGCGACCTCGAGTTCCAGCACGAGGGCGGCGTGCTCGACATCCGCTTCAAGCCGGCGGTGCCGGTGGACAGGGAGGTCGAGGTGAGCATCCGGTACCACGGCTGGCCGCGCACCGGCCTGAACTTCACAGGACCGGACAGCGACTACCCCGACCGCCCCCACCAGGCCTGGACCCAGGGCCAGGACGAGTACTCAAGGTACTGGTTTCCCAACCACGACTTCCCCAACCAGCGCCAGACCACCGAGGTGATCGCCGAGGTCCCGGCCGAGTACGAGACGGTGTCCAACGGCCGGCTGGTCTCGGTCGAAAAACACGGTAAGTGGCGGCGCTGGCACTGGCTCCAGGAGGTGCCCCACGTCAGCTACCTGGTGACGCTGGTCGTCGGGAAGTTCGAACGCTGGGAGGAGCCGGGGCCGGGCGGCGTGCCTCTGCAGTACTACGTGCCCCCGGGCCGCGCCGCCGACGGCCACCGCGCCTTCGACGAGACCCCCGAGATGGTGCGCATCCTGGCTGAACTGGCAGGCACCCCGTACCCGTACAGCAAGTACGCGTCGGTCGTGGTCCAGGACTTCACGTGGGGCGGCATGGAGAACACCTCGGCCACCACCTTGATCGACGACATCCTCCCCGATGCCCGCTCCAATTCGGACTACGACTCCGGCCGTCTGGTCTCGCACGAGCTCGCCCACCAGTGGTTCGGGGACCTGCTCACCTGCCGCGAGTGGGCCCATGGCTGGCTCAACGAGGGCTTCGCGACGTATGCCTGGCCGCACTATGCAGAGCATGCCCACGGCATGGACGAGGCCCAGCGGCTCCACCTGGAGCACGCCGACCTCTACTTCCAGGAGGACCGCGAGTATCGCCGGCCGATCGTGGCCCGCAGCTACACCGAGCCATTCGAGCTCTTCGACACGCACCTCTACGAGAAGGCCGCATGGGTCCTCTGGATGCTGCGCACCGTCCTCTCCGACGACCTCTTCTTCGCCGGCGTGCATGAGTACGTGCGCCGCAACGCCAACGGCCTGGTGGTGACCGAGGACCTGGTGCGGGCGATGGAGGACACCAGCGGCCGCAGCCTCGGCTGGTTCTTCGACCAGTGGATCTACGGTGGCGGGCACCCCGAGTTCAAGGTCGGCTACAGCTGGGACGACGACGCCCGCACGGCGGCGATCAAGGTCGAGCAGAAGCAAAAGGTCGATGACGTCACCCACGTCTTCCGCGCGCCGGTCCGGGTGGCCTTCGGGTTGCCGGGTGGGAAGACCGCGGTCCACGAGGTCGAGGTGGGCACGCGCGGGGCCGACGACGGCTTCAGCTTCTCGCTCCCGGGCCGGCCGAGGTGGGTCCGCTTCGACCAGGACAATCGGGTCCTGAAGACGCTGAACTTCGAGCGGCCCGACGAGCTCCTGGTGGGCCAGCTGGAAAACGACGAGATGACCGGGCGGGTCGAGGCAGCCTTGCAGCTGGGGCGCAAGGGAAGCCCGGCGGCGGTGACCGCGCTGACCCGAGCCCTGGACAACGATGGCTTCTGGTTCTCGCAGGCGGCGGCGGCCCGGGGACTGGGCCGCGCCCAGGGCGCGGCGGCGAGGGGCGCGCTGCTGGGCGGCCTGCAACACCCGCATTCCCGCGTCCGTACCGCGGTCGCGGCGGCGCTGGGATCGTTTCATGGCGACGACGGGGTCGAGGCCGCGCTGGCGCGCGCGGTTGAGCGCGATCGGTCGTATGCCGTGGCCGGGGCAGCGGCCGCCTCGCTCGGGAGCATCGGCGCCCGCGGCTCGGTGCCCGTCCTGCTCAAGGCGCTCGACCGAGCCTCCCATCGCGGGGTGATCGCCCAGGGCGCCCTGCGCGGCCTGGCCGCCCTGCGGTCGGCGGAGCATCTGCCGGCCATCCTCCTGCGCAGCCGCCCGGGCGTCGATGCCCGTGTGCGCAGTGCGGCGCTGGTGGCGGCGGCGCGACTGGCGCGCAGCCTCGGCCATGAGCAGCGTGACGAGGTCCGCCGGGTCGCCGAACAGGGCCTGCTGGACCCGCTCTACTTCGTACGTCGCGGCGCCATCCGCGGACTCGAGGTACTTGGCGACACCGAGGCCATACCAGCCCTCCGCGCGACCATCGAAAGGGATGTCGAGGGGGCGGTTCGTTACGAGGCGCGGGTCGCGGTCCACGCGCTGCGCGAGGGGACGTCGCGGGAGGAGGAGCTGGGCGTGGTTCGCGGCGAACTCGACGAACTGCGCAGGGCCAACCGCGAGCTGCGCGACCGCGTCGACCGGCTCGAGGGCGGCGGCCGCAAAGGCCGGGGCAAGCGCTGACGGACACCATGACGGGCGAACAGCGGTTCCTGGCCGCCTGCCGGCGGCAACCGGTGGACCGGACCCCGGTGTGGTTCATGCGCCAGGCGGGTCGGTGCCTGCAGGAATACCGCGAACTGCGCGAGAAGTACGACATCCTGACGATGACCCGGACCCCTGAGCTCTGCGCCAAGGTCACGTTGATGCCGGTGCACACCTTCGGGGTGGACGCGGCGGTGCTCTACGCCGACATCATGCTGCCGCTGGCGGGGATGGGCGTCGACTTCTCGATCGACCCGGGGGTCGGCCCGATCATCCACCAGCCTGTCCGCACCGCCGCCGATGTTGCCGCCCTCCGCGTGGTCGAGGCACAGGACGCGACGCCCCATCTCTTTGAGACCATCCGCATGCTCCGCAGTGAGCTCGACGGCAAGACCGCCCTGATCGGGTTCGCGGGCGCGCCGTTCACCGTCGCGTCCTACATGATCGAGGGTCGGCCCACCAAGGAGTTCGGGCGTTGCAAGGGCCTGATGTACTCTGACCCCGCGACGTGGCACCGCCTGATGGAGACGCTGACCGAGGTCACCGTGCGGTACCTCAGCGCCCAGGTCGAGGCGGGCGCCCAGGTCATCCAGCTGTTCGACAGCTGGGTCGGGGCGCTCGGCCGGGTGGAGTACGAGGAGTACGTTCTGCCCTACAGCACACGCATCTTCAGCGCGCTGCAGGAGACCGGGGTGCCCACCATCCACTTTGGCACCTCGACCGCGCACATCCTCGAGCAGGTCGCATCGGCCGGCAGTGACGTCGTCAGCGTCGACTGGCGGATCCCGCTCGACGAGGCGTGGGAGCGCATCGGCCCCGACCGTGGGATCCAGGGCAACCTCGACCCGACCGTCCTGATGGCCCCGTTCGAGGTTGTCGAGCGGGAGGCGCGCAAAGTGCTGGAGCGCGCGGCCGGCCGCCCGGGCCATGTCTTCAACCTGGGGCATGGGGTGCTCGCCGACACACCCTCGGACAGTCTCACGCGGCTGGTCACAGTGGTCCACGAGGCCGGCATCATGGCCACGGCGGACGCGGGGGCGGCCTGATGACGACCCCGGTCGATCGGAGCGACGGCCCGGTCGGCGTGGTGCTGATGACCTACGGCTCGGCCCAGACCTCGGATGAGGTTCCCGCCTACCTGGCCAGCGTCCGCGGCGGCCGCGCCGCCGACCCCGAACTCGTGATCGAATTCCAGCGACGGTACGAGCTGATCGGCTACTCGCCCCTGGTGCGGATCACCCAGGCCCAGGGCCAGGCCCTGCAGGAGCACCTCGACGCCACCCACGGTCGAGGGACCCACCGCGTGGAGGTCGGGATGCTCCATTCCGAGCCCCGGATCGAAGCGGCCGTCCGGCGGCTGGCGGCGGCGCGGGTCAGCCGGCTGGTCGGGGTGGTGCTCTCGCCGCAGTGGTCGCCGATCATCATGGGCGGGTACACGCGGGCCTTCGACGCCGCCGCGGGGAGCCACCTGCCCGGTGTCCCCCACCGGGTCGCCGGGCCCTGGCACGACCTGCCGGCCTTCATCGAGTCCCTGGCCGGGCGGGTCCGCGAGGCGCTGGATTCACTCCCGCCGCCGGACCGCGACAACCTGGCGATCCTGCTGACCGCACACAGCCTGCCCGAGTCGGTCGTGCGGCGCGAGCCGGATTACCTCGAGCAGGTCATGGCCACTGTGCGGGCGGTGGCTGCGAGCGCCGGGCTCGAGCCCGGCCAGTGGGAGTTCGCCTACCAGAGCGCGGGCCACAGCCCGGAGCCCTGGCTGACGCCGGACCTCAAGGACCTCCTGCCGGGCTACCGGGAGGCCGGGAGGACGGGCGTCCTGGTGGTGCCGGTGCAGTTCCTGGCGGACCACCTCGAGATCCTGTACGACATCGACGTGGCCGCCCGCGAGGAGGCCGAGTCCGAGGGCCTGGCCTTCCACAGGATCGAGTTGATGAACACGTCTCCGCGGTTCATCGCCGCGCTGGCCGAGGTCGTCGCTCGCGAGACCGAGTCGGTGGCCACCCCGGCCTGACCTTATGGCCCCGGGTCACCAGCTGACGACCACCAGCGACCCGCTGTCGACGACGCGGCCGTCTGCCAGGCGAAGCTCGGCGCCGCCGTAGGTTGACTGCACGCCGATCCACGCCGAGTCATGCGACCAGGCGAAGCCCGTTGTCAGGGCCGGCGCGGGCAGGGCCCGGGTCTTCCCGGTCGCCAGCTCCAGGACCTGCCCGACGCCGTTGGCGTCAAGGAATGCGACCCGCGTGCCGTCGGGCGAGCCGCCGGGGGCGCGGATCAGCTTCGCGCCGGCGTTGAGCGGTGTCATTCCGCCCGTGACGATGTCCAGCACCTGGATCCCTGAGGCGGTCGACACCAGCTCCTGGTGGTTACCCAGCGCACCAAGCGGGGCCGCCCCCGCCAGGGGCATGCTGCGGTGCTTACCCGCGAGGTCGAAGACGTCGATCCCGGCGGCGGTCGGCTCGACCAGGTGGCCGTCGCGGGTCCAGCTCCCGGAGGCACCGGTCAGCTGCGAGACGCGGTGGCCGGCGGCGTCGTAGAGCAGCCAGTGGGAGTTGACGAGCACGCTGAAGGCTCGACCGCCCGGTTCGACGGCTCCGAGGGTCCCATCGACCACCCTGTGGGCGCAGCCCCCCATGGACCCGAGGTAGACGCTGCTGTTGGTGCCCCGGCGCCGGCTGAAGAAGATCGAAGCACCTGCGAGCTGGGGCGGGCTGAAGCCGGTGGACTGGGTCAGCACCACCACCGGGCCGCCCGGGACGCCGACAAGGTACTCGGTGGGGCCGGCGGCGATATCCCGCATGACCGCCAGCGGCACCTCGCCGTGGGCCGGTGCAGGGGGCAGGCGAAACTCACAGGCGGTCGGCACGGGGGTGCCGGCGCTGCTGCCACAACCGGTGAGCAACAACGCGCAGCCGCAGAGGGCGACAAGGACCTTCAGCCGGTCTTCCTCGCGTCGTACTTGGTCAGCTGGCCGTGGTCGAACACCGCCGTCGCGTACTGGAAGGACTCACCGAAGAAGACCCGAACGGTGACCGTCCCGGTGTTGGGGAAGGCCGCCCGGATGTCGGCCTCCAGCTTCGTCAGCTCCTGCTTTTCCGCTGCCTGCCCGCCGGCCTGGAAGGACTTGATCGACGCCCCGGACTCGGTGGCCATGATCACCTCCGCCGCGGTGACGGTCGCGGCCGCGGACGTCGAAGCCTCCGGCCGCCCGGGGTCGTACTTGTCGTTCAATGCCGGCGGGGTGCTGCGCAGGTAGACCTCCCAGTACTGGCCGCTGGTGTAGAGGCTGCGTCCCAGCCTCGCCGCCACGACCGCCGCAACCCGGTTGGAACCCAGCCGGCTGTTGTAGTTGGGCAGCTCCGCCTGCTGCACGGCCTTGGGGGACGGGGTGACGGCGGCCGTCGTCGAACCGGGGCCGCAGGAGGCCGTCAGCAGCAGGACGGCCCCGCCCGCGAGGACGCGCAGGGATGCCAGGTCAATCACGACATGGCGAGGATATGCGGGTCGGGCTACTTCTGGTCGATCGGGATCAGGCTCTTGGACAGCGGGTCGTCCTGCGCGGGCTTGAAGACCATGTCGTTGAACGTGTTGAAGATGATGTCGTCATCCACGACCCCCTCGTGGCTGTCCTTGGTCCAGCCGCGGTTGTCACCGTTGCCACTCTTGACCTGGACGGTATTGAGGGCATCGATGATCTTGTTCCCTGACGGGTCGACTGTGCCCGCCTTCTCCAACGCCGCCTTGACCAGTTGGACCATGTCGTAGGTGAAGACCTGCCAGTCCGGCGGCTGCACCACCTCCTTGCCGTCCTTCGCCTTGACCCCGACATGGAAGTCGGTCTCACCCCCATTCAGCTTGGCGTCCTCGTATGCCTTGCGGAACTTGTCCCACGCGTCCGGGCCGCCCTCCGTGGTGATCCGGAAGCTGGCGTAGGTCAGCCCGTCCACCCATTCCGGGTGATCGGCCAGCTGGGTGCGGACGATGGGGTCCTCGGCCGTGGGGCCCGCGAACACGGCCGCGGTGGAGCCGCCCTGGCGCAACGCCTTGACGAAAGCCGCCAGGACCGGTGAGCGGGCCCAGACGATCACCGCCTCGGCGCCGCCCTGCTTGACCTGCAGCGCCTGGGTCGAATAGTCGGTCGCGCTGGAGGGCAGCTCGAGGTCGATGGGCTTGAGGGCGGTCTTGCCCAGGACGGCCTGCAACTGCGCGTCGCCGTCCTTGCCGTAGCCACTGTCGTCGTGGACCACCGCCAGCTTCAGGTTCCTGGTCCCGACATAGGCCAGCAGCCTGGTGGCGACGGCATCGCTCGCCGGGGCGATGCGGAAGACATTGGGCCGCCTGGCGGTGTCAACCAGGCTCGTCGTGCCGTCGAAGTCGACCAGGATGGGGATCCCCGCTGTCGCGGCGGCCTGGTACGTTGCGTCGACGGTGTAGCCCTCGTCAATGATCGCCACCGCCTTTTCGGCAGCGGCCTTCTTGACGTTGTCGAGCGAGACCGACGGTGACAGCTGGTTGTCCAGCTCCTCGAGGTTCAACTTGTAAGCCTTCCCGTTGACCTTGACGCCCCCGGCCGCGTTGATCTGGTCCACGGCCAGCCTCGCACCCTGCTGGGCGAACTTCGCGAGCCACGGCAGCTTGCTGGTGGGCTGGTTCAGGACGACCGTGACATTGCCGTCGAACGACGCCCCCGCACTGGATCCCCCGCAGGCGGCCAACAGCGTCGCCAAGGCGCAGGCAACCGCCAGCAGGGGCGCTTGTCGATTTCGTTTCAGGTTTCCACGCAGGACCATGGGCATTCCTCCCGCCGATGACTGGATAACGGGCGCCGTGCGTGGCCCCCCTGACTCAAACGGTTGGGCGGGGCGAAAAGGGTGAGTGCCTGGTCAGGACTGGATGCCCGCGCCCACGACCAGGTGCCGTGGCAGCGCGACCAGCGAGAATGGCGCGGCGCCCGCGTCGGCGTCAGACGGCGCACCGGTCCAGTTCGCGCCGACGACATAGGTCCCGGGCGACGATCCCTCGGTGCAACCCACGGCCCCGGTGCACCCGGGCGGCGCCCAGGTGAATGTGAGCTCGGCGATCCCGGCCGGCACGAGGACCACCTGCGACCTTGCCGGCGCACAGATCCAGCGGGGGTCGGCACCGCTCGCATACATGACGGCGCCCGACCTCGAACTGATGGTGATGCTCGACAGGCAGGGGTCGGTGGGCAGGGTGCAGGTCGCCGCCGAGCTGTTGCGAGTCACCAGGGTGACGGCGACAGCGTCCCCGGGCGCGTAGACCGCGCGGTCGAAGGCGATCTCGAGGCTGAGCTGCCCCGGGCTGCACACTCGGGAGCCGCCGGGAGCTTGGCCCTGCCCGGGCACGTTGAGCAGGAGGGGTTGAGTTGAGCCCCGCCCGGGGCGCGGCGGCACGACCGCCATGGCCGGCTGGACGAGGACGCCGGCGGCCGCCGGGCGCGCGTTGGCCGCCGCAGCCAGGGGCGGCACCGGCCCCGCCCCGACATGCGAGGTGAGGGCCATGCCCGGGACGGCGGCCAGCGCCGCCAGGACCAGCACCACCAGCGACGGGATCGCGACACGGCGCCGCGCCCGCGTCTGACCGCGGCGCAGGGCCGATCGCCTCATGACCGCCTCGAGCGCCGGTCCCACGTCGGGGGCCAGCTGCCGGCCCGTGATCCTCGCGTCTTCGCAAAGGCGATCGAGCTGGTCGGTCACCGGCGATCCTCGGCCATCATCAGCCGCAGCCGCCCACGCGCCAGGCGCAGGTGGGTCTTGACCGTCTGCGGCGAGCGCCCCAGCGTCCTGGCGACCTCCGCCACGCCCATCCCGTCGAGGTAGCGACGGACCATCGCGGCGCGTTGCATCGGCGTCAGGCGGTCGAGGTTCCAGCGCAGCCAGAGGCCCTCGACGAGGTCGGCCGTCGTGGCTTCAACCCCCTCTCCGAGCTCGCTCTCCCGCGCCGTCTTGCGCAGGTGGTCGATGGCGATGTTCAGCGCGACCCGGGCCACCCAGCGATCGGGGTGGCTCATGGCGACCACCGTCTCCCAACGGTCCAGCGCCTTGACGTACGCCTCCTGGGTCGCATCCTCGGCGATGCCGCGCATCCCGGTGCCGATAGCCACCAGCCCCAGCGTCTGCTGGTAGGTCTGTGCGAAGAAGTCGCTGAACCCGCCCGCCACGCGAGATATTAGCCACGGTCCGGTGAGCCGGGGCGATCTACCATTTCGGGCGATGCGGCCAAATTCGCCGGCAGCCCGATGAGCCTGGGGTTGGTCCTGCAAGCCCTGGCGGGCGGCGCCGCCACTGGGGCTGCGTACGGGCTTGTGGGCCTCGGCTTCGCGCTCATCTACCGGGTCAACGGCGTCCTCAACTTCGCTCATGGGGACCTCGTCACAACCGGGATTTTCACGTTCCTGCTGGTGCTGGGCGGCGCCGGGGGAGCGGCCCTGGCCGGGGTCGCACCGCCGGTTGTCGCCCTCGCCGTGGTCGGCGCGGTCGTCGTCGCCGGGCTGATGGGCCTGCTGATCCAGCGCGCGGCGGTGGCCCCGTTCGTGCGCCGCGGCTCGACGGCGGGCTGGATCGCGGCGACGGTCGCCGCGGGGCTGTTTCTCCGCGCGCTCATCGGAGTCGGGTTCCAGGGCGAGAGCTACGCGGTGCCCGACATCCTGGTCCATCCGCTGGGGGCAGGTGGTGTGGTCGCGCTCCCCGGCGGCGGGGTGGTGCAGGTGCGCTCGATCATCCTCTTCGTCATCGCCGTCGCGCTGGCGGTGGCGTTCGACCGCTGGACGTCGCTCTCCCGGACAGGCCGCGCCATGCGCGCCGTGGCCCTTGACGAGCGGGCAGCCGAGCTCTGCGGCATCTCACCGGGGCGGGCCCGGGCGGTGGCCTGGATGACCGCCGGGGTGCTCGCGGCGGTGGCCGGGCTGCTGGTCGCGCCGGCCCGGCCGGTCAGCATCGACTTCGGCGTCCTGCTCGGCCTGAAGGGCACGGCTGCCGCGGTCCTGGGCCGGCTGGGATCGGCACGCGGCACCATCGTGGCCGGGATCGCGATCGGCGTCGGCGAGAGCATCGTCACCAGCCTCTCCATCCCAGCCCTATCCCTGGGCACATTGCAGCTGCCGGGCCTCGGACCGTTTCCCGGGTTGCAGGACGTGGGCGCGCTCTCCGTCCTGGTGGCCGCAATCGCCCTGCTGCCGCGGCTCGTCGGGGACACCCCGATCGAGCGCGATTGAGGGCCATCTACGGCCCGGCTCCGCCGGCCGTCTGGCGTGACGCCGGGACGTCCTTTGTCGCTTGGGCTCGGCGCAACCGCGTGGGCTGGGTGGGGGCCGCGGGGTTTCTGGCGTTTGCCGTGGTCGCCCTGGCGCGCAACGCCAGCCTGGCCGGCGCGGCGGCGCGCGGCACCTACCTGTTGCTGGCGGTCTATGCCCTCCACATCCTGGTGAACGAGACGGCCCAGCCCTCGCTGGGCCATGCGGCCTTCATGGCGCTGGGCGCCTACGGCACAGCGGCCCTGCGACTGAGGCTAGGGTTGGACGGGCTGCTGGCCGCGGTGCTCGTCACGGTTCTTGGCGGCGGAGCCGGCTGGCTCCTGGGTTGGGGCGCGGCGCGCCTGCGCCCGGCGATGCTCGCGCTCCTCACGTGGGCCTTCGGTTGGATGGTGTACGCCGGCCTGGGCGCCTTCCCGGAGCTCACGGGCGGGGTCGCGGGCATCTCCTTCCGGGCCCCGGTCGAGGCGCGGTGGGAACTGCTGGGTATCGACCTCCGGTTCGACGACACCGGCCACGTGGCGCTCGGCCTCGTTCTCCTCGGAATGCTCCTGCTCTTTTACCGCCTGGCCCAGACGTCGGTGATCGGTCGCGGCTGGTCGGCCCTGCGCGACAGCAGGACACTCGCGGTGTCCCTCGGCTACGACGTGGCGTCCATGCGTCGCTGGACCTTCGCGATCGCCGCCGGGGTGGCCGCGCTGGCGGGGTCGCTCGGGGCTCAACTCCTGCAGGTGGTGGACCCGTCGCTGTACAGCCCGCTGCAGTCCGTCAGCCTGTTCGCCGCGGTGCTGATCGGTGGACCGCTGGGATTCTTCGGACCGGCGCTCGGGGCACTTCTGACGGAGGGGGCGCCGTTCCTTGTCGACCAGGCCAGTCAGCTGCTCCACGCGCCCATCGGGTCGGGGCGGCAGCTGGCAGCCGTCGGGCTCACCATCATCGCGCTGGTTGCGAGCGCGACCCTGCGCGATCGTCGCGATCGCCAGGCGGGGACCGCCGCGAGAAGTCCGCATCGCGCCCCACCGACCGCACCAGCGTCACCGGCGGCGTCGAGTGCCCCGATCGTCCTTTCGGCCGCCGGGGTGAGCGTGCGGTTCGCCGGGCTCCAGGCCCTCGACGGCGTCGACATCGAGCTCGCCAGGGGCATGATCCACGGGCTGATCGGGCCCAACGGCTCGGGCAAGTCCACCCTGCTTCGCTGCCTCTCAGGCACCCTCGCACCGGACAGGGGAACCGTGCGCCTGGGTGACGCAGAGGTGCAAAAAATGCCGGAACACAGCCGGGTCCACGCGGGGATCG
>JAXDLW010000021.1:0-4336 GCA_034666405.1 Chloroflexota bacterium | reverse complement strand
GCTACCACCTCCACCAGCTCGATGGCGCGAGGATGGAGGCCATGGTGTACCTGGACTCCGCTGGGGTTCGCATCGAGTGGGTGCACGGGAAAGGAGACTGCGCGATCACCGGTGCGGGCGCGGCGATCCTGTCGGTGCTGCGCGGCGATATCCCGGTCGGCATCCTGGAGGCCAATGGGTCGCTCGTTGTCTACGGCGATCGCGAACTGATCGATGAGGCGCCCAGGGTCTTCGCGCCCATAGGGTAGTCAGGGGGTTGAGGCGGGCGGCTTCAGCCAGGCCCGGAGCCGGCGGCCGCGACGATCATCACGACACGGCTGTCGAGCGACTCCGCATGGGCGAGGAGGCGTAGGCGTTCCTCGGCGCTGGCGCTGTCGAAACCCTGCAGGATCAGCACCTTCTGCGCCCTCATCTGGTCGACCTGGTGACGGATGCCAATCCTCACCCTCCGATCTGCCGGGCGACGTCCATCAGGCAGCGGAGATTGCATTTCGAGTGACACGGTCCACCCTCATTACAACTGCGTTGAGCGCGACCGGTCCTGCCATCGTCCCGAAGGCAACAGCCGCTACGCCCAGCCTGCGGACGCTCGCGTAACAAAGTCAGCAACTCAGAGAGGGTTATCCCCGGCCGACCGCGGCCTCCGCGCCCACGCTGGCGAGGAACTCGAAGAACATCCCACTCCACCGTTCGGCAGCATCGAACATGGGGCCGTGGCCCGACCCCTCGAACATCTCCATCTGCACCCGGCCGCCGGCTTCCCGGTAACGCTCGAGCACGTTGCGGATCTGGGTCACCATCGGCTGCGGCGGGAACACATCGTCGCCCGGCCAGCCCGGAACGATACCCAGCTTGCCGAGGTTGCCCATGTCCCACGCCGAGCCGTCGGCCACGACGATGTCCAGGGTGCCGTGGGTCCACAGGATCGGTGGCTTGGGGTCGATGTCGACGATGCCCGACCAGTTGCAGTACTTGCCCGACAGCGCGTTGAGGATGCCATGAACGCCCGGCGCGACCGTGGGCCAGTTGGGCGACGGCGTCATGTCGCCGGGATAGCCGTGCTCGCCTGTCTCGCTCTTGAGGACCTCGTCAACCAGGACCTCCTCTCGGTCCTTGGGTTCCCGGTGGGTCGATGCCCAGTACGAGCTGTTCATCACGTTGCGTGGCGAGACCGGGGACTCATCGGATCGATCACCGTCGGCAAGTCGTTGGGCGAACTCCGGGTTGCCGGTGCCACCGCCCGAGCCCGCCCAGTCGGGGAAGTTGGGCCGGCCGTCGGGACCCGCTCCGCCAAACCCGTAGGGGGACACCGGGTCAACGAACGTCAGCGACGCGACCGGGCGGTCCTCCGCATACGCCGCGATCGCGGCGCCGCCGGTGGACCACCCCACCAGGTGAACGGGTTGCTCGATCTTCAGCGCCCTGACGAGCGCATGAGCGTCGTCCGCCCAGTCGCGCAGCCCGCGGGTGGAGTCGATCGGCACTCGCTCGGTGTCGCCGAACCCGCGCATGTCCGGGGCGATCAATCGGTAGCGGTCGGGCGCGGAAGGCATCAGGTGTTCGAAGAACCGCGAGGTGGCGAGGTTCCCATGGATCATCACCACCGGGATCCCATCCTCGGGCCCCGATTCGATGTAGTGGGTGCGCACCCGGTCAGTGTCGATGTCATTGGCGCGAACGCCTGGAAGCAGGTCCATCTTGTCTCCTCTTCTGGTGTGTGGCCCGTTCCTGTCCCTGTCCGCAGTGTGTCACATCGGCCGGCACCGTAAGAGGACTTCTGGGCTGGCAGAATGCAGGCTTCACCATGGGCAAGGCTCCAGACGGATTCGAGTTCCGGCCATTGAGGCTCGACGACGCGCCCGCGATGTCGGCCCTGTCCCGCGTCTACGCCGCCGAGCACGGGGCCCTCGATGTTGACGATCCGCTCGCGGTGAGGCACTGGCTTCAGGCGCCGGGCCTCGATCTAGCCGCGGACTCACTTGCCGCGGTGACGAGCGGCAGCCTGGTTGGTTACGCACTGCTCAGGCGGGCGGAGGAGGCTCGGCTATCCGGGATGGTGGTGGCTGCCCACCGGCGCCGGGGGTTGGGGGCGGCACTGATGTCGTGGTCCGTCGACCGATCTCGGCGCGCTCCCGGCCTGAGTGAGGTCTTTGTCGGGACCAGTGCGAAGCGTTTCGACGCGCACGAGTTGTACCGACGGTTCGGGTTCACCCCGGCGCGGACGTTTCACCAGATGGTCCACGCCAACCCTGCGGCGATCGAACGCGCTGGCATGCCCGCCGGGGTCGCCATTCGAGCCGCGGTCGATCTCGACGAAGCGGTGGCGACAGCAGTCACTGTCCACAACGAAGCATTTATTGACCATTGGGACTTCCGCGAGCGGTCAGCGGTGAGCATGACCCAGGAGGTGGGGGAGCCCGGCGCGGGTCCCGAACTCTGCTTCTTCGCCTACCGCGCCGACCGGCCGGTGGCATTGTGCCTCTGCCGGCTGACTCCGGGCGGAGCCTTCGTGGACGTCCTTGGAACCGAACCCGGGTCACGGCGCCGGGGCATCGCCTCAGCGCTATTGAACCACGCGATGCTGGAGCTCGCCGCGCGGGGCGCCAGGACGATCGGGCTCAGTGTCGACAGCGCAAACCCGACCGGCGCAATTCGCCTGTATGAAGGTGCGGGGATGGTGGTGTCGACGTCCTTTTCAGTGTTCGAGTTGAAGCTGCCTTGAGCGTGTGCGGCATCCACTTCGAAGGGCCAGGCCGTATCTGCTGACTCGCTTCGCTTCGGTAACCCGCAATTGCGGATATGCTGTGATGAATGAGGGGCTACACGGTCAACCAGGCAGCCGAACTGCTGGGCGTAAGCGACGACACTGTCCGCCGTTGGGCTGACGCTGGCAAACTCGGGCCGGCCGCTCGGCCTGGCGCGCGCCGGCTGATCGACCCCGGCGCGCTCGCCGCCCTCGCATTGACAATGGCCACCCCGGCAACCGCCCTCCCGGCGGCCTCCCAATCGGCGCGCAACCGATTCCCCGGCATCGTCACCCGGGTGGTCAAGGACCTGGTGATGGCCCAGGTCGAGGTCCAGGCGGGTCCTCACCGGGTCGTCTCACTCATCAGCCGCGAGGCAGTCGAGGAACTTGGGCTCGAACCGGGGGTCCTCGTGGTCGCCGCGGTCAAGGCCACCAATGTTGTCGTGGAGCGGCCGGCAGCCCATTGATGGTGCCCCGGTTCAGGCACGTCGGGAGCCTGGCGGCGGTGACGATGGCCTCCGTGCTCCTCAGCACGTGCGGGCAGAGCACGCCCCCGTCGCGTCAGTCGAGCTCCCTTTCAGGGTCCCTGACCGTGTTTGCCGCCGCATCTCTCAGTGAGGCCCTTACGGATGACCGCGCCAGGCTGAGGGCCGCCAACCCCGGCCTGGACCTGGCCTTCAGTTTCGCCGGGTCGCAGCAGCTGGTGGCGCAGCTGCAGGCGGGGGCGCCGGCCGATGTCGTGGCCACGGCGGACCAGGCCAACATGGACAGGCTGGTCGCGGCAAACCTCGTGGAAGCGCCCCGGGTGATTGCCCGCAACGTCCTCGAGATCGCCGTCGCGCCCGGCAATCCCAGGAGGGTCAGCGGTCTCGCCGACCTGTCCCGCCCCGACCTCAAAGTGGTGCTCGCCGACCCTTCGGTGCCGGCCGGCAAATATGCGCGCCAGTCTCTCGACCGGCAGTCGGTCGTTGTCCACCCGGTCTCGCTCGAGCTGGACGTGAAGTCCGCGCTCCAGAAGGTCGCGAGTGGTGACGCCGACGCCGCGATCGTGTACGCGACCGACGTGAAATCGGCCGGGTCCAAGACCGCGGGGGTGGCCATCCCGCCGGACCAGAACGTCGTCGCGACATACCCCGTGGCCGTCGTCAGCGCGACGAAGAACCAACCGCTGGCGCGGGCTTTCATCGAGCAGCTGGTCGCCGGGGCGGGGGCGGTCGCCCTGCGGGCCCGCGGGTTCCTGGCTCCCTGAGAATGGGCGCCGTCCCCGTCATCTCAACATCGAACCGAGTCCCGCTCGGCCTGGCCCTTCCCGCGGTGGGCGGTGTGGTCCTGGTCGCGCTGCCCCTGCTGGCGTTGGTCCTGCGCGCGCCATGGCCGGGGCTGGCCGGCGCCCTCGCGACGCGGGAGGTGCAGCAGGCACTGCTGCTCTCGGCCGAGTGCTCGTTCGCCGCCCTGGCTGTCGCCTTGCTGCTGGGCGTGCCCCTGGCGTGGGTGCTCGCGCGGGTCGAGTTCCCCGGACGGAGGCTGGTGCGCGCCCTGGTCACCCTGCCCATGGTGCTGCCCCCCGTGGTGGCGGGGGTGTCGCTGCTG
>JAXDLW010000020.1:0-145703 GCA_034666405.1 Chloroflexota bacterium | reverse complement strand
CGGCTCACGTCGTCGAGCGCGAGGTCCATGAAGATCTCGGTGGGGCTGGCGCCGGCCTCGCTCAGTTTGCGCAGGTCCTCGTCGTACTCGTCGCTCTCACCGATGGCCTTCTCGAAGATCGAAGGATTGGTGGTGACGCCGACGATGGCGCGCTCGTCGTGGAGCTTCTGCAGGCCGCCGTCCCGCACCAGGGACCGGGTGATGTCGTCGTACCAGACGCTCTGACCGAGCTCCTTGAGCTTGAAGAGTGGGTTGCTCATGCAGACCTCCTTGGGCCGTTCAGCCGGCTTTGACCAGCCTGCTCGCAGCTTCGACGATATGACGCGCGGAGATGCCGGCCTGGTCCATCAGCTCCTCGGGCTTACCGGACCCTGGCAGTCCCCGCACAGCGCAGTGGGCAAACGTGAAGCGGGCACCGAGGGGGGCCAGGGCTTCCAGGACCGCGGCGCCGATGCCGCCCTCCGGGTAGTGGTCCTCCACCACGACGATCCGCCCGGTCTCGCCGGCGGCCTTTTCGAGGGTGGCCACGTCCACCGGCTTTATCGAATACAGGTCGATGACCCGGGCGTTGATCCCGTCTTTGGCCAGCTGCGCCGCGGCTTCGATGCAGTTGTGCAGGGTCACGCCGGCGCCCACCAGGGTCACCTTGTCCTCGGCGCTGTGCAGCACCGTCTGGCTGCCGCCGACCGTGAACTTCTCGTCCGGCCCATACAGCACCGGGTACGCCCCCCGGGTCGTCCGCATGTAGACGATGCCCTCGGTATCGGCCATGACCTCGGTGAGATGCGCCGTCGAAACGGCGTCGGACGGGTAGAGGACCGTCGATCCCTGGACCGCGCGCAGCGAGGCGAGGTCCTCCAGGGCCATCTGGGAGGGGCCGTCCTGCCCGATCTCGACCCCGGCATGGCTGCCGGCCAGGCGAATGTTGGCCTGGGAGACCCCGGCCATCCTGATGAAGTCGTACGCACGCGAGAAGAACGCCGCAAACGTCGACGCGAACGGCTTGTAACCCCTGACGCTCAGTCCCACCGCCGTCGCCACCAGCTGTTGTTCGGCGATGTACATCTCGAAGAACCGGTCCGGGAACGCCTTGGCGAACTCCACCGTCATTGTCGAGTTGCTGACCTCGCCGTCGGTCGCCACGACCAGCGGCCTGGCCCCGAGCGCCATCAGGGCATCGCCATAGGCCTTGCGGGTGGCGACCTTCTCGCCCTTCTCGTAGCGGGGCAGTTCGACCGTGCCGATGCCGTCAAACGGGGCCGGCTCCCTGGGCTCGGGGTTCTGGGTGCGGACCCGGAGGTCACGGATGCCCCCGAGCTCGGCGATGGCCTTCTCGGCGAGGTCGGGCGGAAGGGGCTTGCCATGCCAGTCGGCCTTGTCGGCGACCTCCTTGACGCCCTGCCCCTTCACCGTCCTGGCGATGACGACGGTGGGCCGTCCGCCGCCGGACCGCGCCTCGGCCAGGGCCCTGTCGATGTCGCGGACGTCGTGGCCATCGATGACGATCGCGCGGCAGCCAAAGGCCTCAACGCGGCGCTTGTAGACGTCGAGGTCCCAGCCGAACTCGGTCTCACCGCGCTGGCCCAGGCGGTTCACGTCGAAGATTGCCGTGAAGTTGCCGAGCTTGTAGTGCGCGGCCTTGTCCAGGCCCTCCCAGATCGAGCCCTCGGCGAGCTCACTGTCGCCGCACAGCGTCCACACGTGGTAGTCCAATTTGTCCAGGTACTGGCCGGCCAGCGCGACGCCCACCGCAATCGGCAGGCCCTGTCCAAGTGACCCCGTGGCGACGTCGACCCACGGCAGCACCGGGGTCGGGTGGCCCTGGAGGCGAGAGCCCATCTTGCGGAAGGTCAGCATCTCGTCGTCGTCGATGACACCCACGGCCTTGAACATCGCGTACACCAGGGGCGACGCGTGTCCCTTGGAGAAGATGAGGTGGTCGTTGTTGGCCTGCTTGGGCTCGTCCCAGTCGTACCGCAGGTGGCGCGCCAGGAGCACCGCCATGAGGTCTGCCGCCGACATGCTGGAGGTGGGGTGCCCCGACCCGGCCTCGGTGCTGGACCGAATGCCATCCACCCGCAGCTGCTGCCCCAGCTCGCGGATGGCCTCGAAGTCGTCGGCCGACACCAGCTGGGCTTCCTGCACGTTCTGCACCATCAGATTGACAGCGTAGCAGGGGCGGCCGGGCCACTGGGGCGGTGCTGGACCGCCCCGATTCCGGCTATGGTGAGGGCGCCATGGATCTGAAACGACAGGCCGCCGAACGGGCCGTGGAGCAGGTCGCCGACGGGATGCTGGTGGGCCTTGGCACCGGCTCGACGGCGGCCCACTTCATCGCCGTCCTCGGGGAGCGCGTGGCAGGGGGCCTGCGGGTCAGCTGCGTGGCGACGAGCGTCGCCAGCGAGCGCCAGGCGCACGCGCTGGGAATCCCCCTTTTCGACCGGGCCGACCGCCCTCTCGACCTGACGGTTGACGGCGCGGACGAGATCGACCCCCAGCTCAACCTGGTCAAGGGACTGGGGGGCGCGCTGCTGCGGGAGAAGGTGGTGGCGGCGGCATCGCGACGGCTGGTCGTGATCGCGACCGAAGACAAGCTGGTGAGCCGCCTGGGCGAGCGTGCCCCGCTGCCGGTCGAGATCCTGCCCCTGCTCTGGGAGCGCACGGCCGAGGCCATCGGCGGGCTGGGCCTGACCACCATCCTCCGCCCCCTGCCCGGCACGGAGGACCCCGCCTGGCAGTCTCCGCCATTCATCACGGACAACGGCAACCTCATCATCGACTGCCACCTGGCCGCCCCCATGGACCCGCGCCAGCTGGCCGCGGACCTCGACGCCATCCCAGGGGTGATGGGCCACGGGCTCTTCGTCCGGATGGCCTCCCAGGCGGTGATCGCGGGCGCGTCCGGCGTCCGCCTGCTGGACCCCGCCTGAGGCCTTAGGGCTTGGTCGAGGCCCGGGCGCGGCGCGGCGAGGGCGCCTTGGCCGCGCTGTCCGCCTCCTCCTGCTGCTTCAGCCTGGCGGCGATACCCTCCATCGCCGCGTAGGAACCGCTCAGGCGGGCCACCCGGGCGGTTACCGCCGGGGACAGGCCATTCACAAGGGGGGTGAGCTTGAGCATCGGCGGGCTCACGATGACCCGGTCCCGGTTGCCCGTGATCGCCTTGACCACCGCGTCGGCAACCTGCTCCGGGGTGACGGTGGGCTGCGCAGAGGTGTCCCCGCCGCTGTTCTCGTGGAAGAGGCCGGCCTCGCGCACGAAGCCCGGGCACACCACCGACACCCCCACGCCCGATTCGGCCACCTCGTAGCGCAGGGACTGGCTGAAGCCGATGATGGCGTGCTTGGTTGCGGAGTACGTCGAGGCGAACGGCACCGGGGCCAACCCCGCCACCGACGCCAGGTTCACGATGTGCCCCTGGCCCCGCTGCAACATCGCGGGCAGGGCCAGCCGCGTCATGTCCATCAGTGCGATGACGTTGAGGTCGAACATATCTTCGATGCGCCCCAGGGTGGTCTCGGCAAACCGCTCCGGGTGGTCGTTGCCCGCGTTGTTCACCAGGATGTCCAGTGCACCGAAGTGCCCGGCCGCCACCTCCAGGAGTCGCGCCCGGTGAGCCGGGTTCGTCACGTCCCCGGGAACCGCGAGCGACCGCTTCCCTGCCCGGTCAAAGCCGGCGCGCACCTGCTCCAGTTCGTCGCCATTGCGCGCCGTCACGACCACCTTGAGGCCGTGGTCGAAGAGCGTCTCGGCGATATGCCGCCCCAGGCCCCGTGAAGCGCCGGTCACGATCGCGACCCTGCCGCCGATGTCCTTCATATGGGCGATTCTACGGGCCTACAATCGGGCCACGCCGGGGTGGCGGAACTGGTCTACGCAGCCGACTTAAGATCGGCCGCCCGCAAGGGCGTGAGGGTTCGAGTCCCTCCCCCGGCACCAAAGGAATAAGGTGGGCGGGAGCACCGGTTTCGGAGGAACTATGACCAAGCAGAGATGGATCCTGTTCGCGGCGGTCCTCGGCTCAGGGATCGTCTTCCTGGACTCCACGGTGGTCAACGTCGCGATGCCCCGCATCGGACGCGAGCTTCCCCGGCTTTTCCTCGGCGTGCTCGAGGGCCAGTCGTACGTCTACAACGGGTATCTCCTCACCCTGAGCTCACTCCTGATCCTGGCCGGGGCGATGGCCGATTACTACGGCCGGCGCCGCATGTTCGCCATCGGCACGGCGGGGTTCGGCCTCGCGTCCGTGCTCTGCGGCCTCTCCCCCAACATGGAGTTCCTGGTCGCCGCCCGCGTCCTGCAGGGGGCTTTCGGCGCCCTCCTCGTCCCGGGGTCGCTGGCGCTCCTGACCTCCAACTTCGAGGGTGAGGAACAGGGCCGGGCCTTCGGCATCTGGGCGGGCGCGGCCTCGGGGACGACCATCCTGGGGCCCTTTGTCGGCGGGGTCCTGGTGGATACCCTGAGCTGGCGGGCGGTATTCCTGGTCAACATCCCGTTCGTCCTTCTGGCGCTCTACGCGCTCCGCAACATCCCGGAGAGTCGCGACGAGGCTTCGTCCGGGAATTTCGACTGGCTCGGCGCCTTCCTGGCCTTCCTCGCCGTCGGCGGGCTCGCAATCGGGGCGATCTACGGGCAGCAGCGCAACTGGCAGGGCCCGCTGCCGTTCGTGTTCCTGGCCGTCGGCGCCGCCGCGACGATCGCCTTCCCGTTCGTGATGGCCCGCAGGCCGCACCCACTGGTCCCGCTCGACCTGTTCAAGTCGCGCAACTTCACGGTCACCAACATCTCGACCCTGGTCATCTATGGCTCGCTCTACGTGACCTTCCTGTTCAATGGCCTCTTCCTCCAGGGCACCATCGGCTACTCAGCCGCCGCTGCCGGGCTTGTCGGCATCCCCGGGTCCCTGTTGCTCACCCTCTTCTCGGCGCGGGTGGGACGCTTCTCGGCGCGCTATGGGCCGCGCTGGTTCATGGCGACCGGCCCGGCGCTCATGGGCCTTGGAGTCCTGTGGCTGGCGCGGGTGCCATCCAGCACGCCGCGCTGGGACCTGGTGCCCAACCAGTTCTCCAGCTTCGTTCCACCGGTCGGCTACTTCGTCGACCTGTTGCCCGGCCTGTTGGTTTTCGGCATCGGCCTGACGATCATGGTCGCGCCATTGACGACCGCCCTGATGACCTCGGTCCCGGCGCACAACAGCGGGCTGGCGTCTGCAATCAACAACGCGATCTCACGCGTCGGGCCACAGCTCGCCGGGGCGGTGATCTTCGTCGCCATCACCGGCAGCTTCTACAGCGGCCTCGCCTCGCGGCTCCAGGGTGTCGACGCCGGCGCGCCGGCGGTCCGGGCGGCTGTCAGCCCTCTGAACCAGCCGGATTCCAACGTGAAGCTTGGTGGCGCCTCCGGTGGTGCCCTGCAGAACGCGGCACGCGACGCGTCCACGGATGCCTATCACCTGGCGATGTTCGTCGCGGCGGGATTGCTGTTTGCAGGCGCGCTCGTGAACGCTGTGGGGATCCGGAATCCCGCCCCGGTGGGCGGCGCGGCGGGCCAGCCCTCCCGGAAACCTGACGAGGCCCAGACAGAGCCGGGTGGCCAGGCAGCCCCGGCGGCAGGCTGAGCCCCTGGCGCGCAACAGCGAGCTCGAGGGCATCCGGCGAACCTTCGACCGGGAGTCCGAACAGTACGACCGCTCCATGCGGCGGGTGGAGCGCTCCCTATCCCCTCGGCGAGCGCGGATGGTGGCCGACCTCACGGGGCGGGTCCTGGAGGTCGGCGTCGGCACCGGCGCGACGCTCCCCCATTACCCGGCCGGAGTCGAGCTGACGGGGATCGACCTCAGCCCGGGCATGCTCGGCGTGGCCCGCGGGCGGGCCGAGGACCTCGGCATCTCCGCGGAGCTGCTGGAGATGGACGCGCAGGCATTGCGCTTCCCGGATCGCAGCTTCGACGCGGTCGTTTTCACGCTCTGCCTGTGCACGATCCCCTCCCCCGCCGCCGCCATCCGGGAGGGGCTCCGCGTGGCCCGGCCGGGCGCGCCGATCCGCTTCCTCGAGCACGTCCGCAGCCACCTGCTCGCCGTCGCCCTGGTCCAGGAGCTGGTGAATCCCCTCACCGTGTTGCTGCAGCACGACCATTTCAACCGGCGCACATTCGATGAAGCCCGGCTCGCCGGCGTCGCGGACCTGGTCGAAGAGCGCTGGTTCCTCGGCCTGTTCACCCTGATCCAGGGCCACGCGCCCAGCGGCTAACCTGGATCCGTGGCTTCCAGCACAACGGTCCCGGTCTACCTGGAGGTCGGCGGGAAGAAGGTGTTCGCCTCGGCAGCCGAGTGGCCGGGCTGGTGCCGCCCGGGGAGAGATGCGGATGGCGCACTGGCAGCGCTGGCCGCGTACGCGCCGCGCTACAGCCAGGTCGCGCAGGTTGCGGGACTGAGGTTTCCTGGCGTAGTCGAGCTGGAGGTGGTGGAGCGGGTCTCCGGCAACGCCACGACGGATTTCGGCGCGCCGGGCATGCCGATGAAGGCGGACGCGGGGCCGCTGACGAAGACCGCGGTCGACCGGCTGGCGACGCTCGTCGAGGCCACCTGGAAGACGCTTGACAGGACCGCCGCCGGCTCGCCCGAGGAGCTGACCAAGGGCCCACGGGGCGGTGGCCGCGACCGCGACAAGATGGTCAGGCACGTTCTCGACGCCGAGGTCGCTTATGCGTCGAAGATCGGGGTCCGGGGGCTGCGCACACCTGACGTCGGTGATCGGCCGGCGATCAGGGCGCACCGGGGGGCCATCGTCGAGGGTTTGCGCCAGGCGGCCAAAGAGCAATTGCCAGAAAAGGCGTGGCCTCCCGCGTACGCCGCGCGGCGCATCGCCTGGCACGTCCTCGACCATGCCTGGGAGATGGAGGACCGGCAGCCGTAGGGCCGCGATCCTCGATACTTGCCGCCACATGCTGCCCTTCTCAGCGCCGCTCGAGCCGATGCTCTCCAAGGGCAAGGACGAGATCCCGCGCGGAGACGGCTGGGTCTACGAGCCCAAGTGGGATGGCTTCCGGGTCATCGCCTTCCTCAGCCCCGGCAGCACGCCAATCCTGAGTAGCCGCAACGGCCAGCCCCTGCAACGGTACTTCCCCGAGTTGCTGCCGCTCCTGACGGAGGCCCTCCCCCCGGAGTGTGTGGTCGACGGCGAGATCATCATTGCCACCGAGCGCGGGTTGGACTTCGACCGCCTGCAGATGCGCCTGCACCCGGCCGAGTCACGGGTGCGGCGTTTGGCGGCCGAGACCCCCGCTTCGGTCGTGCTCTTCGATTACCTTGCCGAGGGCGAGGCCGACCTCCGCGGCAGGCCTTTCTCCGAGCGGAGAGCGGCGCTCGAGAAGGCCGTCAAGCGGGGGCCCTCCATTCACCTGACGCCGCAGACGGACGACCCTGACGTGGCGGCCTCCTGGTTCGAGCGTTACGAGGGGGCCGGTTGCGACGGGGTCGTGGCGAAGCAGGTCGACCAGGTCTACGCGCCCGGCAAACGAACAATGATCAAGATCAAGCACGCGCGCACCGCGGACGTCGTCGTCGGCGGTTACCGCGAGTCGAAGGACAGCGCGGTGGGCACCGGCATCGGATCCCTGCTGCTCGGCCTGTACAACGACGAGGGCACGTTCCATTTCGTCGGCCACACCTCGTCATTCAGCGCCGAGCAGCGGCGCGAGGTTTTCACGAAGCTGCAACCCCTGGTCGAGGAAGCGCAGCCGGCCGAGGGCCGCACCCCCGGGGGGCCCAGCCGCTGGAACGCCGGCAAGGACGTGTCCTGGACCGCGGTGCGGCCTGAGCTGGTCTGCGAGGTCTCGTTCGAAAAACTCCAGAGCGGCCGCTTCCGCCACGCATCCCGCTTCCTTCGGTGGCGCACCGACAAGGACCCGAGGGACTGCGATTTCGCCCAGCTCGAGCCTCCCGAGGACTTCGCCCTGGAGGAGATCTTCAGCTAGCCGGCCGGGCTTTCGACAGGCTGGACTGCCATCAGGATCCAGTCCTGCTCGCCTCCCGTGACGTGGTTTCCGCAGGCCACGCAGAGTCCCTCCGCCGAGACCTGTGACGGCGCCCCGCATGCCGGGCAGCGGTTCGCCAGCAGCCCGGTCAGGGCGTTCGTCTTGACCCTTGCCGAGCGCTCGAAGACCAGCTCCTCCGCCCAGGGGTGGGTCACGGCACTGCCCTCCAGCAGCTCGCCTGTGCGGAGGTCGACAACACTGCGCGCGGAGATGGCGTCGACCCGTGCCACCAGGCGGTCGCGGCGTCCGTCCGTGCTCACCGAGGTCAGGGTCACGCGGTTGATGTCGAGGTAGGCGCGCACCTCGTTGCGGCCCCCGGCCCTCATCTGCCGCGCCCGGTCAACCTCCCCGGCGTACAGCTGGTCGCAGACCATGGGCCGGATCTCGTCCGTGCTGAGCTGGTTGCGCCCCTCCTCCAGCTTGAGGAACACCTCGCGCGCCTCGACAACGAGGTCGGTCGGGTTGAAGGCCGGGTCTCGGTCCTGGATCGCGGCGATACCGGCGGCGCTGTCGCCCGCCAGGTTGGGCCTGGCGATCACGTCGCCGGTCCAGGGATGTTCGGCGTTCTGGGCCGCCATCGCGTCCATCACCACCTTGCCGGCCTCGACGGTGGCATTCGCGTCCAGCCACCTGTCGACCGGGACCTGGGAGGGCTGGCCAATCGCCGCCACCAGCCAGTCGGTCTTGGCTCCGGGGATCGAGGCCTGGCAGAACGTGCAGAGCCCGTCGGGATTGATGGCCAGCGGCGCCCCGCAATTGGGACACTTCGGCGCCTTCGCAGCCTGCAACAGGTCGGGGTCGCGGCTGCGCTCGAATGTCCACTCCTCCAGCCAGTCCGCGCGGTCCGGCCCGCCACGAACGACCTGCCCTGTGGCTGTGTGGACGACGTAGTCGATCCCATTGACCATGAGCCCGACCGTGACCCGGTCGAGGCTCCCGTCGACGTCGCGGTCGCCCGGCCTGAGCTCGACGACCGCGAGCCCCTGCTGAACATTGGCGCAGCCATCGAGGCGGAGCACGTCGACCTGGGCGCGAACCTGCTGCCAGGCGGCCTCGGTCATGAGGTGCCGGCAGATGTTGGGCTCGAGTGCGGCCAGCGACCGCTTGACGGTGAAGAAGGCGGCCCGTGCGAGGCCGCCAAACTCGTTCCAATCGATCACGGCCGGCACGAACGGGCCCACCGGTCGGGCTGTCCCCTCGCTCACCCAGCTACTGTAGCCGCGGCGCCTTGCCGAAGTTTGGCCTTTCTATACTTGCGCCGATGCTCCGCCGCACGGCCTGGATCCTCCTCCTCCCTGTGCTCCTGGGAGCGTGCGGGGTCCTGTCCCGGGCCGCCGCACCGACTGGAAAGGACCTCGTGCTGGGGGTGATGCTGCCACTGCATGACAGCCAGTCGGGCCTCGCGAAGGAAGAGCTGAACGGCATCCAGGTGGCGGTCGACGCGGTCAACTCAGGGGGTGGCGTTGCCGGCCGACCCCTGCGCCTGGTCACCCGTGACGTGACCACCCGGGAGGCTGTCGATCCCGCTGTCCGCGGCCTGAAGTCGGCCGGGGCGCAGGTGATCCTGGGCACCTACTCATCGGCGCTGTCGATCCCGGCGGCGTACTCGACGTCGACGGCCGGCCTCGTCTATTGGGAGACGGGCGCAGTGGCCGACCAGGTCACCGGTGAGGCGCTGCCGCACGTTTTCAGGGTCGGCGCGTCCGGCACGACCCTTGGCCAGGGCTCGGCTACGTTCGCCGCGGAGCAACTGGCGCCGCGACTGAAGCGGGCCGTCGCCGACCTGAGACTGACGGTCGTCCAGGAGCACGATCCCTACGGGGACTCGGTGGCGGGGGCGGCTGTCCGCGAAGCCCAAGGGCGGGGGGCCCAGGTCAGCCCGGTCATCACGTACGACGCGCGGAACCCGGACTGGGACACCGTCTTTGCCGGGGTCTTGGCGGCGCACCCGGATGTCCTGGTCCTGGCTTCCAACATCCCCGACGGGGTGGCCTTCCGGAGGGAGATGCTGAGTCGCAACCTCAAGGTCGGGGCGCTGATCGGCAGCACGATGGCCGAGTGCGGGCCGGAGTTCGGCGCGGAGTTGGGCGACGACGCGATCGGCGTTTTCGCCTCCGACCGCCCGACCCGCGGCTTCAACCCCGATGCCCTGGCCGGCGACGCCAGGGCGGCCTACGACACCCTCGCCCGCGAGTACTGGACGCGCTTCCAGGCCGTTCCCGGCGAGGAGGCGATCTCGGGCTTCTCGGCCGCGTGGGCGCTGGTCCACGACGTCCTGCCGGCCGCCAGGACGCTGGACCCTGAGGGCATCGCCACCGCCGCCGAGAACCTCGACCTGGCCAACGGTGCCCTGCCCAACGGCGGCGGCCTGAGGTTCAGCCGCGAACCGGCGGACCGGGGCCAGAACACCCGCGCGGCCAGCGTCGTCTGGCAGTGGCAGGGGTACCGCAAGAGCGTGACGGTGTGGCCGCCGGTCCTTGCCACGGGCCGGGTCACGATGGTGCCGCTGCCTCGCTGAACAGCCTCTCCCGTCGCCGCGCCGACCTCCGGCAGGCGGGTGCGCTTGCCGGCTTCATGATGGGCGCGTCGGCATTGCGGGCGCTGCTCACTCCCATGCTTGGCGAGCCCGGCGCCGGGCTGGCATTCGCCCTCGTCCTGCTGGTCGCCGTGGTCGTGTCGCGCACCGAGCCGGGTAACCGGCGGCCCGCCGCCCTGATCGTCGGGGCGGCAGTGGGGGCCACGCTCCTGCTCCCCGGCCTCTGGCTGCACTGGGCAGGGCTGCCCCCGCGCGCCTGGTACATCCCGGCCCCGGCACTCGCGGGCTACAGCGCAGCGCTGCTGCTCATCGTGCCCGCCGAGGAACTCTTCCTGCGTGGGGCGCTCCAGCCCGAGATCCGCCGGGCGCTTGGCCCGGGGGCCGCGATCGGCCTCACCGCGCTGCTCTTCGCGGCAATCCATGTAATGGCCTATGGCGTGGTCGCGATCCCCCTGGACTTCGGGGTTGGGCTGCTCCTGGGCTGGCTGCGAGAGCGAACGGGTAGCACCGCCGCATGCATCGTCGCCCATCTCCTGGCCGACCTCGGTTCGTGGTGGCTGCCATGAAGCGCGACCTCGCCTGGTTGGGCGCGGCCCTGGCCATCGTGGCCGTCAGCCGCCTGCTGATTCCCGGCGCCCCGGCGCTGTACGAGGGCATCCAGCTGCCGACCGAGCCGTTCCACTACTGCAACCCGCCGGCCAACCTCGCCACCAGCAACAAGCAGCCCGGTTCCGGCGCGGGCGAACTGCCGCTGAGCAGCGGCCTCAGCCAGCTGGGCAGCATCAATACCTCCGACAACCAGCTGCTCACCTTTTTCCCCAAGGGCGCACTGCAGGCAGATGGCGCCGCCAAGTACAAGCTGACCCTGAAGCCGGAGTGCCAGCCACCCGCCCCACCCGCCGGCAACAAGGTCGTCGGCGACGCGTACAACATCGACATCCTGGGCGAGCCGGGTGATACGCCGGTCAGGTTCCTGCAGCCGGCCCAGGTGCTGATGCGCACCCCCCCGGTCGCCTACACCAGCGTCCAGCTGTATTACGACGCCGGCTGGCACGGCACCCAATGGGGTCAGCAGCAGGACATTGCCAATATCACCATCAACCACGTCGGGGTGGTGGCCCTGCTCGACGACGGCCGTAAGAACCCCGCCGGGAAGCCACCCGGCCAGCAGGCGACCGGCATCGTGACCATAGTCGAGGTGATCCTGGTCTCCGCCGCGCTGGGGATCGTGGTCGCCGCGATCATCGTCCAGAAGCGGCGCGGGCGGGAAGCCGGGAAAACCCGCCGCGCCTGACGCTTGGAGGCGACTCCGGGAATCCGCAGTCGCCGGACAAGCTGCGCTTGGAGGCGACTCCGGGAATCGAACCCGGGATGAGGGATTTGCAGTCCCCTGCCTTACCACTTGGCTAAGTCGCCTCGGCTCGCCGATTCTAACGAGGCAAGAGTGGCCTCGATTCCGCGCGGAGCAGAACCGGGCATCTAACATAGAACGATGGCGCAATCGAACCGCAAGCGCGCGGCGGACTCCATCCGCAGCGCGGCGTGGCAGGGAGCCGCAAGCACCGGGGTGACCGGTGCGCCGTTCGGCGACCCTCCTCTCAGTTCCCAGAGCGCGGGGGCTGCCTCGCGCCGGCGGACGACGGCTCGTCGCGCCTCGCCGGCGAAGCCCAGCACCAACGGGACCGCCACCAACGGCGCGCGCAAGGGTGAGGCGAGCAAGGCCGTCGCCCGCGCCGCCGCGACGACGGAACGAACCCGGTCCACGACCACCCACCACGCCGGCGCAATCAGGTCCACCCGGGCCGCCGTCCGCCGGCCCCAGAGTGCCGGGAGCAACGGCAGCGGAGAATCGACGGCCGCCCGCGAGTTCTACGACACGGTCGCCGAGGCCGAGGACTGGCGCGAGAACCCCTTCGCGGCGTTCCGGGTCGGCGAGAAGCTCCTCGACCGGATCTTCAGTGGCAGCTTCGAGCAGCGCGACCCAGACCTGATCCGTGAAGGTCTCCCCATCAGCTGGCTGATGGCCACGCTGTACTTCCGGGCCAAGGTCGAGGGGCTGGAAAACATCCCCGACGTCGGCCCGGCGCTGGTTGTCGGCAACCACAGCGGCGGCAACTACATCCCGGACAGCTTCATCCTCGGCATGGCCTTCGCGACGTACTTCGGGGCCGAGCGGCCCTGGTTCGCCCTGACCCATTCGGCGGCCATGGCGATGCCCATCATCGGCAACCTGCTGAAGTCCTTCGGGTCCATCCCGGCATCCCGCGAGAACGCCGACGAGGCGCTGCGCCGGGGAGCCTGCGTGCTGGTCTACCCCGGGGGCGACATCGAGACCTACCGGCCATGGTGGAAGCGCAACGAGATCAGCCTCGCCGGCCGCAAGGGCTTCATCCGCACTGCGTTGAAGAACGAGGTGCCATTGGTCCCGGTGGTCAATATCGGCAGCCACGAAACCGGGATCTTCCTGAGTGACGGGCAGTGGCTCTGCAAGTTGCTGGGCATCGACAAGTCGCTCCGAATCAAGGCCACCCCAATCCAGGTGGGCCTGCCGTGGGGCATCTGGGCGACCGATTTCCTGCCCCGCCTGCTGCTGCCCGCCAAGATCGAGATCCGGGTCCTGCCGGAGATGCAGTTCAAGCGCACCGGCCCCGAGGCCGCGGCGGATGACGATTACGTCCAGGAGTGCTTCGACGAGGTGGTCCGGGTGATGCAGGAGGCCCACGACGAGATGGCTGCCAAGCGTCGCTGGCCGATCATCGGCTGATGAAGGTCGAACGCAGCGTCGACGTGGCCGCCACACCGGTGGAGGCTTTTGCCAAGCTCAGCGACGTCAAGGTCCTCGCGTCGCTCTTCACCGGCTTCATGGAGTGGTACCCCACCGACCAGCCCAACCGCTTCCGCACCGTCATCTTCATGGGCCCGGCACCGCTCGGCGGCGAGGTCGAGCTGGAGTTCTGGCCGGAGAGCGGCTCGGTGACCTGGCACAACACCCGCGGCATCCATTTCCTCGGTCGATTCCTGATCCGCCGCTCGGATATCGGTTCGAAGGTGACCCTTCGGCTCTTCTACCACCTCGACGGCGGCGTCGCCTCGCGGCTGGCGGAGTGGGTGGCATCCATCGCCATCCAGAAGCGGGCCGAGGAGGCGCTGGCTCGCCTGCGCAGGTCCATCGAATCGCAGCCCCCGCGGAAACGCCGAGCTGCCTCGGAGGCCGCCTAGCCCCAGGCCCACCCTCGAAGGCGGCGCGCTAGACCGCCTTCAGGACCTCGACGATGAAGGTCAGCGTGGCGTTCGGCGGGATGGTTCCCTGGCCGGAAGCGCCGTAAGCCAGGGCCGGCGGGATCACCAGGCGGCGGCGACCGCCGGCCTTCATCCCGATCAGTCCCTCCTCCCAACCGGGGATGACATTGCTCGCGCCGATCTGGAACCTGAACCCGCCCACGCGGTCCCGCGAGCTGTCGAACTTGGTGCCGTTGTCGAGCCACCCGGTGTACTGCACCGAGAGGCACTGACCGGCCTTGACGGTGGTGCCGGTGCCCTGCTTCAGGTCGATGATCTTGAGGCCGTCCGGAAGCGTGTTGCCCTGCACTGTCGCGCCCTCGTCGAACTTGTCGTCGGCGCCGCGGTCGGTGATCGAGCTGTCGATACCCCCGCAATCCTGGGCCGGGTTGGCCGGGGCCGCCGTCGACGTGGCGGGCTGGGTCCCGGACGAGCTGTCGGTGTTGGCCACCTCGCCACCACATCCCGCCAGCATCGCGGCGGCCGCCACCAGGAGGCCCAGCCGAGCGCCCGTCACCCGCCTGCCGCCTGTTGACGGTTGTTGACAAAGTCCACCAGGACGTAATCACCGAGCCGCTGGCTGTTCACGAAGAACGCCCGCCCCCGGTTGAGCCGGGTGAGCCGCTTGATGAAGTTGCGCAGGTAGTGGTTGGTCTCCAGCATGAAGCAGTTGATGGTGATCCGCTGCTGGGTGCACCGCTGCACCTCCATCAGGGTCCGGCTGAACGTCTCCTCGACCGGCGGGTAGGCAAAGACCACGCCGCCGCGGTCGTCCAGGTGGGCCGTGGGCTCGCCGTCGGAGACCATGATGATCTGCTTGTTGGCGCCGGTGTGCTTGCTCAAGAGCTGCCGGGCGCGCATGAAGCCCGCCTGCATGTTGGTGCCGTAGACGCACTCCATGGATGACAGCTGCGGCAGGTGCTCGCGCCGGATATCACGGGCCCGGTCCGAGAACCCGATGATGTACAGGTCGTCCCGGGGGAACTGGGTGTGGATGAGCTGCTCCAGGGCCATCGCCATCTTCTTGGCGGCGTAGAAGTTGCCGCGAAGGGGCATCGAGCGGGACATGTCGAGCATCAGGACGGTCGCCGCCTGGGTCGACGCGTCGACCTTGTAGACCTCGAAGTCCTCGACCTTCATGCGGGGTGCCCGGCGCTCGCCGGCATGCAGGCCCTCGTCCCGGACGTCGGGCAGGCGGCCGGATCGCCGGATGGCGTTGATCACGGTGCGCTCGACGTTGAGCCGGAAGGGCTCGCCGAACTCCCACGGTTTGGTCTCGTCGGCAGCCTCCACGCCAGGACCAAGCTGGTGCAGCTCGTGGCCGCCGAAGCGGTCGCGCTTGAGGTTCGCGAAGAGGTCGCGGAGTGCCTTCTGGCCGATCCGCCGCACGCCCTGGGCGGTGAGTTTCAGGCCGCCCTCTCCCCGCTCGACATAGCCGTGGTCCTGGAGCTCCTGCAACAGCTTGTTCAGGCGGTCCACCGCGCGCGCCGCGTCCTCCCCCAGCATGTCCGACACCTCACCACGCTGCTCCGGGCTCAGCGCCTGGCCGCGGTAGGTGTCGCGGAGCGCACGCTCCAGGCTGTCGAGGTGGGTCAGGTCACCGATGACATCCATCGCGGCGCCAAATGGAAGTGACTCCTCACCGAAGAACGAATAGCGGTTGCCGAGGCGGCGGCGCGGCATCGTCGCCCCCAGGTGCCGGGACAGCTCCGACAGCTCGTCCTGCAGGCCGGGGTCCGACATCATCGCCTCCAGCATGTCCTCGAGCTGGCGCCGCTGGTCCGGCGACAGGGACTGCATCATCGACTCCATCCGTTCCATCTGGCGCGCCATCTGGGCCATGAGCTCGTCGAGGTTCTGCGGTTTCGGATCATCGAAGAAGTCGCCGTGCTTCTTCATGAAGTTGTCGAAGTCAGGCTCGCGACCGGCCTCCCGCTCCCGCATCATCTGGTTGAGGTCGTGGAGCATGTCCTTGATCCCGCTCATGTTCTCGGGCGTCAGGTTGCGCATCCCCTCGTTGATGTTCTGGAAATAGGTCCGGGCCACCTGCTTCTGCAACTCGTCCATCAGCTCGCGGTACTGCTGCTCGGCGCCGTTGTCCATCCACTCGTAGTCCTGCAGCTCCTTCAATGCCGTCCCCGGCTCGGGCGACAGACCGTCGAGCTTGTCGAGCTTCGGCTGGGCGACCTTGTCGAGGATGCGACGCGCGGCCGAGTCGGGCTCGGTCTCCTTCAGCCGTTCGTTGATCCCCCGCCGCTCCTGGCTCAGGATCTTGTCGAGGCGCTCGGCGATGTCGTCGAAGATCCCCTCGAGGTTGTACTTGTTGAGGTGGTTGAGGCGACGACGGCGCACCTGCTCGACGAGCTCCTCGATCCCCTGCAGGCGCTCCTGGCCCGGTGACCGCCAGCCGGAACTGAGAATGCGGCGCATCGCGAACTCAAAGTCGGAGCCCGCGAAGACGTCCTCGGAGATCCGGTTCATGATCGTCTCGGCGTCCACCGGCAGCGGCTCCTGCGAGCCGTCCCAGCCGTGGTAGCGGTTGTTGCGCGAGAAGGGCGAGCTCTCGTGCGCGCCTCCCGGCTGGACTATCTCTGATTCAGCCACGATCGGCCCCGGACCGCTCAGCCGCCGTAGACGTTGCCGTTTGCGACCCTCGACTTGTTCAGGCGCTTGCCGAGGTGCAGGCCCTCGAGCACGAACTCGTAGACGCTTGCCGTCATGGCCGGGGTTGCCTTCATCTTCAGTCGCTGCATCGCTGCTGCCACCTCAGGGAACTGATCGGCCTCGGTCACGTATTCCGCAGACGCCAGCTGGTCGGAAGCCTCGAAGCTGTGACCGCTGTCGTAGCGGGCCACCAGGTCGGCGAAGTCGGATGCGTCGAGGTGGCGGCGGAAGACGTTGGAGACCGCGCTGCGGCTGAGTTTCTCCAGCAGCGCCTCGTCGTCGGCGTCCTCGTAGCTCTCGAGCTCGATCTTGCCGAGCGTGGTGGCGGCGATCGCCGGCAGGTCGCTGATGCGCGGTACCGCCTCGGGCTCACCGCCCCGGATCGCGCGGCGCAGCGCATTGGCGACCAGGTTCTCCTCATTGGCGATGGAAACGCGGACCGAGACGCCGCTGCCCTGGTTGACCTGAGGGTGGCGCCGCGCCAGGTGGGTGATCTCGGCGACGACCTCCTCCATGAAGGTCGGGATCTTCACCGCGATGTCGGTATCCAGGAAGTCGCGCTTCTCGCTGCGCACGATATCCATCTCGTGCGCCACGGTGGGTGGGTAGTGGGTGCGGATCTGGGCCCCGAAGCGGTCTTTGAGCGGGGTGATGATGCGCCCGCGGTTGGTGTAGTCCTCGGGGTTGGCGCTGGCAACGACGAACACGTCAAGTGGGAGCCGTATCCGATAGCCCCGGATCTGGACGTCGCGCTCCTCCATGATGTTGAGCAGGCCGACCTGGATCCGCTCCGCGAGGTCGGGCAGCTCGTTGATGCAGAAGATCCCGCGGTTGGTGCGGGGAACCAGGCCGTAGTGGATCGTCAGCTCATCTGACAGGTAGCGGCCCTCGGCGACCTTGATCGGGTCGACCTCGCCGATCAGGTCGGCAATCGAGGTGTCAGGCGTCGCCAGCTTCTCGGCGTAGCGGTCGTCCCGGTGCCACCAGCTGATGCGCACGTCATCGCCGTCCGCGGCGACCTTCTCGCGGCACTCGCGGCAGACAGGGTCGTACGGGCTGTCATTGATCTGGCAGCCCTCGACCACCGGGACGTATTCGTCCAGCAGGCCGACCAGGGCCCTGATCAGCCGCGACTTGGCCTGCCCGCGCTCGCCCAGGAAGACGATGTCCTGGCCGGCCAGCACAGCGTTCTCGATATTCGGGATGACCGTCTCTTCGTAACCGAGGATCCCGGGAAAGAGCTCCTGGCCGTCCCTGATCTTGCGGACGAGGTTGCGGCGCATCTCAGTCTTGATGTCCGGGACCTCGTACTCGGCCTGGCGCAGCTCGCGGATCGTGGTGGGTCTGTCCAATCTGTCTCCTGGTTCGCCCGTGGCTCCGGTCGGCGTCGGGCCTCGAACCCAATATAGCCCCGACCACCACCACCGTCGGGAGCCCAACTGTCGCTGGGCTGTCCATGGAGCGCTGGCAGGCTGTCCAGCACAGTGGGGACGGAACTCGACCTGCCGGTGGGCGACCCGGGCGAGATGAGGCGGAAGGCGTGGCTCCTGGGCCTGGACTGCGAACACCTCCTGGGGATGGCCCGAGACCTCGCCGCGCTGGTCGAGGCCATGGAGTACGAGTGCCGAGCAGCGCAGAGGTTCCGGGAGGAGGTGCGCGGGGACCGGGTTTACCTGGAGGGCGTCGTGGATGAGCTGCGCGAGGTGCAGCGATCGATGCTGCGGGAGGCGGGCCGCGTGGAGGACGCGGACGCCCTCATCGCTCGCGCGGCGCGCATCGCCGCCCTGGCTGCCATCTGAGTGGCCGCGGAGACGGTGCGCCTGGTCCCGGAGTCCGTAAAGGTGGCGCTCAACCGGATGCGAGAGTGCTCACGTGAGTACGCCGCCGTGGCGGGGCGTCTCGGCAAGGGGATCCCGGTGATGCCGCCCCTGTGCCTCGTGAGAACCGAGGCGGACCTGCAGGCGGTCGCGACACGGCTCCTGGGCCTGGCGGTGCGGCTGGAAGTCGTGGCGCTTGAAGAGGGAGTGCGGGTCTCGCGCCTGGTCAGCGCGGGTGCCGGGGACGTCGCGGGTGCTGTCCGCACCGGCCTGGCCGACCTTGGCGACGAAGCGCGACGTTTGGTGGGTGACCTCCAGGACCAGCCCGGGGAGCTGAACCCGGCGGCTGCGCAGGTCCACGTGCTCTCCGGCTCGGTCGACGACGTGGTCCAGGAGTGGCGAACCCTGGAAACGTTCGCCCGGCTCGACCCCAACTACGCCTCCCTCGACCCGGCGGGGGCTGCCGTGGCGCGACAGCAGGTCACCGCGATGGCCCTGAACCTGGCGAGCCTGACCCCCGCGTGGGCGCTGGTCGACCCGGGTGGCTCGGGACGCGCTGCCGAGCGTTTCGTCGACAGGGCCATCGACGGGCATGACCTCGCGCGCGGAGACCGCACGCGGTGGGCCGGTCACATGGGCATGGCGCTCGCAGTCACGCTCCTCACGGGTGCCATTGGTGGCGAGGGGACTGCCACAGCGGACACCGTGGCGCACGAGGTCACCCCCGCCAGGGTGGTGGCAACCGGGGTGGAGCGGGTGGGCGACCTCAACCGGTTGCCGACCGACGGTTTCGAACCACGGGGCGCCGCCGGGGACGCCCGGAGAAACCGCCGCTAGCATAGGCCCCATGGCACCAGCGCGAACGCGCGGCAAACCCGGGATCACGGGCCCCGACTCAGTCAAACTGCTCGCCTACGGCCGGCCATCGGGACGGCGTCCGCCGGAGAGCAAGCGCCTGCTCGATTGGTACCGGCAGATGTACCTCATCCGCCGTTTCGAGGAAGCCGCGGCAGAGATGTACGCGCTGGGCAAGGTCGGCGGGTTCCTGCACCTCTACATCGGCGAGGAGGCGGTCGCCGTGGGGGCGTGTGCCGCGCTGCAGCCGCAGGATCACCTGCTCACTCACTACCGCGACCACGGCTACGCGCTGGCCCGCGGCTGCGACCCGGGGGCGGTGATGGCCGAGCTCTTCGGACGTGCCACCGGAGTCACGCGGGGGATGGGAGGCTCGATGCACCTCGTGGACGTGGAGCGCAACTTCTGGGGCGGCCACGCCATCGTCGGCGGCCACATCGTGATCGCGCCGGGGCTGGCACTCGCCGGCGTCATGCAGGGGCAGCAGCGCGTGGTCCTCGACGTCTTCGGCGACGGGGCCACGGCGATCGGCGAGTTCCACGAGGGCGTGAACCTGGCGGCCATCTGGAACCTGCCGGTCATCTTCCTCGTCGAGAACAACCTGTATGGAATGGGCGCACGCCCCGAGGAGCAGTTCAAGGTCCCCGAGATCTTCCGCCGCGCGCAGGCCTACGGGATTCCCGGCAAGCGCATCGACGGCATGGACGTCATCGCGGTGAACCGGGCGATCGGCGAGGCGGCCGAGCGGGGGCGCTCCGGCGGCGGCCCCACGATCATCGAGGCCATCACATACCGCTTCCGGGGGCACTCGATGGCCGACGCCGAGAGTTACCGCGAGAAGGCCGAGGTCCGCAAGTGGCAGAAGCGGGACCCGATCCGGATCCTCGACGAGCGCCTGGTCAAGGGCGGCATCGTGGCCCGGAAGGAGTTGCACGAGATCCAACGGCAGGTCGAGCTGCAGGTGCAGGACGCGGTCGTCTTCGCCGACAACAGCCCTTTCCCATCGCTCGACATGCTGTTCCAGAACATCTACTCGATGCCCCTCCCCGACCGCGGCGGCGCTGTGAGCGGGCCGCATGTTGTCATCCCCGAGTTGCTCCAGAAGAAGGCGGACCGGCTCACCCACAACGCCGAAGAGCGATCCCGCCGCCAGCCGGCCCTGTCCAGTCTCGACACCGCCGACGCCGGTGGCCCGGGAGGGCGCCCCTCGGCGGCCCAGCCGGTGGCCAAGGGCCGGGCGCGCCGCGCCCGGGGCGAGGGCGAGGGGGGTGAGACCGCCCAGCAGGGCGACCGCGGCCAGCCTGGTCACGGGTCCTCCGAAGTCGCGCCGGATGACGCCCCGCCGCAACCAGCGCCGGAGAGCAACGGCCGCGCGCCGCGACGGGGTCGCCGCCTGCCTCAGCCGGGACGTCCCGGGAGAAGCTGAGTGGCGGAGCTCACCTACCGCGAGGCGCTGCGCCAGGCGCTCAAGGAGAAGATGGAGGGCGACCCGCGGGTCTTCATCCTGGGCGAGGACGTCGGGGCTTACGGCGGCGCGTACTCCGTGACGCGCGGGTTGCAGGAGGAGTTCGGGCCGGAGCGCGTGCGCGAGACCCCGATCGCCGAGTCGGCCATCGTGGGCGCGGCAGTCGGCGCGGCCATGGGCGGCATGCGGCCGGTCGCCGAGATCATGACGATCAACTTCGCATTGCTGGCGATGGACCAGATCGTCAACCACGCCGCCAAGTTCCACTACATGTTCGGCGGCAAGATCAAGGTCCCGATGGTGATGCGGACGGTGAGCGGGTGGGGCCAACTGGGCGCGACTCACTCGCAGACCTTCGAGAACTGGTTCGCGTCCGTGCCGGGGCTCAAGGTGGTGGCGCCGGCAACACCCAGGGACGCGAAAGGCCTGCTCAAGACCAGCATCGAGGACGACGACCCCGTCATCTTCATCGAGCACTCACTGCTCTACGGCGTGAAGGGCGACGTCCCGGACAACGACTTCCGCGAGCCGCTGGGCCGGGCGCTGGTCCTGCGGGACGGAACCGACGTGACCATCGTCGCCTACTCGCGCATGACGCAGGTCGCCCTGCGCGCCGCGGTCCAACTTGCGGAGCTGGGCATCTCGGCCGAGGTCATCGACCTGCGCACCCTCCGCCCCCTCGACATGCACACGGTCTACGAGTCCGTGCGCAAGACCCACCGCCTCGTCGTGGCAGAGGAGGACTGGCGAACCATCGGCCTTGGCGCGGAGATCGCGGCGTCGGCAGCCGAGGCCTGCTTCGACGACCTCGACGCCCCGGTTCGGCGGGTGGCCATGCCCGACGTGCCGATGCCGTATGCCAAGAACCTCGAACTGGCGCTGGTCCCGACCGAGGAGGAGGTGGTCGCCGCGGTGCGATCGGTGTTCGAATGACCTTCACCACGTAGATGGCGCGGGACATCCTCATGCCCCAGATGGGGTACGACATGACCCAGGGGACGCTGGTTCGTTGGGTCAAGAAGGTGGGCGACAAGGTTCATCGCGGCGACGTCGTCGCGGAGATCGAGACCGACAAGGCCACTGTCGAGATTGAAGCCTTCGACTCCGGCACGCTCCTCAGGACCATGGCCGAGCCGGGCGAGACCCTCCCGGTGGGGCAGCCCATAGCCACCCTGGGCGAGGCGGGAGAGAAGCTGCCCGAGCCGGCTGCCCCCGCGCCGGCGCCGGAACCCGCCAGGAACGTCACTCCCGCACCGGCCGCGACGCGCCCGTCGGCTCCCAGCCCGGCCCCTGCCCCGGCACCGCCGCCCCCGTCCGCCGCGCTGGCCGTCTCGCGGCCCGAAGGGGGCCGGGTCAACGCGTCGCCCCTGGCGCGGCGCATCGCCGACCAGTTGGGGGTCGACCTGGGCCGGGTGCGGGGCAGCGGCCCCGGCGGTCGGGTGGTCGCGGCCGATGTCGAGGCGGCCGCGGAACAGGCACCGTCCCCGACCGCTGACCTGGCGCCGGCGATAGCCCCGAGCGCCCCCGCGCCGGCCCCGCCCACCGAGCCCGGCCCGTCCCCGGTGCCACCCCTGCCAGAGGGCGCGGAGGACACGGAGCCCAACCGACTGCGCCAGGCGATGGCCCGGCGCATGAGCGAGTCGAAGCGCAGCGCGCCCCACTTCTATGTGGCGGTCGACTGCCGGGCCGGCGAGCTCCTGAAATTGCGCGAGGAGCTGGCCGCCGCGAAAACCAGGGTCAGCGTGAACGACATGCTCGTCAAAGCTCTGGCCCTGGCCACGGCGGCCCACCCCGCGATGAATGCCGCCTACCTCGGCGGCAAGATCCGGACGTTCGCGAAGATTGACGTGGGGATCGCCGTCGCCACGGAGAACGGCCTCCTCTCCCCGGCGATCGGCGACGTGGCCGGCAAGACCCTCAAGGAGATCGCCGCCGCGACGCGGGACCTCGCCGAGCGCGCGCGGGCCGGCCGACTCCGCCCCGAGGAGTACGGCGGCGGGACGGTGACCCTGAGCAACCTCGGCATGTATGGCGTCGACGAGTTCCTGGCCATCATCAACCCGCCCCAGGCGCTGATCGTCTCGGTGGGGACGGCCGCCGACCGGGTCATCGCGGTCAAGGGCAAGCCCGTGGTTGAAAAGGTGTTCACGGCGTGGGCCGCAGCCGACCACCGGGTTGTCGACGGCGCCCAGGTCGGCGAGTTCATGCAGACGTTCCGCAGCATCGTCGAGGACCCCGGCCGCCTCAACACCTGAGGGCCGCGGCAGGCCGGGTCGTTGCTAGAATCCCCCCGCTCGCGCGGGAGTAGCTCAGTGGTAGAGCACTACCTTGCCAAGGTAGGGGTCGCGGGTTCAAATCCCGTCTCCCGCTCCACTTTCCCCGGCCTTTGGATCAGCTCGTAGGAGCCACCGACGGGCTGATGCCGCACTTGTCCTTGGCGTAGGCCAGCACCTTCGCAGCCGCCGCACGGTACTCGGCCGCACGGAGCTTGGCCGAGGCGGCTGCCGGCGGCAGCGACCCGCTCTTGTACGCCGCCGCCGACTCATTGCTGACAGCGACCTGCGCTGCCACGTCAGCGTGGATCTCAGGCGGCGCCGCGGCCAGGAGCCGGGTATTGGTCTCCTCCAGGTACGTCCCGTACGCCTTCAACTGGTCCGCGGAGGAGAAGTCCTTCGGGAACGTGCTGTTGAGCCCGCTGATCTGGTCGCGGATCACCCCGCAGAAGGCCGCGCTGCTGTCTACGGCCGCCGGGGTCGAGCTGGGGGCGCTGCTGCCGCCGGTCGCGCTGCCGCTCGTCGAGCCGCAGCCCGCGACCAGCAACGCCAGCACAATCGGCCCCAGGACGGTCCATCTCAAGCCAATCCGACTCCGCAAATCCTCTCCTCGTCCCCCGGGCCCAGGTGGGGCACACCCACTCCGGCGACCGAGGATCGCGGGTAGCCTACCAGCACCGACGCCGCAGCATTGCCGGGGCAGTTGAACGGCAGTTCCCTGCCACGGGTCAGCTTGTCGATATCATGCCTCCTCGGTGACCTACTCAATCGTGGCGCGCGACCCGGGCACGGGACAGTTCGGGGTCGCCGTCCAGTCGAAATACTTCTCCGTGGGCAGCGTCGTGGCCTGGGCAGAGCCGGGCGTCGGCGCCGTCGCCACCCAGTCCATGGCGGACCCGTCATACGGACCACGCGGGCTGGAGATGATGCGGAAGGGCACGCCGGCCGCGGAGGTCCTCGCGGAATTGACGGCGCTGGACGAGGTGCGCGAACGGCGCCAGGTCGGGATGGTGGATGCCTCGGGCGCCGCGGCGGCGCACACCGGCAGCGGCTGCATCGCGGATGCCGGCCACCGGCTGGGCGAGGGCTTCACGTGCCAGGCCAACATGATGTTCCGGGACACCGTCTGGGACGCGATGGCCGGGGCGTTCGAGCGTAGCCAGGGGGCGCTGGCGGAGCGACTCCTCGCGGCGCTGGACGCGGCCGAGGCGGAGGGCGGCGACCTGCGCGGGCGCCAGTCTGTCGCCGTGATCGTGGTTGGCGGCGACGCCTCACTGCCCGCGTGGCAGAAGGAGATCGAGCTGCGGGTCGAGGACAACCCCGAGCCCCTCGTGGAGATGCGCCGCCTGCTGACGCTGCGCCGGGCCTTCAACCGGGTCGACGAGGTCGAGGATGCCCTCCTGGCGGGCGGGGACGCGGGCCAGGCGCTTCGAGAGATTGAGGCGTTTGCCTCCCTGGGCGATGCCAACGTGGACTTCGTCCGCGCGATCGGGCTCGCCAGGCTCGGACGCACCGACGAGGCGCGGGCCATCGTCGACCGGCTCGCCGCGCGTGATCCCGGCTGGTCGGTGGCCGCCCGCCGTTACGCCGACGCCGGCCTTTTGCCCCAGGACCCCGGGCTGATCTCCGTGCTGACCCCCGGTTAGAGCGACTCGATCCAGGCGGCGGCCCGCAGGATCGCCACCTTCGCCGGGTGAGCGAGACCTCTCAGCCGCCCGCGGAGACGGAAGCCGAGGGGCGGCGGCGGCAACGGTTGCGGCTCGAGTCCCCGTATTTGCCGGTATTGCGCCACCAGCACTCCCGGGGCGACGTGGGGGTCGGTTCGGACCATCGGCGAGAAGGCGGACCGTAGGGTCGCGGTCATCTCCCGTTCGATGAAATCGGGCTCATTTCGCATCCGGTCCAGGTATCCGGCCTGCTCGTGGGATGGTCGCAACCGGTAAGAGCCTGGGCGCCACGTCGAGGGAAACTTGAAGACGGTCAGCCGCTCAGTCGACGCAAAGCGGGGGTCCGCGTCCCACGCCCGGGAGAGGAAGTCGTAGTCCGGGCCGTGGACCAGCTCGCGGTAGTCCCGCCACCCGCCGATCGCCTTGCCCAGCTCGCGCCGGTGCAGCACCGAGGAGGGTGGCACAAAGATCTCCCGGCGATGCCCCCCTGCGGGCTGGAACCCGGCAACCTCGCGGCGCGGGTCGTCGGGAGGTCCGAGGTACAGGGTCAGTGAGTGGACCAGGCTGGAATCCGTCCCCTCGATCCGGCTGACCAGGTCCGCCAGGTGGCTCGGGTGCCAGAGGTCGTCCTGGCCGAGGTAGGCGATATATCGGCCCCTCGCCCTGGCAAGGCCGTCGTTGTTGGGCAGGCCCTGGCTCCCGGAATTCTCGGGTCGGTTGTACCAGGCAAGACGTCCATCGTTCATCGACTCGACCACCTCGGCTGTGTCGTCGGTGCACGCGTCCCCGACGATGATCATCTCGAGATCCGCCATCGTCTGGTGCTGGACCGAAGTGATCGCGTGCCGCAGGACCGAGCTCCAGTTGTAGGTCGCCGTCACGACGCTGACGAGCGGCGTGCCCGGCGTGACGTCTACCAGCCGCGCCGGCCCTCGAATCGATAGGGGATCTGGTCGGTGTCCAGCGGGAGCCGGTACTTGTCGGGGCTGGCGTGGTTGTAGGCCTTGGTCGGCAGGTTGAGGTAATAGAGGTCCCCGGACCCGACGTTCTCGACGGCATGCCACACGCCCCGCGGTATGACGACGATGCCGCGGTCTCGCTCTCCCAGGTAGACCTCGTTCAGCATTCCCCTCGTCTCCGACCCCTCTCGGGCATCGTAGAGGACCACCTTGGCGGTGCCGAAGCTTATGAACAGGCGGTCGTCCTGCTGCTCGTGAAGGATCCAGCCCTTGGCCATACCGGGGCGGATCATCGCCTGGTAGGCGTAGACCATGGGCTCGGCGGTGAATCCCCACGCCGGGTCATAGACCTCGCAGAGCTCGCCCCGCTCGTCCTGGTGGGTGCGCGTCCGGCGGACCTGCACGCCCGCGATATAGGTCGCAACGGGCTCGCCGCCGGCGGTCACGGTCTGTACATCCTTGATGGCGTCCAACCCCGTCATTCTATGGAGCCAGACCCGCGAGGCCCGCGGCTACAGCGTCGGCAGCTTCTGCTTCGTCTTGTTGAGGGGCGCGAACAGGTCGCCGTGCTTGTCGACCCGTGCCAGTACTTCGTCGGTCACGAACGCGAGTTCCTTCAGCTTGCCCCTCGCGTGCGCCTCGACCTCGTCCCAGGTCACCGGGGTGGACACGGTTGGTCGCTCTCGCGCCCGCATCGAATAGACACAGACCGTCGTCTTGTGGTCGTCGTTCTGGCTCCAGTCGACGAACACCTTGCCGTGGCGCAGCTCCTTCTTCATGTTGGAGGTCACGGTCCGGGGAGTCTCCTGTTCGAGGTGCTGCGCGATCAACAACGCAAAGGGCTTCGTCGCCTCGTAGGTGACGGCAGTGTTCAATGGGATGTAGACCTGCAGGCCCTTGGACCCCGAGGTCTTGGGAAAGCTCTGCAGCCCGAGCTCGGCGAACATGTCGCGCACCCGCAGCCCCACCGCGCAGCACTCCTTGATCGTGGCCGGGGCCCCAGGGTCCAGGTCGAACACCAGCATCGTGGGCCGCTGGATGTCGGTCGCTCGGGCCAGCGAGGTGTGCAGTTCGATGCTCGCAAGGTTCGCCGCCCAGACCAGGGTGGGCACGTCATCGACGACACAGAAGTCGATGTTGTCCTTGTTGTGCCGGCTGTAGATCGCAGCCGTCTGGACCCACTCCGGCCGGTGCTTGGGGCAGTTCTTCTCGTAGAAGAACTTGTCATCGACGCCATTGGGGTATCGCTTCAGGGTGAGCGGCCGCCCCTTCATGTGCGGCAACAGCACCGGGGCTATGCGCGTGTAGTAGTCGATCACCTGCGCCTTGGTGAACCCGCTGCCCGGGTAGAAGACCTTTTCCAGGTTCGACAGCTTCAGCCGCCGCCCTGCCACATCGACCTCGATCGCGCCTGCCATACTGCCCAAGCTTAAGAAGCGCCGACCGTTAGCAATTCTTTACCGGTCTTGAATGACTAGAGGGGTACGGATCACGGAAGCTAGGCATCGATGATGCTGCCTCGACTTCTGCTTGCGCGTGCCACGGTGGCCGCGCTGGCCCTCACCGCCGTGGCCGGGGCCCTGGCCGTGCAGGCTGCTGGCGCGACCCCTTCCCCCAGCGCCAGCCCCACCACCGCCAACAACTGCCAGGTGGACCCGGCCTTCGCGGGCGACCCCCAGGTCGCGGCCCTGATGGCCCGCTGCAAGGCCGACCTCGACGCCATCAACGGCAACAAGTCCAAGCTGCAGGACAACATCGCGATGGCCCAGGGATCGGTGGTCGGCCTGCAGCAGATGCTGAAGCAGACGCGGGACGCGATCGATGCCAGCCGCAAGAAGCAGGAGGAGATCAAGGCCAAGATCCACGACCTGGAGCAACAGCAGGTCCTGACCAGCCAGCAGATCGAGGCCACCAGGCTCCGGCTTGCCCGGCGCCGGGCCGCCTATGCGGACTTCCTGCGCCGGAACTACAAGTTCTCGCCGCAGCTCTGGTCATCCCTCTTTGACAGCAATGGCATCAGCGACTTCCTGAGCAAGGCGACCGCGATGGTCCAGGTGCAGGAGTTCGGCCGCGAGCTGTTGCGCTCGGTGAAGGCCGAGGAGCTCCGGCTGGAGGACCAGAAGACCAAGCTCGCGAAGGACCACGAGGACTCGGTGAAACAACAGGGTGAGCTGGTCAAGGCCGAGATCCAGCTGGTCGCCGACAGCAGCCGCGAGACCACCATCCTGATCCAGCTCCAGGGCTCCATAGTCGATGCCAAGAACGAGCTCAACAACGCCGGCGCTCAGACCGCCGCCCTGGTGGCGCAGATTGTCGCCGCCCAGATCGCGCGCGAGGACCAGCTGATCCAGGCCGCCAACGACGCCGCCTGGCAGGCCGCGCAGAACTGGATGGCGTCGAACACGGCCGCGTTCCCACCGCAGGGCACGCATTCGACGAAATACCCGCTGATCTGGCCGGCCCAGAAGGGGGTCCTGACCCAGGGCTTCGGCCCCACCGACTTCAACCTCGAACCGCCCGGGTTCGGCGCCGCCCACTTCCATGCCGGCGAGGACATCGCCAACTCGGAGGGCACCCCGATCCTCGCCGCCGACGACGGGATCGTCGTGGCCGCAGAGGACAGCACCCTGAACGGGCACAGCATCGGCTACGGGCGCCACGTGATCATTGCCCACCACAGCGGCATGTTGTCGCTCTACGGGCACCTCAGCGCCTACGGGGTCAAGGTTGGGCAGGCCGTGCACCAGGGCGACCTGATCGGGGTGATGGGGTCCACCGGGATGTCGACCGGCTCCCACCTCCACTTCGAGCTCCGGGTAAACAACACCCCGGTCGACCCGATGCCCTACCTGCCCCCGAACGGCCCCAACGACTTCCGCGGATAGCGGTTTACGCTCGGACCGGGGGAGGCCATGACCGCTGACCAGGAGATCGTCGGACTCGAGGAGTTGGAGTCCAAGAGCTCGGCGGTCAACGCCAACGGGACCCTGAAGCACGAGCCCATCGCGGGGGTGATATTTCGACCCACCCGCCCGGTGGCGCACGAGGACGGCGTCGTCACCGAGATCGCCCGGACGGTGTGGGATGAGCTGGCAGACCCGGTGGTCCACGTTCACCTGACCACCACACTGCCCGGCCGCATCCGCGCCTGGGGTCTTCACCGAGCATCCACCGACCGCCTTTTCGTGGTCCGCGGCCTGGTCTCGATCGTCCTGTTCGACGGGCGCCTGGCCTCACCTACCTACGGCATGCTCAACGAGTTCAAGGTCAGTGAGCGCATCCCCGGGCTGCTGGTCATCCCGCCCGACCTCTACCATGGCTGGAAGAACATCGGGATCGACGAGGCCTTCATCATCAACATGCCGACAAGCACCTACGACCACGACCGGCCCGACGCGCTCGACCTGCCCTATGACTCGCCCCGGGCCCCCGAGATCGTGCCCTTCCGCTGGTGACCCGGGCCGCGGGCCCCTAAGCGGCCCTGACCCGCGGCCGCCGCAGGCGCTCACTCCGGCGGCGCAGATCGGCCAGGTAGCGCTCCTCGCGCACAGCGCGCCAGTCCAGGGCCTCGAGCGCCTCAAGGGCGGCTGAGACCACCTCCAGCGCCGCGGCGCGGTCGCGCGCCCGGTGCTCAAGGTGCTTGGCCAGCATGATCCCCGCCTCCCAGGGCTGAGGGTGGCGCAACCAGAGGGCGCGAGCAATCTCCGCCCCGGCCTCGATCGCCCCCCGGCGCCGGTGAAGGGTCGCCAGGCGCAGGCCGACCACGTACGCGAGTTCGACCGGGGTCCAGTTGCCCGGCCAGACCTCGCCGTTCCAGCAGGCCTCACTCTCCTCCCACAGCCCCGTGTAGACCATGGCCGCACGCTCAACCTCCCCCATCGCCTCGAGCATCCGGCCAAGACCGAAGCGGTCGAGCGGGTGGGCTGCGTCGTGGTCGCGGAGGCTGATCATCAGCCGGTCCAGCAGCAGGCTCAGGCTCACGACGTCCTGGCGGTTGTGGGCGATCACCGGGTTGAGCGGGCGGGCGTCCCGGGTGCGCAGGTAGCTGAAGTACATCTCGGGGATCATGTAGCCGGGGATGTCGTCGCCGCGGTCGCGACCCAGCACCATCGCCTCGACGTTCTGCAGGTTGCATGCGCCCAGCCGGGCCTTGTAGAGCCGCCGGACCGGGTGGAGCAGGTCGAGGTGGGGCCGCTCCAGGCAGGTCGTGGGCCGCCGCGAGAGTAGGAGGCGGCCCTCCACCAGGGGGGAGTCGAAGGAGCGGCCGTTGTAGCTCACCAGGGACTGACACGCCCCCAGGTCCCCGGCCACCGCCTCCAGGAAGGGGTCCTCCAGGGCGGGGTCCGGCAACACGTACTGGCGGAGCAGAAAACCGGCAGGCGATCGGCGGCCGAGCGCCAGCAGGAAGAACGAGGTCCCGACTCCACCGGACAGCCCCGTCGTCTCCGTGTCGAAGAAACCCAGGCCGTCCTCTGCCAACTCGACCCCGGGCAGGCCGGCCAGCCACCCCGCGCCGGCACCGTCGAACACCGGCCGCGGCGGCAGGGGCAGGAGCTCCTCGATCACCACGTACGCGCCTGACGCGTTTTCGCGCACCTCGCCACCGACCGTCGCAGCGAGACGATCGAGGTTTAGCTCGGCTGGGCGATGACGGGGCTGGGAGGCCCGCCCCAGGCTCTCAAGCCGCTCCCGCAGCAGCACCCTTACGCTCCAGGCGAATGGACCCCTTCTGGCGCCGGGCGAGCCGGAGAGCCGTGGCCTTGGCGTCCACGTCGCGGTCGAAGATCGCGCCGATGCACGACGGACAGCCGTTGGCGCACGGGCAACCGGCGACCAGGTCGGCGCTGGCCTCGAGGAGGCGGTCGTGGAGGTCGAACAGGCGCGGGCTGAGGCCGACGCCCCCGGGGAAGATGTCGTAGACGAAGATCGTTGGTCCGCCGGTCTGCGGTGAGCGGACCTGGGGGGCCACACCGAGGTCGCGTGGGTCGCACATCAGGAACACGGACGCGGTGTGGCGGAGCACGTTGGCCAGCCCCTGCAGGCCGACCTCGAGTTCGAGGCGCGAGTAGGTGACCGTGAGCTCCTCCCCCACGCGCAGCCAGTAGCTCGTGGTGTGGAGGTCGACCTGCGGGAGATCGATGGGCCCGGCGCCAATGCTCTCGTGGGTGTAATAGCGGATCTTCTTGAAGATGGTGGCCAGTGAGGTGACCTGGACCTCACCCTGGGCCCGCCACAGGTCGCCGGGGACCGACGCGAAGGATTCCAGGACCTGGACGCTGGCGGCACGGTCGGCGTCGGTGTAGTAGTCGACGTTGACCGGGCGCACGTAGGCCTTCTTCTCGGCCCAGTCGAGCCTGTCGACGTGGTACTGCTGCCCCTCGTGGAGGTAGATGGCCTGGTCGTGCAGCAGGGTCTGGGCAGCGAACTGGTCCATCTCCCCGATCACCCGGGCGCCGCTGTTGGGAAGCGGCCCGGCAGCCGCGGACGCTGCGTTGCTGGTGTCGATGATCACCACGTTCTCGGCGAGGACCGAGCGCAGGCTGATCTCACTGGCGGGGAACGCGTCAGAGGCCCAGAACCAGCGGTGCTGCGAGTGGTGCGCCTGGCCCTCGTCCTCCAGCAGCTGCAGCAGCTCCGCCGGGTTGGCGGTACCGAAGGCTTCACCATCCGGGAACGGGACCTCGAACAGCGACGCCTGCAGGTGGCCGAGCATGACCAGCAGGTTGTCGGGGTCGACCAGGCCGTGCTCGGGGGAGCTGCTGAGGAAGTACTCCGGGTGCGTTGCCAGGAACTGGTCGACCGGGTTGCTGGAGCACACCATCACCCCCACCGACGGCTCATCGCGCCGGCCCGCCCGTCCCAGCTGTTGCCAGGTCGAGGCAATGCTGCCCGGGTACCCGCACAACACCGCCGCCTGCATCTGGCCGACATCGATGCCCAGCTCCAGCGCGTTGGTGGCCACCACCCCACGGACCTGGCCGCTACGCAGGCCGCGCTCGATCTCCCGGCGCTGGCCCGGCAGGTAGCCCCCGCGGTAGCCGCGGATGTCGCCGCTCCGCCCCAGCCGGTCGCCGTGGGCCTGTTTGAGGTAGCTGAGGAGGATCTCCACCTGGAGGCGGCTGCGGCCGAAGACGATGGTCTGGGCGCCGCCCTGGAGGAAGGCACTGGCGATGCGCTGGGATTCCAGCAGCGACGAGCGGCGGATGCCCAGCTCGGCATTGACCACCGGCGGGTTGTAGAAGACCAGGCGCCGCGGCGCGGAGGGCGCGCCGTTGCGATCGACCACCACGACGTCCCGCTCGATGATCTTCTGCGCCAGCTCGCCGGGGTTGGCGATGGTCGCGGAGGCCATCACGAAGGTGGGGCTGGACCCGTAGAACTCGCACACCCGGTGGAGCCTGCGGATGACGTTGCCGAGGTGGCTGCCGAACACCCCACGGTAGGCGTGGAGCTCGTCGATGACCACGAACTGCAGGTTCTGGAACAGCTTCAGCCACTTGGTGTGGTGCGGCAGGATGGCGGCGTGGAGCATGTCCGGGTTGGTGATCACGACGTGGCCGGCCTCGCGGATCGCGGAGCGGGCGTTGGGCGGTGTGTCGCCGTCATAGGTGTGAGTGCGGATCCCGGCGTCGAGCCGGTCGCACAGCTCCGTCAGCTCCGCCAGCTGGTCCTGGGCCAGGGCCTTCGTGGGGAACAGGTAGAGCGCCCGGCTGTGGGGCTGCTCCAGCAACCGCGACAGGACCGGCAGGTTGTAGGCCAGGGTCTTGCCCGACGCGGTCGGCGTCACGACAACCGTGTGGCGCCCCGTGCTGGCCGCGGCGTAGGCCTCGGCCTGGTGGCTGTAGAGCCGGGACATGCCCCGGGCCGCCAGCGTCTGCCGCAGTCGCGCGGGCACGCCGGCAGGAATCTCCTCGTAGGCCGCGGTCCTGCCGGGGATCAGCTCATCGAGCACCACCCCGGCTTTGAAGCTGCGGTCCCTGAGCAGGTTGTCGAGAACTTCGACCGCACCCATGCGGCGGGATCATAACGCACGGATGTTCGGGGCACAAGCGTTCGCCTGTGCGGGAGGTCCCTAAGCTTGTGCGCGATGGGACGGGGCAACAGTGTCGAGGTCGAGCTCAAGTACGTCGGCGCTGATCTCGGCGAGGTGCGACGGAGGCTCATTGAAGCCGGTGCCCGGCTCGAGGGTGAGCGCAGCCTGGAGACCAACGCGGTCTTCGACGACGAGGCGCAGAGCCTGCGGTCGGCCGAAAAGCTCCTGCGACTGCGCAACGGCGACGAGCTCACCGTCAAGATCCCGGTCGAGGACGAGAAGTACAAGTCCCGCCGAGAGATCACTGTCCACATCGCCGACGGTCCGATCGAGGAGGTGCTCGAGGGCCTCGATTTCCGGCCGACGTGGCGTTACGAGAAGTACCGCGAGGGGTGGGACCTGGACGGCATGTTCGTCACCCTGGACGAGATGCCCTTCGTGGGGCCCGTCGTCGAGATCGAGGGCGACCGCGAGAAGATCGACCAGACGGCCGAGCGCCTGGGCCTCGGTGACGTCCCGACGTCCACCGGCAATTACCGGTCTCTCTACGACGCCTACGTCCGCGAGCACGGGCTGGAACCCGGTGACATGACCTTTGCGGCCGAGGCCACCGGCCGCGACAGGGCGAGAGCCTAGGGTCAGGCCGGCCGGGGCGTCACCCTCGGTTTATGGGCTTGCCGGCCTGCTCCCAGCCGTCGGTTCCGCCGGCCACGGACGAGACGTCCGAGCGGCCCGTGCCCTGCTCGATCAACTCCGCCGCAGCGGCTGAACGCTGGCCTCGGGCGCAGATCAGCAGGATCTTCCCCTCCGGGATCTCATCGAGCCTGCCGGCCAGCTCCTGCAGCGGGATATGGATCGAGTTGGGGACATGCTTGTGGCCCCGCTCGTCGTGGTTACGGACATCGACCACGGTGGCGCCCTCGGCCCGCAGGTCCTCGGCCTGGTCCAGGCTCACCTCGTCGTACTCGATCTCCCGGCCCTGGAAGTGCTGGCGGGTCCTCACGCGGGGACGCCGGCCTCGAGCCTTTTGATGATCGCGTCGGCCACCTGGCTGGTGCCCACAGCGGTGGGGTCGTTGCGGTCGGGCTTCATGTCGTACGTCACGTCCTTGCCCTCGCGGATGATGTCCGCGATCGCCGCCTCGAGGCGGACCGCCGCGTCCTTCTCCTTGAGGTGGTTCAGCATCATGACCCCCGACAGCAGCATCGCCATGGGGTTCATCTTGTTCTGCCCCGCGTACTTGGGCGCGCTCCCGTGGGTGGCCTCGAAAAGCGCGACCTCGTCGCCGATGTTGGCGCCGGGGGCCAGGCCCAGGCCGCCGATCAGGCCGGCGCCCAGGTCGCTCACGATGTCGCCGTACAGGTTGGGCAGCACGAGCATGTCGTACAGCTCGGGCTTCTGCACCAGCTGCATGCACATGTTGTCGACGATTCGGTCCTCGAACTCGATGTCCGGGTAATCCCTGGCGACCTCCTGGGCGACGTGCAGGAAGAGCCCGTCGGTGTGCTTCATGATGTTCGCCTTGTGCACCGCGGTCAGCTTTTTGCGACCGTTGGCGCGCGCGTACTCGAACGCCGACTTCACCACTCGCCGGCTGCCGAAGATCGAGATCGGCTTGATGGTGATGCCGGAGTCCTCGCGGATCGGCTTGCCCGACAGTGAGTTGAGCAGCTCGATGACCTTGTGCGCGTCCTCGGTCCCCTCCTCGAACTCGATGCCGGCATAGGCGTCCTCGGTGTTCTCCCGGACCATCAGGATGTCGATGTCCCGGTAGCGCGACCTCACCCCCTCGTAGCTCTTGCAGGGGCGGAACAGGGCGTACAGGTCCAGCTCCTTGCGCAGCGCCACGTTGACCGAGCGGAAGCCCTTGCCGACGGGGGTGGTGATCGGTCCTTTGATCGCCACCTTGTTGCGCCGGATGGACTCCAGCACGTTCTCCGGAAGCGGCGTGCCGTACTCCTCCATGACGTTCTCGCCGGCCTGGACGATCTCCCATTCGAACCCGACGCCGGTGGCGTCGAGCACCCGCATGGTGGCCTCGCTCAGCTCTGGACCGACGCCGTCGCCGGGGATCATCGTGACCTTGTGCGCCATGTCTTCTCCTCTGTCCTGCCTGCCTAGAATACGAACTCGCCGTCTCGCATCAGGAGTTGTCCGTCGACCTTGATCGTGGCCCCCGAGGACACCACGTCGCAGTGCGAGGGGGCGTCCCAGTCGGCCCCGGTTTCCGCTGTATACGGGTGCCCAAACGCGATGTGCAACCCGGGGATCTTCTCGTCCTGCAGAAGGTTACCGGAAAGCTTCTTCAGGCCCACGTTGGTGCCGATCGCGAACTCGCCGGCCCGGTTGCTGTTCTCGTGCTGGGTCATGTACCTCTCGACATCCGTGCGAACGTCGTCGTACGGAAAGACGATCCGCTTGATACGGCTGTTGCCGATCTCGAAGAGCATCGGCTCCGGGAGCACACCGTAGCGCTCGGAGAAATGGTCGCCGAGGACCTCGCCGCCGAGGACACCGTCCACCTGGGCCGGGCTGGTGAACGTCTCGCCGTCCGGCAGGTTGCTCCAGGCGCCGGGCTCGTGGATCAACCCGGTGCAGGGCACCCAGCGCAGGCGGCCGGGGTCCATCCGAGCCCGCAGGTCGGTCCCGGACGGGGCCTGCACCTCGATGTCGCGCGCCTCCCGCACGATCTCGGTCACCTGAATGGTGATCGCCGCGATCTTCTCGTAATCGGAGGACATCCCCTCCTCCATCACCTGGTCGTCGATGTTGATCATGTGCCCGTGCCGGGTCCTCAGGTCGGTGAACCAGTGGCGGGTCAGCGGACCGCGGAACTGGAGCTCGCCGGGCTGCCCGGTGGCGGCATAGATCGAGACGGTGGGCTTGAAGTCGTCCACCTCCTGGACGAGGTGCTCGGGGGCGAGTTTCGCGGGGCGCTCCACGAAGTCCTCGATGACCAGCAGCTTGGTCGGCGCCTCCGCCAGCTCGCACTCGGCGGCGAGCGCGTGGCCTATGTGCTCGCGGGCCCTGTCGGTGAGGATGACCACCCGGTCCTGGGACCCCACCGCGAGGCAGACGTGGATGGCGTTGGCGGCCCCGTGCCGGATGTCAGGCATCGCCCGAGTGTAGCCATGCGCACCTGTAGCGCTACCATCAGCCTTCGTGCCAAGGTCAATCGCGGTCCTCGAGGGCGACCAGACGGGCCAGGAGCTGCTCGAAGAGGCCCTCCGCGTCCTCCAGCCCGACGTGATTGGCGTCGACTTGGAGCTGCTGCGGTTCGACCTGTCCCTGGAGAGCCGCCGCGCCACGTCCAACGCAGTCGTCCGCGACGCCGCCGAGGCCATGCGCTCGACCGGGCTGGGGATCAAGGCGGCCACGATCACCCCCGAGACCCGGGGCGACGTGGGCAGCCCCAACGCGATCCTCCGCGAGGCCGTCGACGGCAAGGTCATCGTCCGCACGGGGCGGCGGATCCCCGGCGTCCAACCGCTGGGCGGGGTCCACTCTCCCATCTCGGTGGTCCGGATGGCCGTCGACGACGCGTATGGGGCGAAGGAATGGCGCGAGGGAGATGGGCTCGACGAGGTCGCATTCCGGACAGAGAAGATCACTCGCCGGACCTGCCGGATGGTCGCCGAGTTCGCGTTTCGCCACGCCGAGCGCACCGGCGCCAAGGTTTTCGGCGGCCCCAAGTTCACCGTCAGCCCGACCTACGAGGGGATGCTGAAGGAGGAGATGGACTCGGCTGCGGCACGTCATCCTGGCATCAAGTACGAACCACAGCTGATCGATGCAACATATGCCCTGCTGCTCAGCACCGGCGGCGAGGCCATGGCGATCCCCACCCTGAACCGCGATGGCGACTGCCTCTCCGACCTGGTGCTGCAGATGTTCGGCTCGCTGGCCGGCGCCGAGTCCATCCTGCTGAGCTTCGACGACGACTGGAACGAGACCGTCGTGATGGCCGAGGCGCCGCATGGCACCGCGCCCACCCTGTTCGGCAAGAACGTGGCCAACCCGATGGCCATGATCCTGGCCGCGGCGTCCCTTCTCTCGTTCATCCGCGAGGACCCCGCTGCCGAACGTGCGTCACGCGCGATCCAGGAGGGCACCATGGATGCGGTCTACGAAGGGATCCGCACCTCGGACATCGGCGGGCATTCCACGACCACCGAGTTCACGGACGAGGTCATCCGCCGCACCCGCACCAAGGTCGCGGTCTGGGGGTCGATGTAGGGCCTGAAGCCCTACTTATACCTGTAGACGATCCTGCCGCGGGTCAGGTCGTAGGGGCTGATCTCGACCTTGATCCGGTCGCCCAAAAGGATCCGGATGTAGAACTTGCGCATCTTGCCCGCGGCATAGGCGATGACCTCGTGCTCGTTGTCCAGCTTCACGCGGAACATCGCATTGGGCAGCGCCTCCACCACCTCGCCGTCCAGCTCGATGGTGTCTTCCTTTTTGTCCGGGGCCTCCTCGACAGACTTGCCACGGCGGCGCGGACCGCCACGGGGCGGACGGCGCGGACCCTTCCTAGGAATGGTTGAACCTCATAGACCGCCCGAGTTTACCGGACCATGCTCATCGCGGTCGGCGCCTGCCAGGGGGAGGTGGTGCCGAGAGACGGATTCGAACCGCCGACACGTGGTTCTAGGGCCGCCGTCAACTGCGTTGACTGCGAGCCCCGGCACGCGGGCTTCGCCATTTTCGCGTGCCGACCATCCCGCTGCTGCCAGGGGGGAAATGGTGCCGAGAGACGGATTCGAACCGCCGACACGCGGTTCTTCAGACCGCTGCTCTACCAACTGAGCTATCTCGGCAAGGGGGGCGTCTCCCGGCGCAACGTATCTCGGGAAACGTCGGGATTCTATCGAAGGGTATCGCGAGTGGTGGGCGGAGCAGGGATCGAACCCGCGACCTCCTGGGTGTAAACCAGGCGCTCTGACCAGCTGAGCTATCCGCCCCCGGCTCTCGCGGCCCGCCTCAGGCCGATCGCAACCCGACCAACCGGTCCCGGTCCACCTGGCGTTCGGCGTGGTAGGAGCTGCGCACCAGCGGGCCGGACTCGACCCAGCGGAAGCCCATGCTGAGGGCCTCGTCCTTGAGGGCGGCAAACTCATCCGGGTGGTAGTAACGCAGTAGCTCGTGGTGCTTGGCACTCGGGCGGAGGTACTGGCCGATGGTCAGGATCTCGACGTCCGCTTCGCGGATCTGGCCCATGAGTTCGATGAGCTCGTCCCAGGTCTCGCCGAGGCCCACCATGAAGCCGGTCTTGCTCTGGGTGCCGCGGTCCAGCTGCCGGGCCCGGCGCAGCAGCTCCAGCGATTGGTCGAGCTTCGCCTTCGGCCGCACCGTGCGGTACAGCCGGCGCACCGTCTCGACGTTGTGGTTGAGGATCTCGGGGCGCGCCGCCATCACCGTGGCCAGCGCCTCCCAGTTGCCCTGGAAGTCCGGGATGAGGACCTCGATCGACGTCTGGGGACACAGCTCGCGGGTGTGTCGGATGGTCTCGGCGAAGATGTGGGCGCCGCCGTCGGGCAGGTCGTCGCGGTCGACCGAGGTGATGACGGCGTGGACCAGGTTCATCCGGGCGATCGACTGGGCCACCCGACGGGGCTCGTCGGGGTCCGTCCAGGTGGGGCGCCCGGTCTTCACCGCGCAGAAGCTGCAGGCCCTGGTGCAGGTATCGCCCAGCACCATGAACGTCGCCGTGCCCGCCCCCCAGCACTCGCCGATATTGGGGCAGTGGGCCTCCTCGCAGACGGTGTGGAGGTTCTCTTCGCGCATCAGGTTCTGCAGCCGCGAGAAGGTGGGGCCGCTGGGCAGGCGCACCTTCAACCACTCGGGCCGGCGGCCACCGAAGTCGGCGGGCGCGCCACCCCCCTGGGGCTGCACCACGGGCAGGTTTTCCATCAACTACACGCTAGTGCCAACCGGCGGCAAAAGCAGCGCTCAGTAAACCGGCAGCCCCGGCGCCATGGCCTCGAGGTTCTTCTTGACATCGACCAGGAACGTGGCCGCCTCGAGCCCGTCCATGACGCGGTGGTCGAACGACAGGCCCATGAACATCATCGAACGGATCCCGATCACGTCGCCGGGCAGGACCACCGGGCGCTTGACGATCGCCTCCATGGTCATGATGGCGGCCTGGGGCTGGTTGATGATCGGCGCCGAGATGACCGTCCCGAAGGTCCCGGGGTTGTTGACGCAGAAGGTGCCACCCTCGATGTCGGGAAGCTTCAGCTGGCCGGCGCGCGCGCGGGTGGCCACGTCATTCAGCTTGTGGGCCAGGCCCGCGATGCTCAGCATGTCCGCGTCGTGGATCACCGGCACCATCAGGCCGCCGGGGGAACTGACCGCGACGCTGATGTTGATCGCCTTGCGCCGTAGGATGCCCTCGGCCGTCCACTGGGCGTTCACCTCGGGGTGATCCTTGAGGGCCTCGACGGTGGCCTTGATCACGAAGGGCACATAGGTCAGGTCGATGCCCTCGCGGCCGCGGAACTTCTCCCGCTCGCCCTTTCGCAGTTCCACCACCGACGACATGTCCACCTCCGTCGCGCACCACGCATGGGGCGACGTTTGGCGGCTGCGGACCATGTGCTCGGCGATGGCCTTGCGGATGGGCGTCAGCGCCACCAGCTCGTCGCCCGGACGAGGCTGGGCGGAGGGCGGCCCCGGGGCAGGAGCCGGGGGGGCCGGCGGCGGCATGGCGGCGGGGGGCGGTTGGGAGGCTGCCTCGGAGGGCCCGCTTGCCCGCGCCTGGCCGCCGGCGGCGAGGAACTCCTCGACGTCACGCTTGGTGACCCGACCGCCGATGCCGGAGCCCTTGACCTGGGAGATGTCGAGGTTGTGCTCGTCGGCCAGGCGTCGAACCGCCGGGCTGGCCCTGCCGGCGCGGTCGTGACCGTTGCTGCCGGGCGCCGCGGCGGAGGGTGCCGCACCGACCGGCGCCGGCGCGGTGTCCGCGACAACCGGCGTGCCGCCCGCGGAGGGTGCCGCGCCCATGCCCTCGGCCACACCGGCGGCCGCGCCACCAGAACCGGCCTCGACAACCGGCGCCTCGGCGGCGGGGCCGCCGGCTACGCTGCCGATGCTGCAGATCAGGGTCCCGACCGCGACGGTCTCACCCTCCTGGACGTTGATCTCCGCGAGCACCCCGGCGATCGGCGACGGCACCTCGGCGTTCACCTTGTCGGTGATCACCTCGACCAGGGCCTCGTACTTCTCGACAGCGTCGCCGGGCTGCTTCAGCCAGCGGCTGATCTGCCCCTCGGTCACGCTCTCGCCGAGCTGCGGCATGGTGACCTTGGTGACGCCGCCCTCGGTGATCGTGGCGCCGTGGGCCATCAGTAGGCCGCCAGCTGGCGCATGGCCTTGTAGATCTTCTCCGGGTTGGGCATGAAGAAGTTCTCCATCGGGGCGCTGAACGGCATCGCCGGCACGTCGGGGCCGCCCAGTCGCAGCACCGGGCCGTCAAGGTACTCGAAGCACTCCTCGGCGATCAGGGCGGAGACCTCGGCCCCGACTCCCAGGGTCCGGTTGGCCTCGTAGACGATGAGGGCTTTGCCGGTCTTCTCGACCGAGCTCTTGATGGCCTGGCGGTCCAGGGGCCTGACCGTGCGCAGGTCGATGACCTCCACCGAGTGGCCCTCCTTGGCCATCTCCTCCGCTGCCTGGACGCAGTAATGGACCATCAGCCCGTACGCGAACACCGACATGTGGTTGCCCTGCCGGGCGACCCTGGCGCGCCCGATCGGCACCGTGTAGTTCTCGCCCTCCGGGACCTCCCCCTTGATCAGGCGATAGGCCTTCTTGTGCTCGAAGAACAGCACCGGGTCGGGGTCCCGGATCGCCGATATCAGCAGGCCCTTGGCGTCGTATGGCGTCGAGGGGATCACCACCTTGAGCCCCGGCACATGGGCGAAAAAGGCCTCGACCGACTGCGAGTGGTACAGCGCCCCGTGGACCCCGCCGCCGAAGGGCGCGCGGATAACCATCGGCACACTGAAGTCGTTGTTGGTGCGGTAGCGCATCTTGGCCGCCTCGCTCACGATCTGGTTGAAGGCGGGATGGATGAAGTCGGCGAACTGCATCTCGGCCACCGGCCTCATGCCGTTGATGGCGGCACCGATGGCGACCCCGGCAATCGACGACTCGGCGAGGGGGGTATCGATCACCCGCAGGCCGCCGAACTGCTTGTGCAGGCCCGCGGTGGCCCCGAACACGCCGCCCTTCACGCCGACGTCCTCTCCCATGACGATCACCGACTCATCACGCTCCATCTCGTCACGCATCGCCGACTGGATGGCCTGTATGAACGTCATCTGCCCGGCCGACGTCTCGACCGTCTTGTGGCTGCCCAGGCCGGCCATCAGTCGACGTCCCAGGTGACGCGCGGCTCACCCCTCAGGTCGTCCAGTGATGGCGGCTCCTGCCCGTACACGTGGAGGAGCGCCTCCTCGGGCGCCGGGTAGGGTGCGTCCTCCGCCGCCTGGGTCGCGTCGTCGATCTGCTTTCGCAGCTCGGTCCGCAGGGCTGTCTCCTGCTCCTGCGTCAGTGCGCCCTCCTCGAAGAGGTGGTCGCGGAAGCGCGGCAGGCAATCCTCCTGCGCCTCCTGCTTGATCTCCGCCTCCGGCCGGTAGACGCGCTGGTCGTCGTCGGACGAGTGCGACGTGAAGCGGTGGACCTTGGCCTCGATCAGGCTGGGGCCATCGCCGGCGCGCGCCCGGTCGGCGGCCTCCTTCGTCACCCGGTAGACCTCGGGGACATCCTGTCCGTCCACGACCACCCCGGGCATGTTGTAGCCCGCCGCCCGTACCGCGACGTCCTGGACCGCCATCTGCAGGTTCAGCGGTACCGAGATGGCGTAGTTGTTGTTCTCGACAAAGAAGATCACGGGCAGGCGGTGCACCGAGGCGAAGTTCATCGCCTCGTGGTAATCACCCTGGCTGGTGCCCCCCTCCCCCACGTAGCTGATGGACACGGCGGCTTCGCCGCGCGACCGGCTCGCCAGCGCGGTGCCCACAGCGTGCAGGGCCTGGGTGCCGACGGAGCTGCCCTGCGAGATGATCCTGAGCCGCCGGCTGCCGAAGTGGCTGGGCATCTGGCGCGCCCCGGAGTTGGGCTCACCGGCCTTGCCCATGACCGAGAGCAGGATGTCCCGCGGGGTCTCGCCCAGCGCCAGCACCACGGCCAGGTCGCGGTAGTACGGCGCGAACCAGTCCTGGCCGCGGTCCAGCGCGAACACGCTGCCCACCTGCGCCCCCTCCTGGCCCTGGCAGCTGATCACGAACGGCGCCTTGCCACCACGGTTCAGCAGCCAGCAGCGCTCGTCAACCATGCGGGCGAGCAGCATCGACCGGTACATCTCGCGCAGGGTGGCCGCCTCGATCTCGGGGGCGACCTCCGGTTTGACCAGTTTCATCAGATCGACCTCAGATGTGGATGGCCCGGCCCTCGGCCGCCAGCGCCGCCTCACCCACCGCCTCGGACAGCGTGGGATGGGCATGGACGCTGAGACCGATCTCCCAGGCGGTGCCTTCAAGCAGCTGGCCCAGCGCCGGCTCGGCAATCAGGTCGGTCACGTTGTGGCCCACCATGTGGGCCCCGACGACCTCGCCGGTACCCGCGTCGGTCACGACCTTCACGAAGCCGTCGGTGTCGCCCATGATCATCGCCCGGCCCAGGGCGGAGAACGGGAACTTCCCGGTCTTGACCTCGACGCCGGCTTCGCGGGCCTGCTCCTCGGTCAGGCCGACGCTGGCCACCTGGGGCCGCGAGTAGGTGCAGCGCGGCATTTGGTTGTAGTTCAGGGGGGCGTGGCTCTCACCGCTGATGACCTCGACCGCGTGGATGCCCTCGTGCGAGGCGACATGGGCCAGCAGGTAGCCGCCAACGACGTCGCCGATCGCGAAGACCGCAGGGTCGTCGGTGCGCAGGTCGTCATCGACCATCACCCAGCCCTTCTCCACCTTGACCCCGGTCTTCTCAAGGCCCAGCCCATCGACATTGGCGCCCCGTCCCACCGCCATCAGCAGCACGTCCGCGTTGAGGTCGGCGCCGCCGTCGTCGCTGTCGTAGTGCAGGCGGACGCCGTCCCCCGAGGCCTTCACCGACTTCAGGTCCAGGCGCGCGCCGGCGACGACCTTGATCCCGCGCCTGGTGAACGCCCGGCTCACCACCTGGGAAACCTCGGCATCCTCCAGGGGGGTGATCCGGGGCAGCGCCTCGACCAGGGTGACCTCGGCACCGAGGTCGTTCCACATCGACGCGAACTCCACCCCGATCGCTCCGCCGCCGACGATGACCGCGGACCGCGGCACCTCCTTGAGCGCCAGCGCATGGTCGCTGTTGATGACCCGCTCGCCGTCGATCTCGACCCCCGGCAGGCTCTTCGGGTGACTGCCGGTGGCGACGATCACGTTGCCGCCCTCGATGGTGCGCGCGCCGTCCGGGCCGTCCACCCGGACGCGGGTCGATGACTCGAAGACCCCGGTGCCGTTCAGCACCTCGATCTTGTTCTTCTTCATCAGGAACTGGACGCCCTTGTGCAGCTGGTCGACGATCTTCTGCTTGCGCTGGTTGGCGGCCGCCCAGTCCAGTTCGACGCCGGTGACGTTCACGCCGGAGGCGGCGCCGTTCTTCGCGTCGTGGTACAGCTCGGCGGTGTGCAGTAGCGCCTTGGTCGGGATGCAGCCGGTGTGCAGACACGTGCCCCCCAGCTTGTCCTTCTCGACCAGCGCCACCGTCTTGCCCAGCTGGACAGCGCGGATGGCGGCCACATAGCCCCCCATACCCCCGCCCAGGATGACTATGTCGAAAGCGTCAGCCAACGGGCGACCCGCTGGGCCTCGACACCTTGCTTCCCCAACTCACAGCAAGGTCATTGTAATTCCGCAGCCCTGCCGCGCCGGCCCCGTCACAGCCCTACTTGAGGGCGGCGAGGGCCGCCTGCAACTGGGCGTCTTTGGCCGCGTTCGCGGCGGGGTCCGCGACCTCGTAGAAGTCCTGCGGGCTGGCCAGCGCGACGGTCGTGTCGGGGGTGATGCCGACGAGGTTGATGGACTTGCCCGAGGGGCGGTACCAGTAGGCAACGGTGAGGTGCAGGTCGCCGCCGTTGCGCAGGGGAAAGTCCTGTTCGACCAGGCCTTTGCCGAACGTCTTCTTGCCCACCAGGGTTGCCCGCTGGTGGTCCTGCAGGGCTCCCGCCGTGATCTCCGATGCGCTTGCGCTGTTCTCATCCACAAGCACAACGACCCGGGTATCGAAGGCCACGCCCTGGCCCGTCACCTTGTGCTCGTCGGTCGTCGAACGGTCCACGACCTTCACGGTCACCCCGGAGCGGACGAACTCGGACACGATTCGGTCGGCGGCGGAGACGAAGCCACCGGGGTCCCGGCGCAGGTCGAATATGACCTTGTTGTCGCCCCGTGCGACAGCGTCCCGAAGCTGCTTGTCGAAGTCGTCGGCCGAGTGCTCGCCGAACTCGTACACCCGGATGTAGAAGACCCCGGGCGCGATGTCCTTGCTGCGCACACTGGGGACGCTGATCTGGGCACGCACAATGTCGAACTCGAGGATCTTGCCCGCCCGGGAGACCGTCAGCTTGACGTGGGTGTTGACCTTGCCCCGGATCTTCTGCACGGCCTGGTCCACGGTGAGCCCGGCGGCGTCCTGTCCGTCGATCCTGGTGACCACGTCACCGGCCCGCAGGTCGGCCGCCTGGGCCGGCGAGCTCGGGGTGATGGCGGTGACCGTGAGCTGAGTGTTCTTCACCTCCATGGAGGCCCCGATGCCCCCGAACGAACCCGCCAGGAACTCCTTGTTCTGACGCAGCTCCTCAGGTGTGAAGTAGAAGGAGAAGTCGTCCTTGTACTGCGGCGACCCCAGCAGGTTGTGCACCAGCCCCTTGGCGGCGGCGTTGAAGGCGTCGTTCGAGTTCAGGTCCTTCTTGGCGTAGTTCCGCTGCATCAGCTCGAAGACCTGGTTCAGGGTGCCCAGGTCCAGGGACTTGACGGGCGCGGCGAACAGCGCGGGGGCGATGACCTGGTCGATGTCCGGGCCGGCGTGGAACTCGAAGACCATGCCGAGGTAGAAGGACACCGGGAGCAGGAGGACGATGACGACTCGCTTCAGCCAGCGGCCCCGGGCGCGGGTGGGCGCCATGGCCTCCCCCGGCGCGGGGCCGGGCTCAGCAGACAACGTAACGGCAGGGATCCTGGGGTGCGTCGTTCAGGCGGATTTCGAAGTGCAGGTGGGGCCCGGAGCTGAAGCCCGTGCTGCCCTCGTAGCCGATCTTCTGGCCCTTGGCCACCCCCTGGCCGCTGCCGATGGCGAAGCTGGACAGGTGGCCGTACAGGCTGGCATAGCCGTTGGCATGGACGATGATGACGTGGTTGCCGTACCCGTAGGCGCCGGGGTAGGTGTAGGCGATGCCCCCGTCGGTGGCATCAACCTCGCTGCCGTAGGGCCCGGCGATGTCCAGTCCCGTGTGGAAATAGGGCCGGGACTTGGGACAGCTGTAGCCCGGCGGCGGCGAGGGCTCCCCCGCGAAATCGGTGCAGCCGAAGGTCTGGGTGACCGGGCCCTGGACGCCGGGCCAGGCGAACACCCCGGAGGAATGGGCCCGGCCGCGCGCCGCGACCAGCGCGGCGATCTCGGCATTGACCGCCACCAGGGCCTGTTGCGCCGCGGCGTTCTGGGACTGCAGGTTGGAGATGTCCGCTGCCACCTGCTGTCGCAGGACCGACTGCTGCACGTACTGGAGGCGCAGCGCATCCTGCCGCTGCTTTATGCCGGCCACCACCTGTGCCTGCTGGTCGCGCTCCTGTGCCTGTTGCGCCGCGAGTTGCTCGATGGTGACCTTGTCAGCCTTGATCTGCTGCACCAGGACCTGGTCCGCATGGGCCACGTCGCGCATGACGAGGAAGCGGTCGAGCAGCTGGGAGAAGGTGCTCGAGGTGAAGAGGCTGTCGATCACGCTGATGTCGCCACCCTGCTTGTACAGCCCCCGGCTGCGCTCGTTGAGCACCTGCTGACGATGCTCCAGGTGCATCCGGGTCTCATCCAGCTTGCGCTGGGTCTGGTCGATCTGGCCGAGGATGGTGTCCAGCTTGGCGTTCTCGCCGGCCAGGGCGGCCTCGGCATCGCGCACCTGGCCGTCCAGCAGCTGCAGCTGCGCCTGCACGCTGAGCAGCTTGCCCTGGTCCTGCTGGATCCTCTGGTTCCGCGCGCCGATCGAGCCGTTGAGCTGGTCACGCTGCTGCTGCTTGGTCGTCAGGTCGTCAGCGCGCGCGGGCATCGACAACACCTGGGGTCCGACGGCACTCAGTGCAGCAAGGATGTATAGAAGACGTCGTCGCATATGAATAGTTGGCTCCCCGGCTAGGCCTGCAGGAACCTCCGGACTCCAAGGTAACTACCCAGGGCTCCGAGCGCAATCCCAACGCCGGCCATCACCAGGCAGAGCTGACCGAGGAAACCAGCGTCATAACTCAGTGGCAGGAACGGCACCGCGCCCCTGACCTTGTCCACGAACGGGTGGTATCCGCCCGCCACGACCACCACCGCGAGGAACGACGCGAGCAGCCCGGCGAGCATCCCCTCCATGAGGAATGGCCCCCGGACGAACCAGTCCGTGGCCCCGACCAGCTTCATCACCTCGATCTCCTTGCGGCGGACGAACACCGCGGTGCGGATCGACATCATGATGATGAAGACGGCCACGGCGCCCAGGCTGATGAGCAGCACGGTGCCCGCGATCCCGACGAACCTGCTGAACAGGACGACCTTGTCGATCACCTCCTTGCGGTAGTTGGTGGCGCCCTGCTTGTCCAAGAGCGGCAGGCCCTTCACCTCGTTGGCGATGGCATCAAGGTCGTTGATGTTCTTGACGTCGACGTCGATCGACGCGGGCAGAGGGTTCTGGCCCTCGAGGTTGTTGATCATGTCGGGCGGGATGTTGGGGTCCTGCTTGTACTTGCTCAGGGCGCTGTTCTTGGACACATAGCTGACGCTGCGCACGCGCTTGTCCGCACGGAGCCGGTTCTCGACGTTGACCACGTTGGGCATCGGGGTGGAGTCGGCGATGTAGATCGAGACCGTCGAGGCCTTCGACTTGAGGCTGTCGATGGTCTGGTTGAACGAGTGCCCGAGCACCAGCGATACCCCGGTCATCAGCAGGACCACGAACATCACCGAGACCGCGAAGACCGACAGCCCCTTGTTGCGCCAGAAGTTCTGGAGCGCCGACCGGGGGGCGAACGACAGGCTAGCCCACACCCTGGCCTGCCTCCTGCGCTGCCTCGATCTCCTCGCTATAACCGCCCGAGGCATCGTCGCGCACCACGGTGCCACCGTCGATGACGATCACGCGCTTGCGCAGGATGTCGACGATCTCCTTGTTGTGCGTCGCCATGACCACGGTGGCGCCGCGCTCGTTGATCTTGAGCAGCAACTGCAGGATCTCCCAGCTCGTGGCGGGGTCGAGGTTCCCGGTCGGCTCGTCGGCCACGAAGATCTTGGGATCGTGGCTCAGGGCGCGCGCGATCGCGACGCGCTGCTGCTGGCCGCCGGAGAGCTCGTCAGGGAACTTCTTCTCGGTTCCCTCGAGGCCGACGATGCTCAGCACCTCCTCGACCTTCGCCCGCGTCAGGCGGTCGACGCCGCGGGTCACGCGCAGCGCGAACTCCACGTTCTCGAAAACCGTCAGTTTGGGCAGCAGTTTGAAGTCCTGGAAGACGATCCCGATCTTGCGCCGAACTTTGGGCAGGTGACGATGCTTCAACCGTCCCAGCTCCTGGCCGTCCAGGAAGATCTTGCCCACGGTCGCCTTCTCCTCGCGGATCATCAGCCGCACCAGGGTCGACTTACCGGCGCCGCTGGGGCCGACGAGGAAGATGAAGTCCTGGCGGGCGATGTTGAGGTCGATGCCACGAAGCGCCAGCGTCCCGTTGGGGTACGTCTTGCTGACGCCCTGGAACCTGATGATGGGAGCCTCGGCAGGCTCGGTATTGAGCCTGGTTTCCGGCTGTAATGACGTCAGCAAAATCTCCGTAACCCCGTTCAACAACCGGGGAGCGGCCTCCTGCGGCTGGCCGGCACCGTGAGCTTGGTCCCGGTCATCGGATACGCGTTTCCAGGACCCAGTCACTATAGCATCGGGGTTTCCTCCCTCAATGCGACCATTGACCGCCTCTACAATCGGGCGGTGGCTCCCACGGTCCCTGCTCCTGCGCGGGCGGGTGGCCGCTTCTCCTGGGTACCCGGGCGGACCACGGTGGTCTGCCTGGCGGTCGCGATCACCTTCACCGCCTACCTGTTCAGCCCCCTCTGGTGGACCGAGATTGGCGCCGACGCCAGGGTTCTCTATGCCGCCGGCACGCTCAGTGCCCGTGGCGGCGACCCCTACAACCTCGCCAGCCTCGAGGCGGAGGAGGACCGCCTTTACAACCCGGCCGGTACCACCCGGGTGTTCCGGCACGCGCCGTACGGCTATCCGCCACTCGTCACGACGGCCCTGCGGGCGGCGTCGGGCCTGTCCGAGCTCCACTTCTACCTGGCCACGGTCGCACTCCTGTTGGCCTGCGGCCTGGGCGGGTTCGAACTGTTCCTCAGCCTGCTGGCCTGGCGGGGGCGGGCTCTCGCGCGAGTGTTCTTCCTCGCCTCGACACCGATGGCCCTGGACGTTTTCGTGGGCAACCCCTCAGCCATCCTGATGCTTGCCGCCGGCGCCGGCGCCTGGTTGACCGCCCGCGGGCGACCGTTCTGGGGAGGGGTCGCGCTGGCGCTCCTGGCGGTGAAGCCGCAGGTCGGCCTACCGATTGCCGCCGCGGTACTCCTCGCGGCGCCCGCAGCGGCTGCTCCGAGCGGGCACCGACTGCGCGCCGGCCTGGTCGCCGGGCTGGGCCTGGCGGCAGGGCTGCTCGTCCTCGCGGCCGCCGCCGTCGCTTTTGAGGGGTCGAGCGCCTTCCCGCGGTGGGCTGCGACCCTGACCAGCTTCGGGGCCGCCCTGGGCCCGGCCGGTTCCGGCTCGGAGTTCTCCCAGAGCGGCCTTGCCGGGTACCCCGCGCTGATGCCGTTCCTGCCGCCGGCTGTCGCGGTCGTCGTCGCCGCCCTGGTCGTCGCTCCGCCGATCGCCTGGACCATCTGGCGGAAGCGTGACCGGATGGCCGGCCCGACCTTCGCCCCGCTGGCGCTGGCCATGGCGGCAGCGCTGGGGGTCAGCCCTTACCTCCATATGAACGACCTCATCCTCGGCGCCCTGCCGCTCCTGGTGGTGGCGGCGGCGCGCCCCCGGCTCATCATCGGCGCCACCCTGGTCCTGTGGGCCGTCGGCGCGCCATTGCGCCTGGTCCTGGCGGCCGCCCTCGCACTCGCGGGCGTGACGTTCTCAGCAAGCGGGCGGGCCGGGTTCGGCGTGATCCTCACGGCCACGCTGCTGGTCTCGGTCATCGCGGTGGTGAATGCGCCCGGCCAGGACCCGGCGGGGCCCGCCTCTTGAGGTGGCTGACCCTTCTCCGATCCGGTGACGCCGTACGGTTGATTGTCGCCATGGCCGCCCTCTGCGTGGCCGGGCTCTGCCAGGAGGTGCTGCTGCTGTGGGGACAGCCGGGACTTGGGATCTTCCTGGTGGCGCCGGCGCTGACCCTGGTGCTGGCGCTCTGGCTGCCCAGGCTCGAAGCAGTGGCGTGCGTCGCGCTCGCCCTGGGCGTCGAGGCCGCCCTCCACCTGCACACCGGCGGTACCCGCTACTCCGACTGGTTGTTGCACTACGAGCTGGCTCGCAACTACGGGGGGCTGCCCAACCACGCCCTGGCCTCTCTCATCCCGGGGAGGACGGCACTCTTCCACCAACTTGCGGGCGCCCTCCTCGCCCATGCCCCCGGCTTCGAGGTCTTCCAGGTGGTCAGCGTCCTCCTGAACAGCTTGTGGCTCTGGCCGGCCACGCTCCTGCTTAAGCGAGCCAACCACGCCCAGCCGCGCGGTCGCCTGCTGGCTCTCGCGCTGGGCCCCTTCGTGCTCGCCTACTCGGTCTACACGTGGCCCTGGGGTTTCTCCGCATTCTTCGTGCTGACGGCGGTGCTGCTGGCAATGGAGCGCTCGAAGATCGCCGCCGCCGGAACCGGCCTGGCGCTGGCCGGCGCGCTCCTGGTCCACCCGGGGGCACTTGGTTACGTGGCGGGCCTGGGCATATTCGTGCTCGCCCGGGGCCGGCACAGGCTGACCACTGCGGTCGCCGCGGCAGCGGCCCTGCTGACATCGGTCCCATGGGTCATCAATGTCAGCGGCGGCGACCCCGGGGGGCTGCTGCGGGCCTCGGTCCCGGCGCGCCAGGCGGTGGCGCTCCCGGTCTGGGCACTCACGCGGCTGCTGACGGCGGCCGCAAGCTTCTTCCCGGCTGAAGCCATGCCGGGCGACCGCGCCTTCGCCCACCTGGTGATCGCGATCTTCGTACTGACCATCCCCGGTGCGCTGGGCCTGGCCTTCGTCGCCCTTCGCCATCCCCCGGCGGTGCCCGGCGCCGCCAGGGCGGCAATCCTGGGCGGGGTGGTCATCGGGCTCCTGATCTACCCACCCAACAACTCCCTGACGGGGATGCTCGACGCCCTGTACTGCGGCGTGGTCCTGGTGCTGGTCTTCGCCGCGGCGGAGGCGGACGACCGCGGCGTTTCCCGCCTGCTGGTGCTGCAGGCCGCGGCGCTCGCGCTGTTCCTGGGTTGCCTGTTCTGGGTGTCCAACGCGCCCGGGCCCGGTGATGGCAACCTCGTCCTCAAGGTGGCCTACGGGGTTTCGTACATCGCGGACAGCCTTGGCCCGCTTCCCGGGGTGCTGCTGGCCTTGGCCGCCGCCGGCGCCGCCCTCATGGCCAGGCGCCGGGAGCTGTCAGCGGGCTAGTAACAGCCCTGTGGTCTGGCCCGCGAGAACGGTGTGCTTCGGGAAGCCGCTGAAGGCAGCCTGCTCCAGCACCGGGTCCGCGGACCACGCGACGATCACGACCAGGTCGCACCCTGGCAGGTCCTCGACCCGGCCCGCGATCGAGTATTTGTCCGTGTACGCCAGTATCTCCAGCTGGTCGCCCTCCAGCACACAGGGGTTGCCACCCGTGGCGCGCGAGGCGTCGATGATCCGAGCGGCGGCGGGCAGCGACATCGGCTCCGACCCGTACCCCGGCGCCTGTCCCAGGGCTGACATCGCAGCACCGAGAAGGACCAATGGGGCCAGGAGCGGCCACCGCTTCAGGGCAACCGCCACCATGTACATCGCGCCCGGCAGGATGAACAGGAAAAACCGCGGGTACAGCCACATGGGCTGGACCAGCAGCCAGAGAACCGAAACCAACGCGGCGAGCGCGGCGATGGGATACAGGAACCACCGCCGCCGGCGCAGCACGAAGGCCCCGAGCAGCACCGCGGTCAGGCCGAACATGACGGCAACCGGGAACGGCCCTCCGACCAGGTCCATGACGAGCGCCTTGGGAAAATCGAGCCGGAACTGGCGGGGCTGTTTACCCACCAGCATCTGGAACGCGTTCAAGAGCACCAGGGCATTGCACAACAGCCCCAGGGCGCCCGCCGCGAGCACCGCGGGCAGGGTCCCGCGGAGGTCCCTGGGGCGCGCGCCCGCAACGTATGCGAGGTGCAGCGGCAACAGCAGGACCGCGTAGAGGTGAGAGGCGGTGGCGGCCGTCATCAGCCCGATGTAAACCGCGGCGCGCCTGCGGTCCCCGAGGCCGGAGCGCAGCACCAGCGTGGCGAGGATCGCAAACAGGACCATGAAGCTGTACCCGCGCATCTGCCGGCTCTCGTACACCCAGGCCTGCGTGGTGGCCATGAAGATCGTGGGCACGATGCCCGCCAGGAGGCCGAAACGCTGAGCCAGGAAGAAGCAGAGCACGGCGATGGCCGCGCCGGCGGCCAGGGCGGGGAGAATGCGATAGGCGAACTCACTGTGAGTACCGGTCGCCAGGTACACCAGGTGACTCAACACCGAGACCAGGACGTGGTCGCTGGTGCCCGTAACGGATCGATAGGTGTGCTCGATGTCGGTCCTGCCGCCCAGCACCGCCCAGGTCGAGCGGGTGACGACGAAGTTGGCGAAGGTGATCGCCTCGTCGTTCTCGAAGGAGCGGCTGGATCCGACGAGATAGACGCCGGTCGCGAGCAAGCCCAGGGCGGCTGCCATCCACCTGGTCGCGGCCGGCCGCAGCCTGGAGGCACCCCGGCGCACGGTCACTGTGGCGACGATTCAACCATCCCCGTTGCCCCGCATACAATCGGCCGGTGAAGGCCTCCAGGACCGCCGGCCGCGACCAGCGGTTCTACCGGCGGCAGGCGTTCACCGCCCTCTTCCTGCTCTCCTTCCCCTACCTGGTCCTGGTATTCCTCGCACCGAAGGGCATGACCTACACCGGGGTTGCCTTCAACCCCAACGACACCTTCCTCTACTACGCGCAGATGGCCCATGCCCAGGAGGGCGCCTGGCTGTTCCGGGACTACTTCACATACCTGCCGGCACCCCCGCTGTTGGCGTACACGCTGTACTCCCTGCTGGGCCACCTGGTGCCGTCGTGGGGCGGCCCGGTGGGGCTGGCGCTGGGGTACCACGCGGCCCGCCTGGCCCTTTCGGCGCTGTTTGTATGGCAGGCGTGGAAGCTGTACGGGGAGGCCACCCCCTCCCGGGTCGTCCGGCGAGTCGGACTGTTGTTCCTGCTCTTCACCTCGGGGGCGGGACTCTTCCAGCTTCTCATCCCCCTCTTCCGCGGGCAGGAGGTGCCCTTCGACCTGCTGGTCACGGAGAGCAGCACGTTCGCAGGCCTTGCCTTTTCCCCGCACTTCGCGGCCGTGCTCCTCGGCCTGGTCATCTACATGAGGTCGCTGCTGGCCCTGCCCTCCCGCCGCGGCCGGGCCGCCGCGATGACCGCCATTGGTGGCGCGGCGGCGGCGCTGCTGGTCACGTCGATTCACCCTGACAAGGCCGCCGTGATGGGCCTTGGCACGGCCGTGTTCCTGGGCTGGGGCCTCTCCACCCGGCGCGCCGGCTGGCGCACCGCGATCCTGGGCTGCGCCATGCTCCTGCCATCGGCACCGTACGTGCTCTACAGCTACTTCCTGACCGGCAGCGATCCCCAGATCCGCTCCCTCATGGCCCAGGGCCTGCCGCACGAGTCAGTACCCGATCCGCTCCTCTACTACGGGTTCGGGTTCGGGTTGCCGCTGCTCTTCGCCCTGGCCAACCTCCCATCGCTGGTCCGGCGGCGGCGCTCGCCGGCCGCTGGGGAGGTGCTGATGTGGGCCTTCGTGCTCGCGGGTGCCGCGGTCATCCTGGTCCCGTTTCGCAACGTCGGGCACCGGGCCGAGGGGCTACAGATGGCGCTGGCCCTGCTGGCGGCCCGCGGCGCCGTGCTGGTGGTGCTGCCCAGGACCTGGCGCAGCGCGACGTTCCGCCGCATCGCCCGGCGCCGCCCCCTGGGCCACAGCCGGCGCAAGCTCCGGCTCCTGACGCTGAACCTGGCGGTCATCCTCAGCTCAACTTCGATCCTGGCGCTGGCGTTCGCCAGCCCTCGAGCCGTGCTGGCGGGCTCGCCGGAGGCTTACGCCAGCACGGACGACCTCGCGGCCACCACATGGCTCAGGCAGCACGCAGGGCGCGAAGACGTCGCTGTCGGGGACGGCACCAGCTCCCAGTTCCTGGCCGCCTTCGGCGCGGTGCGCGCGGCATGGGGAAGTTTCTCGTACACGCCGGACTACGACCGCGAGGGCAGGCGGCTGGCGGCTTTCTACCTGGGCGAGACGGACGCCCAGGCCTACCTTGCGCAGCGCCGGGTGCGGTGGGTCTACTTCGGCCCGCGGGAGAGCAGGTTCGCGCGGATCAAGCCGGACGAGCTGTCGTTCCTGCGCCGCGCCTTCACCTCGGGCTCGACCAGGATCTACGAGGTGGCCACCCCTCAGGCGCTGGCCGCGGAGGCCTCCCACCGCAGGTAGGCCTCCATCAGGCCGTCGAGCTCACCGTCCAGCACCGCGGCGGCGTTCCCCACCTCGTACCCGGTCCGGTGGTCCTTGACCTGGGTGTAGGGCTGCAGCACGTAGGAGCGGACCTGGCTGCCCCACTCGGCCTTCACGTGCTCCCCCCTGAGCTCCTGGACATGCTCGAGGTGTTGCTCCTGGGCCAGCGCCGCCAGCTTGGACCGCAGGATCTTGAGGGCGACCTCCTCGTTCTGGTGCTGTGAGCGCTCGTTCTGGACGCTCACGACCAGCCCCGTGGGGAGATGGGTGAGCCGGACTGCCGATGAGGTCTTGTTGACATGCTGGCCACCCGCGCCGCTGGAGCGGAACACGTCGCGACGGATGTCCTTCTCGTCGATGACGATCTGGGCCTCCGTGACCTCGTCGAGCTCGGGGACCACCTCCACCCGCGCAAACGAGGTGTGACGCCGGTGCGCGGAGTCGAACGGCGAGAGGCGGACCAGCCTGTGGATGCCGCGCTCGCTCTTCAGCCAGCCGTAGGCCCGCTCCCCCGTGATCACCATCGTCGCACCCTTGATCCCGGCCTCTTCGCCGGGTGTGACCTCGACCATCTCCACCTTCATCCCGCGGCGCTGGGCCCACCTGAGGAACATCTGTTGCAGCATCTCGGCCCAGTCCTGTGCGTCGACGCCGCCCGCCCCCGAGCTGAGGGAAAGCACCGCGGCGCTCTCGGCGTACGGGTCGCTGAACAGCACGTCGAGTTCCCTCGTGGCGAGGTCCTTCTCCAGGCGCGCCAGCTCGGCGGTCAGGTCGGCGGTGAGCGCCGGGTCCGGTTCGGCGGCGACCATCTCGAGCATTTCGCCGACGTCCGCGGCCTCCCGGTCCAGGGCCTCGAGCGAATCAACGCGGGCCCGTAACGTGGACGCTTCGCGGGTCACCTGCTGGGCCCTTGCCGGGTCCTCCCACAGACCCGGGTTGTTCAGCTCGGGCTGCAGCTCCTCCAGCCGCGCCCTCTGGCCGGCGAGGTCAAAGGTGCTCCTTCAGCTGCTGGACGCGGCGGAACAGGTCCTCAGCGTGTTCCTGCAGCTCGTTGGCGGTCTTCTGCTCTGTCAAGACGACCAAGCATACGGAGTCGAATAGGCCCGCAGGCACGCCAGCCAGAGCACGACAATTCCCACCGGCCCAAGCTCGGCTCCCAGCCTGAGCACCACGTCCACCGCCGGGCCTGGGTGCCCGGTGGTCAGCGCCAGGTTGAGGTCACCAGCCTGCAGCAACAGCCCGAACACAACGAGGTAAGCAATGTGCAGCGGCCCCATGAGGACCCATGCCAGCGCCGCGGCGGCGACCCCGCGGTCATCCCCGCGGCGCTGCGAGTCGACAACCAGCACGATCAGCGGCAGGATCAGCAGCACCAGGTGGGTATCCCAGGTCAGGGGCAGGAAGACAGGCGTGGCGGAAACCACGAGCGCCACCTCCAGGCACCTGTCACGCCTCGATGCCGGTCGGCGCCACAGGGCCCGGGCGGTCAGACCGATGACCACGACTGCGAGCACGGCCGCCGTGATGGCCACCTCCGGGCCGGTGTCGGGGGTGGTCCGGTAGAAGCTCACGGGATGCACCAGGCGCGCGGCCAGTGCCGCCGGGGCCTGGTTCAGCACCCAGCCTGTTCCCTGTCCGACCCGGGGCATGACGCGACTGACGTACTCGCCGAGCCAGGGAAGGCCGGCCCCCAGCACCGCCAGCGCGCCGATCGCCGCGGGCCCCAGCATGCTCCACCTGCGCCGCCAGACCACCAGCGCCAGGGTCGGCGCCTGGATCAGCTTGATCGCGACGGCGATACCTGCCCCGAGCGCCCCGAGCGCCTCGCGCCGGCGCTCCTCGCCAGCGGCCACCCAGGACACCAGGAAGCCGGCCGACAGGGCCAGCAGGAGGAGGTTGACCTGCTGGTAGACCAGGTTCTGCCACAGTGGGAAGAAGCCGATCGTGAGCACTCCGATCGCGGCGATGCCCTGCCTGGGAAGCGGCCCCACGACCCGCAGGATGGCCACCACCGCGACCACCAGCAGTAGCTGCAGCACCACCGCCACCAGCGCATGCGCTACGGGGCGGGGAAGCCCCGCCAGCGGCTGCAGGTACCAGGCCAACCCGGGCGGGTAGATGTAACCCCCCGTCAGGGTGGGGTCGACATGCTGGGTGACCGAGGCGAAATCCGAGTAGGGGTCTCGGCCGGCGCCCATGTCCGCGGCGGCACGCAGGTAGACATCGAGGTCGTTGCGCCCGCCGCCGACACCCTGGAAGGGCGCGACGACGAAGGCGTAGATGTAAGCCAGCAGGCCGGGCAGTCCCACCCCCAGGAGCACGGTCCAGTGCAGCCGTGGGTCGCGTAGGGCTGACGCCCTCGACCGGCTCAGTGGCCGGTCAACGCCCGTGGCACTTCTTGTACTTGCGCCCCGACCCGCAGGGGCAGGGATCGTTCCTTCCCACCTTCCCGGCCATCGCCGCCCGGGCGGCGGGGTTGACCGCGCCGGCCACGGGGATCGGCGGGACCATGCCGCGGCCGGTAGCGGCGCTGCCCACCCCCACCGGCTGACGCGCCTCGGCCACCGCCGCGGCAGCCATGCCGTTGCCCTCCTCCGGCGCCACCGGCCCGGACTCGATCGTGCGGGCCATGGTCTCGGTCACCGGCGGCGGCGCCCCGGCCTGTTGTCCGTCCTTGACCACCTCGACCCGGAAGATGTTGGTGGCGATCTCGAATTGGATGTCGCGCTTCAACTGGTCGAAGGTCTGGAAGGCCTCGTTCTTGTACTCGACAAGGGGGTCCTTCTGGGCATAGCCCTGCAGGTGGATGGCCTCCTTGAGGTGCTCCATCGTGGTGAGGTAGGCCACCCAGCGGGAGTCGATCGTGCGCAGCATGACCCAGCGTTCGACCTGGCGAAGGACCTCGGGCGTGACCTCCTGCTCCATCTTCTCGTAGGCCTGGACAACCATGTCGTGGATCGAGTCGATGACCTCCTCCGGGCCGTCGCCCAGGGCGTTGCGGTCGACGCTGTCGTAGGTGGGCAGGGGCACGATCTGGCCGAGGTGCTCCCAGAGCTCGTCAAGCCGCCAGAGGTCGCGGTGGCGGGCGTCGAGGTAACCCGGTGCGGTGTCCGCGATCATGTCGCGGATGAACTGCAGGACGTTCGCGCGGGTGTCGACCCCCTCGAGGATCCGGCGCCGCTCGGCGTAGATGATCTTGCGCTGCGTGTTCATCACGTCGTCGTACTCGACCACGTTGCGCCGGGCGTCGAAGTTGAATCCCTCGACCTTCGACTGAGCGCTCTCGATCGACCGTGACACCAGCCGCGACTCGATCGGGGTCTCCTCGTCCATGAGGCCGCCGACCCGCTCCATGTTGCGCCCGAAGATGCGCATCAGCTCATCGTCCAGCGACAGGTAGAAACGGGTGTAGCCGGGGTCTCCCTGGCGGCCGGCGCGGCCGCGGAGCTGGTTGTCGATGCGCCTGGACTCGTGCCGTTCGGTGCCCAGGATGGCCAGGCCGCCGAGGTCGTCGACCCCCTCCCCCAGCTTGATGTCGGTGCCTCGTCCGGCCATGTTGGTGGCGATCGTGACGGCGCCTCGCTGGCCGGCGTCCTGGACGATCTCGGCCTCCTTCTCGTGGAACTTGGCGTTCAGCACCGAGTGGGTCACGCCCTTCTTCTCCAGCAGGCGGGCGATCCGCTCCGACTTGGCGATGTCGGTGGTCCCCACCAGGACGGGCTGGCCGGTGTGGTGGCGCTCGATGATCTCCTCGACCACGGCCTGGTACTTGCCGTCCTCGGTCTTGTAGATCACGTCAGGCGCGTCGTCGCGGACCATCGGCTGGTTGGTCGGGATCACGACCACCTCGAGCTTGTAGATCTTGTCGAACTCCTCGGCCTCGGTGATCGCCGTGCCGGTCATGCCCGACAGCTTGCGGTAGAGGCGGAAGTAGTTCTGGAAGGTGATGGTCGCCAGGGTCTGCATCTCCTGCTGGACCTTCACCCCCTCCTTGGCCTCGATGGCCTGGTGCAGGCCGTCCGACCAGCGGCGACCCGGCATCGTGCGCCCTGTGAACTCGTCGACGATCACCACCTCGTTGTCGCGAACGATGTAGTCCTCGTCGCGGTGGTACAGGGCGTGGGCCTTGAGCGCCTGGTTGACCTGGTGCGCCTCCTCGACGTTGTCGAAGTCGTAGATGTTGGGTATCCCGGTCCACTTCTCGACCTTGCCGATGCCCTCCTCGGTGAGCGCCACCGACCGTGTCTTCTCGTCGACCGTGTAGTCGGTCTCCTTCTCGAGCTGGGGGATGATCCGGGCGTACTGCTGGTACTTCTCGGTGGAGTCGGTTCCCTGGCCGCTGATGATCAAGGGCGTGCGCGCCTCGTCGACGAGGATCGAGTCCACCTCGTCGACGATGGCGAAGTACAGCGGCTCCCGCTGGACGCAGTCGGTCAGCTCGGTGGCCATGTTGTCGCGCAGGTAGTCGAAGCCGAACTCATTGTTGGTGCCGTACGTGATGTCGGCCTGGTAAGCCTCCTTGCGGGTGACCGGGCGGAGGTGCTGCAGGCGCTCGTCACTGTGGCTCTCGTCGACGAACTCGGGGTCGTAGAGGAAGGACTGGTTATAGCCCCCGCCCTGCTGCGCGGGTCCCATGATGACGCCGACGGTCATGCCCAGGGCGCGGTAGAGCGGCGCGTTCCAGCCCGCGTCGCGACGGGCCAGGTAGTCGTTGACCGTGACCAGGTGGGCGCCCCGGCCGGCGAGGGCGTTGAGGTAGAGCGCGAGCGTCGCGACGAGGGTCTTGCCCTCGCCCGTCTTCATCTCGGCGATCTTGCCCTGGTGGAGGACGATGCCCCCGATCATCTGGACGTCGAAGTGGCGCATCCCGAGCTTGCGCTGGGAAACCTCCCGCACCGCCGCGAACGCCTCGGGCAAGATCTCGTCCAGCACCCTGTCCACCTCTTTCTCGGCGGTCTCCAGGCGCGCCGCCTCGGCCTCGGCCCTCTCGCTCGCGTCCTCGAGGGTGATCTCCGGCGCGGCGGCCAATGCCTCCTCGCGCGCCAACCGGATTCGCTCGCGAAAGGCGTCGGTCAGGGCCAGGAAATCGGCGTCGGACTTCGCCTCCATCTCCGGCTCAAAGGAGTTGACCTCCTCGACCCTGCGCAGGTGCCGCCCGATCTCCCGGTCGTTGGGGTCGCCGAAAACCTTCAGCAGGAAACTCATGTCTCCTCCACCAACTGGTCGAGGGGGGGTGCGCGGTGCTCGACCAGGCGCTCCTTGCGCCGGCGCAGCTGCTCGTCCATCTTCACCACGGCCTGGTCGAGGACACTGTTCCATTCCCTGCCGATGGCCCGGGCCTTCAGCGTCACCCCACTGAGGTGGACGAGCAGGGATACAGCTTTCGGGGGGTCGACCCCCCGTCTGCTTTCCAGCTCGAATTCCGCCCGGGCTTCGATGATGCGGTCAAAATGCCGGTCCAGGCGCCCAATCCTGGCCTCGGCGTGGGTTCGTGTTTCAGGCGTGAGCTGCACGTCATGGGGTTGAAGAATCAGCTTCAAGCGTGCCTCACTTCCAGTATAGGTTGGAGGCTGAGGCGCCTATTCGTAGCGGATCGCGGCCACGACCGAGGTCCGGGCGGCCCGCCGGGCGGGCAGAGCCACCGCGAGCAGGGCACCCAGCACGCTGGCCAGGACCACCAGGGCGATGACGCCCCACGGCACCTCGTAGACGGGCTGGAAGCCAATGCTCGCTCCGGCCCGGGTCATGACCGCGACCAGGAGCGTCCCGACGGCCGCGCCCCCTATGGCCCCGGTCAGGGACAGCAGCGCGGACTGCGACAGGATGATCCCGCGCACCTGGGACGCCGTCGCGCCCACGGCGCGGAGCAGTGCCAGCTCCCGCGTCGACTCGCTGACGTTGAGCAGGATCGTCTGGATCACCGACAGGAGCCCCATGACAACGCCGACCAGGCCCACGGCGCTGAGCAACAGCAGCAGTGACTCCAGCCCTCGCCGCACCCCATCGCGCACCGCCGCGACCGGCTCGAGCTGCATGCCGTACTGGCCGGCCGCGTGCTCGAGGCGAGCCTGCAGGTCCTGCCCGGCGCCCTGGTTGGGCAGCACCTGGAGGATGTTGAAGCCCGTCACGCCGAAGTCCTGGCGGGCATTGGCGAGTGAGATCAGCGCGGTCTCCTCGCCGCCCGGGGCGGGCAGCGAGTGCTCGACAATCGCCGCGACCCGGTACTCGAGCACGCCCGAGGCGGCGGTCAGGGGAATGGAATCCCCCACCCGCACCGCCTGCAGCTGCGCCAGCCGGCGCGAGATGAAGACCGACCGCGACTCCTCGATCTCGGTGAAGGCCCCGGGTGGGGTGCCGGGGGCGAACTGGAGGCGGCCGTGGGCGGCGTAGTCCAGGGGATCAACGGCGGCCAGGTTCATGGCACGCTCACCCGCGCGGAGCGTGAAGAAGGCGATCGGTGACGTCGCGTCCACGCCTGCCAGCTTGTTGATGTCCTGGCGCACCAGGTCGGGCTGCCGGACCGGCGAGACCATCAGCTGGTCGGAGACGAAGAGGCTCTGCACCCAGCTGGACCCGGCGTCCAGGGCACCCTGGCTCAAACCCGCGACGGCCACGACCAGGGCACCGCTGACGAGCAGGCCGCCGATCGTGAGCGCGCTCCGGTTGGGGCGGCGGATGACGGCGTTGCGCGCGAGCATCGCCTCAGCCGGGGCGAAGATCCGCAGCGGCTGCGACAGCAGCCGGGTCACGGGCACCAGCAGTGCCGGGGTCACCGCCAGGATGCCCGCGAACAGGGCGATGATGCCGCCGGCCACCACGACCAGGCCCGATTGGGGAAGCTCGAGGTCTGCCGGTCGCTGCGCCAGCCCCGACACGATCAGGACGCCCGCAACCACCAGCAGGGCCAGCCCGAGCGCGGTGGTGCGGCGCCGGCTGCGCTCGGCGCCCAGGAGCTGGAGGGGGCGGATCGCCTCCAGCGGGGCCACGGCGGCCGCGCGCGCCGCCGGCACCAGGGCGCAGACGACGGTGGCCAGGATCCCCAGGGCGAACACCGCCAGCATCACCACCGGGTCGAGGCTGAGCGAGAGGCCCAGCTGCCCGCTGCTGGCCTTCAGGTACTGCACCAGCGCCGCGGCAACGCCGATGCCCAGCAGCACCCCGAGGACCGACCCGGCGACCCCCAGCAGCAGGGCCTGGGTGATGAAGAGCCGGCGTACCCAGGCCGGCGTCGCGCCCGCGGACCGCAGGAGACCGATGTCCCGGCGCCGCTCGGAGACGGTCATCGCCAGGTTGTTGTAGATGAGGAAGAGCCCGATCACGAGCGCCAGGACCGAGAAGAACAGCAGTACCGGCTGCAGCTCCAGGTAGGGGTTGCGGCTGGAGGCGAAGAACACCTGGTTGTCCCGGACCGTGTACTCCTCGGTGGCCTTCAGCCGCAGGTCGCGCCTGAAGTCGGAATAGGAGCCCTTCAGGCCGATGCTCAACTGCGTGAGGTGGGCTCCGAGCCGGAAGGCCTTCTGGGCAATCCCCAGCGGCACCAGCGCGATCGGACCGAAGCTCGACTGCACGAACGACGAATCGCCCAGCAGCCCGGCGACCTTGAACGTATCGGGGCCCGTGGCCGTGAAGAGCGAGATGGTGGAGCCCACCGCCACGTTGTGGGCCCGGGCCCAGCGGGCGTCGAGCAGCACCGTCCCCCTGGCGTCCGCGGCGAAGAGCGACCCCTCGACGATGTTGAAGGGGTGGAGCTGCTGCTCGGCCGCGGGGTCGACGCCGAGGACCTGGAAGGTGTAACTCGACCCGCCGGCATCGCCGAACACCCGCTTGCTCACCACCGGCGCCACGATCGACACCTCGGGCAGCTTCTTGACCACGGTGACCATGTCCTGGGAGAAGCCCGCCTCCGAGAAGGCGAAGACCTCCGCATCGGCCCTGCCCGCGAGGTCCGCGGCAGACTGCCGTAGCTCGGCCTGCAGCGCGCGCGAGCTGAGCTCGGTGCCCAGGATCAGCCCCACGCCCAGGGCGACCGCGAGGGCCGTCAGGACGGAGCGCTGAAGCCTAGAGGCCGAGTTGCGCCAGGCGAGAGATAAGAGGAGCGGCACTGTGGTCCTGGCGGCGGCCAAGATCGATGGTTTCAATGATCCGGCCGTCACGCATGACCAGGACGCGGTCGGCATATGCGGCGGCACGGGCGTCATGGGTGGCCAGGATCCCCGTCTGGCCATGCTCGTGGCAGCGCGACCAGAGCAGGTCGAGGACCTCGTTCCCGGTCGTGAAGTCGAGGTTGCCGGTGGGCTCGTCGGCAATGATCACGGTGGGCTCCATCAACAGGGCGCGGGCGATCGCCACGCGCTGCTGCTCGCCACCGGAGATCTCCTCGGGCCGGTGGCCCTGGAGGTTGCGGAGATTGAGGTCACGCATCAGGTCGGACACACGGTCAAAATGGCCGCCGCGGGACCCGGCGATGCGCATGGGCAGGGCGATGTTCTCGGCCGCGGTGAGGTTGGGGACCAGGTTGAAGAACTGGAAGACGAAGCCGATGTTGTCGCGGCGGAACTCGGTCCGGCGCCGCTCGTCCATGGCGGTGATCTCCGTCCCGCCGACGACCACGCGGCCGGAATCCGGCGGCTCGAGACCCGCGAGCAGGTGCAGGAGGGTGCTCTTGCCGCAGCCCGACGGGCCCATGATCGCAACCAGCTCGCCCTGGGCCACCGTGAAGCCGACGCGGTCGACCACGACGTGCGGCCGGGTCGAGATGCGGTATGCCTTGCTGAGGTTGTCGGCTACGACCGTCGGCTGAACGGCGGTCGCCTGCTCAGACACTCAGGAAGAGCCTCAGAACCTGGTCGACCACGGTCTCGAGGATGCCCCTGCGGGTCGCTTCCCGGTCCGCTCCCACCTCGGCGCTCGGGACCGCCTGCACCTGGGCATCCTTGACGCCGGTGCCCGCCGCGGCGTCGAGGACCACGACGTTGCCATTGATCGATGTGATCCTCGCGACCAGGTCGGCGCCGGAGGCACCGGCGCCGGCGATCGTGATGCTGTCACCGACCGCGAGGCCGCCGGCCGACGAGACGGTGAGCTGGCGGGAGCCCGGGTCGATGGTGCCCGTCAGCCGGATTGCCGCCGGGCCGGCCGAGGGTGCGGCGCCCACCAGGTTCGGCGTCGGGCAGGGGGCGGGACCGCCATCGGAGGCGAGCGTGGGAGCCGGGGAAGTGCGATCAGCCTCCCCCAGCTCGGTGGCGACCGGGCACGTCGGCGCGCTTGGCGAGGGGGACGGCTCCGGCGCGGTCGTCGGAGGTGGTGCGCTGTTGTCCGTTGGCGGGGTGGTCACCGGGGGCGGCGCGGTCACGGGGGCCCGCGTCGGCCGGGGTCGCGGTGCCGGCGGCGGCGGCGGCGGCGGTGCGGGGGCGCCACCACCCCCACCCGGGCTGTTGATGAAGATCTCGGTGTACATGATCGCCCCGTTCACCGAGGAACCGCCGCCCGACCAGGCCCCACTCGCCGCCCAGGCCCCGGTGCCCATCTGGTTGTAGTTGCCCAGGATGTTGGCGCGGTGCTCGGGGCTGTTCATGAACGCCGTGTTGATCTGGCCGACGCTCTGGTTCGGGGGGTAGTTGTTCCAGCCGATGTTCTCGCCCGCGGCGGTGTACGAGCCGAGGCTGAAAACCTGCCAGACATACTGTCCGCACGGGGGGATCTGGTGGGCGAAGTAGTTGCGGTCGATCATGTCCTGCGACCGACCGTTGACCCCACCGCAGCCGCCGCTGTGGGCGCTGGTGGCGATGCTGTTGAGGCTGCCATTGCTGGCCAGCCCACCCAGGCCGTTGGATGCGCGGTCCTGGTTGGTGAGCTGGAAGAGGGTTGGTGCGGTGCCCGGGTCCCCGGCCAGGGCTGTTGCCGAAAGCCCGGTCGCGGCGGCCAACACGGCCGCCGCCACCAGTAGCCTGAGCCCTACCCCGGCCTTCATCGCACCTGAGTCTCGCACCGCCCACCATTCCCCGGCAGGCCCGGCGCCATCAACGCGGGCGGGTGCGCCTGTCCGGGAAGAGTCGCGCCAGCTCCTGGGGGATGGCCAGGCCCAGGTCGAACAACTTGTCGATGATGTTCGGTCGAATCCCCGTCGGACGGAACACGCCGAGGACCTTCCCGGCACTGTCCATCCCGCGGGGCTCGAACACGAAGATGTCCTGCATCGTGATGGTCTCACCCTCCATCCCGGTGATCTCGGAGATGCCGGTGACCTTGCGGGAGCCGTCCTTCATACGCGAAAGCTGGACGATCATGTCCACCGCCGAGGCGATCTGCTGGCGGATGGCCTTGGCGGGCAGTTCCATGCCGGCCATCAGCACCAGCGTCTCGAGGCGGCTGAGGGCGTCTCGGGCGCTGTTGGCGTGGACCGTGGTCAGGGAGCCGTCGTGGCCGGTGTTCATGGCCTGGAGCATGTCCAGCGCCTCGCCTCCACGGCACTCACCGACGACGATGCGGTCGGGCCGCATGCGCAGGGAGTTCATGACCAGCTCGCGGATCGCGATCCGGCCCTCGCCGTGGACGTCGGCCGGGCGGGACTCCATCCGGCAGACGTGCTCCTGGTTCAGCTGCAGCTCCGCGGCGTCCTCGATGGTCACGATTCGCTCGTCCGAGGGGATGAAACTGCTGCACACGTTGAGCAGGGTGGTCTTGCCGGTGCCCGTACCGCCTGAGATCAGGATGTTGGCCCGCGAGAGCACGCAGGCCTTGATGAAGCCGACGGCCTCCGGGGACAGGGTCCCGAAGTTGACCAGGTCCGAGGCCTTGTACGGGTCCCGGGTGAACTTTCGGATGGTCAGGATGGGGCCGTCGAGGGCCACCGGGGCGATGACCGCGTTGACGCGGCTGCCATCCCAGAGGCGGGCATCGGCCATCGGGCTGCGGAAGTCGATCCGGCGACCCACCGCACTGACGATGAAGTCGATGACCCGGAGCAGGTGGTTGTCGTCGTCGAACTGCCGGTCGGTGAGCAGGATCTTGCCGTTGCGCTCGACGTAGATCTGCTTGGCGCCGTTGACCATGATCTCTGTCAGGCTGTCATCGAGGACCAGGTCCCGGATCGGGCCGAGGGCGTCGTAGTACTTGGCAAGCTCGTCATGAGTGCGGGTGCTTGTTACGGCCATGGACTCCTCTCAGGAACGACGTCGGACAGCGAATAACTATCTCATACCGGTAGCCGGGTCAACCCCCTATCGCGGCCCGTTGCGGAACTGATGGAGTTGTGAAGACGGCCGAGGCGGCTATCCGAGCGCGACGGCCAGGGCGTCGACACGCTCAACGCCGCCCCGCTGCGCCGCCAGGGCACACTCCAGCAGGGTGGAGCCGGTGGTCACGACGTCGTCGACGATGACCACGGAGGCCGGACTCCTGGAGGCCACCCACGCGAAGTTGCCGGTCAGCGCCTCGCGGCGCTGCGCCCCGCCCCGGCCCACCTGCCTGCCGCCGGCCCCGATCCTGGCGAGGCCGCGCAGCACCTCTCCCCCGGTCAGGCGGGCGAGGTGGTCGGCCAGGAGTTCGGCCTGGTTGTAGCCGCGGCGGCGGCGCCTCGAGGGATGCAGCGGTACCGGGACGATCAGGCCCGGCCCGACCCTGCGTCGGTCCAGCGTCGCCTGGATGATCGGCGCCGCCATCTGCGGCCGGTCCCCGTACTTGAGGCGGTGCACGGCGCCCCGCAGCGGGCCTTCGAGCCGGGCCAGGGCGACCATCGAGTCGGGACCCTCCCCGGCTTCGCACATCGGGCAGGGGTCCAGCGACACCAGCCTGCGGCAGCGTTTGCAGGCTGTGAGGGGCGCGCGACGGACAGCGTCGCGGCAGCGGTCGCAGAGCCAGGCACCCCGCCCGCGGCAGCCCCCGCAGACGGGCGGGAACACCAGGTCGAGCGCCCTCTCCCACATCTCCCTGAGCGTAGCCGCCGCGGGTGCCCGCGGGGACGACATTTCTCAGGCTGCGGGGACCTCGGGCTAGTGTCCTGCCTTGGTTTTAGTGAGGCAGGACACTACGGGCCCTCGATCCGCAGGACCCGGCCCTGCAGGGAGCGGTCCGCCAGGGTGCCCGCCGGGAGCTCCACGACCGTGCGGGCCCCGAACACGATCGGGCTGACCCGCCATGGCCTGAGCCGGAGCATGACCCGCTTGACGCGGCCGGAGCGGTCCAGGAACAGCACGTCGATGGCGAAGCGCATGAAGAACATGTGGATGGAGTTGCAGGGCTCGATCCAGAGCCCGCCGCCGGACGCCAGTGAGGAGCGCCCCATCAGGCCGATGAACCTCGACCATGAGGTCCGCGCGATCTCGAGGTCCGAGACCAGCACTTCGCCGGACTCGGTGTCGACCAGTTTCGCTAGTGCTTGCCGAAGATGATGAGGACGGCGGGCCCCATCAGGACGATGAAGATCGTCGGGAAGATGCACCCGATCATCGGGAAGAGCATCTTCAGGCTGGCCTGGGCCGCCTGTTCCTCGGCCCGCTGACGGCGCTTGCGGCGCATCTCCTCGGACTGGATGCGCAGGACCTTGGCGATGCCGACACCGAGCTGTTCCGACTGGATCAGGGCCTGGATGAAACTGTGCAACTCCTCCACTCCGACACGCCGGCCCATGTCGTCCAGGGCTTCCAGGCGGGGTCGGCCCAGCCGGACCTCGTTCAGCACCTGGGTGAACTCCTCCGCTAGGGCGTTCTTGTACTTCTCCGTGACGCGGACGAGGGCGGCGTCAAAGCCGAGGCCGGCCTCGACCGAGATGGTCAGCAGGTCGAGGGCGTTCGGCAGGGCAAGACGGATCTCCTTCTGACGGCCGGTGACCTTCTGGCGCAGCCAGAGGTCCGGGAAGGCGTAGCCACCGACCCCGGCAATCGCGGCGATCACGATGTGGCCGATGAAATCGGGCAGCACCGGCAATGAGATGTTGGCGAAGCTCACCAGGAGGAAGGCGAGGACGCCGACGATGATTCCCGCGACCAGCTTGAGCGAGATGAAGCCGTTGACGGTGAGGTTGCCGGGACGGCCTGCCAGGGAGAGGCGGTTCTGGATGGTGACGATCCGGTCGCGACCCACCCGGGTGTTCAGGAAGGCGCCCAGCCGCTCCATGTTGGGGCGGACCACGCGCTCGATGAACGGCTGCTGGAGCTCGATCTCCTCCAGCGTCACGGACTGGTCCCGGAACTGCGAGAGGCGGGCCTCGAGGAGGTCCTCGTGGGGGGCGGTGGTCAGGCCTCGGAAGAAGAGGTACACACCACCGGCCAGGGCGAGCGCGAGAACGTAGATCATGTCAGACCTCGATGGTGCCGATCTTGCGGATGATTGAGTAGCCGACCGCCATCATGATCAGGGCAATGATCAGCATGATGATGCCGATGATGTTGCCGAACATCGGGGTGATGTAGCTCGGGCTGATCAGGGTCAGGATCGCCGTCAGCGCGAACGGCAGCGCGGTGATGATGTAGCCCGAGGCGCGGGCCTGGGCGGTGAGGGTTCGGATCTCACCCTGGATACGGATGCGCTCGCGAATGGTGAAGGCGATCGTGTCCAGGATCTCGGCCAGGTTTCCGCCGACCACCCGGTGGATCTGGACCGCGGTGACCATCAGGTCGAAGTCATCGGACTCGATCCGGCTGTTCATGTGGTCGAGGGCATCGTCGACGGTGATCCCGAGGTTCATCTCGCGGACCGCGCGGTTGAACTCGTCCGACATGGGCACGGGCGCCGACCGCGCGATCGTGGCCATTGCCTGGGCGAAGGAGTAACCGGCTTTCAGGGCGTTGCTGAGGAGCAGGATCGTGTCGCCCAGTTGGTTGTTCAGGGCCCGGAACCGCTTGCGCTGCCGGTACTTGACGTAGAAGCCCGGCACGAAGTAGCTGGCCGCGGCGAACACCAGGGCCACGATCAGGCTCCGGTTGATCACGAAGACGACCACGAACACGGCCACCATCAACCCCGCGACGGCCAGCGCATACTCCGACACCCGGAGCTTGAGGTCCGCGCGGGCCAGGTTGTCGGCCAGCTTGGAGCTGCGCGGCCGGCTGGTCAGCAGGCGGTTGAACGAGTCCATCGCCCCGGTCAGCGCCTCGCGCGGAGACTGGGGCCCGGACGCCTCCTGCCCGTACTCCTCCTCCATGTCGAGGGTCGGGATCTGAGCGTTGGCCGCGAGCCCACCGAAGAAGAGCAGGACACCGATGGCTACGGCGGCTCCCAGGATGTATAGGGTCATGTCCTTTCCCTTATCTCGAAGGCGGTGTCGCGGGCTCGAAGACGGACAGCGGAACCTCCTCGCCCGATTCCAGGAGGTGCTCCATGCATTGCGGAACGATTCCGGTCGCCGTGAAGTAACCCATGACGCGACCCTCGCCGTCAACACCGGTCTGCTTGAACACGAATATGTCCTGCAGCTTCACCTTGTCGCCCTCGATCCCGGTGACCTCGGCGATGTTGGTGATCTTCCTGGTGCCGTCGCGCATGCGCGCCTGCTGGACGATGATGTCGATCGCCGAGGCGATCTGCTCCCGGATCGCGCGGGAAGGCAGCTCCGCGCCGGACATCAGGACCAGGGTCTCGAGGCGGTTCATGGTGTCCTGCGGCGTGTTGGCGTGGATGGTGGTCAGTGACCCGTCGTGGCCGGTGTTCATGGCCTGGAGCATGTCCAGCGCCTCGCCGCCGCGGCACTCACCGACGACTATGCGGTCGGGCCGCATGCGCAGGGAGTTGACGACCAGGTCGCGGATGCTGACGCGACCGCGGCCCTCGACGTTGGCCGGGCGGGATTCGAGGGTGACGACGTGGTCCTGGTGGAGCTGCAGCTCGGCGGCGTCCTCGATCGTGATGATGCGCTCATCCATCGGGATGAACCCGCTCATGATGTTGAGGGTCGTCGTCTTGCCCGAACCGGTGCCGCCGGAGACCAGCACGTTGAGCCGGGAGCGGACTGCGGCCCGCATGAACTCGGCCATCTCGCGGGTGATCGACTGGTAGCGGATCAGGTCGTCGATCGTCATCTTCTCGGCGGCGAACTTTCGGATCGTCATTGTCGGGCCGGTGAGCGCCAGCGGCGGGATGATGACGTTCACACGGCTGCCGTCCTTGAGGCGGGCGTCGACCATGGGTGAGCTCTCGTCGATGCGCCGGCCGATCGAGCTGACGACCCGGTCGATGACCTGCAGGAGCTGGCCGTTGGTCTCGAAACTGACATTCGACAGCGTCAACTTGCCCTTCTGCTCGATGTAGATCGAGCGCGGGCCGTTGATCATGATCTCGGTGATCTCCGGGTCGTTGAGCAGTTGCTCGAGCGGCCCGAGGCCCAGGACATCGTTGATCAGGGACTCGATCAGCCGGGCCCGCTCGTTGCGCGGCATCGGCGTGTTGGACGAGGCCAGGATCTCGTTGGTCAGCTCGGTGATCTTGGCGACGATGTCCTCGCGCTCGGCGGAGTCCTCGTCCTGCATCTCCTCGACGAGCCGGGCGTGAACCTTGGACTTGAGCTTGACGAACTGGGCCTGCTGCGGGGTCGCCTTGGGGGCGACCTGGCCGCTGCGCTCCTGTGGGGTCTGGCTCGGGCGCCGCTCCGGGGCCATCGGCGGCCGGCTGTCCGGCGTCGACTCCCTTACCGGGGGTGGCGGCACCGCGAGCGACCCGTCGGGCCGCCCCATGTCGCCGCCGTCCGCCGGTGTCGCCGGGGCAGAGGGCGCCGCGATCCGCGCGACGGCCGGGCGATCGGGCTCGTCGCCCGCCTTCTTCTGAACTCTCTCCAGCAGTCCCATGCCTACCTCCTACCGAACCTGAGGCCGCCGCGACGCGCTGGCGGGGTCGGGGCTTCGCCACCCACCCGGTCCGGCAGCAGCGATGCCACCAGCTGCCTGATCCGCTGGCTGGCCTCCACCTCGGGATTGCTGATCACGAACGGCATCCCGCGGTTGATGGAGTTCACCACCGTGCGCGGGTCGTGAGGCAACTGCACTGCGATCGGGAACTTCAGATGGGATTCGATGCTCTCCTTGTTGAACTCAGTATGGGCCTCGCAACGGTTCAAAACCAACGTGATCTGCTGCGGCGGGATGTTGAGGGTCTCGAACAGCCGGAGTGCCAGCTTGGCATTCTTGACCGCGGGGATGCTCAACGCCGTTATGAGCAGGATCCTCGAGGCCATGTCCAGTGCCGACAGCGTGATGTCCCCCAGGTGGCTGCTGGTGTCGACCACGACGAAGTCGTACGTGGTGCGCAGGGTGGTCAGGATTCGCTGCACGTGGTCCGGCGTGACGAGGTCGGCCAACTCGGGGCTGGGGGCCGTCGTGAGCACCCTGACCCCCGCCGGGCCCTCGGCCATGATGTCGGTGATGTACTGGACGTCAGCCTGGTCGATGTTCTCGACGACGTCGATGATCGACTGGCTCTGGGGCAGGTTGAGCAGGACCCCGAGGTCGCCGAACTGGAGGTCGAGGTCGACCAGGGCCACGCGGGCACCGACCTCCTTGGCCAGCCCGCAGGCGAGGTTGGTGGCGATCACCGACTTGCCAACGCCCCCCTTCCCGCCGTACAGCACGATGAGCTCGCCGGGCGTCGTGCGCATGACCGGCCCGGTGGGTTCCGGGGCGGCGGGCTCGGCCTCTGGGGCGGCTTCCGTCGTGGGCGCCTCCTCGGCCGCCGCCGGCACGACTTCGGCTGCCGCCGCCGCCGGGGCGTCGGTTGCCGCCGCCTCGGCAGGATCGCTCGCCTCGACGGCCTCGGCCGGCGCGGGAACGACCTCCGGTGGCGCGGGTGCCTCAGGCGCGGGCGTGGGAGCCACCTCAGCGGCCTGTGTGGGTGCCTCGGCTGCCGCGGCCTCAGGTGCCGGGGCGGGGGCCGCCACCGGGGCGTCAGCGGCGCCGGGGACCACCGCGACGGAGCGGTTGTAGTTCTCCTTCCGCTGTTCCAACTGATGAACGCGGCGGATGCTGGCGATCAGCTCGTCGCCCGAGAAGGGCTTGATCAGGAACTCGCGGGCCCCGGACTGCATCGCGCGACGGAGGTAGTCGCGCTCGCCCTGGACCGACATGATGATGACCGGCGAGGCCGGCGCCTCGGTGGCCAGCAGCTCGGTGGCCTGGATGCCGTCCATCTCGGGCATGTTCACGTCCATCAGCACCACGTCGGGATGGACCTGTTTGGCGGTATCGACGGCCTCGCGGCCGTTGGTCGCCGTCGCGACGACCTCGATGTCGTCCTCGAACGACAGCAGCTTCTTGAGGTTGTCGAGCGTGCTGGAGATGTCGTCGACTATGAGGACCTGGATCTTGGCAGCCATGTCAGTGGAGAGCGGGGAGGCCGAAGGCCTCCCCGCGCATGAATCCTGCTACTTGGGAAGGTTGAACTTGGCCGCGAAGCTGTCCGCCGTCGCGCCGGCCGTGTTCGTGACGTCGGTCTTGGTGGCGTCCAGTTGGGACCTCAGGGCCAGTTTGTAGTTGCCGTTCGCAAACAGGAACGAGAGGTTCTCGGCGTCGTCCAGGCTCACATAGACGATCAGGCTCGAGGATGATGCGGGTGTGCTGCCGCTCGCCGGGGCGCCGCCGAACCGGGCGATCCGGAGGTTCTGGAAGGTCGTCTTCCAGGTTGGCTTGGTGGCACTGCTGGGATTGAAGATGATGTCGACGCGATCATCCTGCTGGAGGTTGCCGCCGACCGCCTGCAGCTCGCCGCCTGCGGGTATGGCGATTGCCACCTGCCCGGCCGGGATGTCCAGGTAAGGCTTCTTGGCCGCCGGCAATGAAGCCGTGGTTGGCACCAGGTTGCCCGAGGTCAGCACGCTGTTCTTCGGCAGGGCCACGGCGGCATACTGCCCCACGGCCGCCTTCACGGTGGTCTTGGAGCCGACAGGCACCTGGTCGGGGGCGAAGTTCACAACCTTGACCAGGGCCTCAGAGACCTGCTGTCCCGCGGGGATGTCCACGACGCTTACGACTACCGGGCTGTTCCGGGCCCCGTTGTCGGTGCCGCCCCTGTTTCCACCCACGAGGATGACGAGCAGGAACGCGACAACGGCGATGATGATCCCCAGGACCATCAGAATCCGATTGTTTCTAGGCTTTACCTCGGTGGCCAATTAGCCTCGTACCTCCTCTAGGTTGGATGGGGCTTGGTTCGGGGAAACGTCTGACGAGCAGACGCAAAGATAAGTCAGATCAGGGACAAGAGTCGAGGGGTTGGGCTAAATGAGTTCGTTTGCGGCCCCGGTTCGGAAGGCTCAATCGGCCCGGAAAAAGAAAAAGAGGGGGCCGCATAAGCGACCCCCTCGAAGCCACGTTCTTCCGGACTAGGTACCCAGACCGGCAGAGATGTTCGAGAAAACGTTCTTGACCTGGTTGCCAAGAAGAATGAGGACGACGATGACAACGACGGCGATCAGAACCAGGATAAGGGCGTACTCCACCATTCCCTGGCCTTCCTCGTCATCGCGATGGGCAAGCTTCTCGCGGAGCTTCAGATAAAGGTTTGACAGCAAGATAATCCACCTCCTTTCCGACCCCCGTGAAATTGCGGGGCCCGGTTCGTTAGTGAGCCTATTGTGCACCCCTGGCCCGGTGATCGGTCAAGGGGGCTGCGCTTCAGTCATGTCACAGCGAGCACACGATCCTGGCGCATCGCGCCCGGCCCGAGATCAATCCAGCTTGAATTCGACCCGGATCTCGGTCCCCTTGCCGGGGTGGCTCTTGAGCTCCAGCATGCCCCTTTCGAGTTCGCAGCGCTCCCGCATGCTGATCAGGCCGAGGTTGCGATTGCGGGCCAGGCTGGCCTCGACCTTGGCCACGTCGAAGCCCTGGCCGTCGTCCCGAATGATGGTCAGGATGCGGTCCTTGGCGAGATTGAGGGTCACCTCCGCAGATGCCGCCCGGGCATGCTTCTGGACGTTGGTCAGGGCTTCCTGGATGATCCGGAACAGGGTGCCCTCGATATTTCCCGGCAGCCGGCGCTCCTCGCCGACCACGTTGAACCGGACGTTCAGGTCGTGCTTGTCGCTGTACTCCTTGATGTACTTCCGCAACGTCGGGACCAGGCCGAGGTCGTCGAGGGTCATCGGCCGCAGGTCGAATATCAGCTGGCGGGTCTCGTCGAGGGCGCTGCGCACCGAGTTCTTGAACTCCTGCAGCTCGGCAAGGATCGCGTCCGGCTTGTGCACCAGCCGCTCCAGGATCTCAGCCTGCAGGACCAGGTTGCTCATCGATTGGGCAGGGCCGTCGTGCATGTCCCGGGCGATGCGCATCCGCTCCTCCTCGATGATCTGGAATACCTGCCGGGAGGCGTTGCGGAAGGTGGCCGCCTCCTCGTCGGCGGGTCGGAGCCTGCTCTCCCTGGCGGCCTCACCCGCAAGCTCCCGGTACGAGCGATAGATCGCCAGCCGCTCCTTGGCCTCGGCCCGCTTGTCCGCCAGCTCGTCAAAGCGCTGCTCGGCCATCGACTGGTCGCCCACCGCCTTGTGGTATGCCGCGAATGCCTTCTCGATCTCCTCGGCCGAATGCTTGCCGGGGTCCTCGAGGATCTTCTTGCGGACCTCGTCGGCCGCCGCGATCCGCTCGTCGGCGCCGTCGAGGCGCTTGGAGATCTGGCGGTACTGCATCTCGACCAGCGCGACCTCCTCGTCGTGCCGCGCGATCCGGGTCTCCAGTGCCTCGAGCAGCATGTCGATGGGGACGGCGGTACCGGGCGCCTGTGCCGTATCGACTACGGAGGCTGGGTTTTCCGCAGCCGGATCGGCCATAGCTCGACTAATATAGCCGACGTTGAACGCGGCCCCCGAATCCCGTCAAGGACAACCCGGACCGCTGTTTTTTGTATTCGGCAAGTTGCTGCCGAGCGCCCTGTTCGCCTTCCTGGCGGTGATCCAGGTGGACCTCTTCCGGATCGAGGCGGGGGGCGCGCTGGCGCAGTTCCCGCAGCTGGCGAGCATCAGCTTCTTCTTCAACCGCCTGCTGTCGATCGGCTTCGCCGCGGCCATCGCGGTCGTCTACATCATCCGGCGCCCGCCGCTGCGGGGCCGCCACGACATCGGTGCCGTCGTGGTCGCGATGTACGCGAGCTTCGTGCTGCTGGCGCTGCGGCCGGCACTCGAATACATGGCGATCGAACTGGAGCAGTGGCCCGCCTGGTCGGTGATCGTGGCGAACCTGCTCATCGCCGTCGGGGCGGCGTTCAGCATCTACTCGCTGCTCTACCTGCGGCTGAACTTCAGCATCCTGCCGGAAGCCCGCGGCCTGACAACCTCCGGCCCGTACCGCATCGTCAGGCACCCCGTGTACCTCGGCGAGATCCTCGGGGCGATCGGGCTCACCCTTGCCCTGCCCAGCCTCCTGACCCTACTCGTCCTGGTCAGTTTTGTGGGCGCGCAGCTGATCCGCAGCCGGATGGAGGAGCAGGTCCTCGCGGCGCAGCTGGACGGCTATGCCGAGTACGCCCGCCGGACCCCCCGCCTGATCCCCTTCCTCCGCGTCTGACATGCCCATGCCCCGGGTCTCCCAGGTACCCGGCATCCGGACCTTCAGGGACCCCCGGGTCCGGCGGATGGCGGCGATCGTGGTCTGCCTCGGCGCTGCGGCGCATTTCCTCCTCGTCCTGTTGGCCTCGTTCGGCAACATGCCGGACCTGCGCCAGGTGTTCATCCCGTCCGCGCGCGCTGCATATGCCGGGGTAACGCTGTATCACCCGCTGCCGATCGGTGCTCCCGGGGTCTTCACGGTGGGCACGTCGGGAGCCGTCGACACCCCGCCCTTCCTGCTCCTGATCTGGCCCTGGACGGTCCTCGGGGACGCGCAGGGCCAGGTTGCGTGGGCCATCCTGCAGGTCGCGGCCCTGGTGGCGACGATTGCCATCACCTACAAGGGGATCGGCCGGCCGACCACCACCGAGTTGCTGGTGGTGACAAGCGTGGTGATGTTCCTCGGGCCCGTGCGCGACAGCCTCGAGGATGGGCAGGTCAGCACCATCCTGGGAGCCCTGATGGCGATGGCCATGCTGAACCACCAACGGGGGCGCCCGGCCCTGGGCGGCATGGCCCTCGGGCTGGCGGGCGCGGTCAAGCTCACCCCGCTGCTCACGCTCCCCTATTTCGCCTGGAAGCGAGACTTCCGCATGTGCGTGTGGTCGCTGGGGACGGCGGTTGCCCTCTTCGCCGCCAGCATCGCGTCCGGCCGAGTCCGCGGGTTCACCGCGTTCCCGGGCGTCATCTCGCAGCTGTCGTCAGGGACGGCGGCAGCCCAGAATCAGAGCCTCAGCGGGCTGATCCTGCGCTTCCTCCTGCCCGATCGCACCGCCTTCCCCATCGTCCCGCCGGCCGCCGCGGTCCGGCTCGTGGTCATCGCGGCGCAGCTTGCGGTCCTGGCGCTGCTGGTCGTGCTCGTTCGGAGGGTCGTGCTGGATGAGCCGCTGCGCGCGTGGACCCAGTTCTCCGTCGTCCTGCTGGTGCTCCCGGCGCTGCAGCCCTTCGCCTGGCCGCACCACTGGGCCTGGGCCGTCCTGGCGGTACCGGTGTGCGTGCACCTCTGCTCCCGTCGCCTGGTCCACCCGGCGGCGGCCGTGGCCATGGCGGGAACCTACCTGCTGGTGACGCTCTTCGAGTTTCCCCTTTTTGCCGCGGCCAACGCCACCGCGGCCAATCCCCGTCTTGACCCGCTCCTGGCGCTGGGCGCCTCGCTGACCCTGTTCGGCGTCCTCGCCGTGGCGCTGCTGGTCGTGTTGGGCTCCCGGCGCCAACCGGCCGGCGCTTGACCTCGAACCCCGCACCGCCTCGACGCCGCCTGCTGAGCGGGGTCTACGGCCTCCGCCTCCTCTACCGGCCCCAGGGCAGGCGGACGGTGGCGATCGCCTTCGCGGTGGTCGCCGTGCTGGACTACCTCAAGGAGGCGCTGTCCGAGCTGGCCGTCATGGACCGGCGCCCGCTGAACTTCGATTTCGGCCAGTTCCAGCGCGCCGCCCAGGACCTCAGCGCCGGGCGCAGCCCGTACGACGTCTTTCTCGGGATGCACTGCACCCAGTGGTGCCTGGGCGGGTACATCTACACCCCGCTGGTGGCCGAGGTCTTGCGACCGATCGCCCACCTGCCCCTCCCCCGGGCGGCAACGATCTGGCTCGTCCTGAGCCACCTGATGGTCCTCGCCACGGCGCTGCTGCTCTGGCGAGCCCTGCGCGGCCGGACCACCACCGCGGCCCTGGCAACCATGCTCGCGGTGAGTCTCCTGTACCAGCCGCTCTTCGAGAATTTCTCCTACGTCCAGATCGGGCCCCTGCTCCTGGTGATCATGGCCGGAGCCGCCGTCCTCCATCTCTCGGGGGGTACGCGGAGGACGGCCTGGGCAGGTGCCCTGGTGGGGCTGGCGACGGTCATCAAGGTCACCCCGCTGCTTGCCGCGCCGGCGCTCTTCCCGCCGGGCTGGGCCCGCCGGGACCGCGAGCATGCGGGGCGGTTGCGGGAGGGCGCCGCGGGGATTGCCGGGCTGGTGGGCGCGGGGATCGTCCTGGTGGTTGCGATGCTCCTCTTCGTCCCGTTCACCGCCGATTTCTTCACCCAGGTCCTGCCCCACATAGGTGGCGGCACGACGGTCTACGAGAACAAGTCGTTCCCGTCCTTCATCGGGCGGATATTCGAGTTCACCGCCGCGGCCGAGCCGGGTTGGAACCTGGTGGCCCCGGGGTCGGCGCTCGTGACGGCCGCGGGCATGTTGCTCTTCATCGGGTCCGCGGCCCTGCTGGCGGGCCGGATCCGGTTGCGAGCCGGCGCGCAGGTGCCCGCCCGCGCGGCGGCGTTCGGCGCCTACATCGCCGCGATGCCAATCGTCTCGACGATCACCTGGCGGCACCACCTCAGCGTCAACATCCTGGCGATGGCCCTGCTCCTGCCGGCCCTCTGGCCGCGCGATGGGGGGCCGTCCAGCCGCGCCGCGCGCTGGTTGCTCGCGGCCTCCTACCCGCTGACCTACATCCAGCAGGACCTGGCCCACAGGCTGGCCCTGCCCCACCCCCTCGTCCACCCAACGCTGCTGGAGGTCGCCAGGGTCGTGGTGATCGACGACCTTAACCTGTTCGGGATGGTCTGCCTGTGGCTCGCCTGCCTCCTCGCCCTCCGGGGCCTGCGGGACACCATGTCCGCTACGACGTGAAGATGCGCTGGTTCACCGTCCGCCGGCTCTTCCTGGGGTCGATCCTGATCGCGGTGCTGGTGCCGGCGTTCCAACCGCTGGCCGACCCCGACTTCTTCTGGCACGTCAAGGTCGGCGAGTGGATCCTTGCCCACCGGGCGATCCCCCTCCACGACCTCTTCACCGACACCGTCGCAACCCACCCGTTCGTGGCCCACGAGTGGGGCAGCGAGGTGATCATGTCGGTGATCATCAGGGCCTTTGGCTTCCCGGGGGTGAGCGTCTATTTCGGCATCATCACGTGGGCCGCCTTCCTCTGCCTGCTGGCGACGATGCGGCGCGTGAGCTATCCGATAGCCGGGCTCACCCTGGTGCTGGGCGTGGTCGCCGGGAACCCGATCTGGGGGCCGCGCACCCAGATGATCACCTTCGGCCTCGTCGTCCTGCTGCTGTTCCTGCTGAGGAGGTACCGCTACACCGCCGAGCGCCGCTGGCTCTACCCCATCCCACTCATCTTTGTGATCTGGGTCAACCTCCACGCGGGCTTCACGATCGGGCTCATCTTCCTGGCCATGACGGTGGTCGGCGAAGCGCTCTACCGAGCCTTCCGCAAGGTCGAGGCCGACGGCCGGCCCCCGGCGCCCATGCGCCCCCTACTGCTCGTCTCCCTGGTGGCGGCGCTCGCGGTGATGATCAACCCCAACACCTTCCAGATCTATCTCTACGCGGCTCAGACGCAGTTCAGCCCGGCGCAGCAGAAGCTGATCGTCGAGTGGTTCTCGCCCGACTTCCACCTCCTCGAGGTCCGTCCATTCGAGCTGATGCTGCTGCTCCTGCCCGTCCTGCTGACGGTCTCGACGCGGAAGCCGCGCGTCACCGACCTGCTGTTCGTGCTTGCCACCACCGTGCTGGCCCTCCAGTCAGTGCGGCACATCGCGCTCTTCGTCGCGGCGACCGTGCCAGTGTTCGCCGAACTGGGACAGGGCGCCTGGGAGGCCCTGACCGGTGGCAGGCGCGTCCTGCGCGACCCGTTGCCCAACCCGGTGCTGGGCACCCTGAACGCCCTGATCCTGCTCGGGGTGACCATCGCGGTGCTGGTGGTGTCCATACCCCATGTCCGCTCCGGTCCGACCTCCCCCGCCGTTCGCAAGGACTACCCGGTGGCCGCGGTCGACAGCCTCCAGGCGGACCCGCCACCCGGACAGATGTTCAACCAGTACGGCTGGGGCGGCTACCTCACGTACCGGCTGTGGCCCCAGAAGAAGGTCTTCATCTATGGCGATGCCGCCGTGATGGGCGACCCGTTCCTGAACGAGTTCCAGTCCATTGAGCTGATCCGGCCTAACTTCCGCGACACGCTGCGGGCCCGCAATGTGACCTGGGTCATCGACTCCCCGGGCATCCCACTGCTGGTGGCGCTGTCGCAAACCGACGAATGGGTCCAGGTCTACTCCGACACCGTGGCGACGGTGATGGTGCACAGGACCCCGGGGACCGCCGCCTGGCTGGCCCGTCATGGGCACCCTTGAGTCACCTCCTCGGGGTCAGCCCCTGAGCCGGTAGATGCGGACCCCGTCTCGGTCGTAGACCACGTCCAAACGGTCACCCGCGGGGGGCGGCCCGCCGGCCTCGCGCTCGAGCGGACCGTAGAACAGGAACGTCGCCCCCTCGCGCTGCATCAGGGGCACGGTTCCACCGTCCCGGAAGGCCGCGAATGCCGCCTGGGCCTTCGCGAGGTAGTCGATCGTCTCGCTGTAATGCCCGACATACACCCGGTAACCACTGCGCTCGGGGATGAAGAGCCCGGTATTGGGATGGCTGAGCACGGCCGCCGGCAGCCCCGCATCCCGGTGGCTCGACAGCCAATCGATCGCGGCCACCTCGCCGCTGTCGACGTAGATGATCGGCTCCTGGCCGATCGCCGCGGACATCCCGGCCGCCCAAACCAACAGGCTCATGACCAGGCTCACCCCCACTGCCAGCGTCGCGATCGGGCCGGGCCGGCGGAAGGCCCCGCGCGGGCGGCTCCCGCGCCTGCGGATGATCACCTCGAGGCCGGCGGCCGCGAGCATCGCAACCGGCAGGTAGATGCCGTCGATCAGCCGGCGCTGGATGTTGACCGGGTTGGGCAGGTAGAGCATCACGAGAACGAGGGCAACCCACGCGGCCATCAGCGCCAGGCGAGGCGTCAATCCCCGCGCGGCCACCGCGACCGCGGCGAGCGCGAGCGGCAGGCCCAGCGCGAACACGAAGCCCAGCGCCTCGGGAGCCTGGTGGCGCCACTGCGCGGACCAGGCGACGATGACCGGGTCGCCGGTCAACACCCTCAGGAAGTAGAGGAGCAGCGGCAGGCAGGCGACGAACGGGATCGCCACCATCGCCCAGGCGCGCGGCGGCCGGTGGCCCCGCCAGAGGTGGAAGCCGGCCAGCGGCGCGAGCACGAACAGCATCTGGGGGTGAATCACGGTCAGGGCCAGCAGCGATCCCGTCGCCAGGGCCAGGGGCGAGCGCGCCTCGACCATGTTCGTGGCGCCGGCGATCCCCAGCAGGCCGACGATGCCCCAGGCCATCAGGGCGGCGGCCCAGGCGAAGTGGGGAATCGCGATGATCGAATAGAACCCGCTCAACTCCGGCAGGTGCAACTCCAGCGCGTCGAGGTGCTGCCCGAGCACCGACTGCACGCCAGTGATGGAGGCGGCGATCTTGAGCATCCAGCCCAGCCCGGAGCCGCCGACCACCAGGACCACCGCCACCCGTTGCGGCCGCCCGGGGGGCAGACAGGCCCGCGCCAGGCTGCGGGCCGCGGCCACCAGCGCCACCGCGCCGCTGAGCCGGGCCAGGTGATAGCCGGCGAACATCGAGATGTGCAGCAGGCCGGCGAGCTTGCCCCAGAGGATGTAGAAGAGGAACAGCAGCACCGGGTCGGCGACCGGGCGCGAGATGTAGGGGTCGCGCCAGCCCCAGGCGCCGTCGGCGCCCTGGCGCATCTTGGCGACGTAGGTGCTGGCGTCGTCGGCGATGAAGAAGAAGCCGTTGAACACCTTGCCGGACGGGGCGTTCGCGGCCGCCACCAGGTACGGCACCAGGCTCACCGCGAAGACCGCGGCACCGGCCACCACCGCGATGACCAGCTCCCGGCGCCAGCGGACCGGGGTACCTGCGGGAGCGCCGCTCATTTGACCAGACGGCGGATCCGGAAGAGGGCCAGCAGCATCTTGGGCGAGTCCAGCAGCGCGTTCACCCGGGTGTCGGGGTTGTTGCGCCAGCGCACCGGCACCTCACGGATCACCAGCCCGCTGCGCTTCGCACGGTAGAGAACCTCGGTGTCGAACTCGAACCCGTCGGATTCCGTCGCCCCGAAGAGCTCGCGGGCGGCATCCCGGCGAAACGCCTTGAACCCGCACTGGGTGTCCTTGAGCCCGGGCAGCAGCACGAGCTGCACAAAGAGGTTGAACACCCGGCCCATGCGGTCCCGCAACCACGGCTGGTGCACCTCGATCAGGCTGCGGTCGAGCGCCCGGGAGCCAATCGCCACGTCCGCACCCGACTCGATCGCCGCCAGCAGTTTCTCAACGTCGGCGATCGGCGTGGAGAGGTCGGCGTCCGTGAAGAGCACCACCCGGCCGGTCGCGGCGAGCATCCCGGTGCGGACCGCGGCTCCCTTGCCCTGGTTGTGGTCGTGCTTGAGCACGTGCAGGCGCAGCCCTTCGCGAATCATCTGGTCCACGGCCTCCGCGGTGCCGTCGGTGCTGCCGTCGTCCACGATGACCAGTTCGCTGTGCCGGTTGGACTGCCGCAGGTAGCGCTCCACCTCGCGAACCGTGGGAGGCAGGCGGTTGGTCTCGTTGAACGCGGGGATGACCACACTGAGATCGGGGATCCCGGACCCGCCCTCAGCCACGGACGTACACCCGGGCAACGGAGTCGCTGTACGCCAGGCGCCAGCCGTGGGTGGGCAACAGCAGCGTGAGCCGGTCACCGGAGCTGATCATGATCGTGTTGACGTGGTACCGGTCGAGCGGCTCCTGCCAGTTATCGGTCAGGAACTCGGTCTTCAGGTAGTCGTCGAAGACAGCGTCGCCGTAGACCTCGGTCCGGCCGTCGATGAACACCGGGTACTCCGGGTACGCCTTCCAGATCAGCCAGCCGCCGAAGCTGTAGAAATTGAACAGTTGGCGGGCAGGCCTGTTGGCCAGCAGCCACTCGGTTGCCTGGACCGGCTCGATCGCCTGGACGACGCGGTCGATCGAGGGTGTCGTCAGGTTCACGGTCATGAAGGCCCCGCCCAGGAGCACCAGGACCGCCAGGATCCCCGCATTGAGGCGCGCGGCGGCCACGCTGGCCGCGCGGGGACGCCGCGGACCGACGCCGAGAGCCGCCAGCAGGGCGCCCGCGGCATGCCCCACCAGTGGGGCGCCGGCGACGGCGAAGATCGGGACATGCCGCTGTGAGGTGAGCGCCAGCGTCAGGCCGGCAGCACCCCAGAGGAGGTAGGTCAGGTCGGCCGGGCGCCGTGACGCCAGCAGGCCACCCACCAGGATGAGGACGCAGACCATCAGCGTCTGGCCCGGGATGGTGTGGAAGTCGGGCGAGGCCCATTCGATGATGAAGCTCTGGATCCGAGAGGACGACAGCGTCCCGAGGGGAAACAGGACGAGGCGATAGGTCGCCGGGGTGAGCAGACCACTGAGGAAGCCGAGGACGACCAGGGCCCCGAGGCGGCGAAGGTCCGGCTTGGCCAGGATCGACACGCCCTCCTGGCGCGCCGAGGCCAGCCGCCGGGACGCCGACTGGAGGTATTCGGCCACGGTGAAGACCGCCAGCAGGCCCACCCCCACGAGGTACCCGCTGTGGAGGTTGGCCCAGGCGACAAACAACGCCAGTAGCCACCAGACCCGGGTGGTCGGGTGCTCGCGGTACCGCAGCAACGCCAGGCAGAGCACCCCGGTGAGGAGGAAGTTGATGATCTGCGGCCGTGGGCCGAATGACGGGGCCGCTGCGAAGAACAGCAGCATCCCGAGCAGGACCCCGGTGTTGTTGCCGAGCCCGGCATGGCGCAGCAAGCGGTAGACGAGGTAGGCGGCGACGGCCACGACGGCCGCTGACAGCACGATGAGCAACCGCAGTCCGCCCAGCTGGTACAGCAGGTAGAAGAGGACATCCGCCAACCACTCATGGACCACCCAGACATGCCCGGCAGCCGTGTGCGAGTACACCTCGTGGGACGGCACGCCGTGCGCCAGGATGTATCGGCCGTTGGCCAGGTGCCACCAGAGGTCGGTCTCCAGTAGCGGGTGGGCAGGGTCACCGGGGCGCGCGAGGCCCACGAACACCACGCCGACGAACACCATGAGCAAGAGCCGCTGGACATCCAACCAGCGCAGTCCGCCGGCACGTTCGCGGACCCCGACGGCCACGCTCAAGCCCCCTCGTTCTCCCGCATGCGCTCGACGAGGGCGGTGGTCGAGTAGCCGCGGCGATAGTCGATCAACCGGACGTCGATGCCCAGTTCCGCGGCGGTGTCGGCCTCGGGCAGGCTCTCGGGACTGTAGTCCCCGCCCTTCACGTACAGGTCGGGGCGGACGCGGCGGATCAGGTCGTCGGCGCGCTGCTCCGAAAAGAGGACCACGAGGTCCACGGGCTCGAGCGCGGCCAGCATCTCCGCGCGGTCCTCCTCCGCAACCAGCGGCCGGCCTGGGCCCTTGAGGCGCGTGACGGAGTCATCGGTGTTCACCCCGACCACCAGCACGTCCCCGAGCCGTTTGGCCTCCCGCAGGTAGCCCAGGTGCCCGGGGTGGAGCAGGTCGAAGGCACCATTGGTCAGGACCACGGTCTGGCCCCTCTCCCGGACGTCGGCGAGCGCGGTCTCCAGCTCGGCCTCACCGACGAAACGCCCCATCAGCGGCGGGTCCGCGCCGCGACGGGCGCCGCCGCGCGCGAAACCCGGGTGGGCACCCCGAAGAGGTAGCGGTCTGCGATGACGTCCCCGATCACCAGGATCGGGACCCCCCGGAGGCGGCCGACAGCCTCGAGTGGGCTGGTCATCCGCCGCGGACCCGCTGCCGCACGACCAGGGCCAGGAAGATCGGCAGCACCGCGATCCGCGGCAACCGCCACGGCTGGCGGGCCACGCGGTAGAGCCATTCCAGGCCGGCGCGGCGCATCAGCCGGGGTGCCCGGCGCACGCGCCCGGCAAGGTAATCAAACGTCCCGCCAACGCCGATCGCGACGGTTGCCCCGCTCACCGCGAGGTTGCGGCGGGCCCAGTTCTCCTGGGCCGGCGCGCCATAAGCGACGAGGATGATGTCAGGTCGTGCCTCCCGGATGATCGCCAGGGCCTCTGCATCGCCGCTCTCCGACGAGTCCCCTGCGAAGGTACCAGCGATGGTCAGGCCCGCGACGTCCTGCTCCAGTCGCGCCGCCACGTCCTCGGCCACGCCGGGGGCCGCGCCCAGCAGGAAGACCCGGTCACCGCGCGCCGCCGCCGCCTGCGCCAGCGCCTGGACCAGCTCCACGCCCGGCACCCGTTCCGGAAGCTTCTGGCCCAGGACCCGGCCCGCCAGCATGATCCCGGCGGCGTCCGGCGTTCGCAGCGAGCACTGGCGCAGGACCTCGCGGAAGGCCCGGTCCCGGTGCGCCCGCATCACGAATTCCGGGTTGACGGTGGCGACCTGGAACGTTGGACCGCCATGCCCACGTCGGGAATCGATCGCCTCCCCGATCATCCCCACGGCCTGGGCCAGGGTGACCGCGTCCACGTCGACATCGAGGATCTTGACCGAGCGGCGCACCGGTGAGCCGTCAGGCTGGCCGGGTCTCGAGGACCGACACGAGGTCGCGAACCGTGATCCGGTGGATGCAGGCGGCGCCACAGTCCACCATCGGCCCCCCGTCGCGGAAGCACGGACCACACCAGATGTGGGACTGCACCGCCCGGTGGCGATTGCCATAGGGGCCGTAGTTGCGAGCGGAGGTCGGCCCGAAGATGCCCACGGTCGGGGTGCCCACAGCGACCGCCAAGTGCATGGGCCCGGTGTCGTTGGCGATCACCGCGTCGCACAGCTGCATCACGGCGCCCATGCTGTCGATGTCGAGGCGGCCGGTCAGGTCGAGGACGGGGTGGTTGATGTCGTTGCGGACCAGGAAATTCAGCTCGCGCTCACTCTCGTCACCCAGCAGCACCACCCCCCCGCCGTAGCGCTCGATCATTTCGTTGGCCAGCAGCGCGTAGCGCTCCCCGGGCCAACGCTTGTGGTAGAGGGTGCCGCCGGGGTTGGAGCCGCCCCCGGGGAACAGCGCCACCCGGAACGGGAGCTCCTCGAACGCCTGGCTGCGCAGCAGCTGGATCGCGCGCTCCAGCGAGACCTGGGTGGGAACATACTTGAGCTCCCGTTTGATGTAGCGCCGCAGCCCAGCTTTCTCGGCCAGCGAGAGATATATGTCGACCTCGTGGGCGTCAGGCGGCGCCGGGACCGCATCCGTGAGCAGGAGCGCGCGGGCCCCGGTGGCGATGCCGAAGCGCCGCGGGATACCGGCAAGGTATGCAACCAGGTGGGTGAGCAGCGACCGCTCCACGCTGAAGGCCATGTCATAGCGTCGCCAGCGCAGCCTCCAGGCGGCCCTCAGGGCGCCGAAAAACCGCCGCTCAGGGGAGCCGCCCATCTCGTAGAGCGGGATGACCTCGTCGATGTCAGGGTTGGTGATCACCGCCGCGCGCGCCCAGCTGCCCACCGCGTAATCGATCCTGGCGTCGGGGTATGCGGCCCGCAGGGTGCTCACCAGGGGCGTGCTCATAAGCACGTCGCCGAGGCAGCACGGCTTGAGGACCAGGATGTTCATCGGCGCTGCAATTAGAGCAGACGCGCCGGTTCGAGCCGAGTTCGAAAACCCGCGAGAATCAGGCGGGGTCGGGCGCGCCGGCCGATGCCTGCCGGGCGACCGCGGCAGCCCGGGCGGAAGCCGCTTCCGGGTCGCCGAGGTACGACCAGCGGACCGGCTTGAGCCGGTCGTCCAGCTCGTACAGCCGCGGGATGCCGGTGGGAATGTTGAGCTTGACGATCTCCTCCTCGCTCACGCCGTCGAGGTGCTTGACGAGGGCGCGGAGGCTGTTGCCGTGGGCCGCCAGGAGAACGCAGTCATATGCGCGCAGGTCGGGGACGACGGCGTCGTACCAGTACGGGAGCATGCGCGCCACCACCTCTTTCAGGGACTCCGTGGCGGGCAGCAGCTCGGGGGCGAGGTCGGCGTACCGCGGGTCGTGGCTGGGGTGGCGGGGATCATCGAGCTCCACCGCAGGCGGGGGCGTCGAGTAGCTCCGGCGCCACACGAGCACCTGCTCATCACCGTACTTCTGTGCGGTCTCCCTCTTGTCCAGGCCCTGCAGCGCCCCGTAGTGGCGCTCGTTGAGACGCCAGCTTCGCCGCACCGGGATCCAGTGCAGCCCGGCCTCGCGCAGCGCCAGCTCAGCGGTCTCGATCGCCCGCACCTGCAGGGAGGTGTGCAGTACGTCCGGGCGATGCCCGGCCTCCACCAGCATCCGCCCCGCGTCGACCGCCTCCTCCCTCCCCTTCGCGGAGAGCGGCACGTCCTCCCAACCCGTGAACCGGTTGGCCAGGTTCCAGGTGCTCTCACCATGTCGAAGCAGGATCAGAGTCGACATCGGTCAGGTGGGATCAGGGGGTTTCAAGCCGCGGGCTTGTCGATCACTTGATGTAGAGAAGGTTCCGCTTGAGGACGTCGAGGTTCTCCAGGGCGAGCCCGGTGCCCGTGGCAACGCAGGTCTGGGGATCCTCGGCGACGATCGCCGGCACCCCGGTCTGCTGCGAGACGTAGCGGTCGATGTTGCGGAGCATCGAGCCGCCGCCCGAGAGCACGATCCCCTTGTCGTAGATGTCCGCGGAGAGCTCCGGCGGGGTCTGCTCCAGCACCACGCGGATGCCCTGGACGATCGCGGCAAGTTGGTCCTGGATGGCCTCGGTGATCTCCTGGCTCGTGATCACTTGGTTCTTGGGCAGCCCCGCGACCATGTCGCGGCCGCGGACGGACATGGACAGCTCCTCCTGGAGCGGGATGGCCGAGCCGATCTGGATCTTGATCTCCTCGGCGGTCCGGTCTCCGATCATCAGGTTGTGGCGCTTCTTCACGTGGTTTGCGATCGCGTCGTCGAACTTGTTGCCACCCACCCTGATCGAGTTGGCCACCACCATGCCGCCCAGCGAGATGACGGCGATCTCACTGGTGCCGCCGCCGATGTCGCAGATCATGTTTCCCGAGGGAGTGCTGATCGGCAGGTTGGCGCCGATGGCGGCCGCGAGGGGTTCGTCGATGAGGTAGGCGGTCTTGGCGCCCGCCTGCACGGCGGCCTCTACCACCGCCCGGCGCTCGACCCCCGTCACCCCTGAGGGGACGCAGATCATAATGTCCGGCTTGAAGATCCGCTGGCGCCCGCAGACCTTGGTGATGAAGTGGTGCAGCATGCCCTCGGTCACGACGAAGTCGGCGATCACCCCTTCCCGCATCGGCCGGATGGCGACGATGTTGCCGGGGGTGCGGCCCAGCATCTCGGCGGCCTCCTTGCCCACGGCCAGGATGCGGTCTCCCTTCTCGTTCGTGGCCACGACACTGGGCTCGTTGAGGACGATTCCCTCGCCCTTCACGTAGACCAGCACGGTGGACGTGCCGAGGTCGATTCCGATCTTCTTGGAAAGCAAAAGCGATTACTCCATAGCGGCCGGCGGGCCGCCCACAGGATCGGGGTCCCCCTGAACCTCTTCAACCTGGCTGCCCAGCCGGGAAAGCTTACCCGTCATGTCCTCGTAGCCCCGCTCCAGGTGCTCGACGCCGCTGAGCCGGCTCGTGCCCTGGGCGCAGAGGGCGGCGATCAGCAGCGCGGCCCCCGACCGGATGTCTGGAACCGCGACCCCGGCCCCGTGGAGGCCGGTGGGGCCCGCGACCCGGATGCTGCGGCCGTGGGGCGCCAGCTCGATCTCAGCCCCCATGCGACGCAACTCGCCGATGTAGCTGAAGCGGTTCTCGAACAGGAACTCCTGGATCACCGAAGTTCCCCGGGCCTGGGTCATCAGCGCGGTGTACTGGGGTTGGAGATCGGTCGCGAACCCCGGGTGGGTCCAGGTGATCAGGTCGACCGGGGTCAGCGGGCCCTCGCGCTTGACCCGGAGCCAGTTCTCGCCGGTCTCGACGTCGACGCCCGCATGGCGCAACTTGAGGACCAGGCTGCCCAGGTCCTCGACCGGCGCGTCGGTGATGTAAACGTCACCGCCGGCGGCGGCGGCAGCGATGGCGTAGGTGCCCGCCTCGAGGTAGTCCGATGTGACCCGGTGGTCGATCCCGTGGAGCTTCTCCCCGCCCTCTATCTCGATCCGGTCCGTGCCGGCACCCCGGATCTCGGCCCCCATCGACTTCAGCGCCGCGGCAAGGTCGGCGACATGGGGCTCCCGCGCGGCGTTGATGATGGTGGTTCGGCCCTCGGCGATGGTGGCGGCCATGAGGAGGTTCTCGGTACCGGTCACCGTCGGCATGTCCAGGTTGATCTCGGCTCCGCGGAGGCCGTTCTCGGCCGTGCAGACGAAGCTGGAATGGTCCTCCTCGACGCGCGCCCCCAGCTGGACCAGGCCATACACGTGCTGGTCCACCCGGCGCATCCCGATGTCGTCACCGCCGGGCTTGGGCACCACGGCCCGCCCGGTGCGCGCCAGCAGCGGCCCCATGAACAGGATCGAGGCGCGCATCCTCCGGGCACGGTCCTGGGGCACCTCGCTGCTGGGCTCGACCGAGGCGTCCAGTGAAACGTCGGCATCCTCCCGGGTCACCTTCACGCCCATGCCGGCGAGGATCTCCAGCGCGTTGTCCACGTCCGCCAGGAAGGGGACGTTGCGGAGGCGACAGGGCTCGCGAGTCAGCAGGCACGCGGCCATGATGGGGAGGGCGGCGTTCTTGCTACCGGCCGTGCGGACCTCGCCGTTCAGCGGCCTGCCGCCCTCGACCTGCAGCAGCCGGGTCACGGTCGCCCGCCCGCCGTGGGGCGCACTATGTCGGCGGGCGCCGGTCCCTCGGCGAGTGGCGCCGGCGCGCGAGCTCGGCGACCCGAATCCTTCCGATCGACCTTTCCAGCCGCGCCGCGGCCTCCGCGTAATCCTCGGAGCCCCGCCGCTGCTCGACCACCCGCTCCGCCTCGCGGCGCGCCTCGTCGGCCCGGGCCTCGTCGATGTCGGAGGCGTGCTCGCCGCTGTCCGCGAGGACCGTAACCACGGTGTTGTCATCCCCGTCGCGACCGACGTCCACGAACCCGCCGCCCACGAAGAAGACGTCCTCGTGGGAGCCGTTCGACACGCGCAGCGGACCGGGCTTGAGCAGGGCCAGGAGCGGCACGTGCCGGTCGAGGATCCCGATCTCGCCGTCCGCGGCCGGGACGACCACCATCTCGGCCTCGGTCGAGAGGAGCTCGCCCTCCGCGGTCAGGACGCTTACGGCAAAGGTATTAGGAATCGGCTCAGCCCTCGTCCTTCATCTTCTTGCCCTTCTCGATGGCCTCGTCGATGCCGCCCACCATGTAGAAGGCCTGCTCGGGAAGCTCGTCGTGCTGCCCCTCGATGATCTCCTTGAAACCGCGAATGGTCTCCGCCAGTGGTACGTACTTGCCCTCGTTGCCGGTGAACTGGGCGGCGGTGAAGAACGGCTGCGAGAGGAATCGCTGGATGCGGCGCGCCCGGGCCACCGTCTGGCGGTCCTCATCGGAGAGCTCGTCCAGGCCCAGGATGTTGATGATGTCCTGGAGCTCCTTGTACTTCTGGAGGACGCGCTGGACACCGGTTGCGACCCCGTAGTGCTCATCGCCGACGATGCGGGGATCGAGCACCCGGGAGAAGGACGAGAGCGGGTCGACCGCGGGGTAGATGCCGAGGTCGGAGATCTTGCGGTCCAGGTTGACGTTGCCGCCGAGGTGGGCGAACGCGGTCGCCACTGCGGGGTCGGTGTAGTCGTCGGCGGGCACGTAGATGGCCTGCACCGACGTGATCGAGCCCTTCTTGGTGGAGGTGATGCGCTCTTGCAGGTCACCCATCTCGGTCGCCAGCGTGGGCTGGTAACCGACCGCCGACGGCATCCGGCCCAGCAGCGCCGACACCTCGGAGCCCGCCAGCGTGTACCGGAAGATGTTGTCGATGAACAGGAGGATGTCGGCACCCTCCTCGTCGCGCAGCGACTCGGCGATGGTGACGCCGGTCAACGCGATCCGGGCGCGAGCCCCCGGGGGCTCGTTCATCTGCCCGAAGACCATCGCGACGTTGGGCAGGACGTTGGCCTCGGCCATCTCCAGGTAGAGCTGGTTGCCCTCGCGGGTGCGCTCGCCGACTCCGGCGAACACCGAGAAACCCTGGTGCTCCTTGGCGATGTTGTTGATGAACTCGGTCACGAGCACGGTCTTACCGACGCCCGCGCCCCCGAACAGCCCGATCTTGGAGCCCTTGTTGAACGTGACCAGGAGGTCGATGACCTTGATGCCCGTCTCCAGGATCTCGACGTCGGTGGACTGGTCCGCCACGGTTGGCGCGAGGCGATGGATGGGCATCCGGGCGGCATCCTTGGGGGCGTCCTTGCCGTCGATCGGGTCGCCGACGACGTTGAACATCCGGCCCAGGGTTGGCTTGCCGACGGGGACGCTGATGGGGGCGCCCGTGTTCTTGACCTCGGTGCCGCGCATCAGGCCGTCGGTGGACTGCATCGAGATGGTGCGGACGGCGTTGTTGCCGAGGTGCGACTGGACCTCGAGGACCAGGCGCTCGGCAGCGCTCGGGACCTCCAGGGCGGTCATGATCTCGGGGACGCTGCCGCGCTCAAACTCCACGTCGACGACAGGGCCGATGACCTGGGTGACGCGCCCCATCTTGCCGTGGGGCTGGGTCGACCCGGTCGCCTGGTCTTCGCTCTTCTCGGTCTTGGTGTCGGTTGCCATCGCTCTCCTTTTGGGGTTCGGGGTTCTAGCCGGCCTGGGCGAGGGACTCGGCCCCGCTCACGATTTCCATCAGTTCGGTGGTGATCTTGGCCTGCCGCAGCTTGTTGCGAACCAGGGTCAGGTCACCGATCAGCTCGTTGGCGTTGTCACTGGCGGCGCGCATCGCGGTCATCCGCGCGGCCTGCTCGGAGGCCTGGTTCTCCAGCACGGCGTGGTAGACCTGCGATTCGACGTAGCGGGGTAGGAGCGCCCCGAGCACCGCCTCAGGGCTGGGGTCGAACTCGTACAGGGACTCCGGCCCTTTCTCCCGCGCCTCCTCAGGCTCGTCCGGCAGCTCCGGGGGGATCAGGCGCACGGTCATCGGCTTGAGGCTGACCGGGTTGATGTACTTCGTGTAGACCAGCCAGACCTCGTCCACCTTGCCCTCGAGGAAATCCTCCATCGCCACCGTCACCGCGGGGCGGATGGTGGCGATCGGGGGCCGATCGCCCACCAGGCTGCGGTCGGCGACCAGCTCCAAGCGGGTCCCGGTCGCGCCCGATACGCGCTTGAAGTAGTCCCGGCCCTTGCGACCGATGGTCACCAGCTTCGCCGGCTTGCCATCGGTCGCCAGGAAGCGGTTGGCCGCGCGGATCGCGTTGATGTTGAGGCCGCCCGCAAGGCCGCGGTCGGCGGTGACCAGGATTAGGGCGCGGGCCTTGACCTCACGCTCCTCCAGGAACGGGTGGGTGGCGTCAAGCTTCCGCGAGGCCAGCCGCGACAGCATCCGGGCGATGCCCTCCGAGTACGGGCGCGACGCCTCCATGGCCTGCTGGGCGCGGCGCATCTTGGACGCCGACACCAGCTCCTGGGCCTTGGTGATCTTCTGCGTGTTCTGCACGCTCGAGATCCGGTTGCGGAGGTCCCTCAGGTTGGGCAAATGTCGGCCCTACTCGCTCTTCTTCTCGTCGGGCTTGTCGGACCCGGCGTCGGCAACGTCCTGCGCCGTGTGCTCACCGGCCGCCTCGTCCTCATCGGCGGCGGCCCCTGACTTCGCGTCCTTCGAGTCCTTGCCCTCGCCCTTGCTCTTGTCCTTGGCGTCCGCGTCATCATCGTCGTCGGCCGCCGCGCCCTCCACCTTGACGGCCAGGCCGCTGCCGCGCTTGTAGTCGGTGATGGCGTCCTTGAGCTTCTTCTCCAGGTCATCGTCGAGGGCCTTCTTGTCCGCGATCTCGGCGAGCACGTCCTTGGCCTGGGTGCTCATGTACTGGTGGAAGCCCTTTTCGAATTCGACGATCTTCTCGACGGGGATGTCGTCCAGCAGGCCGCGGGACCCGGCGAACAGGATCGAGACCTGCTGCTCGACCTTGAACGGCGCGTACTGCGGCTGCTTGAGCAGCTCCGTCATGCGCTGGCCGCGCTGTAGCTGGCCAAGGGTCTGCTTGTCGAGGTCGGAGCTGAACTGCGCGAAGGCCGCCAGCTCGCGGTACTGGGCGAGGTCGAGGCGGAGCTGTCCCGCCACCTGGCGCATGGCCTTGATCTGCGCCGCGCCACCGACGCGGGACACCGACGTGCCGGCGTTGACCGCGGGCCGGATACCGCTGTTGAAGAGGTCGGACTCGACGAAGATCTGACCGTCGGTGATCGAGATGACGTTGGTCGGGATGTACCCGGAGACGTCACCCTCGAGGGTCTCGATGATCGGCAGCGCCGTGAGCGAGCCGGCCTTGTTCTCGTCGCTGAGCTGGCAGGCGCGCTCCAAGAGGCGGCTGTGGAGGTAGAAGACGTCACCGGGGTAGGCCTCGCGTCCCGGCGGCCGGCGCAGCAGCAACGAGATCTGGCGGTAGGCCCAGGCGTGCTTGCTGAGGTCATCGTAGATGCAGAGGGCATCCTGGCCCTGGTCGAGGAAGTACTCGCCCATGGCGCAGCCGGCATATGGGGCGAGGAACCACATGGCGGCCGGGTCGGAACTGGTCGCGGCGACGATGATGCTGTGGTTCATCGCGCCATATTCCTCGAGGGTCGCGGCTAGGCGGGCGACCGTCTGGGCATTCTGGCCGATGCACACGTAGATGCAGACCAGGTCCTGTCCCTTCTGGTTGATCACCGCGTCGATCGCGATCGCCGACTTGCCGCGCTGGCGGTCGCCGATGATCAGCTCTCGCTGGCCGCGCCCGACCGGCACCATGGCGTCGACGGCCTTGAGCCCGGTCTGCACCGGCCGGTCCACCGGCTTGCGCTCGATGACACCCGGGGCGACGCGCTCCACGGGGTAGTGATCGGCGGCCTCGATGGCGCCCTTGCCGTCGATGGGCTCACCCAGCGCATTGACCACGCGGCCAACGAGGTTCGGGCCCACGGGGACCTGGGCGATCTCCCCGGTCGTGTGGACCTCGTCGCCCTCTTCGATCTCGTCGTAGGGGCCCATGATGATGATGCCGACGGAGTCCTGCTCGAGGTTCAGGGCGAGGCCCTTGACCCCGTTCTTGAACTCGACCAGCTCACCGGCCTTGACGCCGGCCAGGCCGTAGACGTGCGCGATGCCGTCACCGATGTCGGTGATGACCCCTACGTCCTCGCTGAAGATGGGGACGTCGAACTTCTCGATCTTCTGCTTCAGCAGGTTGGTGATCTCCTGGCCTCTGATTCCCATGTCTCTCCTGGTTGTTTAAGTGGTGTGACCGGCTAGCCGGCCAGCAGCTCCTCGCGCATCTCCGCCAGGCGACGCCTGACACTTCCGTCGACCACGTGGTCCCCCTGCCGGATGATCAACCCGCCGATGATCTCGGGGTCGACCACCACGTTGACCTTGACCTCGCGCCCGACCTTGCCGGCCAGCTCCAAGGTGATGGTCCTCTCCTCCTCCGCCGACAGCTTCAAGGGCACCGTGACCTCGAACTCGGTGCGGCCCTCCGCATCGTCCACCAGGGCCTGGAACCCGGCCCGGATCTCCGCGGCGAGGTTGGTGCGGCGGCCGAGCACCAGCAGCTTGAGGAAGTTGCTACGCTCCTGGTTGAACCCCGCCGGCATCAGGCTCAGTGCCAGGCCCACCCGCTTGCCCTCGTCCAGCCGCGGGTTCTCCAGCGCCAGGCCCACGTCGGGGTCGGTCAGGATCGCCTCGAGGGTCTCGAGGTCCTTCTGCCATCCCTTCACGTCCCGCTTCGCCACCGCCACCTCGAAGGCAGCCTGCGCATAGCGGCGGGCCGAGCCACCGGAGACCTGGGTCACGCGCGCAACTCCGCCTGGGAGACCGTCTGCTCGATCAGCGCGCGGTTCTTGGGGCCGTCGATGTTCTCGCGCAGCACCTTGCCGGCGGCGACCAGCGCCAGGTCGACGACCTGCTCGCGGATGTCGGCGATGGCCGCCATGCGCTCACGGTCGATCTCCGTGCGGGCCTTGGCCACGATGGCGTCGGCCTGGACCTTGGCCTCCCTGCGGGCGTCCTCGTGCATCTCGCTGGCGGCCCTCTCGGCCCGCCTGACGATCTCCTGGGCGTGGGCCGAGGCCTCCGCCAGGATCTGCTCGGAGCGCTCGCGGCTGCGCTTGACCGCGACGACGGCCTCCTGGGCCTCGTCCAGCGCGCGGTTGATGTCCGCCTGGCGCTTGTCGATCATGGTCGTCACCGGCCCGAACGCAAAGCGCCTGAGGAGGTACAGGATGGCGCCGAAGAGCACCAGGTACCAGACCAGGCTGAGGACGTTGATGCCGAAGCTTTCGAAGAAGACGCTCAAGTGATGGCGCTCCGGCTTACTTCGCCACGAAGAGCAGGATCAGCGCAACGACCAGGGCGTAGATCGCGACGGTCTCGCAGAAGACGATGCCCAGGATCATGACCTGCTGCAGGTCGTTCTTGAGCTCCGGCTGGCGCGAGATGCCCTCGACCGCCTTGCCGGAAACATTGCCGATACCGATGCCGGCGCCGATTGCGCCAAGCCCCATGGCCAGGCCGGCCGCGAGTAGCTGTGCTGCGTGTGCGTCCAAGGGAAACCTCCTAATGCCTAAGTTGGTAGGTGCTCTTCGGTTGGTACGTGGGAGCCCGATTCGCCGTGCTCCCCAGGGTGGTCCGCGTGCTCTGACACCAGGCTGATGTAGATCAGGGCCAGAAGCCCGAAGATGAACGCCTGGATGGTGGCCACGACGACCACCTCGAGCCCGTAGAAGATGACGGCCACCGGGCCGGCGAGCCCGATGATGACCGCGATGAGGATCTCACCGCCGTAGATGTTGGCGAAGAGACGGAAGCTCAGCGAGATGATCTTCGCGAACTCGCCGATCGTGTGGAAGAGGCCCACCACGAAGTCGATGGGACGGCCCTTGAACAGGGCGGGGATGTTGATGAACTCCACGAAGTACGCCAACCCATGGTTGCGCACCCCGAAGATGTGGATCAGGAAGAACACCATCAGCGCCAGCGCCAGCGTGTTGTTGAAGTCGGCGTTGGCAGCTCGGAACAGCGGGATCGCCTCCGCACCGTGGTGCACAACGACCTGGCCGAACCCAGGGATCAGCGCGATCCAGTTGTTGACCAGGAGCCAGAGCAACAGGCCCGCGAAGAGCGGAAAGAGCGCTGTCCCGACAGTCCCGCCAGAGGCCTTGGAGAAGTTGTAGAGACCGCCGACAAACAGCTCCACGGCGGCCTGGACGCGGCCGGGCCGCTCTTCACGGCGGCGGCTGACGGCCGCGATCAGCAACAGGATGATGAGGAATGCGAGCAGCGACCCGAGCATGGAGTTGGTGACGACCAGGGGCCCGACCTGGAAGATCGGCTCTGCCTTGACCGGGGGAGCCTTGATCTCGGGGAAGAAGGGGACGATCCCTCCCATCAGGACCCCCAGCGCGGGCAGGTGCAAGCTTTACTCCTCTCTCTTAGTGCCTCTATCGGCCTCCTCACCCCGAACGTAAGCCCGCATCCCGACGACCATCAGGTAGATCGCTGCCGCAAACCCGATGACCGAACCGACGAGGGCCCCGGCAGGCTTTATCGAGGGGACCACGTTGTCGACCCCGAGGCCCGCGAGGATGCCCAATGCGACGGCTGCGAACACCTGGAAAGCGACTCCGGATATACGCGCGAACGACTGCCAGACGCCCATTAGCGAACGCCGACAGCGATCAGGATTCTACCAAAGCCGCGGGCCCCTGACCCTCGCCCGCCGCGAGCCCGCGCCGCGCCTCCTGGCGGGTCTGCTCGAGCTCGCTCAACCGCTCTCCCACCAGCGTCGAGAGCGCCACCACCAGCAGGACCACGCCGACCGCCAGCATCTTGCGGTGACCGAACAGCATCAGGCCGAGACAGGCGGTGATCCCGGTGGCGAAGTAGAACACCAGGCACGTCTCCCGCTGTGACAGGCCGAAGTCCAGGAGCTGGTGATGGATGTGCATCGTGTCCGGGTGGGCCACCGAGATCCGGTTGCGACGGCGCCGCACGATCGCCCACGCGGTGTCGAGGATCGGTACCGCAAGGGCCGCCAGCGGCACCACCAGGGCGAAGATCACAGCGCCTTTGGCGATGCCATAGATGCTCAGGGTCCCGAGCGCGATGCCCAGGAAATGCGCCCCGCCATCACCCATGAAGATCCGGGCGGGGTGGAAATTGAAGACCAGGAACCCCAGGCATGCGCCGATCAGGGCTGCGCACAGGAGCACCACGAAGACCTGGGTGTGGTCCTGGGCCTCGCGGTTGATCGCCGCCAGTAGGAGGGCGCCGGCGACGATCGCCGCCACGCCGGCCGCCAACCCGTCCACCCCGTCGAGGAAGTTCATGGTGTTCTGCATCCCGACGAGCCAGAGGACGGTTACCGGGATCGCCAGCGCCGGCGCCAGCGTCAGTGCCCCCAGCGCCCCGAGGTTGACGCGGTTGATCGACAGCCCGGACAGCGCGATTGCCAGGGAGAGCAGCACCTGGAATACGAACTTGTTGCGCGCCCGGAACGGACGGATGTCGTCAAGGGTCAGCAGCAGGCCCGTGGCGGCCGAGGCGATGACCACGACCAGCGCCCGGTGGTCGCCGTCACCCGCAGGGACGGCGTACAGGAGCGCGGAGACGGTGAACCCGGCAATGAGCGCCAGCCCGCCGAGCCGCGGCGTGGGGAACGTATGGATGTTGCGCCCCCCGGGCTGGGCCACCGCCCCCAGCCGGAATGACAGCCAGCGCGCCGGCAGAAAGACCACGACCGCGACGGCCAGCGCCATCAGCAGCGGTACGACGACCGGTCCGAGGTTGTGAATCAGCAGGCCGTAGAACTGCTTGGACAGCGGGTTGTCCGCCGGGTTGAGCGCGGCCGGGAACATCAGGGCGGGCCCTCCCGGAGGGCTTCGCGATAGAGCCCGGCGAGGTCGTTGTAGCCCCGGGCATCGACGCCGGCACGATGCAGCAACTCGATGCCCGAGGGGTCGCGGTAAGGGCGCCGGTACAGCACGTGGCTGACGTTGGAGTTGATCAGGAGGGTGGCGCAGAGAACGCATGGGCTGTGGGTGATGAAGGCCCATTTACCGGTCTCCGCGGAGCCGGCCTTGGCGACGGCGTTGGTCTCCGCGTGGATGCAGGTCAGGCAGGGGTCGTCGGGCCCGCCAGGCGTCAGGCATTCGTTGTTCACCCCCCGCGCCCCACCGTTGTAGCCCAGGCCGAGGACGCGGGTGAGGTCGGCACTGGCGATGACGGCGCCAACTGCGCGGCGGCGACACGTGCTGCGGCGCGCGAGGTCCTCGGCAAACCGCATGTAAACCTCTTCGAGCGGGATGCGGTCGGGTACCAGGCGAGGCATGGGTGGGGGTGCGTCGCCTTCGTGGAGCGCTGTCAGCTGAGCAACCTCTCGGCGGGGATGGCGCCCTCGCGCAGCACGCGTGGCGACGAGGATGTCAAATCGAGTATAGAAGAGGCCTGGCCCAGCGGGCACTCACCGTCGAGGATCACCGCGACGTCGGAGCCAAGGGCGTCCAGGCACTCCTGCCCCGTTCGTGGCGGCGGCTCGCCGGCGCGGTTGGCGCTACTGGTGCAGAGCGGCATGCCCCACGCCCACAGCACGTCGTAGGCCACCTCGTGCGCCGGCACCCGGACGCCGACGGCGCCATCCTGGCTGATCGCCTCCAGGGTCGAGCGCTCCGCGATGGTCATCCTCGCCAGCGCCCGCAGCTGAAGCGGCAGGACCAGCGTCAACGGCCCGGGCCAGAACTGGTCCGCCAGCAGCCTGGCGCGGTCCTTGAAGCGCACCCAGTGCTCCAGGGTCCCGAGGTTGTGCGACAGAAGGATCGCCGGCTGGTCGCGCCGGCGGCGCTTGACCTCGTAGAAACGCGCCAGGGCGGCAGGGTCGGTCGCGGAACACGCGAGGGCATACACGGTGTCCGTTGGGAACGCCACCAGCTCGCCCGCCTCCAGGGAACGCATGGCCTGGCGCAGACCCTCGGCCTCTGCCGGGACCAGCGGGGAAACCGGCGGATCCCCTTCCGGGCTCACGCCCGGACCACCAGGACGCGGTCGCGGCCGGCCAGGTCCTTCATCAGCCGAGGTGTGCCAGGTCCCGCCCCGAGGACCAGCGCCGCGCCCGCGTTGCGCGGGTCGACCTCCAGGAGAGCGCTACCCCCGGGGGCCAGCAACCGGGGTAGGTCGTCCAGCAGGCGCGCCACCAGCTCCAGCCCGTCGCGGCCGCCGTAGAGGGCGCCGCCGGGTTCAGACGCCGCCACCTCCGCCGTGACCGCGTCCGGCCAGTCCGGGTCGATGTAGGGAAGGTTGGCGAGAACCAGGTCGAACGGGCCGTCGACGCCCTCGGCGAGGTCCGCGTGCCGCAACTCGACCCGGTCCTGCAGCTCCAGGCGTTCGACGTTCTGGATGGCCACCGCCAGGGCCTCGATCGACAGTTCCGTGCCGACGACCTGGCAGTCCCGGTTGTGAGCGGCGACCGCGACGGCGATGGCGCCGGAACCCGTGCCGACGTCGAGTACCCGCCGGCCCCCGATGCGCAGGGCCTCCTCCACCAGCAACTCGGTCTCCGGCCGCGGGATCATGACCGCCGGGGTGACCAGGAGCTCGATGGACATGAACTCGCGACGGCCGCGGATGTAGGCAATGGGCTCGCCGCCCGCGCGCCGCCGGCACAGCGCCCGGAACCGGTCGACCTCGGGCGCCGTGAGCGGGCGGTCGAACTGCAGGTAGAGGTCCATCCGCGCGATCCCCAGCGCCTCGGCGAGCAGCAGCTCGGCGTCCAGCCGCGGGCTTGCCGCGCCATGGGCCCCCAGGTACGGGGCCGCCTTGGCGACCAGCTCCATGACCTTCTCGGCCACGGTCAGGAGCGGCCCGCGCCCTCGCCGGCCAGGAGCCGCGCCTGCTGCATCATGCTGAGGGGCTGAACCAGCCGGTCGAGGTCGCCCGCCATCACCGACTCCAGCTGGTAGATCGGGCCGTCCAGGCGGATGTCGCTGACCCGATTCTCCTTGAAGTTGTAGGTCCGCACCTTCTCACTGCGGTCGCCGGTGCCCACCATCGACCGCCGTTCGGCGGTGATCGCCTCCTGCTGCTCCTGGAGCATCCGGTCGTACAGCCGCGCCCGGAGCTCCTTCATCGCCTTGTTCTTGTTCTTCAACTGCGACTTCTCGTCCTGGCAGGTCACGACCAGGCCGGTGGGCAGGTGGGTTATCCGCACCGCCGAGTCCGTCGTATTGACCGATTGGCCGCCGTGACCTGTCGAGCGGTAGACGTCGATCTTGAGGTCTTCGTCGCGGATCTCCACCTCCACCTCGTCGGGCTCCGGCAGCACCACCACGGATGCCGCCGAGGTGTGGACCCGCCCCTGCGACTCGGTGGCGGGGACCCGCTGCACTCGGTGCACGCCGGACTCGTACTTCAGCCTGGAGTAGGCGCCGTCGCCGCGCACCTCGAAGACGATCTTGGCGAACCCGCCGCCCTCGGTCTCGTTCTGGTCGAGAACCTCTATCTGCCACCTGTGGGTCTCGCCGTAGCGCAGGTACATGCGGAACAGGTCGGCGGCGAACAGCGCCGCCTCGTCGCCGCCGGTGCCGGCGCGGATCTCGACGATCACGTTGCGCTCGTCGTTGGGGTCCGGGGGGATCAGCATGACCGGGAGCTCGGCCTCGAGCCGCTCCACCATGCCGCGCTGTTTCTGCAATTCGTCGCGCAGGAACTCCTGCATTTCGGCGTCGACCTCCGCCTCCAGCATGTCCCGGGCCTCACGCTCGGCCTGGCGCGCGGCCTCGAGCTTGTGGTGCGTCTCGACCACCGGCCGCAGCCGGCTCTGCTCCTTGCCCAGGGCCTGGAGCAGCGCCATGTCCGCCACCACCTCGGGGTCGGCCAGGCTCTGTTCGATTTCCCGGTAGCGGTCAAGCACCCCGTCGAGCCGGGAGGCCGTGCCGCTCAAACGATGATCTCCTCCGCTACGAGCTCCGGGGCGAGGTCGGGGGCGCCCACGCGCACGGCCTTGAAGGCGGTCAGGGCGACCTCCATCATCGAAGCATCGGGCTCCCGGGTGGTCAGCAGCTGGGCCGCCAGAACCGGGGTGAGGAGCTTCGCCACGACCGGGTTCCGGTAGTTCTTGGCACCCAGGCGGATCAGCTCATACGAGATGGCCGCGATGACCGGGATGAGCACGATACGCGACAGGATGAGCAACGGCAGTGCGGGCCGCCCTACAAGGCTGAAGACCACGATGCTCACGAACACCACCACCACCAGGAAGCCGGTGCCACAGCGGGGGTGCAGCCTGCTCTGGGGGGCGACCCCCTCGACCGTGAGCGGGGCGCCCGCCTCAAAAGCGTTGATGGTCTTGTGCTCCGCGCCGTGGTACTGGAACAGGCGGCGCACGTCGGGGATGAACGAGATCACCCACATGTACCCCACCACGAGGACCCCCCGGGTCACCCCTTCGACCAGGGTGAAGCCGAACGTGCTGTGCCGCTGCAGCGCGCCGCCGGCAAGCAGGGGCAGACCGAAGAAGAGCCCGAACGAGAAGACCATCGAGAAGGCGAGGGTCGCGGCGATTGCCCCCCGCCCGATCTCGAGGTTCTCGGCCTTGGCCTTCACGTTGGCGGACCAGATCATGGCGGAGGTGCCGAGGTGGAGCATCTCCACCAGTCCGATCACGCCGCGGATGAACGGAAGGCGGAAGAAGGCCGAGGTGTACATCCGGCTCTGCAGGTGGTCCTGGCGGATCGAGATCCCGCCGTCCGGGCGGCGCGCCGCCACCGCCCATTCGCTGGGCCCGCGCATCAGGACCCCCTCGATGACCGCCTGCCCGCCGTAGAAGAAGGGCTGTGTCGCGGCGGCGGCGAGGGAGGTGGCAAGCAGGGGCAGACGGCGCATCAGGTGATCGTAGCCCCTGCGGGTATGCCGTCCATGTAAGGAGGAGTACTCGCCGGGTGTCGCAGACCCAACGGGTCTACGGGACAGCCGCCGCCCCTAGAGTGACTTGCGGCTCTTGGTCAGGCGCTTCTGGAAGCGCTCGACCTGGCCGCCGGTGTCCACGATGCGCTGCTCCCCGGTGAAGAAGGGGTGGCAGACCGAGCAGACCTCGGTCTTGAGCTCGGGAAGGGTCGAACCGGTGGTGAAGGTGTTACCACAAAGGCAGTGCACCACCGCGTCCGGGTGCCATTGGGGGTGGATCTGGGCTCTCATCGCGTTGGGATTATAGCCAGCGGAGGCCGGTCTCAAACCTGGCCGACCCGCTCAGCCGTAGAGGACGTACCCCTCCGTGATCACCACACCGCCGATGAGGATCGCCAGCAGGCCCAGGTACGAGGCGCCAATTACGAGGCGGGTCATCGGCGCCACGCTGTAGTACCCCTCGTGCTCGGGGTGCTTGAAGCGGCGGTATGTGCCAAACGCGCCCAGGGCCACGATGAGGAGGAGGATCGGGCTGTTCAGGACCCCCTCCACCATGCCCAGGACGATCAGCCCCAGCCCCACCACGTTGAACCACTTGGACACCGCGCCCAGGATCCGGCCGCCGTCCAGCGGCGACATCGGGATCATGTTGAAGAGGTTGATGAAGAAGCCGTAGTACGCCAACCGGATGCACAGCAACCCGAGCGTGGTGTTGGGGTTGAGGCTGCCCGCCAGGCTGAGCATGCCCACTGCCGCGATGGTGCCGGTGATCGGACCGCCGATCCCGATGATCGCCTCGCTGCGGGCATCGCGGGGATGGTCCTTGAGGAAGATGGCGGCGCCCATGAACGGGATGAAGAACGGGATGCTGGCATTGACCCCCTCCATGCGGGCGGCGATCAGGTGACCCATCTCGTGGAGCAGGATCATGGCCACGAAGCCGGTCGCAAAGGCGACGCCGAGCAGCGGGTTCTGGGCTCCGAAGAAGAGCGTGTAGACCCCGATGTTGATGACCAGTGAGATCAGGAATGGGGCCTTCGCGAGGGCCACAGCGGCGTATTTGCCGGCGGTGAGCAACTTGAGGACGAGGTACCCGAACCCGGCCATGCCGCCAACCGTGCCCGCCCCGGGTCGCTTGGTGTGCTCCAGCGGGATGTCCGTGACGCCGTCCTCGGTCTGCTGCTGGTGGTAGCCCTGGGGCCAGGGGTTGGCCTGGAACGAGCCCGGGTCGGTCGGGGCCGGCAAAGGCGCGGCCGCCCCTCGAGGGACGTATTCGCCCTCGATCGGGTGCTCGGCGCCTGCGGGCGGTTGCCCGGTGCCCTGGTAATCCATCTTCCTACTATCCCCCTAACCGGTTAACCGTGGGTTAGATTCCGCCCGCTCTCAGCGCCCTGCGGTCGCCGGGAGGGTGAAATTGCCAACGGTCGCCATCGCCTCCAGCCGGTGCACCAGCTGCTCCATGCCCGTGCCCAGCGTACGGCGCGGCAGGCGGCGGAGCAACCACAGCGGGTCAATGTTCAGGCTGCGGGTCTGGACCTGGTCGATGCCGTGGCGGCTGATGGCCGCCTCGAGCGCCGCGACCTCGGCGGCATCGTCGGTGACCCCCGGGAAGGTGAGCAGGTTCAGCGCGATCCGCTTGCCACCGCGGCGCAAAGCCGCCAGCGTGCCGTGCACCTGCTCGAGGCCGTAGTCCTTGGGCCGGTAGTACGCCCGGAACAGGTCGTCGTTGAAGCTGAACACACTGACCCGCGCCCCGTCCAGACCGGACTGGATCATCGCTTCGATGACCTCAGGGCGGCTGCCGTTGGTGTTGATGTTGACCGAGGCCCCGGGCCGCTCGGCCTTGATCCTGGCGACCATCTCAGAGAGGTCGGGTCGCATCAGCGGTTCCCCCTCACACCCCTGGCCGAAGCTCACGATGCGCGCGTCCTCGCCCCCGAGGTGCCAGGATGCCAGCTCGACAACCTCTTCGACGGTGGGTCGGAAACCGATGCGGTCCTGCGGCGACTGCACCTCCCCCCACTGCTCCGAGATGCACCCAACGCACATCGCGTTGCATGGGCCGGAGGTGGGCAGCGAGCCCTCCCAGCGCCGGTAGAAGGTGTTCTGGGCGGTGTAGCAGTTGTAGTCGGTGGCGCAGCGGGACAGGTGACCTACAAGCCGGTTGGAGGGCATGTCGGCGCCGGCCCGGGCGATGGCGGACTGGATGTCGTGGTCCCGGAACTGCCTTGGCTGCCACCACTCGAGGGGGTCGGTGCGGGTCGCCGCGACCACTGCCTGGCCCCCCCGGAAGCCGAGCGCGGCGTAGCCGAAGACCGGGAGGACGTCGACTTGTTCTTCGTCGTCCTCCTCGAAGGCGGGTAGCAGGGTGCGCGTGTACCCCGGCGGGAGCACGGCGGCGACCGCCCAGCCGGCGTCAGGGCTGAGCCCGACGGTTTCACCCGAGGCCTCGCGACCCAGGGCGAGACGGCCAGGCAGGCTGGTGACCGTGGCACCGTCGGGGAGCGGGATCCAGGCGGCCTCGAATTGCGGCCCGTCGCCCGCCGCGCCGACCTCCCAACCCGAGCGCGCCAGCGCACCCAGGTCGGTCTCCTCGATCAGCCGGCCATCAGGGTCGGCGTAGGCCAGGGACAGCATTGCGCTCACGCCCAGAGCTTAGGGCGGGACACTCAGCGAACCGGCGGGGAGCCCTCGATGTGGGCGGTCGCGAGGTGATGCTTGGTGCTGATGCGCCGCAGCGTGCCGGACTGGGAGCGGATCACCAGGGAGTCGCTCTCGGCCCAGCGATCGTGGTAGCGCACTCCTTTGAGGAGCAGGCCGTCGGTCACGCCGGTGGCGGCGAAGATGACCTCCTCCCCGCCAGCGAGGTCGTCGGTGGTGAACACCTGCCGGGGATCGACGCCGGCCGCGCGCATCTGGTCCTCATCCTCGCTGTTTCGCACCCATGGCCGGGCCACCAGCTCCCCGCCCAGGCACTTCAGGGCACAGGCCGTTATCGTCGCGTCCTCCGTCCCGCCAATGCCCATCACCAGGTCCACGCCGGAGTCCTCCAGCGCAACCCGGACGGCCGCCGCCACCTCACCATCGCTGATGGTGCTCACCCGGGCGCCGGCCCGGCGGGCCTCCTCGAGCATCGCCTGGTTACGCGGACGGTCGAGGATGACGAGGGTCAGGTCGCTCACCCGCATCTGCTTGGCGAAGGCGATCCGGTTGAGGTTGTTCTCGACACTCTCGGTGATGTCCACCGCGCCCCGGGCGCCGGCTCCCACCGCGATCTTCTCCAGCAGGATCCCGTTCGGTGGCAGCTTCATCGCGTCGCGGTCGGTGGCGGCGATCACCGCCATCGCGCCCGTCAGTCCGCGGGCGACCAGGCTGACGCCGTCCAGCGGCCCCGCGGCGAGGTCCACCCGCGGTCCGAAACCCTGGCCGCAGCGAAACCCGGGAACCAGCTCCTCGTCGGCCTCGGGCGACCCGACGACGACGCGGATGTAGGCATCCATGTTGACCCCGGCGAGGGCCTGGCCCATGGCGTCCGCGGCAGCATGGCGGATCCCCTCGCTGTCGCCGCGGCCCATCAGCCGGCCGCAGGCCAGGGCGGCGGCCTCGGTGACGCGGACCAACTCCATCCCGAGGTTCTTCTGGGAGACGAGAGTGTCCTGCAGCATTGACATGACCTTAGTTAAACGTCCCCGGGGCGGCCGAACATGGCTCCCAGCAAAGCATCAGCTCGAGGCTGCCTGGGCCTCCCCGGCCGTGGCGACATCGGCGACCGGCTTCACCCCGGCGGCGCTGCAGGCGGCGCGGATGAACTCCCTGAAAAGCGGGTGCGGGCGGTTGGGCCGCGAACGGAACTCGGGGTGGAACTGCGACGCGACGAAGAACGGATGGTCCTTCAGCTCGATGATCTCCACCAGCTTCTTGGCCTGGTACTCGCCGGAGAACACCATCCCCGCCTGCTCCAGCGCCTCACGGTAGGTGTTGTTGAACTCATAGCGATGGCGGTGGCGCTCGTAGACGATCTTCTCGTCATAGGCCTTCTGCGCCCGGGTCCGGGGGGCCAGCGTGCAGGGGTAGAGCCCGAGACGCATGGTGCCCCCCTTGTCAGCCACGTCGCGCTGCTCCGGCAGCAGGTCGATGACCGGGTGCGAGGTGGCGAAGTTGAACTCCGTGGAGTTGGCGTCCGGGGCGTCCAGCACATCACGGGCAAAGCCGATGACCGCGCACTGCATCCCCAGGCACAGGCCGAGGTAGGGCACCCGGTTCACCCGCGCAAAGCGGGAGGCGTTGACCTTGCCCTCGATGCCCCGGTGGCCAAAACCGCCGGGGACGAGGACGCCATCCACCCCGTCCAGCGCCGAGAGGTCGTCGTGCTCGAGGGTCTCGGAGCTCACCCAGCGGATGTCCACCTTGATGTTGTGGAAGTACGCGGCATGACGCAGTGACTCGGTCACGCTCATGTACGCGTCGGGCATCGTGATGTACTTGCCGACCAGCGCAACCGTCACGGTCCCCTGCGGCTCGTCAATCCGCCGGCAGAGCTCCCGCCAGGCATCGAGGTCCGCGGGCGGCGCCTGGATCCCGAGCTCCTCGCAGATCACGTCGGTCAGCCCCTGCTCCTCCAGCGCCAGAGGCACCTTGTAGATTGAGTCCGCGTCGGGCAGGGCGATGACCGCGCGCTTCTCGACGTCACAGAACCCGGCGATCTTCTCCCGGAGGGTCTCGGAGAACGGCTGCTCCGAGCGCAGGCAGATGGCGTCGGGCTGGATGCCGATGCTGCGCAGGGTCGCCACCGAGTGCTGGGTGGGCTTGGTCTTGAACTCCTCGCTGACCGCGATATAGGGCACCAGCGTCACGTGGACGTAGAAGACGTTGTGCCTGCCGACGTCGTTGCGCAGCTGCCGTATGGACTCCAGGAAGGGCAGCGACTCGATGTCCCCGACGGTGCCCCCAACCTCGACTATGACGACGTCGGCGTTGGACTCCCAGGCGACGCGGGTGATCCGCTCCTTGATCTCGTTGGTGATGTGCGGGATGACCTGCACCGTGGCGCCGAGGTAATCACCCCGGCGCTCCTTGGCGATGACCTCGCTGTAGATCTTCCCGGTCGTGACATTGGATGCCTTCGAGAGCGTGGCATCGGTGAATCGCTCGTAGTGCCCGAGGTCCAGGTCGGTCTCGGCGCCGTCATCGGTGACGAACACCTCGCCGTGCTCCTGCGGCCGCATGGTGCCCGGGTCCACGTTGATGTAGGGGTCGAGTTTCTGGAGCGAAACCTTCAGCCCGCGGGCCTTCAGCACAGTCCCGATAGAGGCGGCGGTGATCCCCTTACCCAGGGAGGAGACGACCCCTCCGGTCACAAAAACGAACTTTGGCAACGCACAACCTCCGGGGTTTTTCCGATTCTATCAACCGGTCACGGCGGGCGGAAGACCCCGCCTCGAGTCACTTCCAACCAAGCCCCAGGAGTCCCCCATACCCTTTGCGCGGCCGGGCGCGCCACAATACCCGCTAACGATGAGAGGCGGGGACTTCCAATGAGCCAGCTGCTGGCGCCCGGGTCGCAATTCGGCGGGTATCGAATCATCGAGCGCGTCGGGCGCGGTGGCATGGCCACGGTCTACAAGGCGCACCAGGCAGACCTCGCCCGCTACGTGGCCATCAAGGTCCTGCCGGATTTCCTCGCCGCCGACGGCGACTTCCGAGAGCGTTTCCAGCACGAGGCCATCGCCATCGCCAACCTGCGCCACCCCAACATCCCCGCCGTCTACCACTACGGCCACGAGGGCGAGACCGCGTTCATCGTCACCGAGTTCATCGACGGGGGGACCCTGGCCGACCAGACCGGGGAGCCCCTGCCCCTCCCCTACACCATCGACATGCTCCTGGCCGTGGCCTCCGCGGTGGATTACGCGCACAGCCGCGGGGTGCTCCACCGCGACATCAAACCCCCGAACGTGCTGATGACCCGGGACGGCCGGCCGGTTCTCAACGACTTCGGGCTGGCCCGGATGATGGAGTCCGAGCAGCGCATCACGCAGGGCGCCCAGATCATGGGCACACCCCAGTACATGGCGCCGGAGCAGTGCCTCGGTGAGGAGCTTGGGCCACCTGCCGACATCTACGCGCTGAGCGTCGTCGCGTACGAGATGCTGACCGGCCGGGTGCCCTTCACCGCCGCCACCCCGGCGGCCGTGATCATGGCCCAGGTCAGCCAGCCGCTCCCGCCGCCCCGGTCGGTCAACCCCGCCCTGTCGCCGGAGGTCGAGCTCGTGCTGCTGAAGGGCTTGGCGAAGGACCCGGGGGAGCGCTACGCGACCGCGTCGGCCATGGTCCAGGCCCTCGCCCATGCCCGTGATGCCACGCCTGGTTCCAGCATCGGGGTAACCCCCACGGCGGCGGCGGCCGCGGCCCGCGGAGGTGGCTCACGCGGGGCGGCGTCGGCGGCGACCGTCGGAGCTCCCCCATCTATGACAGGCGACGGCTCCCGCAACCGATTCCTCGCGATCGGCGGCGCCGCCGCGCTGATCGTGCTGGCTGCCGCTGCCACGTGGTACTTCGCGTTCCGATCGCCCTCCAAGCCCTCGGCCCCCGTGGTCGCGGCAGCCACGTTTGGCAGCGCCTGGACGGTCGGGTCGCCGGCTCCTCAGAAGGCCGAGGTGCCACATGGCGCGCCGATCTGGCACGCCGCGCTGGCGGGCCCCGGCTCGGACTTCGCGACGCCTAACCTCTTTGGCAATTCCGTCTCGAAAGTGCTCATCAAAGAGGCCCCGGGCTACGTCGACGTCGCGATCAAGGACGCCAACGCACGGGCCCGGGCCATGTCGTCGATGCCCCCGCGACCGGGTTACATCGCAGAGATCCAGATGGCGATCCGCCCGGGTTCGAAGATGACGATCCGCTGGATCACCCGGACCACCGACGCGGGTGACCACGCGATGGTGATGCGGTCGGACGCCCAGATCCTCGAATACGGTTACTACCTCAAGACCGGTGGGGCCGCGGAGGTTGCGAACAATGCGCCCAACCCCGACCTGTTCACGGGCAAGCCGTTCACGCTGACCATGGACATAACCCCGGACGACTCCTTCTCGGTGTTCCTGAACGGCGAGCAACTGGGCAACTACAACGGTGGCCACCCGTCGACGACGGGAACGATGGGGCTGGAGGCCTTCGGCACAGGTGAGTTCCGAGTGCTGTCGATGGCCGCCTACGAGCGAACCTGACGCCCTCCTAGGCCGAGGTCGCGCGCGCCTCCAGGAACACCACCTTCATCTCGTCCGACCCCGGCTTGCTGTTGAGGCTGAGCTTGGGTTGGTATTCGATCGTCTCGATGCCCATCTCGGACGCGAAGTGCTGGGCTTCGTCCAGCTCGACCTTCAGGCCAGGCAGGCGATAGTGCATGGGGATGACCACCTTGGGCTCCAGCTGGTTGGTCACCGCCACCGCCGCCGTGGCCGTCAGGGCGTTGCCGCCGCCGACCGGCACAAGCAGGACGTCGACCGACCCGAGCTGGTCCTGCTGGGCCTCCGACAGGCCGTGGCCGAGGTCGCCGAGGTGGGCGACCACGACCTCGTCCAGGGTGATCGCGAACATCGTCACCCGGCCCAGGCGGGCCCCGGCCTGGTCATCGTGGTAGGCGGCGACGCCCTGGATGCTGACGCCCTTGACCTCGTACTCCCCGGGCCCATCGATCACCTTGGGGTCACCGCCGACCATGCCCCGGTTGTTGTGGCCGGGATGGTCGTGGGTGATCGCCAGGACGTCGGCCGAGAACCGGCTGGGGACCAGCGTGGTGAGGCCGATGCTCTTGCCGTAGGGATCGATGACCACGCTCGCGTCACGCCCGCGCAGCCGGAAGCAGGAATGCCCAACAAAGCTGATTTCCATTTCGTTACTCCTAATTCTTTGGCCGCGCGCCACGGGGCTGCGGACACGAGTCTTACATGCGGTTGGGCGCGGTGACCCCCATGAGGCCGAGCGCGTTGGCCATGGTCTGGCGCGCGGCGAGACACAGGTACAGCCGGGCCGCCGCCAGCTCGACATCGGCCACCAGCACCCGCCGCGCGGGGTCCTTGGTGCCCGCGTGGTAGAAGGCGTGGATCTTCTCCGCCAGCCGCTGGGCATAGTGCGGCAGCAGGTGCGGCTCCATGCGCCTGGCGGCCTCCGCCACCAGGTCGGGAAACTCCATGACCTCGCGGACCAGCGCGACCTCACCGGGCCCGTCGAGGCGCTCCAAACGCTCCGCGGATGCCGCGACGCCGGTCTCCGCCGCCACGGCCTCCACGCTGCAGAGGCGCGCATGGGCGTACTGGGCGTAGAAGACCGGGTTCTCGTTGGACTGCTGGCGGGCGAGGTCGATGTCGAAGTCCATCGGGGCGTCAGCGCCCCGCAGCAGGTAGTGGTAGCGCACGGCGTCTGCTCCGACCTCGTCGACCAGGTCCCTGAGCAGGATCAGGTTGCCTGCGCGCTTGCTGATCTTGACGAACTCCCCGGCCGACTTCATCCGCACCAGCTGGATGAGGATCACCACGAGCCGCTCCGGGTCCACGCCGAAGACCTCCACCGCCTGCTTGAGACGGCGGACCTGGTTCTGGTGGTCCGCGCCCCAGACGTCGATCGCGATGTCAAAGCCCCGTCGAACCAGCTTGTCGCGGTGGTAGAGGAGGTCGCCGAGGAAGTAGGTGCCCTCGCCCGAGCTCTTGTACAGGACGTCCTCCTTGCCGTCCGCGAACGTCATCCACCGCGCGCCGTCGTGTTCGACAAAGCGATTCGCCGCCCGGACCTCGTCCAGGGTCTCCGACTCCCATGCCCCGTACAGCTGGCGCTCGCTGAACCAGGAGTCGAACACGATGCCCAGCGACTCGAGTTGTTCGCGGAACTCGGCGAGGTAATGCTGGACGCCGAACTCCATGACGGCGCGGCGGACGTCGCCGTCCGGCCCCACCAGGATGGCTTCGGGCATGGTCGCGGCGAGCTCCTCGATATACCCGCCCGCGTAGCCGTTCTCGGGGGGGGGCTCGCCGCGGCGGGCGGCGAGTAGCGAGTCGGCGAACACCAGGACCTGGCGGCCATGGTCGTTGACGTAGTACTCGCGTTCGACCATGTGCCCGGTGAAGGCGAGCAGCCGGGCGACGCTGTCGCCGACGACGGCGCCCCGCCCATGGCTGAAGAGCAGTGGGCCGGTCGGGTTGGCGCTGACGAATTCGACCTGCACCCGTTTGCCCGCGCCCGCGGCCGAACTACCCCAACCCACGCCTTCGCCGACCACCACCTCCAGGCGCCGCGCCAGCCACGCCGGGGCAAGACGGAGGTTGACGAACCCGGGCGGGGCCACCTCCACCGCACCGACCGGGCCCTCGGGCTGCAGCAGGTTGGCGATCTCATTCGCGATCTCCAGCGGTGACCGGTGCAGCCGCCCCGCCAGCTGCATCGCGAGGTTGAGGGCGAAGTCCCCATGCTCGGCCTGCCGCGGGCGCTCGGCACTGATGACCAGGTTATCCACGCCCGCCGCCTCGAGGTACGGCGCCAGGCGCGCCCCGGCCCACTCCTCGACGATCCGTCGGGGCGTCGTCACGGGCTCACCAGCTGGACGTCGAGCGAGATGTTGCGGCGCGCGGACCCGGTCTTGACGACCAGCGGGACCTGCTGCCTCACCGCCATCCCTCGCAGGAGCCGCTGCAGCGGGTGGGTCGGGTCCAGCGTCGTCCCGGCCGCGCTGATCACGACGTCACCCAGGCCCAGCCCGGCCTGCGCCGCGGCTGTTGCGTTGCCCACGCCGATGACCAGCACCCCGCCCGGGACGTCGTGGTCGGCGGCTTCCGAAACCGAGAGCTGCTGGTATTCGAAGCCCAGCGTCGGGTAGGACACGTGGCCGGCGTCGACGAGCTGTTGGACGTCGGCCTGGGCCTGGGACATGTCGATCGCGTAGAGCTGAGGACCGGTGGCCACCACCAGCCCGGCCAGACGGCCGGACGCGTCAAGCAGAGGGGCGCCGAGCTGGCCGTCCCGACTGGCGACATCCAAGCCCAGGATGTCGTTGAGAACCCGCCGCTGCTCGGGGTTGGAGGGGTCGGCGATGGCGGCGCTGGCATGCGCGCTGGCCACGGCCCCGACCGCGACCTGGGCATAGGGCGGCGCGGCCAGGACGACGATCCCGGCACCGTCGCCGAGGGCTGAGGTGCCACTCGAGCTCAGCGCGTGGAGGTTGTTGGCGTCGACCTTCAGCAGGGTGAGCGCGAACACCGGGTCAGAGCCCACCACCCGGGCCGGGACGGTGCGGCCCCCCGGCACGGCCACCGATAGAGCCTGGGCACCGGCGACCAGCGCCTCGGCGGTGAGGATGTAGCCGCGCGCGTCAACCACGACCCCGGTCCCGCCGGTGACGGCGGCTGCCGGTGAGGGGCTGGCGGTCCCCGCGCCCGGGGACGGCGTCAACCCTGGGGAAAGCGTCGCGCCCGGGGCCGATCGATCGATGCGCACGACCGACGGCTCGGCCTTCTGAACCGCGGCAAGCGCGCTGTCGCCGGCACCCCCTTGAACCAGGGGCCCGCGGCCCACCTGGTCCGGGCTGCGTCGGTTCAACACCACCACGGTGCTCACCGCCGCCGCGACGACCGCTGCAACGAGGACGATCCCCAGGATTCGGGCGATCCTCACCGGCCGTCAGGCAGCCAGGTCAGCACCGTCTGCTCGGTTGGGGCAAAGCCGGCGGCCCGGTACAACCGCACCGCGGCGGCGTTGGACGGGTGGGTCCATACCGCGGCGAACGTCACCGCTCGCTCCTCGAAAATCTCGACCGCCGCCTTGACCAGGGCGGTGGCCAGGCCGCGACGGCGGTTCTCCGGGCGGACGAAGACCTCGGCGACCTCGGCCTCGTAGCCGGTGCCGGGGTCGAAGAACACACACCAACAGAAGGCCACCAGCCGGTCCGCCTCGCGGACGCCGAGCACCAGGTTCTCGCCCTCGAACCGCGGGCTGACCCGACCCACCAGCCCCTCGACCTCCACGGCCTCGCCGTCAGCCCGCTGGTAATGGCGCTGGTCCTCGGTCAGCAGCTCCAGCAGGAGTGGTCGGACCTCGCCAAGACGGGCGTCGGCGATGCGCTCGACGGTCACGGTCGAGCCGTCAGGCACCGAGCCTGGCCTCGAGGCGGTCGAGTATGAGTCGGTAGCCATCAGCGCCATAACGCAGGAACCGGTTGATGCGGCTGATGGTCGCGGTGCTGGGCACGTGATCGCTGCCGATCGTCTCCCGCATCGACCCGACCACCTCGTCGTACTTGGCCCCGGATTTCAGCAGCCGCGCGATTTCCAGGCGATGGGAGAAGTCCTCGACCTCCTTCACTGTGCAGAGGTCCTCGAAGAACTGCTCGCACTCCTTGACGCTGCGCAGCTGGAGCACGGCCTCGAACAGCTGGTCGGTCAGGGGCGTGCGCCATCGTGGGCGGGCCATCGGCAAATTCTATCGGGGGGCCGGGCCCGTGGCCGGCGACGCCTCGATGCCGCAAGTTTCCCGGCCTGCCATCGTCAGAACTACGGGATGGGGTTCATCAGACGGGCGGGGACCGCGATCGCGTTGCTTGGCGCGACCATCGCGGTCCCGGCCAGCGCGGCGTTCTCGACGGGTGGCCTGTATGGGCCCAACGGCGTCAACGTCATCCCCATCCGCCCGTACGGCGAGCTGCCTCCATCCGCGACCGAGCCGCCATCGGGGCAGGCCGTCAAACTGGCGCCCACGACGGTCCCGGTTCCAACTGACAGCGGCCCGACCGTCCGCGCCGGGATCGCCTCGGTCGACGGGACATGGAAGGTGGGATCGTCCGCGGGCCAGTACGCAACCGCGGTCGAGGACGACACGAGCATCGCGGTCGGTGACCACACCAAGGACCCCAACGTCCTGTCGATCCACCGCGCGCCCTCATACGGCATCGAGACGCGCACCAATTTCCGCGCCCTGGTCATAGAGGGAGTCGACGGCAAGCGACATGCCATCGTCGCCAACAACTTCTACATCGCCCAGGACCTGGTCAACCGACGCGTCGCCGCGATCCTGCGGGACCGGGACACCGCCATCAACGCCCATCTCCAGGGCGGCAACCCGACCGGGATCGACGACAGCAACCTCACCGTCTACATCTCCCACGACCATTCGTCGCCGTTCTACTCGTCGACCGGTTGGGGGGTCTGGACCTTCCAGGACGTGTTCGACCTGCGTTTCTTCGAGTACGTGGCACAGAAGATGGCCGATGCCGTGGTCCAGGCCAATGACGCCCTGCGGCCGGTCCGGATGGGCGCTGCCGTGGTGCCCTATGACTACACCCAGCGGCACTCGTTCGGCCCCCAAATCGGCTTCGACGGCACGCCCGCGGGTTACCCCAAGCGCGACAACGACCTGACCGTGCGCGTAATGCGTTTCGACGACATCACCAACCGCAATCACCCCAGGCCGTACGCCGTCTGGTACATCCTCGGGCAGCACCCCGAGTTCACCGAGGGCAACAACCTCCTCACCGACGAGTGGCCAGGCAAGGTCTCACACTTCCTCGAGGCGGAGACGGGGGCGACCGCGATCTTCTCGCAGAACAACCCCGGGACGACCGAGGAGGACGGCAACGGCCAGACCCACGCCCCGGCCGTCCGGGCCGAGTTCGACCACAAGGACTACGCCCAGCAGGAACGCGGCGCCCGCCAGATCGCCAACGCCGTCATCCGCGGCATGAACGCCGTCGGCACCAACAAACCAATCGTCGCCGCCGGGGTGAAGCCCGCCGACCAGAAGGCATACGTCGCCACGACGTTCGTGCCCTACCAACCCCTGAACTTCACGGTCAGCGAGCTGGACCGCCGCTTCGCTCCGCCGTACTCGCACCCGTACCCATCGGTCTCCAACTGCCGGACCCCCGCGGCGTTCAACGGCAACCCCGGCATCCCGCTGTTGGGCCTGCCTGATTGCAACAACGATGCCGGGGCCCTGTTCGGCCCTGTCTTCGGGCAGCTGAAGGGCACCCCACTCGATCCCGGTGTCACCTACACGGACCTGGTGGCCGCCGGGGTCCCGCTTCCCGCCAACTACGGCGCGCCGTCCTACACCGGCCTCGAGGAGACGATCCAGGTCCACATCCAGGTACTCCGGCTCGGCGAGGTGGTCGTCACCGCCTGCCCCTGCGAGCAGTGGGCGGACCAGTCGCGCAACATCGTCAGCCGCGCGGACAAGGTCCAGGGCAACCAGTGGCTGGGCCTCGACTGGACCCAGTTCTGCACCCGCAGGGATGCGTCGACCTGGACGTGCCCCAACCCCGACGCGGTCGCCAACTACGACCAGGTCCCGAGCCGGCCGACTGGTCCCAACAGCACCCTTTTGATCAGCGACGGCCAGTACAGGCAGATGCACGCCCAGGTGGTCAATGACGCGGCCGGCTGGGACGATCCTGCCAACCTGGCGACGGCCGAGTCCGAGCCCGTCGACCCGACCCTGATCAAGGGCAACTACACCCACACGGAGCTGCCCGCCAGCCTGGGCTATTCGATGGTCATCCCGACGAGCCACGTCAACGACTACTGGGGCTACATCGCGACCTATCGGGAGTACCAGCGCGGCGACCACTATCGCAAGGCGCTGACCGGCCTGGGTGCCCACAGCAGCGACTGGCTGGCGACCCGAATGGTGGCAATGGCGGCGGTCCTCAAGGAGGGCACGGACCCCGGGGCTTGTCCCGGGGCGGTGAGCGGCGGCGACTACTGGACCCAGAAGGTGACCTACAACGCGCTGGACTGCACCTACATGGTCGATGACGCCAACCAGAAGGCCCGCGCCGAGCTGATCGGCCGCGACGCCGCGGCCTACCTGCCGCTCTACGAGGCGACCATCCCGGCCGACTCCGGGCTACCGGCAGGGGTGGCGCAGCCGGCGAACATCACGCGCTTCGACCGCGCCGACTTCTCGTGGATCGGTGGAGACAACTACGTGGACTCCCCCAACGTCCGCGTCGAACGCGAGGTCAGCCCGGGCAAGTGGGTGACCCAGGGGGACTCGTTCGGTGACGTGCAGACATTTGTGAAATACCCGGCCGACGTTAAGGCGGAGACCGCGACCTATCGGACGGGGAGCTTCCAATGGAATTGGACCGCCCATTTCGAGGCCTTCAACTCCGACATCGACACTGCGAGCTCCGGCAGGCAGACGCCGGCCGGCACCTACCGGTTCGTGGTGGACGGTTCGCATCGTGCCGGGACCCCGGCTCAGACCCTCCCCTACCACGTGGTCTCCGGGACCTTCCAGGTCAAGCCCTGGAACGGGATCACGGTCCCCGACATCAGGACCGAGGCCGACGGCACCGTGTCGTTCAGCGTCGGACCTGTGGCAACGCGCCAGTACAACACCGACGAGTATCAGCACAGGCCCCAGGACCCCAGCCATGTCGTGACCTACCAGGTCGGCCCGATCGCGTATCCCGACACCTACCTGACATCGCCCTATCCGGATCACCCCGAGACCGGCGACCACCTCTTCCCGCGGGTTCAGCGCAACGTCATCGTCGACAGCAACGGGAAACTGACGGGGCAGCGCTGGTGCTTCAGCTGCAGCTTCCGGCCGTGGGCAGACCACAGCGACGTCGCGACGGCCAGGGTTGCGATCGTCAAGGGCGGCCAGTGCCAGACGGTGCCCGCGACCCGCGGGAGTGACGGCCGGTTCCACATCACCCGGGCCCTCAATCGAGGCGAGGTCGCAGTCGTTCCCACCGGCTTCATCAAGGACACCTACGGTGAGCTGAACGGCACCTCGTCAACAGCTGTCTCCAGGGACGGCGCCACGACCAAGCCCGTCCTGCCGGCGCGCTGCCCGGCGGCGGGCCCGGCGCCGACCCCGTCACCCTCGGCCTCGGCGTCGCCATCGGGCCCTCCTCCACCCCAGCTGCCTCAGCCGGGCGGCGGGTGGGCCGCCGGCCTGTCCCTGGTCCTGCCCCAGCTGGAGAGGGCCTACCGCCTGCCCTAGAGCTGGAGCGCCTTCACCTCCAGGAACTCCTCGAAGCCGAACGTTCCCAGCTCGCGACCGTTGCCGGACTGCTTGTAACCGCCAAATGGCGCGAGCATGTTGAAGCCCCCGCCGTTGATGTCGACCTGGCCGGTTCGGATGCGCCGGGCCACCCGCTTCGCGCGCTCGCCGTCGCCCGACCAGACCGCGCCCGCGAGCCCGTAGATCGAGTCGTTGGCAATGCGTACGGCGTCATCCTCGGTGTCGTACGCGATGATCGAAACCACCGGGCCGAAGATCTCCTCGCGAGCGATGGTCATGTCCGGGGTCACGTCCCCGAATATCGTCGGTCGCACGTAATACCCGCGCTCGAGGCCATCGGGGCTCTCGACACCGCCGGTGAGCACAGTCGCCCCCTCATCGATGCCCTTCTGGATGTACCCGCGGACGCGGTTGTGCTGCGCCTTGGAAACCAGCGGCCCGACAAACGAGCCCTCCTGGGTGGGGTCACCGACCGGCGTCGCCGCCGCCGCCTCGGCCGCGATCTTCTCCGCCTCCGCCTTGCGGCTGCGCGGCACGAGCATGCGTGACCAGGCATTGCAGGATTGCCCGGAGTTGACCATGACCTGCTGGATCCCGCGCTTCACCGCGACCTCCAGGTCGGCGTCATCGAGGATGACGTTGGCGGACTTGCCACCAAGCTCCAGCGCGACCCGCTTGACCGTGTTGGCCGCCAGCTCGGAGACCCGCTTGCCCGCCGCGGTCGACCCGGTGAACGAAACCATGTCGACGTGCGGGGAGGAGGCCAGGGCCTCGCCGACGATGGGGCCGACGCCGGTCACGAGGTTGAACACCCCGGCGGGCAGACCCACCTCCTCGATCACCTCCGCCAGGATGAAGGCGTTGAGAGGGGCCACCTCGCTGGGCTTGAGCACGACGGTGCAGCCCGCCGCGAGCGCCGGTGCCACCTTCAACGAGATCTGGTGCAGGGGGTAGTTCCAGGGGGTGATGCACGCCACCACCCCGACGGGTTCGCGCACCAACAGGGAGTTGCCGACCTCCTCCTCGAACTTGAACTCACGCGCCAGGCGGGCGTAGTAGCCGAACACGAACGGGGGCGAGCCCAGTTGGTAGATCGGCGACAGGCCGACGGGCATGCCCACCTCGGCGGCGATCAGGTCACGCAGCTCATCGCCGCGCGCCGCGAGCCCCTTCTTGATCGCGTCCAGGTAGTCGGCGCGCTCTGCAGGTGGGGTCTGGGACCAGGACTCGAAGGCGGCGGCGGCAGCGTCGACCGCGGCTTCGGCATCCACCGCGGTCCCCTCAGGGATTGTCGCCAGGACCGCCTCGGTCGCGGAGTTGATGACCTCCAGCCGGCCGCTGCCGTGGGGCTCCACCCACTGGCCCCCGATGAAGAACCGGTCGCGGTTCGCGACCCCCGCTGCGCGTGTTGCGACTTCGGTCATGCTGCACCTCCTGCCGTTCTGAGCCGGCCCAGCCTATAGTAGTTCGGTAGCCGAATCCGACGTGGGAAGCCGGTGTGAATCCGGCGCTGTCGCGCAACTGTGAACGGGGAGCGGCTGGCCATCGAGCCACTGGGACGAGAGTCCCGGGAAGGCGGCCAGCAGCCGAGATCCGTGAGCCAGGAGACCCGCGGGTGAGGCCGATGCAACGCCCACCGCGCGCACGGGGGCCGCCTCAGCGGCAGTGGTTCCCCAGGTGGAGCGTCCCCATCCCGCCGCCGGAGAACCGAATGAAACTGCGAGCCCTCGCAGCCAGCGCGACACTGGCTGGAACCGCGATCCTCAGCGTGAGCACGGCCGAGGCGTCGGTACCGTCGACAGCCGGCGGCCAGGCGATCCAGTACCTTGGCACCCAGCAGCAGGCCGACGGGTCGATCGACCACAGCCTTGGCGAAACCGCCGACTACGCCCTTGGCGCGAAGTACCAGGGCATCGACCCGAATACCCTGCAGGCCGGGTCGGGCAAGACGGTCTACGACTACTTCACCACCTGGGTGGGGGCATCGGTCAGCTGTGCCGCCGTTGGCAACGCCCGCGACGGCAACACGATCGGCAAGCTGGTCCAGGCGGTCCTTGCGGGGGGCCATGACCCGACGGCCTTCGCAGGTCGCAACCTGCTGGCCGACCTCGAGGGCCCGTCCGGGACAACGGGCGGTGCGTACGACGCGACCACGGGCACGTACGCCGACTGTGTTTCATTCAACGCCGGCACCGGGCAGCACGACAACGCCGTCTACGCCCAGGCCAACGCCATCCTGGCGCTGGACGGGGCCAACAACGCGACGTACCCCGTGCCGCCCGCGGCCATCGGCCACCTCCGCAACCTGCAGGGCGGCAGCGGAGGGTGGGCCACCTTCGGGTCGGACAACACCAACGCCACGGCGATGGCTCTCATGGCGCTGGGCGCCCGCGTCGTCACGTACTGCGCGGCCCCCCTCGACCCGACCCTGTCCGGCGCGCTCGCCTACCTGCACGGGCAGCAGGACCCCGGGAGCGGCGGATTCCCATACACGACCACCTTCGGCCCCGGCAGCGACCCGGACTCGGACGGCCTGGTGATCCAGGCCCTGGTGGCGGTCGGCCAGGATCCCGCCGGCGCCGCATGGACCAACTCCACGGGCAAGCCGACGACGGACGTCCTGACTTTCCAGGACGCCACGACCGGCGGCTTCAAATTCGACCACGGCGCCAGCACCAAGCCCGACGCCTTCACCACCAGCGAGGTGACGGGGGGGCTGGACCGGGCCCCGTTCCCGAAGGGCAATCCGCCCGTCCAGGCGGTCGCCTGCCCCGTCCCGGCACCAACGCCATCGCCGGCGGCGACACCGCTTCTCCCCCGCGCGGGGTCCGGTCCCGCAAGACCGGGTGCTCCGCGGTCCGGGCTGGTTGTGACCATGGCGGTAGTCGCGTTGACCACCCTGCTCGGGACCGCGCTCGTGATGCGAGTCGGGACGGTGCGGGACGGCTGATTTGCGGCGCGCGGCGCTGGGGGTAGCCCTGGCGTCGCTGCTCGCCCTGGCCGGCCTGGCGGTCCACGCCGGGCCGGCGCGCGCGGTCTGCGCGTACGCCGACGGCGCGACTCATGTCGCGTTGCTGGTCCAGCATGGCAACGGCCACACGCTGAAACAGTGCCTGGGCTTCCCGGTAGGCGCGATGGTGTCCGGTGAGCAGGTGCTCAGCGCCAGCGGCGTCGAATACGTGACCTACCCATTCGGGGGCAGCCTCGGCGACGCGGTCTGCCAGGTGGACTACGAGCCCGCGACGCCGCCGGGCGGTTTCACCCGGGACAACTGCCTCGGCAACCCCTACTGGGGGGTCTGGGCGGCGCGTGATGGGGGCGCCTGGTCGACGGCGAGCCACGGCGTGAGCAACACGACCTTCCAGGATGGTGACGCGGAGGGCCTCCGGTATGGCAACGGGTCGGCCCCGCCGGCGTCGTCAACCGGCATATGCCCCGCCCCGCCCAGGCCGACCGGCAGTCCGACCCCCGCGCCACCCGCCCCATCGTCGGCCCCACCGACCGCGAACGGCAACCCCGGAGCGACCCTCGACCCGGCGGGTCGGGACGCAGGCTCGGGCGACAGGGTGGCGGCCGTCGGGAGCAGCCCCTCTACCGGGTCTTCTGCGGGTGCCGTCGCCCCGGCGCCAGGCAATGCCGCAGCGGCTGAACCGACGCCGGCCCCGGGCTCCAGTGCGACCCCGCCCCGCCCGGCCCCGCCGGCCAGCACGCCAACCGGACCCGGGTGGGTTGGCTGGGCGTTCGCCGGCAGCGCCGGCGCCGCCCTGGTCCTGCTGCTCGCCGGCCAGCTCATCATGGGGCGGATTCGCTCGTGACCAGGCGAGGCCTTCATCCGCGTACGGTCGCCGCGTGGTCGGCGGCCGCCATCGCGGTCATCATCCTGGCCAACAACCCGGTCTATCGCGCCCTCGTCGCACTGGTGGCGCTGAACCTTCTCGTCGCCCAGCGCCGCCCGGGGACCTCGCTCCGCACGATCATCGGGTTCCTCTCTGTGTTCGCGCTCTTCACCATGGCCTACAACCCGCTCATCAGCCATGGCGGCGCGCACCAACTGGCACGCCTGCCCGAGTTCCTACCGGGGATCGGCGGCGCGGTCACCCTCGAGTCCATCGTGTTCGGCGCCGCCGCGGCGGTCGGGTTCCTGGCCGCCGCGCTGGCGGTCACACCCCTGGCCCTGGTCCTTGACCCGACCGAGTTACTTGAGGCGATGCCCGTGGCAATGCACGGCACCGCCACGGCGCTTTCCGCGGCGCTCAACCTGGTGCCGACCATCGGGCGCAGCTTCCGCAGGGTGCGCGAGGCCGAGTCCCTACGAGGCGGAGGCAGGCGGGGACCGCTGTCGCTGCTGGACGTTGTCGTGCCGGTGGCCCTGACGACGATCGAGTCGTCGATCACACTCGCGGAGGCGATGGAAGCCCGCGGCTATGGATCCGGTCCCCGGACCCACTTCCGCGACGCGTCGTTTGAGCTGGCGGACTGCGCCGTCATCGCCGCCGCGCTGGGCGCGGTGCTGGTCCTGCTGGCCGCCCGGCTGGCGGGAACCCCACTCGATTGGTACCCGTTCCCGACGGTCGCCCTTCCCACCGTGAGCCCCGTCGCGGTCGCCGGCTGCCTGCTCCTCGCCGCCCCCGTCCTGCTTCCCGTCGCCGGGCCCGCGAGGGCACGGGCCGCGGGGCCGGCATGACAGCGCTCGTGGGAGCGGAGCTGGCGAGGATCGAGGGCGTCGGCTACCGGTACCCGGCTGCGACGGAGGCCGCGCTGGCGGACATCTCTTTCGAAGTCGGGCCGGGCCTGACGGCGATTGCAGGCCCGTCCGGCGGGGGCAAGTCCACGGTGCTCAGGCTGCTCAACGGCCTGGTCCCCCACTTCCACGGGGGAACCATCAGTGGCCAGGTCCTCATCGGCGGCCGCGACGCCCTGCGCACTCCGACCGCGACGCTCGCGCGCCTGGTTGGATTCGTCTTCCAGGACCCGGAGGCCCAGATGGTTCGAGCCGGCGTCGAGGACGAGGTCGCATTCGCGCTCGAGAACCTGGCGATACCTCGGGCCCTCATGCAGGCCCGTGTCGAGGAGGCGATGGCGGCTGCCGGGATCGCCGGCCTGGCCGGCCGCCGCATCGACACCCTATCCGGCGGCGAGCGCCAGCGGGTGGCCATCGCGTCGGCCCTGGCGCTGCGGCCGCGCATCCTGGCACTGGATGAACCAACATCCCAGCTCGACCCCGCCGGTGCCCGCCTGGTGCTGGAGGCGTGTCGCCGCCTGGCTGCCGCCGGCACCGCGGTGGTCATCTCCGAGCACCGCGTTGGGGCACTGCTGAACATGACCGACCGGCTCGCCGTCATGCAGTCGGGCCGGCTGCATGGACCCGGAACCGTGGCGGCGATGCTCCCAAAACTCATTGACCCGCCCCAGCTCGTCTGCCTCGGCGAGGCCCTGCGATGGGACCCGATCCCCCTTACCGCGGCCGACGCCCGCCGGCTGGCCCCGCATCTTGATCGAGCGGGCGCGAACGCCTCGCCGGCGACCGGGGACCTGGCCTGGGAGCTCCGCGGCGCGACCGCCGGGTACGAGACCGGGACGCTGCTCGACGGGGTCGGTCTTGCCGGGACGACCGGGCAGGTCACGGTGTTGATGGGACCGAACGGTGGCGGTAAGACGACCCTCCTGCGGTCCATCGGCGGGCTTCACCGCCTGCGCTCGGGGACAGCCTGGCGCCGGCCCGGGCGGGTGGCCTACCTGCCCCAGGACCCGGGTGTGCTACTGCACCGCCGCAGCGTCCGCGCCGAGGTGGCTTACACGATCTCGCGGGCTCGCAGTGCCCAGCCGGCCGGCCTGATCATCGACCGGCTCGGCCTCCGCGGGCTGGCGGACCGATACCCTGGCGACCTCAGCAGCGGCCAGCGACAGCGGGCCGCCCTGGCGGCGATCCTCGCCGGCGACCCGAAGTTGGTGCTCCTTGACGAGCCCACCCGGGGGATGGATGGTGATGCCCGCCGCGCCCTCACCGAGTTGCTTCGCGCGATGGCGGCGGACGGTGCCTCAGTGGTTCTCGCCACCCACGACTCCGAGCTGGCCGCCGAGGTGGCCGACCGGGTCGTGATCGTGGCCCCTGGCGCGGTCCGCGACGCCGGCAGCCCCGACGCCGCCCTCTCGGGGGACCAGGCCTTCGCCACCGACGTCGGCCGCCTCTATCCCGGTGGGCCGGTCACCGTCGATGCCGTCCTGCGGCGCATCGCCGCGGCTGCCCCGTCCATGGCGGCCCGGTCGTGAGGGACGGGGGAATGCCGCTGCGCCTCGTGGCCGTCAGCCTGGCCGGGGCCGGCCTTTTCGCACTACCGTTCACCGGGTTCCAGGGGGGCGGATACCTGCCGCTGCTGGGGGTGGCGACGGCATCGGTCCTGGTCCTGGGCATCGTCGAAACGGCGACCAGGCGACTGGATTCGCGCCGCCTCGCGCTGCTGGCCGCACTGGCCGCGATCGACGCCGGCCTGCGCCTGTCACTGGTCAGCGGGATCGCGGGGTTCAGCCCGGTCTTTTTCCTGATCCTCTGCTCGGGGTACGTGTTCGGACCGTCATTCGGGTTCCTGACCGGCGCCACCGCGCTCCTTGCCTCTGCCGTCGCTACCGGCGGCCTCGGGCCCTGGCTGCCATACGAGATGTTCGCCTCGGGCTGGGTCGGGGCCGCCGCCGGCCTGGTACGCCCGCGCCAGGCCCGCGTCCCGGGCTGGCGCGACCTCCTGGTCCTCAGCCTGGTGGGAGTCGTGACCGGTTATGCCTACGGCGTCGCCACCGACGTCTGGGATTGGTCGGCCTTCTATCGTGGCGCCCCCGACCTGGGATGGACCCCGGGCATCGCCCCCACGGTCGCCGCCGCGCGCTTCCTGCGCTTCTACGCCGTCACCTCCCTGGCCTGGGACACGTTCCGCGCCGTGGGCAATGTCATCATGATCGCCGCGCTCGGGTTGCCCATCCTGGCGGCGCTGAGCCGCTTCCGTGACCGCTTCACCGTCACCTATATGCCGGCCGGCGAGGTCACGCCTGAGACCGGCTGGCGGACTCTGCCCTCGCCTTGAGGTGGGCGTTCTGGGTCATGAGCATGCGCTCCATGTGGCGCCGCATGAAGACCCGGTCGACCAGCCACCCCAGCGGCCCCAGGGGAGAGGCGAAATCGACCTCGTCGAGCATTATGGTGCGCCCCTCGGCGGTGGCCGAGAAGGCATGACGGTGGCGCCAGCGGCCAAACGGCCCGCGGCGCATCTGGTCCACGAAGCCCCTGGGATGCTGCATCTCGAGGATCTCCGACGTCATGTGGAACTTGACGCCGAACTGGCGCGCCACCCAGGTCACACTCTGGCCGGCCTCCATGCGACCCGATGTAACCCCCGCGACGGCGTGGTGCCGAATCGCGGGCACCGAGGCGTGGAAGTCGACATCCCGCGATAGGTCGAAGCACGCCTCGGGCGGCGCGTTGATGAACGTGGTCAGGCGGATTTGCGGCATCCGCTCCCAAGGTACAGGGCCACCAGGTCGATTAATGAGAAATGCGCCATTTGTGTATTTTTCGGTATGGCGCTGCCCGCAGAGTTGCCCCTCGAGATCGCCGAGCCCGGGGTCCCGCCCGGACCCCGCCTGCCAATGCTGGTGTCGACCCTGCTCTGGCAGTTCCGGTTCGAGCAGTACGCCAACTTCTGCCAGCGTCGGTATGGCCACTTCTACACGATCAAGCTGCCGATCAGCCGGACCCTGGTGGCGGTCAGCGATCCCGACGCCATCAAGGCGGTGTTCGCGGACCGCGGCGACCGCACCCGCGCCGGCGAGGGCAACGTGATCCTGGAACCCGTGCTGGGCCGGAAGTCCCTGCTCATCCTGGACGGCCCCGAGCACGCGCGGCACCGCAAGTTGATCCACCCGCCCTTCCACGGCAGCCGCATGCAGAAGTACGCCGACACGATCCGCGAGGTGACCAACGACGAGATCGATGGCTGGCCGCTCGACCAGCCGTTCGCGCTGCGCGAGTCGACCCAGTCATTGACGCTCAAGGTGATCCTCCGAACCGTCTTCGGCCTGGCCGAGGGCGCGGACATGGACCACGTCGCCGCACTGATCCAGAAGGTGACCCGGCCGGCGAACAGCGTCGCCGGTGTCATCGCCCTCATGAAACGCGACTTCGGCCCGGTCCGGACATGGAGCCGCTTCGTCGCCGACCGCGACGAGCTCGACGCGGCGCTCTACGCCGAGATCGCCAGCCGCCGCGAAGCCGGCGACCTGGGTGAACGCGACGACATCCTGTCGATCCTCCTGCAGGCACGGGACGAGGACGGTCAGCCGATGAGCGACGTGGAGCTGCGCGACGAGCTGATGACCCTGTTGCTGGCGGGGCACGAGACCACCGCAACCGCGCTGGCCTGGTTCTTCGACCTCGTGCTGCATCACCCGGCGGCCCTGGAAAGGTTGCGGGCAGACGTCGCCGCCGGGGAGTCGGCCTATCTCGACGCCGCGATCAGCGAGACACTGCGCATCCGACCCGTGGTCGCCATGGTTGCGCGGAAGCTCCAGGCGGACCTCCAGGTCGGGCCCCACCTGGTACCGGCGGGCGCGGTCGTGGCACCCAACATGTTCCTGACCCATCGGCGCGCTGACCTCTACCCGGAGCCGCTGGCGTTTCGGCCGGAGCGTTTCCTGGAGGACAAGCCGGAGACCTACTCATGGCTGCCCTTTGGCGGCGGGATCCGCAGGTGCGTGGGGGCGGAGTTCGCGCTCATGGAGATGCGCGTCGCCATCCCCGAGATCCTGCGCCGCGCCGAGCTCCAAGCGGCAAGCCCGAAGCTCGAGAAGATCCAGCGCCGGGCCGTGACCCTGGTGCCCGCGAACGGCACACGCGTCATCCTGCGTGGGCGAGGCGCACGCGGCGGGGAGCGAGTACGCTCAGCCGGATGAAATCAGCGCGCCAGAAATTCAGGGCCCATCCCACGTTCACCGGCCGGGTGAACCTCGCCGAGATCAACCCGGACGACACTCGTGGCGCGAAGAGGAAGGCCGCGCTGAAGCTCGTCGAAGGCGAATGGTCCACCGAGCTCGCGCTGCTCCAGGAGAAGCTCTGGGCAGAGAAGAAGAGCTCGATCCTGCTTGTCCTGCAGGGCCTCGACACCAGCGGCAAGGACGGCACGGTCAAGCACGTGATGAGCGACATGAACGTCCAGGGCGTGCGGGTCGTGTCGTTCAAGGCGCCCACCCCCGAGGAGCTGCGGCATGACTTCCTCTGGCGCATCAAACAGCACCTTCCAGCGCCCGGCGAGATCGTGGTGTTCAACCGCTCCCACTACGAGGACGTGCTGGTCGCGCGCGCCAAGGAGCTGGCGCCGCCGGAGGTCATCGAGAAGCGCTACGACGCGATCAACCGCTTCGAGGCAAGGCTGACCAAGAAGGGCACCACGGTCGTGAAGTTCATGCTCCACATCTCGGCGGACGAGCAGAAGCGGCGCTTCATGGAGCGGCTGACCAACCCCGACAAGCGCTGGAAGTTCAGCCCCAACGACCTCAAGGAGCGCACCCGCTGGAACGCCTACCAGGAGGCCTACGAGATCGCGCTGACGAGGTGCAACCCCGACTCGAGTCCGTGGTACGTCGTGCCCGCCAACCACAAATGGTTCCGCAACTGGGTGGTCAGCGCGATCGGCATCGAGACGATGCGGGAACTGAAGCCGGAATTTCCCCGGCCGCGGCTCGATGTTCGCGGCCTGATCAAACAGCTGGAGTCAGGGCTGGCCTGACCTCCGCCCCAGCATCGCCGCGCCCAACGAGGCCGGGATCAGGGTGAAGCAGGCCGCGGCCATTACCGCGGCGGCCAGCGCGGGCGACAGCTGGTGCGTGCTCAACCCCAGCGCGGCCGCCGCGGCGGGGAGCCCCAACTGGGCGGATGCGGCGAGGCCGAGGGCGACCCGGGGCCGCTGCCCACCAACGGCCGCCCCGACCAGGTGGATGGCCGTTGCGCCCGCTGCCAGGGCCCCGGCGACCGCGATCGCGCGCGGATCCCCCAGCAGCGCTCGCAGGTCCAGCCGGGATCCCAGCAGGACGAAGAAGATGGGGACGAAGAACCCGTTGGCGACGCCGACAAACTGAACCGCGAGCCGGCCCGGCTGGTGCAGGCGTGCCAGCACCATCCCGGCGACAAACCCGGCCACCAGGGTGCTCGCGCCGGTGCGGTCGGCGATAGCCCTCAGCAGCAGGAGCAACAGAACGGACAGCCGCAGCTGCAGGGCCCAGCCGCGGTCCCGCGAGGCGCGCCAGACCGACTGGGCCCCGGGGGTGAAGACGACCCGGCGGGCGACCGCGTTGATCAGCGAACCTGCCGCGACGATCGCGGCCGTCCCGGCAATCGCTGTCAGCAACCTGCCTGCGCCCGACAGGGTCAGCGGCAGAAGCACAACCGTCACCGCGTCAGCCACGGCGATCCAGGCCACCAGGAAGGAGATCGCCGGGCCTTTCAACTGGCGCTCCTCGACGATGGGCACCACAACGGCGGCCGAACTGCCCGCGAGGAGGACGGCGACCAGCGTGAACGGTCGCGCGCCGAGCCCCTGGGACAGGGCCACGGCCAGCGGCACCGCAAGCAGCGCGACCACGGTGAAAGCGACCGCGCCACGCGCCACTCCCCTGCGGAACGCCGGTGACTCGACGTCAATTTGAGTGCCCGCCGAGAGCATCAGCATCGCGAAGCCCAGCTGGTAGAACACCGGGTAAGCCGGCGAGGCCGCGATGTCGATGACGTGGAAACCGGTCTGGCCCAGGACGACCCCGGCCGCAAGCTCGCCCACCACCACGGGGAGCAGGGGCCGGCGGCCGGCGGCGAGCAGGGGGCCGAGCAAACCGGCGGCAACGATCACGGCAAGGGTCGCGAACATCACTCAAGCCCCCTGCAGCTCGCGGTCGCCATCAGGCCCTGACCATAGCCGAGGCCGGCCGATCGGGCGGGATCAACTTGCTAGACTCGCTGTAATAAAGAATGATTACTTGCCCTGTAGGTACAGGGTGGGATCAGGAAGTAATTCAGGGTCCTGCGTCGTGAGCGAATTGACTTGGCGGCGCGCCCAGGAGGTAAGCCGATGGCAACCCGCGAGAAGCAACAGAAGCACGGTCAGCAGAAGGTCGTCCAGTACCTGAACGAGGCCCACGCGATGGAGCTCGCCATGGTCCAAACCCTCGGCGCGCACATCTCGATCACCCCCCGCAGCCCCTACCGCACCGGCCTCGAGCGGCACCTGCGCCAGACCCGCCGGCACGTCGAGCGGATCGAGAGCCGGCTCGAGCAATTGGGCGAGGGCCGCAACCCGCTGCAGCTCGGATTCGCAGCCGCCCAGGTCACCATCGGCCAGGCCATCTCTACGGCCAAGGCCCCGGTCGACATGATGCGCGGCGCCAGCAGCGCCGAGAAGCTCCTCAAGAACGCCAAGGATGAAGCCGTCAGCGAGCAGCTCGAGATCGTCACCTACCGTGCGCTCCAGCGCCTCGCGGAGGCCCTCGGCGACGATGCCACCGCGCGCCTGGCCGCGTCGATCCGGAAGGACGAGACCGAGATGGAGACCCGCCTACACGAGCAGGTCGAGGTCCTGACCGAGGCCATGGTCCGCGAGGAGATCCGAGAGCAGAAGGTATTCGACCTGACCACCGTGGGCGCCGCCGACGCCGTCCGCCGCCTTGCGGGCCGGGCCTCGGACGAGGCCGAGGCGGCCCGCGAGGACGCCCTGGAGATCAGGCGCGAGGTCCGCGCCACTGGCCGCGAGGTTGCCGGGCGCGCCAGGCGCACCGCGAGCGTGGCCAGGTCTGGGGCGCGGCGTACCGTGAAGACGGCCGCGACCGGCGCGAAGGAGACCGCCGGGAGTGCCCGGCGCACGGCTCGGACCGCGACCAGCAGCACCCGCCGGACGACCCGGTCCGCGACCAGCAGCGCCCGCCGCACCGCGAAGGCCGCGAGCTAGACACCCGATCTCGAAAGGGGCCGGCGCGCAGCTGCCGGCCCCTTTTGTTCATAGTGGCATCTCACCGTTGGGAGGAGCCGCCGCCGATGACCGACCTGTCCACCGTGACCGTCGAGCACGACGGTCACGTCCTGCTCATGGGCCTGAACCGGCCCGAGAAACGCAACGCTTTCAACCGGGCCATGCTGACCGACCTCGGCCGGGCGTACTCGGAACTGGACCGCGACCCCGAACTGCGCTGTGGCGTCCTCTTCGCTCACGGCGACCATTTCACCGGGGGGCTGGACCTGGTTGACGTGGCCCCCACCATGGCGGAAGGCGGCTGGCAGTCCCCCGAGGGCGGGGTCGACTTCCTCGGGCTCAACTCCGAGCCCGTCTCCAAACCCGTGGTCATGGCAATCCAGGGCCGCTGCCTGACGATCGGGATCGAACTGGCGCTGGCCAGCGACGTGCGGATCGCGTCGTCGGACACGCGCTTCGCCCAAATTGAGATCAAGCGCGGCATCATGCCGGTCGGCGGCGCCACCATTCGTTTCGTCCGCGACTGCGGCTGGGGCAACGCGATGATGCACCTCCTGACAGGCGACGAATTCGACGCCGGCGAGGCACTGCGCATCGGCCTCGTGCAGGAGGTGGTCGAGGCCGGCCGGCAGCTGGAGCGCGCCCGGGAGGTGGCCCAACTCATCGCCCGCCAGGCGCCCCTGGGCGTCCAGGGCACCCTCCGTAATGTCCGCCTCTGGGGCCGCGAGGGCGAGGCCGCCGCCATCGCGCAGATGATCCCGGCGATCGTCGGGATGATGGCCAGCGACGACGCCAAAGAGGGACTGCAGGCATTCGTCGAGCGCCGCGATGGCAACTTCTCGGGGCGCTGAGGTTGCCAGTGCTGTCACCATTGGCCCCGTGAAACTCGGACTGGGCCTGGGCTACTGGGGGGCCGGCCCCAACCCCGACACCATGTCCCTCATCCGCGAGGCCGAGATGCTGGGGTATGACTCGCTCTGGACCGCAGAGGCCTACGGCTCTGACGCGCTCACCCCCCTCGCCTGGTACGGCAGCCAGACCAGTGCGCTCAGGCTGGGCACGGCCATCATCCAGATGTCCGCACGCACCCCCGCTGCCACCGCGATGGCCGCGATCACGCTGGATCACCTGACAGGAGGCCGGTTCATCCTCGGGCTCGGGGTGTCGGGGCCCCAGGTTGTCGAAGGCTGGTACGGGCAGACCTTCGCCAGGCCGCTGGCGCGCACCCGGGAGTACGTGGCGATCATGCGCCAGGTCTTTGCCCGACAGGGCCCGGTGGCCTTCCAGGGCGAGCATTACACCCTTCCGATCCGTGGCGGAACCGGCCTTGGCAAGGCGCTCAAGCCCACCGTGCACCCGCTGCGCGAGGACATCCCCATCTTCCTGGCCGCCGAGGGGCCCAAGAACGTCGCGATGGCAGCCGAGATCGCGGACGGTTGGTTCCCCTTCCTGTATTCGCCCGAGCATGACCAGCACTACCGCGACGCCCTCGCCGAGGGTTTTGCCAGGCCCACGGCCCGGCACACCGCGGGGGACTTCGAAGTCGCACTCCCGGCCCAGATCGTGATCAACGACGACATCGAGGCTGCCGCGGACTGGATCCGGCCCTTCATCGCGCTGTACGTCGGCGGGATGGGCGCGCGCGGCCAGAACTTCCATTTCGACGTAGTCGCGCGGATGGGCTTCGAGGCCGAGGCCACCAGGATCCAGGACCTCTACCTCGATGGGCGCAAGGAGGAGGCGGTCAAGGCGGTGCCCACGGCCCTGGTCGAAGCGATGGCGATGATCGGGCCCGCTGACAAGATCCGCGAGGAGAAGTCCCGATGGGAGAACTCCCTGGCGACGACGCTGATCGTGCACGGCGACGCCTCCACACTGCGGACCATGGCCGAGGTGTTCCTCTAGGCGGGGCTGCCACCGGGTGATCGCCCCGCGAGGTGCCCCGAGCCGGCGGCGCAAAAAAAAGAAGGCGACCCTTGCGGGCCGCCCCCTTTCCGAATCAATCTATGGATGAGCCGCGGAGCCGTGTGGCTCCACAACCGGTCAGGCCTGGGCGTGCTCCTCGAGGCGAACCTGGTTCGCACGCGGGCCCTTGGGGCTGTTCTCGATCTCGAAGGTGACCGACTCGTCCCCGCGCAGACCGTCGAAGTTCTCGACGCTGTTGCGATGGAAGAAGTACTCGGTCCCGTCAGCGCCGGCGATAAAGCCGAAGCCGCGATCTGCGACGATCCTCTTGATTTTGCCGTTTGGCATGTTATTGCTCCTTCTTCTCGAACCGAAGGCGTAATACGCAACCGGTCCGTTCGAGAAGAGGGCTAAAGACCAACGCAGCGCCACCCTGCTAAATGAGGGCGTAGCTCGATCATACCCCCCTGTGCCGTGGGTAAACCTCCAGGCCGGGCCTGGGCCTACTGCCGGGCGACCGCAGACGCGCCCTTGCGCAGCACGTATTTCTGGATCTTGCCCGTCGCCGTCTTGGGCAGCGCATCGACGAAATGCACGTCTCGCGGCGCCTTGAAGTGGGCCAGGCGCTCGCGGGTGAAATCGATCAGCTCGCGCCCTTCAACGGTGGCATTCTCGCGCAGAACGACAAAGGCGTGCGGGGCCTCCCCCCAGCGCTCGTCCGGCAGCCCGACGATCGCCACCTCGAGCACGGCCGGGTGTCGCAGCAGCACGCCCTCGACCTCGACCGAGGACACGTTCTCACCGCCGCTGATGATCACGTCCTTGATCCGGTCGCGGATCTCGACGAACCCGTCGGGATGGACAACCGCGGCATCCCCCGAGTGGAACCAGCCGTCTCCCATCGCTCGCTCCGTCGCCTCGGGGTCGTTGTAGTAGCCCCGCATGACGACGTTGCCGGCTACGACGATCTCCCCCATCGTGGCAGCGTCCCACGTTACCTCGACTCCACCGTCGTCCACGACCTTCAGCTCGCCCGAGGTGACCAGCTCGACCCCCTGCCGGGCCTTGACCACCGCGCGGGCCTCGGGGGCCAGGTCCGCATGCTCCGGCCGCGGCTCGCAGATTGTGATGAAGGGCGCCGTCTCGGTCAGGCCATAGACCTGGGTGATCTCCCAACCGATCTCGTTCTCGATGCGCTCGATTGTCGCGGCGGCCGGGGCGGCGCCCGCAGTGACGACGCGCACACCTCGCGGCACGTCCGCGCGAACCTCCGGCGGCGCCCCGGCCAGCCCGATCAGCACGGTCGGCGCTGCGCACAGCCAGGTCACCCGTTCGGACCGCACCAGCTCGAAGACCCGGGCCGGCTCCACCTTCGGCAGGCAGACGTGGCATGCCCCGGCTGCGGTCACCGTCCACACGTAGGTCCAGCCGTTGGCGTGGAACATGGGCAATGTCCACAGGTAGCGGTCAGCCAACCCCAGGCGCAGGTGGATCAGCGTCCCCACGGAGTTCATATAGGCATTCCGATGGGTGATCATCACGCCCTTGGGGCGCGCCGTTGTCCCGCTGGTGTAGTTGATGGTGAGCAGGTCGGTCTCGTCGATTGGCGCGCGCTCGTACTCGGGCGAGGCGGCCGCGAGGACGGCCTCGTAGTCCCTCCACCCCTCCGCGGCACCCCGCAGCGCCACGAATTCCCTGACGGCGGGCACCTGGTCGCGGATGGCATCGACCTGGGCCAGGTGGTCCTCGTCCGCGCAGACAACCGTCGCGCCGGAGTGGTTGATGATGTAGGCGAAGTCGTCCGGGGTGAGGCGGTAGTTGACCGGCACCAACACGGCGCCGCTCTGGGGCACCGCATAGAAGGACTCGAGCTGGGCGTGGGTGTTGGGGGCGATGTACACGACCCGGTCGCCCGGCCTGACGTCCATGTCCTGCAGGGCGCGCGCCCACCGGTCGCAACGGTCGAAGAACTGCGCGTAGGTGAGGCGTACATCGCCATCCACGACCGCCTCGCGCTCACCGTAAAGACGGCGCGATCGGCGCGCGAACTCAAGCGGGCTCAGCGGGGTCTCCGTGCTGCCTCCCCTGCCCTCATCCCCGCCGGGATCAGGCCCGACCCGCGGACTGCCGGCCCTGGCGGGCCACCGCATCGACAGTGACGGCGGCCAGGAGAACGCCGCCAGTGACCATGAACTTGATCGATGCTGCCAATGCCAGGAGATCCATGCCGTTGCTGATCGAGCCGATCACCAGTGCGCCCGTCAGGGCGGCCCAGACCGTACCGCGACCGCCGAAGAGTGAGGTACCACCGATGACGGCCGCGGCGATGGCATTCAGCAGCACGTCGCCGCTGCCTGACGACTGGTTCACCGCGAGCAGCCTTGATGCGGCGATGATCCCGCCGATCGCCGCCATGGTGCCCGAAAGCGTGAACACCGAAAGCCGGATCGCGGTAACCGAGATCCCGGCCCGGCGGGCGGCCTCGGCGTTACCCCCGACCGCAAACACGTGGCGCCCCCACCGCGTCCGGCGCAGGAGGTAGTCGAACCCGACCACGAAAACCAGCAGGAGCAGCAGGGCAAAGGGCACGCCGCGGTCGGAGTTGAGCACGAAAACCGCCACCAGGACCAGGGCGCACGCGACGCCGGCGCGCAGGAACAGCCCCGCGATCGGCTGCACCTCGAGGCCCGCGATGGCCCGCCGCCGGCGCGTCAGGAACATGCTGCCGATGAAGATCGCCAGGGCGACCACCGCCAGCAACCAGCCCTGGGTGGTGCTCAGGAAGTTGCCCGCGATGGCGTCGATGCCGGGGTCGAAGAGGTTGATCGTCCCCGTGGTCCCGAGGATCAGGATCAGGGCGCCCTCCCAGGCCAGCAGCCCGGCGAGGGTGACCACGAAGGACGGGATCTTGAACCGTGTGAACCAGAAGCCCTGCAGGAACCCGACCAGCGACCCGGTCAGGATTCCCATCGCGATGGCCGCCGCCGCCGGCACGTGGTTCTTCACGGCCATGACCCCGAGCACCCCCGCGCCAAGGCCGCTGACGGAGCCAGCCGAGAGATCGATCTCCCCCAACAGCAGGACCAGCACGAGCCCCACGGCGATGGTCCCCATGTCCGCGATCTGGACCATCAGGTTGGTCAGGTTGCGGGGGCTGAGGAAGTTGGGGTTGAGGACCTGGAAGACAGCCCAGATCAGGATCAGGCCGGCGATCACCGGGAGCGAGCCGAGCTCCCCCTGGGTCACGCGGCGGCGCAGGCGTTCCAGGCCGCCCAGTTCCTCTGCGACGAGGGCGGGCGGCTTGGGAGCTGCCGGGGTCGAGGCCTCGGTCACCTACGCCTCGGCCGTGGCGGTTTCGCGGAGCTTGCCGAACTCCGCACCGGTGATGGTCGCGACGACCTCCTCCCGGCTGGTGTTGCGCACGTCGAAGTCACCCGCGTTCGTTCCCAGGCGGAGGACGAATATGCGGTCGGCAACCTCGAAAACGTCAGCCAGGTTATGGCTGATCACGATCACCGCAAGACCCTGTTGTTTGAGCCGCAGGATCAACTCGAGGACCTGCTTAGTCTGGGCAACGCCGAGCGCGGCCGTCGGCTCGTCGAGAAGCACGAGCTTCGCCTTCCACATCACAGACCGGGCGACCGCGACAGACTGGCGCTGTCCGCCGGACAGTGAGGCCACGACCAGCCGCGGGCTCTGCAGGGTGGTCACGTTGAGGTCGCGCAGCACCTCGCGGGCACGCTTCTCCATGTCCTCCTCGCTGATGAAGGGGACCGGCGCGCCCACCTCCTCGCGACCGAGGTACAGGTTGGCGACGACGTCGAGGTTGTCGCACAGGGCCAGGTCCTGGTAGACGGTCGATATTCCCAGCGCGACGGGGTCACGAGGGCCGGTGAAGTGCACGGGCTTGCCCTCGAAGAGGATCTCGCCCTCGTCGGGGATGTTGATGCCGGCGATGGTCTTGACCAACGTGGACTTGCCGGCGCCGTTGTCCCCGACCAGGGCCAGGACCTCGCCGGGGTGGATCTGAAGGTTCACATTGGTCATCGCCTGGACGGCGCCAAAACGCTTGCTGATTCCCTTCAGTTCGAGCAGTGGGGTGCGCGCCGGCCCCTCGGGCCGGCGCGCATCCGAATTGCCTTCCTCGGACATCTACCGAGTCAGTTCAGGTACGAAGGGGTCAGTTGATGCCCGCCGCGGCACACGCCGCCGCGAACTCCGCGGTGCAGATGTCGGCCTTGGTCCAGAACTTGTCCGCGACCACCGTGGTGGCGACGTTGGACTTGTCCACCGCGACCGGGGTCAGGAGAATCGACGGCACCGAACCAGCCTTGTTGTCGGTGGTCTTGCCGCCGGTCATGTCGGCCGGCACGGTCTTGCCGGTCGCTAGGTCACAGGCCAGCTCGGCGGCCTTCTCGGCCTCCGGCACGATGGCCTTGTAGACCGTCATCGTCTGGGTCCCGGCCACGATCCGCTGGATCGCCGCCAGCTCCGCGTCCTGCCCCGTGATCGGGGGCAGCGGGTTGACGCCCGCGGCCTTCATGGCCGCGATCGCCCCACCGGCGGTGCCGTCATTGGCGGCCAGGACGCCGTCGACCTTGTTGGCCAGGGCCGTGAGGGCCTGGGTCATCTCCTTCTGGGCGTTGTCCGGGCTCCATTGCGGAGTGTCGTACTCCTTTTTGATGGAGGTCGTGCTGTCAAGGACGCTGTGGGCGCCCTGCTTGAACAGGGTGGCGTTGTTGTCGGTCGGGTCGCCGTTGATCATCACGACCGTCGCGTTCGCCTTGCCCTTGAGCGCGGTGAGCAGGGCGGTTCCCTGCAACTTGCCGACGCCGGCGTTGTCGAACGAGATGTAGTAATCGACCGGCGCGCCCAGGATCAGGCGGTCATACGAGACCACCGGCACCTTGGCGGCCTTGGCCTTGGTCGCGATGGCACCGGCAGCGGCGCCGTCGACGGGGTCCAGCACCAGGACCTTGTTGCCATTGGTCAGCGCGGCGTCAGCTTGGTTCTGCTGCGTGGCGGCGACCTGGTCGGCGTTGCTGTACTGAATGGTGGCGTTGCAAAGCGCCTTGGCCTTGGCTTCGAACAGCGGACGGTCCTTGCTCTCGTAGCGGGCCGTCTTGGTCTCGGGCAACAGCAGTGCGATCTTGGGACCTGCGGCCGTGCCGCCGCTCCCGGTGGTTCCGCCACAGGCGGTGAGCAGCATCAGGCCGGCCGCCACCAGGGCGAACGGTCTCGCGTATCCAGTCATGTGTGAATCATCCTCCGATCAAGACGTCCGTTTGTCGCGCCTCTCCGTTGACATAGTGAGCGCAAATGCACATCGCGGTCAAACGGACCCCGGCAGGAGGCGCGACGCCGCAACCCTCGCACCCCCTGACTTGATACTCTTGATATCATTCTTCCGTGGCATCAGGTATCAGGTCCAGTAAGTCTGCCGCGGCCCCCGACCCGCCCGTCAAACAGGCCGTAAAGGAGGTCGTAGCAGGCGATCCCGGGAAGGCCGCGCAGCACTGGCTCGGATGGCTCAGCCTCGTGGCGCTGGTCGCCTTCGTCATCGACAGCTTCCTGGTCGCCAACGGGTCCCTGTTGACGGCGTTCGACATCCCGGTGGAGCATGCGGTGCAGGGCATCCCCTGGGGTCCGATCGGTACCCTGATGACCCTGACCAACAACTCCGGGGGCTGGGGACAGGTGATCCTTGGCGCCTCCGCCGTCGTCGGTTTGTTCTTCTACGAGCGCCGCGCCGGGTGGCTTATGGCGCTGGGCGCCATCGGCAGCGTGCTGGACAGCGTCTTCAAGAGCTCCTTTGCGCGGCACCGACCCACCGCGGACCTGGTGACCGTCCTGCACGACTCGGCCGGGTACTCGTACCCCAGCGGTCATGCGGTCTTCTTCACGTGGCTGGCCTTCATGCTGGCCGTGGTGTTCGCCCCGCGGCTGCGGCCGTCGCGGCGGGCCCTCGTCTGGGTCCCGGCCTTGCTGCTCATCGTGGTCGCGTGTCTCGGCAGGGTCTGGGCCGGGGCCCACTGGCCCAGCGATGTCATCGGTGGATTCCTGCTGGGCCTGAGCTGGTCGGCGTTCGTGCTCTTCCTGCCTGAGCGGTGGCTGCCCAGTCCCAGCTGGACCTGGTTCAGACGGGGCCGCGCCAGGAACCCCGGGTGAAACGGACCTATCTCTACGCCCTCCTGGCGATCAGCCTGCTGGGATACGCGGCGCTGGCGGTGCTCGCTCACGCGTACCAGTGGACGGGCTTCGACCTGAGCACCACGCTGCTGTTCCAGGGCTGGCGGTCGGGGCCGCTGGACACCGTGATGACCGTGATCAGCTGGCCCGGCTACTTCCCGGAATTCATCCCCTTCTTCGTCGTCCTCATGGTGGTGATGTACCGGATGAAGCTCAAGGTGGAGGCCATCTTCCTGTCCATCGCGGAGCTCGGGGTCGGAGCCATGGGGTTCATCGTCAAGCCCATCGTGCATCGCCTGCGCCCCCCGACCTCCCTGGTCTGGGTGAACGACAAGCTGACCGCGGACCCCTACAGTTTCACCGCCGGCCACGTCCACACCTTCGTGGTGATCTTCGGGTTCATCATCTTCCTGGCAGCGACCCGGATCCCGGGCTGGACGTGGCAGAAGATCGTCCTGGTCTTCGGCAGCCTCGCCATCCTGCTCGTCATGGGGTTTTCGCGGATCTACCTCGGCGACCATTGGGCCAGCGACGTTGTCGGCGGATATTGCGCCGGTGGGATCTGGCTCGGTCTCGGCCTGCTCGCCTACCTGTGGCAGCGGGACAGGGCGGCGGGGGCCACCAGGCGCCCATCGCCCGCGCGCGCCAAACACGCGACCTAGGGGCCTTTCTCCTCGTCGCCCAACGCCCACCGCTCCAGGCGGCGACGGCCGAACAGCGCAAAGGCGACCGCGCCGACCACACCGAGCACCGCGAGCCCAATGCCGAACTGGGTAAAGAGCGCGTGGTAGCGCTCGAACTGGCGCCCCAGCGCGTAGGCCACGATCCCGAACAGCGTCGCCCATGCGATCCCGCCGGCCGCGTTGTAGATGAGGAAGTTGCGGTACCGCATCCGGCTCACGCCGGCCACGAACGCCCCGATCGTCCGCAGGATGGCTACAAAACGGGCCAGGAAAACCGTTTTGTCGCCGTGGCGTGCGAAGAATCGCTCCGCCAGGTCGAGTTGCCGGCCGCCCACTCGCACAAAACGGCCGTACCGCAGCGCCAGTGCCCGGCCTCCCTTGCGACCGATGACGTACCCGAAGTTGTCGCCGATGATCGCGCCGGCCGCGGCGGCGGCGATGACCAGGGCAATGTTCAGCCTTCCCGTGGTTGCCGCATACACAGCCGCCGTGAGGAGCATCGTCTCGCCGGGCACCGGGACCCCCGTGCTCTCGAGCATCGGCAGCAGGAAGACAGCGAGGTATCCATAGTCCTGGAGAAGCTGCCCTGCGGTCTCGCCCAGGTTCATCGTGGCGTAGGTTAGCTGGGCGACCGCGGGTACAGTGTGCAGGCCGACCACAGGAGGGCCCATGAGCGAGCTTGACGATTTCAGGGATGAGAAGAACCGGGTCTTCATGACCGACCACCACTCACCGATCCCCCATGAGGTCCGCCATCACTTCCCGGGCCTGGCCTACTTCCCCGAGAACCCGGCCCTGCGACTGGACCTGGAGGTCGAACCGCCGGAGGATGCCGGCGAAATCCGCACCGAGACCTCGACCGGCGAGAGCCAGGTGTACCACCGGGCCGGCCAGGTGCGCTTCAAGGTTGGCGACCAGGACGCTCGGCTGACCCTGCTTCGCCAGCACGGCGACCACGACTACTTCCTGCCGTTCAGGGACAAGACCTCCGGCAAGGAGACGTACGGAGCCGGCCGCTACCTCGAGGCCCAGCCGCAGGACGGCGGCAGGGTGACGCTGGACTTCAACTATGCATACAACCCGAACTGCGCCTACAGCCCGGAGTGGAGCTGCCCGCTACCCCCGGCCGAGAACTGGCTACAGGTCCCGATCGAGGCCGGCGAGAAGAACTTCCCGAAATGATCCGAGTCCACCATATGGACTGCTGCACCATGTGCCCTGCAGGCGGCAGGCTGCTGATCAACGAGCACGGCTACATGGTTGCCCATTGCCTGCTGCTCGAGACCGATGCCAGCGGGTTGGTGCTGGTGGACACCGGGATCGGACTGGCCGACACCGCTGATCCCCGTCCCCGGCTGGGAGGCACGTTCACGACCGTGGTCCGACCTCGCACCGACCCCGCGGCCACCGCCGTGCGGCAGGTGGAGGCGTTGGGGTTTGCGGCCTCGGACGTCCGCCACATCCTCGCCACCCATCTCGACGTCGACCACGCCGGCGGCCTCCCGGATTTCCCGGACGCCACCGTCCACGTCCATTCAGTCGAGAAGGAGAGCGCCGTCACCCGGGCCACGTTCCAGGACCAGAACCGGTATCGCCCGGTGCATTTCGCCCACGGCCCCAGGTGGGCGACGTATGACTCCACCGGCGGGGATCCGTGGTTTGGCTTCGCCGCGGTCCGTTCGCTACCCGGGCTGCCCGACGAGATCCTCGCGGTACCCCTGCGCGGCCACAGCCTGGGCCATGCGGCGATCGCCGTCCGCACCGATGACAGGTGGTTGCTCCACGCCGGCGACGCCTACTTCCACCACTCGATCGTTGACGACCCGCCGGGCCGGCCGCCGGTGGGCCTGCGGGTTTTTGAGGGCCTGGTCGCGGCCGAACGGGACCTATTGGCCGGCAACCATGACCGCCTACACGAGCTGGCGCGGGACCACGCGGGCGAGGTCACAGTGTTCAGTTCGCACGACCCCACCGAATACCTGGCGTTGAAGTCCGGCTAACCCAGCCGGGGTGGGGTGAGGGCGATCCGCACGACCCGGCCCGCGACGTCCGTCAACCAGAGGTCCCCGGCTGTCCCACTGGTCACGGTGGCGGCGTCCTGCCCCAGGATCCGATCCACCCGGTTCGTCGCGGGGTCGATGCGCATCAACTTCATGCCTGTCACCCATGGGGCGCCCCCCTCCAGCGCGATCGAGTCGACGCCGTCGCGTCCCTCCTTCGGACCGACGGGGATGGTGACGACAACGCGGTTGGTTGCAGGGTCGATCCTTGAGACGTTGGTGTCGTACTCGTTGTGCACCCAGACGGCGTCGCCGGCGACTATGGCGAGCGGGCTGCTGCCCACCGGGATCACCGCGCTGACGGTGTCGGTGGCCGGGTCGATCCGCGTCACGGTGTTATCCCGACGGTTGGCCAGCCATGCCGACCCGGCGCCGAACGCCACCCCGGAAGGCCCGTGGGGCAGCCCGCGGAAAACGTGCGTCACGGAGTTGGTCGCAATATCGACCCGGGCCAGCGCGTCGTGCTCGTAGTCGGTGACCCAGATGGCGCCGCCACCTGCGGCCATCAGGAAAGGGCTGATGCCGAGCTTGACCGTGCTGACCACGCGGTGGCTGGCGGGGTCAAGCCGCAGGAGCGCCTGCTGGTCGTCTCGCGTCACCCATACGCTGCCCGCCGCGAACACAACCGCGGAGGGCAGGTCGCAGAGCCGGACCGAGTAGGAGCCGTCCGGCGCGCTGTGGATGGAGCCCGGGGCACAACCCCGGGAACGCAGCACCGCCGTGTCGCCAATGCGGATCGTCGCCCGAACCCGGTTGTGGACCATGTCGATCTCGGTCAGCGTTCCGTCGCCCGAGTTGCCCACCCAGGCGGACCCGGGTCCGATCGCCACCGCGGTGGCGTCCCGCCCGGTGTCGAAGATGGCCACCTGGGCGCCGCTCAGCGCGGGCACCGGTGGCGGTGCCGGCGGCTGCTTTGCGGTGCCGCCGGTGCACCCCGCCAGCACGAGCGCGAGCCCAACCACCGCGATGCGCATCGCGGGTGGGTGCGGTGGCTGCCTAGACCTGCCCGTCGTGGAGCTTGGCCACGGTGGTCGCGATGCGCCGCGCCCGCGTATCAGCAGACTTGATCGTCTCCACGGCGCCGACCAGGCGCCTCCGGTTGCTGTAGCTCAGGCTGTCGAAGAACCGCCTGGCCTCCGGGTCGGCGTCGAGCGCGGCAACCATGTCCGGCGGTACTGTGACCTCGCGGGGCTCGGTATCGAGTTCCATGTCGACGTCGATCTCATCGCCACCGGCCACCCCGGCGCCGGCGCGGACCTCGGCGCTGATACCGAGCATGAACACACCGTTCATGGTCGCGATCGTGCTCCGGTACGTGTAGCCGTTGATCAGAACGCGGACCGGGGGGCGCTTGCCTGCGCCCAGCCCTTCAACGATGGCTGGCGGGACCTGGATGCCGGTCGCGGTCTTGCCTTCCTGCAGGATTGTCGTTCGAAACTTCATTTCCCCACTCTATTGCTGGGTGCCCCGCCTGGCTTCTCCGAAACTGCTCGGCCTCGTCCACGCCATGGCGAAGCAGGTGGGCACCGCGATGACCCCCGCCCGCTTGCGATACGAGGTCGGCGCCTCGCCAACGATTTCGGCGAACGTTCGGCTGAAGGTGCCCAGGCTGGTGAAGCCGACGTCGAGGCAGATGTCGGTAACGCTGCCTTCTGTCTGGCGCAGCAGGAACATCGCCCGCTCCACCCGGCGGCGCTGCAGGTAGCGGTGCGGGGTCTCGCCGAAGGTGGCGCGGAAGACGCGGATGAAATGGGCCTCCGAGAAATGCGCGATGCCCGCCAGTGCCGGCAGGTTCAGCGGCTCTGCATACGTGCGATCCATGGCGTCGCGGGCCCGCAGCAGGCGGCGGTTGGTGTCCTCGACAGCCCGGCTCATCCCCTGATCAAAGCAGATCGCCTGGCGCGGGTATCAGCGTAGGCGGAAGCCCCGGCGCCTGCGCCACCACCGCCTGGTGTGCTCCTGGAGGAGGGCATGGGCTGCCTCGTGCGGACCAGCGCCCGCACCCGACTGGCTCATCGCCAGCCAGCGGCGGGTCATCTCGACGTACACGTCGGTCTCGGTCCAGCCGGGCAGCAAGTCCAGCACGCGATGGTGGCGAATGGCCTGGGCGATCGGGAGATATACGGTGTCGTACCAACTGGCCGCGGCGTCGGCGATCGGCACCGCTCTCCCCTGTTCCAGGCCCATGAAGTACTGGTGTCCGACGATGTGCGCGAGGATCTCGTCATAACGACCGAGGCGGCTGCACTCCATTCGGGCCTCCGGCCTAACCCGGTCCAGCTGGGTAGCCTCCAGGAAGGCGGCGTACTCCGCCGCCTTGAGCAGGCGGGCAGCGTCCATCCTGCTGCCGACGGGGGCGCGGGTCTTGACCTCAACCACCCTGGCCTTGATCGTTTTCTCGCCGAGGCTGCGCAGGACCGAGACGCGGTGATGACCATCGATGACGTAGTAGCTGTCGCCCACCTTGTAGACATCGATGGGGTCGAGCTCGGCGCCCGCGGCGATCGCGGCGTGGAGCCGGGCCCAGCGATCGCGGAGGTGGCGGTTGGTGGGGAGGAATGCCGGGTCGAAGTCCTCGACACGACCGCGGGCAGCCGAGCCCACGATCGCGTCGAGCGGGATCTCCTGGACTCCGAGGTCCGAGCGGGCCTCCAGTTTCGCCGCTTCCAGGACGCCGTCCAGGGACGCCAACCGGCGGGCTCCGCGGGTCAGAACCGCCCGAACGCCACGACGAAACGCCCGGAATCGGGCTGCGTCGAATTGCTCCCGCGCGACCAGGTCGTCCATGCCGGCCCGGCGCTCCTAGAGCAGCGCGGCTTCGGTCTCTGAGTCGAAGAGGTGCAGGGTGCGGGTGTCGAGACCGAGCTTCACGTCGTCGCCGACCGCAACAGTCATGCGCGGGTCCACCCGCGCGGTGATCGTCGCCTCCCCCACACGGCCGTACAGGAATTGGTCGGAGCCCAACCTCTCGACCACCTCGACGCGCATCTCGAGTGAGGACGCGCCGTTCTCGACGCGGTCGGTCACCGCTTCGGGCCGGAACCCCAGCGTCCCGCGCTTGCCGCTGACGGACTTCGGCAGGCGCACGTTAAACCCCGCCGCGCTGGCCGCGTCGTCCTTGGTGTCCACCGCCACGAAATTCATCGTGGGGCTGCCGATGAACCCGGCGACGAAAAGGTTCGCGGGGTGGTCGTAGATCTCACCCGGGGTGCCGACCTGTTGGAGGATGCCCCCGTTCATGACCGCGATGCGGTCGCCCATCGTCATGGCCTCGACCTGGTCGTGGGTCACGTAGATGAACGTCGTCTCCAGGTCGCGGTGCAGTTTCTGCAACTCGATCCTGGTCTGGCCGCGCAGCTTCGCGTCGAGGTTGGAAAGGGGCTCGTCCAGGAGGAAGACCTTGGGGTTTCGCACGATCGCGCGGCCCAGGGCAACGCGCTGCCGCTGGCCGCCCGACAGGGCCTTCGGTTTGCGGTCCAGGAAGGGATCAAGGCCGAGAATGCCGGACGCGCTCTTGACCCTTTTCTCGATCTCGGCCTTCGGCATCTTCTTCATCTTGAGCGGGAAAGCCATGTTGTCGTAGACGGTCATGTGGGGGTACAGCGCGTAGGACTGGAACACCATCGCGATGTCGCGGTCCTTGGCGGCGACATCGTTGACCGTGCGGTCGCCGATGCGGATCGCGCCCTCGCTGATTGATTCCAGGCCCGCGAGCATCCGCAGTGCCGTGGACTTGCCGCAGCCGGAAGGTCCGACCAGGACCATGAATTCCTTGTCCTGGATCTCCACGTTGAAGTCCTTCACCACCGTGACCTCGGGGGTGTATCGCTTGACGACGTGGTCGAAGGTGACTGATGCCATATCTACCCCTTTACGGACCCGGCGAGAATGCCGCGCACGAAGAACCTCTGCAGGCTGAAGAACACCACCAACGGCACGATCATCGAGAAGAACGCGGCAGCGGTGAGCAGCTGGTAACCCTGCCCCAGCGAGTTGACAAGCCCGGCTACCGCGACCGTTGTGGGTGCCACGTCCTGGGTGCCGCCGAGGTAAATGAGAGCCACCAGCAGGTCGTTCCAGATCCAGAGGAACTGGAAGATCACGAGCGAGGCGATCGCCGGGACGGACAGCGGCACCACGATTCGGAAGAACACGGTCAGCGTACCGGCGCCATCGATCTCCGCCGACTCGAACAGGTCGTTGGGCAGGCTGCGGAAGAAATTCGCCAGCAGGTAGATCGCGAATGGCAGCCCGTACCCGGTATGCGCCAGCCAGATGCCGATGAAGGTGCCGTTCAAGCCAAAGGAATGGAACAGTGAAAGGAGCGGGATGAACGTCACCTGCAGCGGCACCACCAGCAACCCCACCAACGCCAGGAAGACCCAGTCGCGGCCCGGGAATTTCATCCACGAGAAGGCGTACGCCGCGAAGGCCGCGAGTGCGGTGGGGATGACGGTGGCAGGGATGGTGATCATCAGGCTGTTGAGGAACGCTCCGCCTAGGTTGCCGGTCGCGAGCAGCTTGGAATAGTTGTCCAGGGTGAAGTGGAACGGGGGCGCGAGCGCCGTCCACCAGCCGGAGCTCGAGATGTCGGCAAGCGATCGGAATGAGCTCACGAACAGCCCGGCGGTGGGCACGATCCACGCCAGTGTCAGACCGATGACCGATACGTGGAGCGCCAGCCCGGACAGGCGGTTGCTCAGGCGCTCCGGCGAGAGCTTGGAGGCAGCTGGTGCGGGGGTCTGCTCGGCGACGATGCTCAACGCCGGGCCTCCACGGACCTGAACTGACGGAGGTTGAAGATCAGGACCGGCACAACCGCCAGGAGCAGGATGACGGCCACGGCGCCTGAGCGCCCCGCGTTGCCGAAGTTGAACAGCTCGAAGTACGCGCGGTTGGCCAGGACGTCAGTGTCGTAGTTGCCCTGGGTCATGACGTACACGACGTCAAAGGCCTTCAGCGCCAGTATCACAAGGGTCGTACCGACCACGGTGATGGTCGGCATCAACAGGGGAAAGATGATCTTGCGGAAGATCTTGATCTCGCCGGCGCCGTCCACCCGGGCGGCCTCGAGGAGCTCCCCGGGGATGCCCTTGAGGGCGGCGGAGAGGATGACCATGGCAAAGCCCGTATAGCCCCACACCGCCGCCGCGATGAGCGCGAAGTTGTTGATGGTCTTGTTCTGCAGCCAGGTGACCGGGTCTGCGTGGAAAATGGTGGTGACCAGGAAATTCATCGTGCCGGTCTGCGGTTGACCGGGTGGCTGATAGCTGTACATGAATTTCCAGATGACGCCCAGGGCGACGAACGAGATCGCCATCGGCATGAAGATCAGTGACTTCACCGGGGTCTCGTACGGGACACGGTCCGTGAGGACCGCCAGCAGCAGGCCGAAGAGCAGCACGAAGCCCGTGTAGAGGACCAGCCAGTAGAGGTTGTCGCGGATCGCGATCCACGCACCGCCCGTGGGGAAGCCGCCAAGGATCGACGCGTAGTTGGCGGTGGAGAAGTTGCCCTGCTTATCGGTGAGGCTGATCCGCACGGTGTCGAGGGCCGGGTAGACCAGGAAAATCGTGACGAACGCGAGCGCCGGGCCGACCCAGATCCAGGGTCGGACTGAGGGCTGGACGCGGTCCGGCAGGCGCCGGACCACGAGCTCCAACCCAACGATGTATGCCGCCAGGACGGCGGGCACACCGAAGATGACGACCAGCAAGGTCGGCAGCTGGACTGTCAGGAACTGGCTGAAGTCCATGCTGCCGTCCGGCTACTTGTAGGCGTCCGCCTGGGTCTTATCCAGCCTCGCGAGGATGGAGTCCAACTGGCCGGGGTCGTTGATGTAGTCAAGGACGCCCTTCCAAAAGTCCGCCTGCATCGCGTTGGGCATCAGGTCGCCGGCATCGAACTCGGCGACCTTGGCCTCTGTCATGACCTTGCCGATACTGCGGGAGAGGTCGTCCGGGTAATCGGCCAGCTTGACGTCCTTGTTGGGCGAGATCGCCCCCCCACGCTTGACCCAGATCGTCTGGGCCTCCGCCGTGGTCAGGTATTTCAGCAACTGGCGCGCCTGGTCGGTGTCCTTGAACATCCCGAACAGGTCACCGGCGACGACGTGGGCGCCCGCGTTGGCAGGGTTGACGTCGGGAAGCGGGGTGAACGTGTAGTCCGTGCCCGCCTTTGGCGCCGTGCTGTACTTGCTGAAGAAGTCCGTGATGAACGACGCCTGGTTGACCATGTAGCACTTCGGCGGGGCCTGGAAGATCGGTTGGCCAACGTCGCCGAAGTTGGTCGCCAGGACCTGCTGCTTGCCGCCATAGACCTGGCCGTTGGCGATGATCTTGCCGAAGGTCTGCCAGGCCAGCTTGATCTCCGGGGAGGTCCACTTCTGCTTGCCGTTCCACCAGCTGTCGTAGACGGCCTGGCCGGATTGGCTCAGGACGATCTCCTTGATGAAGTCGCTCCCGGGCCACCCGGACGCGGAGCCACTTTCAACGGCCAGGCACCACGGGGTCGTCCCGGTGGCGGCGATCTTCGCCTGCAGGGCCGTGAGCTCGTCCCAAGTCGTCGGCGGAGTGTAGTTCTTCGCCGCGAAGTTCTTGGGGTCGTACCAGAGCAGGCCCTTGAGCGAGGTCTTGATGAAGATCGCATAGGTCTTGCTGTTGTACTGGCCGAGCTTGATCCAGCTCGGTGGGTACTGGGAGCTCATCTGGGCCTGGTCGAGGACGCCGTCCAGCGCGATCAGCTTGTTGTCCTTCGCGAACTGGAACATCTGTCCGGGTCCCGGGAGGCCCGCCAGCTCCGGCGGGTTGCCGGCCTGGACGCGGGTGGTCAGGACGGCGTTGATGTCACGGGTGCCCTCGTAGGACACCTTGATACCGGTCCGATCCTCGAACGGCTTGACCATCGCCAGGAAGGAATCCTGTTCGCTGCCGCCCCAGGTCCCCAGCACGTGAACGGTTCCCTTACTGGAACTGGACCCCTGCCCCGGGCTGCACGCAGCCACCAGGACAAGCGGAATGAGCAAAAGCAATTTCGCTATTTTCATCTTCTCCCTCCAGAGCAAGGCGCTCAGCATACATCCAGATCCCATGCTCCGTTTTGCCCTGTGGGAGGCTGCATTTCCTGGCCCTTCTCTTGCAGTAATTCGGGATTGCGATAATCGCCAGCGCTGATGGGTGATGTGCTGACGCGGGCCTATCGATCCGGCAAGGTGACGGCCGAGAACTTTCCCCTGGCGGATATTTCGGAGTACCTCAAGCAGGACGGAACGCTCGTCTGGGTCGACTTCTGCAAGCCCACCAAGGAACAGCTCCACGAATTGGCCGGCGAGCTCGGACTGCACGAACTGGCGGTGGAGGACGCGGTGGGACCTCACCAGCGCCCCAAGCTCGACCGTTACGCGACACACATGTTCCTGTCGTGCCAGGCCGTGTCGGTCGACATCCAGGAGGGCTCCCTGCGCGAGACCGAGATCGACGCCTTCGTCGGTCAGCGCTGGTTGATCAGCGTCCGGAAGGACGAGGGGTTTGCGCTCGACCCGGTGCTGCAACGCTGGGACCGGTCCCCCGACCTGGCGGCGCACGGCGTGGGATTCCTGCTGTACGGCCTTCTCGACGTCGTGGTGGACGGCTACTTCGAGGCGGTCGAGGCGTTCGACGAGTACTACGACGAGGTGAGCGAGGCGATGTTCACCGGCGAACCGCTCAGCGGCGACCAGCAGCGACGCTGGTTCAACATGCGCCGGGCGATCGTTCGCTTTCACCGGCTGTCGGTGCCGATGCGCGAGGCGCTGAGCAGCCTGATGCGGCGCGAGCATGGGACTGTCGGTGAGGACCTCTACCCGTATTTCCAGGACGTCTACGACCACATCCTGCGCGTCAG
>JAXDLW010000019.1:0-6669 GCA_034666405.1 Chloroflexota bacterium | reverse complement strand
GGTTGGGGGCTGCTCACCATCGACGCGCACCACGATTGCCGTCCGCTGGAAGGGGGCGTCAGCAATGGGAACCCCGTGCGTGGGCTGATCGCCGACGGGCTGCCGGGAAAGCGGGTCGCGCAGGTCGGGATCAATGGCTTCGCCAACCATGCGGACCATGCCGAGTGGGCGCAGGCCCAGGGGATCCACGTTTATCGCGCGGAGGATGTGCGGCGGCATGGGATGCGCCTGACCATCGAACGCGCCCTGGCGGATCTCGATGCCGCCGGCGCCACACGCATCTACGCCGACGTCGACATCGATGTCGCTGACCGCGCCTTCGCACCGGCGTGCCCGGCGAGCATGCCGGGCGGGCTCCGGCCACCGGACCTCCTGGAGGCGGCGTACCTGCTCGGCGCAGAGCCCGCGGTACGCGCGGTCGATTTCGTCGAGGTCGACGTGGACGCCGACGTCAACGGGATGACCCTGCGGCTCATGGCAGCAGCGTTCCTGAGCTTCTGCTCCGGCCTGGGCGAACGAACCCGACCGTGAGCGGCGATGTCGTCATCCGCGGCATCGGCGAGCTGGTCACCTGCGACCCGTCGGCTGGTGTTGCCCCGGGGATCATCAAGCGCGCCGCATTGGTCGCACGGGATGGCCTCCTCACCTATGTCGGCCCCGAGTCCGCGATGCCGCCCCAGCCGGGGCTCGCCGAGCTGGACGTGCGGGGGGCGGCCGTCGTACCGGGGTTCGTTGACGCTCACACCCACGCGCTGTGGCTTGGCGACCGCGCCGGCGAATACGCGGCCCGTGCCGGGGGTGAGACGTACGAGGCGATCGCGCGGGCCGGAGGGGGGATCGCGGCGACCGTGCGGGCGACCGTGGGCGCGACGGTGGACGAGCTGGTCGCGGTCGCTCGGCCGCGGCTGCAGCGCATGGCGCTGGACGGCACCACCACGGCCGAGGTCAAGAGCGGGTACGGGCTGGCACTGGAGGCCGAGACGCGTCAGTTGCAGGCTGCGGTGGCGCTGGGCCAGGACCCCGGGCTGCCGGCGGTCGTCCCCACGTACCTGGCGCTGCACGCCGCCCCGCGGGGCGACCGGCGCCGGTATCTTGACGCCGTGGTCGAGGATGGCCTCCCGGCAGCGATCGCCGCGGGCGCCCGGTTTGCCGACTGTTTCTGCGAGACCGGCGCGTACACGGTCGAGGAATGCGAGCGGTTCCTGGTCGCGGCCCGGGCCGCCGGCCTGGGGCTGAAGATCCACACCGAGCAGCTCACCCGCACCGGCGGCGCGGCGATGGCGGCGCGGGTCGGCGCGACCAGCGCTGATCACCTCGAGCGCGCCACGGATGACTACCTGCACGCATTGGCGGCGGCCGGCACGGTCGGGGTCATCCTGCCCGGGGCGTCCCTCACCCTCGGCGGTCCGCCGCCGCCCGGACGCCGGCTGCTGGACTGCGGCGCGACGGTCGCGATCGCCACCGATTGCAACCCGGGCACCAGCAACACGGAGTCGATGCCCCTGATGATCTCGCTGGCTGTCGCGCTGGCCGGACTGACCCCGGCCGAGGCGGTGGTGGCCGCGACGTGCGGGGGCGCGGCCGCGGTGGGACTGGCGGACCGGGGGGTGCTCCGTGTCGGCGCCCGGTGCGACGTCGCCGTGCTGGACAGCCCGCGGTGGCTCGACGTCGCTTATCACATGGGCGGGCGGCCGGTGGCGATGACGATACGGGCGGGGGTGGCGCTCGGGGCCTGACGCCGCCTCACCGTAGGGTTTACGCGTGCACGTCGAGACCGCGTTGTTCCTGGCCGCGGCGGGGTTCTTCGGGGGCCTGGTGGACTCCGTGGTGGGCGGGGGAGGGGTGATCACGCTGCCGGCGCTGCTCTTTGCCGGGGTGCCGGTGCAGGTGTCGTTGGGCACGAACAAGCTGGCGGGGACCTGCGCGTCGTTGACCGCCACGACCGTTTTCGCACGGGCTCGACGGATGGACCGCGCGGTGCTGCGGCTGGCGTTGCTCCCCGTCGGCCTGGCAGCCGCTATGGGGGCGTTCACCGCCAGCCATGTGCAGGCCGGCGCGCTGAAGGTCCTGATCCTGGTTGCAGTGTTGGTGGCTGCGGCGTGGGCCGGTCTGAGGCCGGTGCGCGACGAGGGCAAGGAACACCGTCCCACTCCGCGCGTGCGGGCCCTCGCCACGGTGCTGCTCACGGCAATCGGCTTCTATGACGGCATCCTCGGGCCGGGCACCGGCCTGTTCCTCTTCGCGGTCCTCGTCACCATGGAGGGTTTGGCCTTCGTGGAGGCAGCCGGCACCGGCCGGGCGCTCAACCTGGCGAGCAATGTCGGCGCATTCGTGGTGTTCGCACCGCTCGGCCAGGTCAATGTCCTGATCGGGCTGACGATGGGCGTCGGCGTGATCGTCGGGGCGCGGACCGGGGCGACCCTCGCGATTCGTCGGGGGGCATCGTTCGTGCGGCCGATGCTGCTCCTGGCGGCAGCGCTGATAGTGCTTCGCCTGGGCCTGCAGATAGCGGGGCGCTAACCCCTCGCGGCGGACACGAAACCGCGGAAGAAGCGACGCGCCCAGGCCTCGCCGCCCAGCTCCTCAGGATGGGACTGCACAGCGACGACCCGTCCGTCGGGCGACTCGAGGCCCTCGATGATGCCGTCGGGACTGGTGGCGGAAACCCGCAGTCCGCGGGCAACCCGGCGCACGGCCTGGTGGTGCAGGCTGTTGACGCGCAGCGACCGCGCCCGCGTGGTGTCGGCCAGCCACGACCCGGCCTCGACATCGACCGGGTGGATGATCTGGCCGCGCCCGTTGTCGCGCACGTCATGGCGCTCGGCGCTGGCGCCCTCGGCGACGATGTCCTGGAAGAGGTCACCGCCCAGCGCCACATTGAGGACCTGCTGCCCCCGGCAGATGGCGGCGACGGGCATGTGCACCCGGATCGCGCGGCGGATCATGGCGATCTCCGCGGCATCCCTGATGGGGTCGGGCGCGTCGGTTTCCGGGCGGCGCTCGGCGCCGTAGGTGGCGGGGTCGACGTCCGAGCCGCCGGTGAGCAGAAGCGCGTCAAGCGATTCCAGCAGCATGACGGAGGCCGCCGCCGACCGAGGTGGAAGGAGCACCGCGTTACCGCCGGCGTCCTGGATGCTGCGCACGTAGGCCTGGTCGGTCCCGTAACGCGCCCGCTGGCCGGGGGCGCCGGTCCCGCCGACTGTGATCCCGATCAGTGGACGGCGCGCTGCCATGGCACGAATGCTATGCGGCGTTGAGGCCGCGGGCCGGCGTGCCAGGCGTTCGCCCGGGCATCTGGGGTCAGATCTGGCCGCTGATCTCCACGGCACCCGTTGGCTGGGGCACGCCGCCCGGCGGCTCCTGGGTCACTGCGATGGTGTCGCCGTGGTTGATCGCCCGGTTCACCACCAGCACCTTGGAACCGTCGGTGTCGGGCAAAAAGACGCCGGCCGGGACCGGCTTCCCGCCGGCGGGGATCACCCACAGCTCGTAATTCTTGCCGGGGTTCGGGGCGCTCAAGGCGTGGAAGGACACGAACGCCGTGTGCTGGTCCTTGACGTACATGACATTGCCGACGCCGCTGTGATGGCTGTCGACGAGGGTGGCCTGGACGGTGGCGCCGCCGGCAGGCGCCGGCTTGCGCGTCTGCAGGCCAAGGTTCCAGCCGAAGAGGCCGACCAACAGCACTGCCGCGGCGGCCACCGGCGCCCAGGCGGGGACCCGGCGGAGGAAGAGCAGCCGGCCCGCGGCCGTTGTGGCCTGCGTGGGCGTGGCCGGCGCGTCGGACCCGAGCGCGGATGTCATCACCGGGTCGACGCCCGCCGAGGCCAGCAGGCGCTCGCGGAGGCCCGGGGGCGGCAGGACCTCCTCGAGGCTGAGGGGCAGCACCGCGACCACCTCGGTCATGCGCAGCAGGGTCTCCTGGCACTCCGCGCAACCGGGCAGGTGCTTGCGCACCATGTCGGCCTCCGCGTCGCTCACCGCGCCCAGCGAGTAGGCGGCGATCAGGTCGTCGACCTCGTCGTGCAGCGTCAACCTTCCACACCCACGACACCGCGCGCCGACAGGAACGAATGCATCTTCTCCATCGCCAGCCTGAGCCGTCCCTTCACGGTGCCCAGCGGCAGGCCGAGTCTTTCCGCGATCTCGCTGTGACTGTAACCGCCGTAATGGGCCATCTCCACCGCCTTGCGCTGGTCCGTGGGGAGGGCCGCCAGGGCGTCGCGCACCACGTCCCGCTCTAGGCTCAGCGCCACGGCGGGCCAGGGGTCCGAGTGCCCCGAGAGGTCCTGGAGGTCGTCGCCCAGCTCCACGTCGGCGCCCTGCCGCCGCCAGTGCCCGCGCAGGCTGTCGATCGAGCGATTGCGCACAAGGGTCATCAGCCAGGTGCGAAAGCTGCCCTTGGAGGGGTCGTAGCGGTCCGGCTTGCGCCAAACGCTCAGGAGGACCTCCTGGACCACGTCCTCCGCCCGGCCCCGGTCGCCGAGGATGCGCAACGAAAGGCCATAGGCCAGCCCGGCGTAGCGCTCGTACATGACCTCGATCGCCTCCGGCCGCCCCTCGCGCAGCGGGATCACTATCTCGGCGTCAGCGTCGCTCGTCGTCAGGACTCCCATGACAGCAGCTACGCCGGGGACCTCCCCGTTGGATCACCCGGCGGTGTGATCCGCGGCGAGGGCGATGCAGGACATTACAGCGGCTGGCGGCCCTGGAAGCCATCCTCGAGGCGGTGCCAGTTGGCCACGGACTCCTCGCCGATGCGCCAGCAGAGATGGACGACCTCGCCGTCGCGGTTCGAATAGAAGTCGACCAGTCCGCGCACCGGGTCCTTGACCACGATGTCCATGGATTCGAGGCTGCGCATCGCCACCGCGCAGGCCATCTCCGCCGCCCTGAGGCGGGCCACGGACGCGGCCAGCCGCTCCCGTTCCTCCTCCCCGGCGGTTGGGCGCCGGAACTTGAGCTCATTTATCCGGACTGCCTCCTGCAGCTCCGGCAGCTCGGGGACAAGGTCGGCAATGCGCTCCACCAGGCGCCTGACGTCCGGGAGGACGCTGTTCGCCTCCTCGACGCTGTACAGCCGGTGTGCCACCGGTCCCTAACGTACCACCGGGTCAGTCGCCGTCCGGGGGCTTGCGCATCTGCTTGACGGCACTCCGCTGGCGCTTCCCCGCCACCCTCTCCCGCACCGCCGCGCGGCTGGGCCGGGTGGGTCTCCGTCGCGGCGGAGGGGGCGCCAGCGCGGTCGCGACGAGCTCTCGCAGGCGCTCCACGCAGATCTCGCGGTTGCGCGCCAGCATCCGGTCCTCCTGGCTCGTGATCCGCAGGTCCGCCTTCGCCAGCCCGAGCCGGTAGGTCAGGCGGCGTGCGGTGAACTCGTCTAGGCCTTCGACCGCGGTCGCCGGTATGACCAGCTCGGCGCGAGTCGAGACCTTGTCGCGGCGCTGCCCGCCCGGGCCGCTCGACCGCGTCGCCGACCACTCGGCGGCCGCCAACAGGTGGTCGACGACACCGGAGATCCTCTCCTCGAACTCGGTTGCCATGCCGTCAATCTATAGGTGCCGGCGGCTCCACAGGGGCGCCGCGGCCTAGAATCACGCCCGATGTCAAGTGCCACGGTGGCGTCGACCGGCGCCGAGAAGATCCACTGGAACCTCGAGGACCTCTACCAGGGCGACGACCAGGTTGCGGCTGTCGAAGCCGACCTGCGCCGCACCGAGGACCTGGCTCGGGCCTTTGCCGAAGAGGTCCGCGGCAAGGTCGGCAGCCTTGACGCGGAGGCCCTCGCCGATGCCCTCCGGAGAATGGAGGAGATCCACGACATCCAGGGTCGCGCCGCGTCGTTCGCCTTCCTGAACTTCGCGACCGACATGGCCGACCCGGCGCGCGGCGCCCTGTTGCAGAAGGTCCAGGAGGAGATCACCCAGGCCGGCACCCACCTGATCTTCTTCAGCCTCGAGTGGATCGAGGTCCCCGACGATACCGCTGCCCAGCTCCTCGCCGACCCCACGCTGGCCACCTATCGCCACCACCTGGAGTCCGCGCGGCGCTACCGGCCGTACGTCCTCAGCGAGCCCGAGGAAAAGATCATGGTGGAGAAGTCGGTCACTGCTCGAAGCTCCTGGGACCGGCTGTTCGATGAGCTGACGGGCTCGCTCCGGGTGAAGATGGATGGCGAGGACAAGGTCCTGGACGAGGCCCTTGCCGCCCTGCACTCGTCCGATGCCGCCACGCGCCGCTCGGTGGCCCAATCCGTCACCGACGCTCTGCGCGAGGGCCTGCGCACCCGCCGCTTCGTCCTCAACACCGTCCTGGCGGACAAGACGATCGACGACCGCCTGCGGAAGTTCCCGAGCTGGATCTCCGACCGCAACCTGGCCAACGAGGCCCCCGACAGGTCGGTCGATTCACTGATCGAGGCGGTGACCGGCCGGTATGAGATCCCGCAACGCTACTACGCGCTGAAGAAGAAGCTGCTGGGCCTCGACACCCTGTACGACTGGGATCGCTACGCCCCCTACGGCGGCGAGGAGCCCAGGGTGGACTGGGACGAGGCGCGGGACACCGTCCTGGAGGCCTATGGCACGTTCGCGCCGCGGCTGCGGGACCTGGCCCAGGAGTTTTTTGACAACCGCTGGATCGACGCGCCCCTGACGCCCAACAAGCAGG
>JAXDLW010000018.1:0-49409 GCA_034666405.1 Chloroflexota bacterium | reverse complement strand
GCTTGTCCTTGAACTTCACCTTCCTCACCAGGTCACCGTCCACCAACTCCGCCGCGAACGTCGTGAGGTCAGCCTGCACCCTGCGGGCCTGCGACTCGAGCTCGGAGAGCTCCTCGGGCTCGGGGGAGTCGAAGGCCGTGCCGCGGAATCGGCTCAACCACACCGCCTGCGAACCCACGACGTGGGCCATCGAGCCGAACACCGTCTCCCAGCTGGCGCCCGGGCCGGCATCGGATTCGTCCAGCCCGAACAGGTTGCTCATGATTCGCTGGTTCGCCCAGCCGTCGTAGGCCACGAGCAGGCGGGCGTACTGGGCGCGGTCCACGAATGCGATTATCCGGCACGCGACATCGCGCCCCGGCGCGCGTCGACGCGGGTTACTTCGCGGGCTGGAGGCGCTGGCGGCCGCCACGAGGGCGCTCGCCGCCGGGCTCGCCCGTCTCCTCGAGCAGCTCGGCCGAGGTCGCCCTGACGCCGAAGTGGGGCCACCAGTTCCACTTGCCCAGCAGCACCGCGATCGACGGGACCAGGAAACTCCGCACGACAAAGGTGTCGATCAGCAGCCCGAGGGTGATGGCGAAACCGGTTTCCGCGATGTTCAGCACCGGCGAGGTGACCAGGGCGGCAAAGGTGCCGGCGAAGATGATCCCGGCGGACGTGATGATCGCCCCGGTGCGGCGGATGGCATGGCCGATCCCGTTGACCGGGTCCTTCATGACCTCCTCGCGGACGCGCGACATCAGGAAGATGTTGTAGTCGGCGCCGACCGCCACGAGCATCACGAAGGCGAAGATCGGCACCGTCCAGTCGATCGCCTCCTTGTGCAGGATGTCCTGCCAGAAAAGGGTGGTCAGCCCCATGGCGCCCGCGTAGGAGAGCAGGACCGAGCCCAGCAGGTAGATCGGCGCGACCAGGCTGCGCAGCAGCAGTACCAGGACGATCAGTACGCCAAGGAGGACGGCGATCGCGACGACCCGGAAGTCGCGGCTGAAGTAGTCACGGAGGTTGGCGTTCTGGGCGGCGAAGCCCGCGGCCAGCACCTGCGAACGTGCCAGAGGGGTGCCCTGCAATGCCGTTCTCACGGCGGTCTTCTCGACGGCGACACGGTCCATCGCGGGGACCCCGAACGGGTCGTCCTTGCCAAGGACCACCATCCGGGCGGTGGTGCCGTCACCGGAGATGTAGTAGAAGCGAGCGAGCGCCAGCTGCTGGTCGTTGAGGTGGTCCGCGGGGACATAGAAGGTGTCGATGCCGGCGGCGGACGCGTCCTGGCTGACGCTGTTCAGGAAGGTGGCCGCCTGGTCGAGGCCCTTCTTGAGCTGGTCGGTCCCGCCGGCGAGCTGGCTCACCCCGCCACCCAGCTGCCCGGCACCGGCACCCAGCTTGTCGGCGCCCCCGGCAAGCTCGCCGAGCTTGGCCTTGAAGGTCATCTCGCCCGTCTCCAGCTGCTGGATGCCCGACTGCGCCTGGGTCAGCCCGGCCCTCAGGGTGCCAAGGCCGTCGGCCAGTGAGCCGTTGCCGGCGGCGACCTGGTCGGCCCCCGCAATCGCCTTGTCCAGGCCCGGGATGAGCTCGTTCTGCTCCCTGTCCCGGACCTGGGTGATCCCATCCCGTGACTGGGTGCAGACCGTCGGTCCAGACACGTGGCAGGTCGGGTCGGCGGAAACCGTGAAGTACTGCAGCGCCAGGGTGAGGCCATCCACGGCCTGCTTCACGCCGTCACGGGCCACTCGTAGACCTGAGGCCAGTGAGCGGGCACCGTCGCGCAGCTGCACGGAACCCTGCTGGGCGCCGGTGGTGCCGGTGATCGCCTGGCCCAGCCCGGTGTTCTCCTGCTCCAGGCCACTGATGAACTGGTCGGTCGCCGCCTGGGCCTGGTGCGCGCCGGACGCCAGCTGGCTGCCGCCGGCGGAAAGCTGCTGCGCTCCCTGGTCCAGCTGCTGGACCCCGGCACTGCCGGCGGCCAGCTGGTCGCGGCCATCGGCCAGTCCCGCGCCGACCTGTCCCACCTGGTAGGGGATGGAGGCCTGGGCGATGCGGTCGCCGTTGGGCTGCGTGAAGCTGCGGACCGCGCTCACACCCGGCAGATGGCTGAGCGCCTTGGTGGCGCTGTCGATGGCCGCCAGGTCGCGCGCGTTGCGCAGGTCGTGGTCGGAGCGCACCAGGATGTAATCCGGGAGGATCTCGCCCGACTGGTAATGGCGGTCGAGCGCCCTCAGGCCCTGGATGTTCTCGTTGCCCTGGGGCTGGGGGCCGCGCTCGTCGTACGTCAACTTCATGGTCGGGTAGAGGCCGGCGACCAGGAGCAGGGGCACGAGGGAGGCCACCAGCACGCGCCGGGGCCGGCGCACGATGACCTCGGATGCGCTGGTCCAGAACCGCCCGGCGTGGTCCGCCTGCACCTTCTGCGGCCAGAAGAAGCGGTCGCCGCCGACCGATATCAGCGCCGGGGTGAGGGTGAGCCCCGCGAGCAGGGTGACCACGACCGCGACCGCGATCGCCGGCCCCGTGGTGCTGAACAGCGACACGCTGGCGCTGGACATCGCGAGGCCCCCGACCACCACGGTGCCGGCCGAGCTGGCGATCGCCTCGCCGACGCGGTGGCTGGTCGTGGCCAGCGCCCTGGCCGGGGAATCCTTCTGCGCTCGCTGTTCCTTGAATCGGCTGATCATGAAGATGCAGTAGTCGGTGCCGGCGCCGAAGACGATGGCCAGGATGAAGGTCTCGGTGAAGCTGGCGACCTTGATGTAATGCAGGCCGAGCAGGGCCACCACCGGCCGTACCACCGCGATGGCCGTGACGATCGTCGCCAGGGGGATCAGCGGCGTGACCGGCGAGCGATAGATCGCCAGCAGGATCACCAGCAGCAGCAGGAGGGTGATGACCGTCGTGCGTTTGGTGCTGTCGTCGATGCTGCGCTGGTAGTCCGCGATGATCGCGCTGTCACCGGTCACGTATGTCGTGAGGCCGGGCGGGCGGCCCTGGGCCGCGAGGCCGCGGACCCAGAAGGCGTCCGCGTCGCCACCGGGGGTGCCGACGGGGGTCTTCAGTCCCGCGAACAGGTAGATCGCCTTGTGGTCCTTGCTCACCGCGGCGTCCTTGAACTCCGGGTGGCTGAGGTAATCGGTCAGGAACGGGACCCGGTCCTTGTGGGCCTCGAGCTTGCCGACCAGTGAGGCGTAGTAGTCATAGTCGGCCTGCGTCAGGCCGTGCGGGTCCTCCATCACGATGATCACGTCGCCACCCGCCGCCCGGCCGCCGAATTTCTGGCCCATCGTGTCGTAGGCCCGCATCACGTCGCTGTTGTTGGGGAGGAATGGCGTCGCGTCGCGCTTGATGACGTCGGACAGCTGCGGAATCGCGACATTCAGGACCGCCGCGGCCACCAGCCAGCCGACGATGATCGCGACCCGGAAGCGGTGGGCGAGCTCGCCGACGCGGCGGAAGAACATCAGGTCGGTTCCGAGTCCACGCGGGGGGGCTCGAGCTCGCTGGGCTGCACGCCGATGGCCGCGGCGAGGGACTCGATCGGCATCGGCTGTCCCGCGGCCGCGTAGGAGCCGGCCATGCTCGAGAGGAGCAGGAAGCTCAGGGCGCGGAACGCGGCGTCAAGGTCGAACCGGCCGTCCACCTGCGTGCGCAGGGCCAACCCGTCAAGCGCGGCGATGATCACGTTGGCGAAGTCCTCGGGAGGGACCGGCATGGGAAAGGGGAGGACCCCGTTGAGCTCGCGGACCATCTCGGCCGTGGTCTCCTGGATGTCGGCGTACATGGCCTCCATCTCGGCCTGCATCGAGGCGTTGCCCAGGCAGACCGGCAGCAACTCGAGCATCAGCCGGAGCATCTCGGGGTGTTCGACGAAATGCGTCCTGGCGGCCTCCAGGCCGGCCCAGCCGCGGGCCAGGGGATCGCCGGTGCTGGCCCCGAACCTGGCCCGGCACTCCTCGAGCATCTGGCCGCACATCTCGTGCATGACCGCGAGCAACAGGGACTCCTTGGACTCGAAGTAGTAATGGATCAGGCCCTGGGCGATGCCCGCCTCCCGGGCGATGTCCTTCATCGAGGTCCGCGCGTAGCCTTCGCGTCCCATCACGGTCGTCGCGGCATCGAGGATCCGGCGGATCTTCTCCTGCGCCGCGACAGTCGCCCCGGGAGGCAGGACCTCGCGGTGGACCGGGGGCGCCTCAGCCATTGTTTGGTCGATCAACCAACATTGATTGATCATTCAACCAAACGCATGAAGAAAAATCAAGGCTTGTGAAGAAACGTTCAGGCCGGGTCTGCGAAAGGCGCGCCGCGCCGGCGGCCTCAGGTCGCGAGCAGCTCGCCTTCCGGTGGGGTTCCGCCTTCGGCGGGGCTGCTCAGGGTCACGCCCAGCGACGCGCAGACCACCAGGATGAAGCCGCCCAGCTCCAGCAGGGTGACGCCCTGGCTGAGCATCACCAGTCCGACCACGGCCGCACTGAGGGGCTGCAGGCTGAGCAGGACGCCGAAGATCGCGGGGGGCACCCGTTCCATCGCCACCAGCTCGACGCTGTAGGGAATGGCCGAGGAGAGAACTCCGACCAGCGCGCCCAGGGCCAGTACCCGGGGGTCGAGGAGGGTCGACGCCGAGCGCCCCAGCGCGGGGATGAGCAGGAAGATCGAGCTGACGGCCATCGCCAGGGCGAGAGTGTCCGCGCGCCGGCCGCTGGTCGCGATGTTGCGACCGACGAGGATGTAGGCTCCCCAGAAGGCCCCGGCCGCGAGCATGAAGCCCATCCCCGCGTAGTTGAGGTGGGCGGGGCCGGGCCGGCTGATCGCCAGCACCCCCGCGGCGGCCAGCGCCACCCACACCAGGTGGCGGCGGCTGCGCGAGGCCAGCGCGGCGACCACGATCGGGCCGGTGAACTCGATGGCCACCCCGTCACCCAGGGGCAGCCGGTGCAGGCCCTCGTAGAAACTGGCGTTCATCCCGCCCAGGATCACCCCCATCGCGATCGCGGTCCGGATGCTCAGGTTGCGCCACGACCCACGCTTCGCGACCAGCAGCCCGACCAGGACCAGCGCCCCGACCGTGTTGCGGATCCACGCCGCCATCGTCGGGCTCGTCAGGTTGAAGAGCCCGAACGCGTATGCCGCGCCCAACTGCGCGGAGAGCGAGCTGACCACGACCAGGCCGGCCGCCCCGAGGCGGGTTGCCGCGGGGGTGGCCCGCAGCCGGTCGAGCGGCTGCGCGCGGTCGGTCACCCGCCAAGGCTACCGAAGCCGAGCGGGGCGGCCGCGAGTGCCGGGAGCGTGTCGGCGAGAGGATTCGAACCTCCACCCCTTGCGGGACCAGCTCCTAAGGCTGGCGTGTCTACCGTTCCACCACACCGACCGGCGAGGTTGGATTGTATTGCCTCCCTATGATCCCCGGGATGCCTGACAAGCCCATCGCCGACAACCCTGCCGAGGTGGTGGAGGGCGCCGCCGAGGTCGTCGAGGAGGTCGCTGAAACCGCGAAGGAGGCCGGGACCGAGGCTGCGCTGGAGATCGCCGGGGAGGAGCCGCCCGCGAAGCGCGCCGCCCTTCGCGAGATGGGCGGTATCCGGGCCATCGATGCCTCGATCTTCCTCGCGGTGAACCAGCTGCCCCACAGCCAGGCCTCCAATGACCTGCTGGAAATGGTGTCGGACCTCGGCAAGGGCGCCGGCTGGGTGACGGCGGCGGCGCTGCTCGCCCTGGCGGGCAGCCGGGCCAGCTGGCGCACCGCCGCCGTGACCACCGCCACGATGCTGGTCGCGACCGGGCTCACCCAGGGACCGATCAAGGCGTACTTCCTGCGCCAGCGCCCGTGGGCGGTGCTGGAGGAGGACATCGTCATCGGCAAGCGCACGACCGACTCCAGTTTTCCCTCTGGCCACACCGCCGGCAGCTTTGCCGCCGCGCTGGCGATGGCGCGGTGTTTTCCCCGGCACCGGCCGCTGCTGCTGGGCATCGCCGCATCAGTTGGCTTCTCCCGGATTTATCTCGGGCACCACTACCCGAGCGACGTCCTCGGAGGGGTGGTGATCGGCTCCGCGGTGGCCCTCGTCAGCGGCAAGATTTCTGACGCTGTCGTCAGAAAAAAGTGCTAAGGTGGCGCCCATAAAGTAGTTCGGGAGGATGGGCTTGGCCACCACGGTAGACGTCGAAAAGGCAACCCTGGCGCAGCTGGCCGACACCCACATCGATGATGTGCTCACCCTCCTGGACCACGGCGACGACGGGGCCCGGCTCCCGTCGTACCGCGAGCTGTACCTGCGCTGGGAGCGCCAGCAGTGGAGGACCCAGGACATCGACTTCACCCAGGACAAGCTCGACAACGAGCGGCTGTCGGTGGAGCAGACCGAGGCCCAGCGCGACCAGGGTCACAAGACCTTCTCGTCGTTCTGGATCGGTGAGCGCCAGGTCACCGTCGACCTGGTTCCGTTCATCCTCGCCGCGCCCGACGAGGAGCAGAAGATCTTCCTCACGACCCAGGTCGTCGACGAGGCCCGGCACGTGGTCTTCTTCGACCGGTTCTTCACCGAGGTGCTGGGCTCGGAGGGGGAGACCCTCATCGACCGGATCTTCGACGAGAAGCCATGGGTCTACCGCGCGTACGACGACATCTTCTACGGCACCCTGGCACGCCTCGCCGACGAGCTGAGGCACGACCCCACCAATTTCGAGACGCTGGTTCGCGGCGTCACCGTCTACCACATCATCATCGAGGGGTTCCTGGCATTGGCAGGCCAGCGTTTCACCCTCGATTACTTCAAGCGCGAGAACATCTACCCGGGTTTCCGCGCGGGCTTCACGGCGATCATGCGGGACGAGTCGCGGCACATCGGGTTCGGCACCAAGTTCCTGCAGGAGGCCGTCCGCAAGGACCAGAAGTGGGCCGCTGTCATCCAGTCCCAACTCGCGGAGACGTTCCCGCTCAGCTTCTCGCTCCTGACCGACTCGGACCCGACCCTCAGCGGCTACACCCGCGAGGAGGTCAACGAGTGGTCGCTGCGGTCGATCGAGAAGCGCCTGAAGGTCGTGGGCGTCCCCTTCATCCTCGGCTGAAAGCAGTCCCCGGGCGCCCGGTCTTCGCCCAGCTGCCCTCCTAGACTACGAACGTGGGTGTGTACGAGGCAGTCATCTTCGGCATGCGCCATTACCTTGACCGGGCGCTGCCACTGACGCGGTTTGTCGCGCAACAGGTCTACCTGCACCAGGGCTCGGCCATCCTCAGCGTCATCGCGCTGGAGGAGATCGGTGTACCCCTGCCGCTTCCCGGCGACGTCTTCATCGCCTATGCCGGCCACCTCGTGGTGCGCCACCGCATCAGCCTGGTGTCCGCCTTCCTGTCGATCGTGGTGGGCTCGATGATCGGCGCGTCGGTCCTCTACTGGCTGGCCCGGCGCTATGGGCAGCCATTCGTGACCCGCTACGGACCCTTCATGCACATCAAGCAGTCGCGGCTGGACCGGGCCGAGCGCGGCTTCGTCCGTTGGGGCCCACTGATGATCATCGTCGGCCGCCAGGTCCCGGGCTTCCGCATGGTCATCTCGGTCTTCAGCGGGCTGTTCGGGGTGAGTTATCCCGTTTTCCTGGGCTCCGTCGCCGTGGCCGCGGCAATGTGGGCCGCGATGTTCCTGGCGATCGGGATCCGCCTCGACAGCCACATCGGGCAATACCTCACCATCACCCCGTTGCACCTGCTGCCCAGCACCATGTTCATATCGGCCAGCATCATCTACGCGGTCATGCTGAAGCGCCGGGCAGACGCCCACGACCGGGCCGGCGGTGTCGCAGCCCAGGCCGGCGACCCCACAGGGAGCACGCCGAAGGTGTCGCCGAGCTGACCGCCCCCGACCACGGGGCACGCTCCATGGACGAGTTGCGCGCCGACCTCGAGGCGATCCAGCGCCGGGTTGTCCCCGTCCGTGCCGCGCTCGACGCCCTGGCCGCGGAGGCCGACGGCGTGCGCGGCGAGATCCGGCGGCGGGAGCGCGCCGCGCTGGTCGAGGCCAGAAGGGGGACCCGCGTCCGCCTGGCAGCCGGGGAGTTGCCGGACCTCGAGATGGTGGTGGCCGCGGACCAGCCGGTGGACGGGACCCGCTTTGACAACCTTGCCTACCTCCGGGAGAGTGCCACAGAGGTTCGCCTGGGCTACGCGTCGGCCTCGCACCAGGAGGTGAGTTTCACGGACGGGGTGACCGCTGTTGACGCCCCGGACCTGGGCACCGCCCGCCGCCTTTGGCGTGACGGCTGGGAGTTCGGCACTGTGGCGATCCGCGGCGTCCGGGTCTACCCGGTGGGTAGCCGTGCCGAGAAGGTGGTGCCCCCCGGGGAGGTCCATGTCCGCCTGCCCGAAGCCGAATCCTGATCCACCGGCCGCGGAATAACCGGTCGCTGGCTACAATTCCTACTAAGAAGGTTGGATTTGAGTCAAGGTGGGATTCGGATGGCAGTTCAGCAGTTTGACCGCAGCGTCCTGAAGGTCGGGCAGGCCTTCATCATGGGGGTGAACATCCTCGCGTTTGCCCTGGGCTTCGTGTTGCAGGTTCAGCTCGCCTGGGTGCTCGCCCCGCTGGTCGGGATCATCATGCTCCTCGGCGTGTTCAACCCCGAGTTGGGGCTCTTCCGCCAGCTGTACCTGCGGGTCCTGAAGCCCCGGGGCATCGTCAAACCCCGCGTCATCCAGGAGGATGCGACCCCGCACCAGTTCGCCCAGGTGGTCGGCGCGGTCTTCCTGCTGGCTGCCGGGGTGGCGTTCATGGCCGGCGCGGTGGCGCTGGGCTGGGTGCTTGCGTGGATCGTCATCGCGCTCGCGTTCATCAACTTCGCGTTCGATTTCTGCGTCGGCTGCCAGATGTACTTCCAGCTTGACCGGATGCGCCTGATCCCCCGCAGGGGGTAATCCCCTGGTCACTCGTGTCGCGGTCCTCGTCCTTCTGCTTGCGGCGCTCCCGGCCGTGTACATGGCGGTCCGCGCGGGCGCCCTGGTTCGCCGCCGGCGGGTGATGGGCTCGCGCCTCGAACCGGGCCTGAGCCAGGGCCGGCCGACGCTGCTCTTCTTCACCGGCGAGCACTGCTCCATCTGCAAGTACCGGCAGGCGCCGGCGATCGAGGCGGTCAAGCGCGACCTCCCGGGATCGCTGCGCGTCGTCGAGGTCGACGCCGCCAGGGAGGAATCGCTGGTCAAGCGGTTCAACGTGCTGAGCCTGCCGACCACCGTCGTGCTCGCCCCGGATGGACGGGTGGGCGCGGTGAATTACGGGTTCGCCCCGGGCGAGCAACTGCGCGCCCAGATCTCCGGCCTGGCCTGAGCCCGACACCGACACCGGCACCCCACCGGTCGTTCAGCGAGCTCAGCCTCTACGCGGCCTGCCCGCTGAAGTACCGCTACCTGCGGGCAGACGGCACCGCCGAGCCCGGTGTGGCACCCGATTGGTCGCGGGCGCCGCGGACACTGCTGCCGGCGACAGTCGCGTCAGCGGTGGACCGGGCGATGGGGGTCGCGGTCCACGCCGCGCTGGCGCGCTGGCAGCGATCGGTGGATGCCGGTGGCCCGCGCCGCGCAGCCGACCTGCTCGCCGCCGTGCGCTGGCAGGCGGCCGCCGCGCATCTTGATGGTGAGGCGGCCGACCGCGCCACCGCGCGTCTTGAAGGAGGGCTGCGGGCCTACGCCGAAGGCCCGTGGCCCCGCCTCGCCACCCTCTTCATCGAACAGTCCGTGCGGCACACGCTGGTCGGGGCGGACGGCAGCGCCGTGGAGCTCCATCTCCGGGTCGACCGGGTCGTGCGGCACCGACGGGCGATCACGATCCTGGACTTCAAGACAGTAACGCCGCATGCGTTCGAGATGCGCGCCGACACCTGGCAGCTGCGCACCTATGCGCTGGCCGCCCCGGAGCTGCTGGGGGTGGCTTCGAGCGACGTCGGGCTGGTCATCGTCGACCTCGGCGCCGCTAAGGACGTGGACGTCGCGGCCGATCCCGCGTCGCTGCGCGCCGCGTCCGCCGAGCTCCTGGCCTGCGCGCACGGCATCACGGTGGGCGAATTCACCGTCGGCCAGGGTCACCCGGACCGGCCCTGCTGGTCGTGCGGGTTCCGCCTCGCATGCCCGGCATCGCTGGCCCCGGACCCGCCGCGCCCCGGCCCCTAGACTCTCGGCGTGCCGCAGTTCGAGAGCGTGGAGGAGCTCCGCAAGGTCCAGCCGGGGCAGGCCGCCACCCTGATCCCGTCCTGGAACACTGGCTTCCCGTTGCGGGCATCCTCGCGGGAGGGTGCCGAGGTCACGGGCCTGGTGCGCCCCGGCCAGAGGCTCGCGGTGGTCGCGGCCGAGGACGGCCAGCTCCACGTGGAGCAGGAGGCCGAAGGGCTGCGGGGCTGGCTCCCGGCCCACGTGGTGACCCGCTGGCCTGAACCCTAGGGGCCGAGCCGGGCACGCGCCTACAGCAGGTGCGTCAGGCGCTCGCGCAACAGCCGCCGTCCCGGCGGGTCAGCGTACGCGGGCATCATCGTGGTCATCGCGCTCTGGGCCTCGCGCACCAGCGTGTCCACGTCAGCGCCCGGCGGAATGGGCTTGCCGATGATCACCCTGATCGGCTTTCGCAGCCACAGGTCAGCGGTCCCCGAGAACACCATTGGGACGACCGGCACCTGGTTCTGCACCGCGAAGTGCGCGAAGCCCTTGCGGAACGGCTCCAGGGTGCCCTCGGCGGCGCCGTAGTGGCCCTCCGGGAAGAGCGCGACGGCGCCCCCCGCCTGGAGGCAGACGTCGACGTAGTGGTACAGCGAGGTGTTCCCGCGCAGGTGGGGGTCGACGGCGATGTACCCGCCGATCGAGCGGATCAGCCGCCACTGCAGCCGGTGCTTGACCAGGCCCTCGGGGTTGCCCAGGAAGTGGACCCGGGGTTCGGTCGGGCAGGCGAGCACCACGGCAAAGGGGTCGAGCCAGTTCAGGTGGTTGGCGATGGCCACGTAGGGGCCGGTCCGGGGGATGTTCTCGCGGCCCTCGATCCGCCAGCGGAAGACCAGGCGAACCAGGGGTTCCAGCAGCAACCGGACGATCCGGAAAGCCGGCGTGGCGCGGCGCTGCCCCGGGAGCAGGTCCGCCGGGGGCAAGGCCGCCGCGGCCGGGCGGGTCATGTCCTGCCGGCGGCGGTCCCTGTGCCCGAGTGCGCGGCGCTGGGGTGGGCCCCTGCTATCGCCAGGAAATGCTCGGTGATCAGGTCCTGGACCTCCGGCGCGTCGACGTCGATGCTCATGGCGTGGCCGCTGCGGTCGAAATAGCGGGCGGTGGCATTCGGGCCGATGCCGGACGCGATGATCGCGGCGTTGCCGTGCGGCACCGTGCCGTCGCGCTTGCCGTGCAATATCAGCGCGGGCTGCCGGATGTCGGGCAGGGAGCGCCGGGCCAGGCGGTACAGCTGCACCAGGTCCACGTGGGAGCGCATCGACCGCCGGTTGTAGCTGCGCAATCGCTGCACCGCGTCGCGGTTCCAGAGGTCGACGCTGCTGCGGTCGGGGTAGTGCCACCGGATCACCCGGCTGCCCAGGATGATCTGCGTCTCCGTGAAGCGGCCGAGCGACACCAGTGCCGCGAGGGTGGCGATGCCGGCGATGTCCGGGTTGCGAGCGGCCAGCAGCAGGCTGAGTGTCCCGCCCATCGACTGCCCGGCGCAGAACACCATCCGGCACTCGCGCTTCAGGTCGTCCAGCTGCGTCTGCGCGCTGGCCAGCCAATCCGACCAGCGCGTCCGTTCGAGTTCCTCGGGCGTGGTGCCATGGCCCGCGAGGAGGGCGCCGTGCACCCGGAAGCCGCGCTCGGCGAGGTGTTCGCCGAGGTCGCGCACCTCCGGCGGGGTGCCGCAGAAGCCGTGGATCAGCAGCACGCCGACATCCCCGGAGCCGAGGTCGAACGCCTCGAGGTCGCCCGGTCCAGGCGGGTAGCTCCAGGTCTCGACCTGGTTCAGGCGGGCCATCGAACCGATGCTAACCTTGCCAGCCATGATCCGGGAGGCCATTCGTGACCTGGTCGCGGGTCAGGCCCTCGATCGCGAACGGGCACGAGCCTCGATGGACGACATCATGAGCGGGGAGGCGACCGAGGCCCAGGTGGCGGGTTTCCTCATCGCCCTGCGCATGAAGGGCGAGACCGTCGAGGAGCTGGTGGGCATGGTGGAGTCGATGCGAGCGCATGCCACCATCATCTCGGCGCCCGAGGGTGCCGTCGACACCTGCGGGACGGGAGGCGACGGCGCGGGGACATTCAACATCTCGACGTCCGCCGCGCTGGTTATGCGGGGCGCCGGCGCGGTGGTTGCCAAGCACGGCGGTCGGGCGAGCAGCAGCTCCTGTGGCAGCGCGGACGTGCTGGAGGCCCTGGGCGTGGTCATCACCCTCCCGCCGCCCGCCGCCGAGGAGTGCCTGCACCGCGCGGGCATAGCCTTCCTCTTCGCGCCCAACTTCCACCCTTCGATGCGCCACGCCGGGGTGCCGCGGCGGGAGCTGGGTGTGCGCACGGCCTTCAACCTGCTCGGCCCCCTGGCCAACCCCGCCGCGGTCAGGCGGCAGGCGGTCGGCGTGGGCAGTGCCGACGCGACCGAGAACATGGCCCGGGTGCTGCTGGCACTGGGGCATGAGCGCGCCCTGGTCTTCCACGGCGCCGGCGGCCTGGATGAGCTCAGCACCACGGGGCCTTCGGACGTTTTCGACGTCGCCGCCGGCGAGGTCAGGAGCTACCAGGTCGACGCGGCCGAGCTGGGACTGCCCCTCGCCACCGCTGCCGATCTAGCCGGTGGTGATGCCGGCCGCAATGCCGAGATCGTCCGCGCCGTGCTGGCCGGCGAGGAGGGGGCGCGCCGCGATGTTGTCCTGCTCAACGCCGCGGCGGGGCTGGTGGCGGCGGGGCGCGCGGCAACCATGGCCGAGGGCCTCGAGGCCGGTCGCGAATCGATCCGGTCGGGCGCTGCCGCTGCCGCGCTGGACGACCTCGTGCGGACCTCGAACGCTCTGGCGGCCTGAGCCCGTGACGGCCGACCTGGCCCACGTGTTCGGCGAGGGCTTCCTCTGGGGCGCCGCGACGGCGTCGCACCAGGTCGAGGGCAACAACTCGAACAACGACTGGTGGCGCTGGGAACAGCTGCCCGGGAAGATCAACGATGGCACCCGCAGCGGGCTGGCCTGCGACCACTACAACCGTTTCCGCGACGACTTCCAGGTGCTCCACGGGATGGGCCACAACGCCCATCGCCTCTCACTCGAGTGGAGTCGCATCGAGCCCACGCCCGGGCGCTACGACGCCTCTGCGATCGCCCACTACCGCGAGGTCATCGGCGCCCTGCTCGAGCTGGGCATGATGCCGATGGTGACCCTGCACCACTTCACCAACCCCCTCTGGCTGGCCGACCGTGGTGGCTGGGAGAACCCGTCGGTGGTGGAGAGCTTCCGCCAGTACGCGCGGCTCTGCGCGGACCAGCTGGGCGACCTCGTGACGTTGTGGGTCACGATCAACGAGCCCAACGTCTATGCCTACCAGTGCTACACCGCGGGCCTCTGGGACCCGGAAAAGAAGGACTTCTTCGCCGCGTCGCGGGTGCTGCGCAACATGGTGCGCGGGCACGCGGCCGCATACCGCGAAATCAAGGCGTCGGCCCACGGGTCGAGGTCGCGGGTGGGGGTCGCCCAACACCTGCGGGTGTTCGAGCCGTGGCGCGCCTGGTCGCCACTTGATCGCCTCGCGGCCGCCTTCCCGCACCGCGCGTTCAACCATTGGTTCCTGCGTGCGTGCGTGACCGGCCACGCGGGCTTTCCGCTGGGCCTCGCGCAGCGGGTGCCAGAGGCAATCGACACCCTCGACTACATCGGCGTGAACTACTACAGCCGGGACATGGTCTCCTTCCGTCCGGGGGCGGTGGGCTCGATGTTCTCCCAGACCTTCTCCAAGCCGGGGCGGCCGCTGTCGGACTTCAGCATGGAGATCTATCCCGAGGGGTTTCACACCGTGCTGATGGATACCTGGCAGACATACGGGCTGCCCATCTACGTCACCGAGAACGGGGTGGCCGACGCGCGGGACCGGTTCCGGGGGCCGGCGCTCATCGGGCACCTCGCCGAGATGGCCCGGTCACAGCGGGACGGCGCCGACATCCGCGGCTACCTGCACTGGTCATCCATGGACAACTTCGAGTGGTCCGAGGGCTACTCGATGCGCTTCGGCCTGGTCGAGGTCGACTTCGACACCCAGGAGCGACGGCCCCGGGCCAGCGCGGCGCTCTACAGCCGGGTGATCGAGCGCAACGGCCTCGCCTGGGAGGACCTGCAGCAGCACCACCCTTCGGCCATGCGCTACTTCATCGGCGCGTCCAGCTCCTCGAGCCTGAGCAGTCCTTCGTAACCCAGCAGCACCCCGCCGGCCGACACCTCAACTGTTGAGGCGTGGCCCGTCTCCTCCGTCAGGCATTGCGCCGTGATGCCTCCTTCAGCAGCCTGCCCTGTGCGCTGGTACCGCCTGCTGACGATCACCGGGACCAGGTCCTCCACGCCGAACTCCACCGCATCGACGGTTCGCGCGCTCCCGCCGCCCGCGAAGGACCTGGCCATGATCACGGCCGGGAACGCGGCCGAGATGTAGTCGAGCTCGGCGCGGGGCCCCCATCCCAGTTCCACCTGGGTCGGGCCATGGGGCGCGGCGCGGTGGGCGAGCAGCCCGTTGCCGGTGATGGTGACCTCGAGGTCGTACTCCTCGCCCCAGCTGTCAACGCTGTGGATGTGTAGCAGGCGGGTTACGAGGCGCTCGTCCAGCTGCCAGCGCACCTCGGCCTCGGTCTCGGATGGGTACGTCGTCTCCAGCGTGGAGAGATAGAAATAGCCGCCGGCCCTTTTCTCCAGTGACAGTTCCTCGCGCCCCGCGGCGGCGCCGGTGGGGTCGAGCAGGGCGTAGCTCGCGTGGTGAGGTCGGAGGACCGGGTTCATGCCAGTGATTTTCCCGGCTCGGGCTACAGTAGGCAGGTCTCTGCCACCGCACGTTGAGGTCAAGATGGAACAAGAGGTGCCGACCCCCGACGTCCCGACCGGGCAGGTGCAGGTCCAGATCCCGGACCACCGGTTCGAGGTCCTCTACAGCGACCAGGCCTTCGTGTCCCATTCGCCGGTCGGCTTCACCATCGACTTCGCCCAGCTCACCCCGCAATTGGCCGTGAGCCGCGTGGTCGCCCGGGTCGGCATGAGCGCCACCCATCTCAAGCTGCTGGTCCGGGTCCTGAGCGAGAACCTGCAGCACTACGAGGAGCACTACGGCCCCGTCGCGATCACCCCGGAGATGGTGGAACAGCACGCCCAACCCACGCACCACATCGGGTTCCAGCCCAGCCCGCAGCGCCGCGAGGGTGAGGCCGGCCACCCGGCGGCGCCGGGGGGGCCGCCGCAGGCCGGGAGTTGAGACTGCCGCCCAGGCTCGATGGCCTCCTGCGCCTGGCCCCCGAAGTGCGTGCGGCGGCGGACATCGGCAGCGGTCATGGGCTGCTGGCCCGGGCACTGGCAACGCGGGGGGTGCGGGTCGTGGCCACCGAGCACGGGTCAAGGGCCATGGCCGTGTTGAGCGCCGACCTCTCGGGCGCGGCCGGCACGGTCGACGTGCGTGAGGGTGACGGGCTCGCGGCGCTGGTCCCGGGCGAGGTGGAGCTGGCGGTGATCGCGGGCATGGGCGGACGGACGATCACGGCGATCCTCGATCGAGCCGGCTGGCTGCCGCGCTGGCTGCTCCTGCAGCCGGTGCAGGATTCCGCCGTGGTCGAGGTATGGGTGGAGGCGACGGGCTGGCCGGTCCGGCAGGCGCCGCTCAGCCAGCATGGGCGGTGGTACCAGGCCTGGCTCGTGGAGGTGCCGGTGGCGTCCAGACGGCTCGCGGCGTGACCCATGTCGTCCTGCACTCCGACGGGGGGGCTCGTGGCAACCCGGGGCCGGCGGGCATCGGCGTCGTCGTCGAGGTCGAGCGTGACGGTCGCCGCGACCTCGTCGAGGAGATCGCCGAGACCATCGGTGTCGCCACCAACAACGTCGCCGAGTACCGCGCGCTGATCCGGGGGCTGGAGGCCGCCCGGGGATTGTCTGCGGACGAGGTGAGCTGCTTCCTCGACAGCCAGCTCGTCGTGGAGCAGATGAACGGCCGCTACAAGGTCAAGCACGAGAACGTTGTCGGGCTGCACCGCCAGGCGACCGACCTGGCCCGCGCCTTCCGCCGCGTCACCTATTCGTATGTGCCGCGGGCCCAGAACGCGGGCGCCGACCGCCTGGTCAATGCCGCCCTGGACGGCGATCTGGACGGCGAGCTGCCCGGCGGGGGAGTGGTGGCGCCGCGGCCCGCCGAGCCCGCTCCCCTGGTCCCCGATGCCCGACGCGCCGCCATGGACCTGGTCAGGGAGGCGTACTACAACGCCGCCCACATGGCCACCGGCGACCTGAAGGCGCTCAACCGGCGCCGTCCCCCGGGGATGCGCTACGAGTCGCACCGGCAGCTGGTGCACGAGTTCCTGCTGATGGCGGGCGCGATCTCGACCTTTGCGGTCCAGGTCGGGCTGGTCCAGCCCGACGAGCTGAAGGCCTTCCTGCGCGAGTTCTGGGCGGAGCAGCCCGACCTCATCGACCAGGAGGACGAGGCCTGGATCCAGCAGAACTTCGACCTCAGCCCGCAGCCCGCCGGGGAGGGCGCTGGGTACACTACGAAGGCTGGCAGGCCGGGAAGGTGACCGCGGCGGCGCAGGCCGTCGAGGAAAGTCCGAGCTCCACAGAGCAGAGTGCCGGGTAACCCCCGGCGGGCGAAAGCCCAGGGAAAGTGCCACAGAAAAAACACAGCCGGCGCCCCCGGGTGCCGGTGAAGGTGAAATGGTGGGGTAAGAGCCCACCGGCGGGCGGGAGACCGCCCGGCCAGGTAAACCCCACTTGGAGCAAGACCTGAAAGAGGGCGTCGAAGCTGCTCGCCGAGTCCTCGGGTAGGTCGCTAGAGACGGCGGGCGACCGCCGTCCCAGATAGATGGTCACCACCCCGTAAGGGGTACAGAACTCGGCTTACTCCCGGCCTCGCCAGCACCGAGCCCGCCCCCATAGGGCGACGCCGAGCCTGCGAATGGACCACAATTGGACCAATTTCAGAAATTCCCCCCACCAATCCCCACCCACAGGATGTGGGGATAGGGTGCAGCACCTCCACAATATCTTGCGTCTGCGCCCCTGGTAGCCGCACCCTCGGAGCCGCCATCTTGCGGTTTGGGGGTTGACGGCCCAAGTTCAGGGTGCTAGCGTTCCGCCTCGAAGTGGTAGCAGGTGGTGAAAAGTGGGGAAACACGGTCAGTCCTCTAAACGTCTTCTATCGACCGAGCAACGTCCTGCCCCGACCGGCAGCCCCACTTTTCCCCCTGCGACTTCGTACAGCCCCCCGGCGATGATCAGATGTTTCTCGGCAAGCACGAACGCAACATCGACGACAAGGGCCGCCTCGCCATCCCGGCGAAATTCCGCGAACGGCTCCCGACCGGGAGCGTGATCACGGTGGCACCCGACGCCTGCGTGCGGGTCTATCCCCCCGACGAGTGGGAGGTCCTGTCCGAGGAGCACCGGCTCGACGCCGGCAGCACCGCGGCCGACCGCAACCTGGCCCGGGCCCTGTTCTCGGCAGCGGCCGAGCTCGAGTTCGACGCCCAGGGTCGCTGCCGGATCCCGACCGACCTGCGCGAGGCCGCCGGGATTGCCGACAGCGTCGTCGTTGTTGGCGTGAACAATGTCGTCGAAATCTGGAGCCAGCCGCGCTGGCAGGCCGCCATGGAGAGGAACGCTGACGTCACCAGGCTCACCGACGAGGTCGCCGGGCGCGTCGCAAACCCCTAGCTCTTCCGGGCCGTCGGGCCCGTCGCACGTCCCTGTACTTTTACACGCTGCAATACAGACCCTCCAGCCCGCACCGGGCGCCGTCTTCTTCGACGGCACCTTCGGTGGGGGCGGGCATGCCCGCGAGATCCTCAAGGGGATAGCACCGGGCGGCCTGTTGCTGGCCATGGATCGGGATCCGGAAGCCCAGCTTCGGGCCGAAGCGCTGCAAGCCGAGTTCGGCGACGCGCTGCGATTCGTGCCCGGGAATTTCGCAGATGCCAGCGACCCAATCGAGGCGCTGGGGCTGGGAAGGGCGCCGCTCGATGGCGCCCTCCTCGACCTGGGCCTCTCCTCCTTCCAGCTCGGAACCCCTGGGCGGGGCTTCAGCTTCAACCTGGATGGACCGCTGGACATGCGATTCGATACCAGCGACGGACCCACTGCCGCGGACATCGTCAATCGATACGACGAGAAGCGGCTGCGACAGTTGATCCGGGACTACGGCGACGAGCCGTGGGCCGGCCCGATCGCGGCGATGATCCTCAGACGGCGACGTGAGTCACCGATTCGGACCACCCGCGAACTCGCCGAGACCATCGGCCGGGCGATCCCACGGCAGCGTTGGCCCAAGCGCATCGACCCGGCCACCAAGACCTTCCAGGCACTTCGCATCGAAGTCAATGACGAACTCACGTCGCTCCGCAGGGGGCTGGAGGAAATCACCAGGCACCTGAAACCAGGTGGCCGGCTCGGGGTCGTCACTTTCCACTCTCTCGAGGACAAGGTCGTAAAGGATTTTCTCAACGTCGAAGCAAAGGACTGCATCTGTCCGCCCCGTCAGCCGGTGTGCACCTGTGGGCACAAAGCCAGCGTCATCATCCATCCACCCCATCCCCATCCCCTAAGGCCGGGCGCGGACGAGGTCGAGCTAAACCCTCGGTCTCGCTCCGCCCGGCTGAGGGGAGCCATCAAGGTCGATCCCAACAACATCCGCCCTCAACAGAAGAGCAAGAAATACAGCAGTGATCGCACTCAACCTGAATACAAGACCCGCCAGGCGGGCCCTCGCTCCTGACACCAGGACCCGGGTCCGTCCGGCCGTCCGCGCCCGTCGGGCGGCGGGAACCCCGCTCTACCGCTGGGTCATCCTGCTCGGCATCCTGGTTGCGATCTTCGCGATCGCCTTCGTCGCCGAGACGGCGCAGGCCACCCAGGCCAGCTACCAGATCGGCCAGCTGAACGCCGAGCACAACCGGCTCCTCGCCCAGCAGGGTCAGATCCAGATGGAGATCTCCCGCGCCTCATCGGCGGTCAGCTTCGACGGCGATGCCGGCAAGCTGGGACTGGTGCGCTCCTCGCAGTGGCAATACCTGCCGGGCGGCCAGAGCCCGGTGGCATTGGCGCGCCAGGAACCGGCGGCGCCGGCGCAGGCCAACCCGAGCTTCTTCGACCGGCTGGCCGTCGCCCTCGGCCGGCCGACGGAGGCGCAGGCCAAGGGTCGATGACGTACAGCACCGGGCCCCCGGGGCGGCCGACGGGATAGGCGCCACGGGAATGGGGAAGATGAGATGACAGAAGAGCGCGGAAGGCTGCGCATCCTCTGGTTGATGGCCGCTGCGGCGTTGCTCGCGGCGGTCCTTGTCGCGCGGTTGGCGTACTGGCAGGTCGCTCAGCACGACCACATCGTCGCGCTCGCGGCCGAGCAGCACGAGGTCACGGTGAAGCTGCCGGCGGACCGCGGCAGCATCCTCGATCGCAACCACCAGCTCCTCGCCGGCGACATCCCGGTGTACGACGTCGTGGCCGCGCCGAACCTGATCACGGTGGCGCGCCGGCAGCCCACCGCGCAGGCGCTGGCGCCGATCCTCGGCCGTTCCGAGGCCGATATCCTGAAGGACCTCGGGCGCCCGCTCAAGTTCGAATACCTGAAGCGCAAGCTGCCCAAGGAGAGTGCCGACAAGGTCGACGCGCTGCACCTGAGCGGCATCGCCCTCCAGCAGGATTCCGCCCGCAGCTACCTGCTGTCTGATCCCGGCCAGGGGGGCCAGGACGCGCGCTCGATGGCCGGCAACCTGCTTGGTTTCGTGAACGACGCCGGACAGGGCCAATACGGCCTGGAGCAGTACTACGACGCCCTGCTGCACGGCACGGATGGGGTGGAGGCAACGCTCAAGACCGGCGCCAGCGAGACGATCCACCTGAGCGACAAGAAGCGGGTCGAACCGCGCAAGGGCGATGACCTGGTGCTCGGACTGGACAGCCAGATCCAGTTCTTCGCCGAGAAGGCCCTGCAGGACGGCGTCAAGAAGACCAAGTCGGAATCCGGCACCGTCCTGGTGATGGAGCCTTCGACCGGGAACATCGTGGCCTGGGCCGACTACCCGACCTACGACGCGAACCACTTCGCCGCGACCGACGCCAAACTGTTCACGGACCCGGCGGTCAGCGGCCTCTACGAGCCCGGGTCACTGATGAAGGTGGTCACCCTGTCCGGCAGCATGGACGCCGGGGCGATAACCCCCGACTACACCTTTAACGAGACGGGTTCCGTCAGCGTCGGCGGCTACACCATCCACGACTGGGACCTCAAGCCCCATGGCGTCATCAACATGACCCGGGTGCTCGAGCTCTCGCTCAACGCGGGCGCGGTCAAGGCCATGCAGCTGGAGGGCCCGGACAACTTCTACAGGTACTTCCAGGGCTTCGGCATCGGCCATAAGACCGGGCTCGACGTGGCCAATGAGGTGAACCAGCCGCTGCCCGCGCTCAGCGCGATCCACGCCTCCGAGATGGCCACGATGAGCTTCGGCCAGGGCGTGGCCGTGACCCCGGTCGAGATGATCAGCGCCCTCAACACGATCGCCAACGGCGGCCGTACCGTGCAGCCCCGGGCGGTCATCCAGCGGCGCCGCTCGGACGGCCAGGTCATCGACGTCCCGGTCACCCTGGGGCAGCAGGTGGTCACCCCCGCGACGGCCGCCAAGATGCGCGACATGATGATCTCGGTGACCGAGAAGGGTTCCGGCAAGCCCGCGCGGATCGACGGATGGGCCGGGCGCATCGCCGGCAAGACCGGGACGGCCAACATCCCCGAGAACGGCAAGTACAGCGACAAGGTCATCGCCAGCTTCGCCGGCTTCATGCCCGCGGACCACCCCCGGTTCACGATGCTCGTAATCATGCGGAAGCCGCAGGGCAGCAACTTCGAGCAGGAGGGCACCTTCGCGGCGGCGCCGGTCTGGAAACAGATCGCCCAGCAGATCCTGGTCCAGTGGCAGATGACGCCATGATCGCCCTGGATGTGCGTTCGACCCGTCCGGGCTGGCACCCTCTTTCGAACATGAGCTTCACGCTTGCCCAGCTGGCGCGGGCGACCGGGGGAACCCTACTCGACGCCGATCGTGAGGTGGTCCTCGACCGGCTCGTGACCGACTCCCGCCAGGCCGGACCGGGGGCCCTGTTCGTGGCCCTCGCGGGGGAGGCGATGGACGGGCACGAGTTCATCCAGACCGCGGTCGATGCCGGTGCCTCCGCGCTCCTGTGCGAGCGCGCGCCGGGTGGTGTCCGGACGCCCAGGGTGGTGGTGCCGGACACGCGCGAGGCGCTGGTGGCCTTCAGCCGGGAGAGGATCGCGACCTGCGGCGTGCGCGTCGTCGGCGTAACCGGGAGCGCCGGCAAGACCACGACGAAGGAGATGATCGCCGAGGTGCTCAGCCGCCGCGCCCGCGTGCTGAGGACCGAGGGCAACCTGAACACCTACACCGGCCTGCCGATGACCCTCGCGCACCTCGAGTCCGACCACGAGCTCTTCGTGGCCGAGTACGGCATGTCGGCGCTGGGGGAGATCGAGTTCCTCGCCCGGATGGCGCCCCCCGACATCGCCGTCGTCCTCAACGTTGGGATGGCGCACCTCGGCCTGCTGGGCAGCATCGACCAGATTGCGCGTGCCAAGCGCGAACTCGTCGAGGCGCTGTCCGCGTCAGGCATCGCCGTGCTCAACCGCGATGACCCCCGGGTCGCCGCCATGGCGTCCGCGAGTGCGGGGCGGGTGGTGTATTTCGCGCTCCAGGGTGAGACGGATGCGCCGCCGGACGCCGAGTACTTCGCCTCCGACGTCCGGCTCCAGGGACTCGCGGGTACGACGTTCACGCTGCACACCCCCAGCGGCTCGGTCGACGTGGCCCTGGCGGTCCCCGGGGTCCACACCGTGAGCAACGCCGTCGCCGCCGCCGCGGTGGGTGGCCTGAGCGGGGTGCCGCTGGCCGACATCGCCGGTGCCCTTGCCGCCTTCCGCCCGGTCACCGGCCGGATGCACGTCCGGCCCGGCCGTCTCAGCTCCCTGGTGATCGACGACGCCTACAACGCCAGCCCCGGCTCGATGGAGGCGTCGCTCCAGGTCCTCGGTTCGGAGCCCGGTCGAACCCGGATCGCGGTGCTCGGCGACATGCTGGACGGGGGCGACGCGGCGGACGCGGCGCACCGCCGCGTCGGCCGCGCCGCGGGTGCGGCCGCCGACCTCCTGGTGGCCCTGGGGGAACACGCGAACGTGGTGGTCGCAGGGGCGCGGGAGGCGGGCATGTCACCCGGACGCGCGCTCGCCGTGGTTGACGTGGACGCGGCCATCGCCGCGGTCGAGCCTGAACTCCCGGGCGCCCTGGTCCTGGTCAAGGCCTCCCGGGGCATGGCCCTGGACCGGGTGGTCGATCGGCTGGTCGAGCCGTGAGCATCTTCGGCCTGGTCGCGGCGGCCACGCCCTCCCCCAAGGTGTCGCCGCACATAACCCCTCACCCCTCGCCCTCCCCGGTCTCCGCTCGCGGCGTGTTCGATACGTTCATCGGGGCGCTGCCCCACCCATGGCCGCCCCTGTGGGCGGTCCTGGTCCCGCTGGTACTCGGCGTGGTGGTGATGCCCTGGTTCGTGGGCCGCCTGGCGCGGGCCGGCATGGGCCAGAAGATCCGGGAGGAGGGCCCTCGGGCGCACATGGCCAAGGGCGGCACCCCGACGTCCGGGGGCCTTGGTGTCATCGCCCTGATCCTGGTCGGCGTGCTGCTGATGGACCGCTCCGCGACGATCGTGCCGGTCCTCGTCGCCCTGGCCCTGGCAGGGGGTTTCGGGCTGCTGGACGACCTCGTCACGGTCAAGTCCCGCAGCTGGACCCGGGGGCTGCTGGCCCGTCAGCGCATCGTCATGCAGTTCGCCGTCGCCCTGGTGGTCGCCATCGTGCTGCTCCGGTCCCACGCCGACACGCAGGTGATCCCGCTCGGGGGAACGTGGCGGATGGGCTGGCTGCTGCTGCCGTTTGCGACGGTGGGGCTGGCAGCGGCCGCCAATGCCTTCAACCTGACCGACGGCAGCGACGGCCTCGCCCCGGGGGTGATGCTGGTCGTCGCGGTCGTGATCGCGATGCTCGCGCGCAACCACCTGCACCAGGTGGCCCTGATCCGCCTGATGTTGATCACGGCCGGGGCGCTCGCCGCGTTCCTCGTCTACAACACCCCGCCCGCGCGGGTCTTTCTCGGTGGGGTGGGCTCCGAGGGGCTGGGCATGATGCTCGCCGCCGCGGCGGTCAGCGCCGGCTTCCTGTGGTTCCTGCCCCTGATCGCCATCGTCCCGGTGCTCGAAACGGTGTCGGTGATCGCCCAGGTCTCGTATTTCAAGCGCACCGGCAAGAGGCTCTTGAAGATGTCGCCGCTGCACCACCATTTCCAGCTTGCCGGCTGGGGTGAGTGGTCGGTCGCGCTCGCCGGCTGGACCGCGACACTGGTTGCCGGGAGCGTCTCCCTCCTGCTGGTGCGGCGAGGCGTATGAAGACGCGCGCCACCTCCATCGACAAGACACTGCTGCTCACTGTGGTCGCGCTGTGCCTGCTCGGCCTGGTGATGGTCTACAGCAGCAGCGAGGTCCAGGGCTATGTCGCCTATGGCAACGCCAGCTACTTCTTCCAGCACCAGATCGTCTGGCTGCTGCTCGGGGCCGTCGGGGGGCTCTTCGCCCTGGGTTTCGACTACCACCGGCTGCGCGCGCTGGCGCCGCTGATGATGGTCGTGGTCATCGTTCTGCTGGTGCTGGTGCTCGTACCCCACATCGGGGTGACCCGCAACGGCGCCCGCCGCTGGTTCGGCTTCGGCTCGGTCACGATCCAGCCGGCCGAGCTGGCCAAGGTGGTGGCCGTGTGTTACCTGGCGCGGTGGCTGGAGAAGTCGGGAACCCGGATCCGGTCCCTGCGCGAGGGACTGGCGCCCTTCCTGCTCATGCTCGGCCTGCTCGTGGGGCTGGTGCTGCTGGAAAAGGACCTCGGCACCAGCATGGTCCTGGCCCTGATCGCGATCGCGATGTTCATGGTGGCCGGCGCCCGCTGGCACCACCTGGTCGGGCTGGGCGCAGGCGCGACCCTGCTGATGGTGGCCCTGATCAAGCTCGAGCCATACCGCTACAACCGGATGGCGGCGTTCCTGAACCCGTGGTCGGACAGCCTCAACACCGGGTTCCAGTCGGTGCAGTCGGTCCTGGCCCTGGGCAGCGGCGGTCTCACGGGCGTTGGGCTGGGCAACAGCATCCAGAAGTACCAGTGGCTGCCCGAGGCCCACACCGACTTCATCTTCGCGATCATAGGGGAGGAGCTCGGCCTTGTCGGTACCCTCCTAGTGCTCTGCCTCTTCTGCCTCCTCGCCTACCGCGGGTACCGGGCCGCCCTGCGGGCCCCCGACGCCTTCGGCCTGCTCCTGGCCACCGGGATCACGACATGGATCACCTTCCAGGCATTCGTCAACATGGCCGCGGTCGCGGTGGTCCTGCCGACCACCGGCATCCCGCTGCCCTTTGTCAGCTTCGGCGGTTCCTCGCTATCGGTCACGCTGGCCGCGGTGGGGCTCCTCCTCAACATTTCCGCCCAGGGCGTGAAGCCCACGGTCGCACGACGTGCGGGTATTGATATCGGGCGGCGGCACCGGGGGGCACATATTCCCGGCGCTGGCCGCAGCGCAAGCTTTAGCTGAGCTCGATCCCTCGGTCGAATTGCTCTACGTCGGCAGGCGTGGGGGCATGGAGGAGGGGATCGTGCCGGCCCATGGCGTCCCCATGGAACCCATCGACATGCGGGGTGTCCAGGATGAGCCGTGGCGCAACCTGCCGCTGGCGTGGGCGCTCCCGGTGTCCGTGGCACGGGCGGCCGGCATGATGCGCCGGTTCGCGCCCTCGGTCGTGCTGGGCACCGGCGGTTACATCACGGCCCCCGTCGGGATGGCCGCACTCCTCCGCCGGGTGCCGCTCGTCCTGCAGGAGCAGAACGTCGTCCCCGGGCGGACGACGCGGACGCTGGCGCGCCGGGCGCGGCTGGTCTGCACCGCCTTCGCCGAGACCGCGGCGCGGTTGCCGGGGGTTCCCACCGAGCACACCGGCACACCGTTGCGCGAGGAGTTCGCCGCCGCGGGGCGCGAGGCTCGCCTGCGCCCGGCCGAGGAGCGACGCGACCTGCGGCGGCTGGTGGTCGTCGGTGGGAGCCAGGGCGCCCACCGCATCAACACCGCGGTCGCGGAGGCGCTGAAGACCCTGCTCGAGGTGCCTGGGCTGCATGTCCACCACGTCTGCGGCAAGCTCGACATCGACCACCTGGCCGCGATGCGCGGTGGGCTCGAGCCCGAGATGCGGGAGCGCTATGTCGTCGAGGAGTTCAATGAGCGGCTCCTCGACGTCCTCCGCGATGCCGACCTGGTGGTGTCGCGGGCCGGCGGCAGCGCGATCGCCGAGGTCACCGCGCTGGGGGTGCCCCTCATCCTCGTTCCCTATCCCCACGCGGGCGCGCACCAGCGCTACAACGCCGAGCCCGTGGCACGCGCAGGTGCCGCGACCGTCGTTCCTGACGAGGAGCTCAGCGGGGTGCGGCTGGCGGACGAGGTCGGGCGGCTGGCGCGCGATCCTGCCCTGCTGGCGCGGATGCGCAGGGCCAGCCTGGACTTCGGCCGGCCGGACGCGGCCCGCGAAGTGGCCCGCCGGGTGCTGGAGGTCGGGGCTTGAAGGTTCACCTCGTGGGCATCGGTGGCGCGGGGATGAGCGCACTGGCGCACCTGTACCTGGAGCGTGGGGACTCGGTCTCCGGTTCCGACGCCTCGTCGTCGGCGGTCACCGACGCGCTGGCCGCGGCCGGCGCCCGCATCGCCAGCGGCCACGATGCGGCCAGCGTCGGCGATCCTGACCTGGTCGTCATCTCGACGGCGATCCGCGACGACAACCCCGAGCTCACAGAGGCTCGCCGGCGCGGCATCAAGATCGTCCTGAGGGGCCGGGCGGCCGCCGACATCGCGGGGGCGTTCCGCGAGGTGGCCATCGCCGGTACCCATGGCAAGACCACCACGACGACGATGACCGCGGCGGCCCTCGCTCACATGGACCCGCTGGTGCTGAACGGGGGGCGCCTGCCGGGCAGCCTCTACAACTCGCGGTCGGGTCATGGATCGATCGCCATCGTCGAGGCGGACGAGAGTGACGGCTCCTTCCTCGAACTGACCCCGGAGGTCGGGGTGGTGACCAACATCGAGGCCGACCACCTCGACCACTACCGCGACCTCGGCGAGATCCGCAGGGCGTTCGAGATGTTCGCGGCCCGCATCAGCTCCACGCTCGTGGCATGTGTGGATGACCCTGGCGCGGCACAGCTGTTGGCCGCCAGCCCAGGCGACGTTGTCGGCTACGGTTTCGAGAGCGCCGACGTCCGGGCCTTCGACTACGAGGCGGACGCCGACGGCTGCCGCTTTCGCCTGCAGACCTCGTGGGGCGGGGCTGCCGTTCGTCTTCCCGTCACCGGGCGCCACAACGCCCGCAACGCGATGGCCGCGATCGCGGTCGGCCTGGCCCTCGGGCAGCCCCTGCCCACGCTGGTGGTCGCACTGGAGACGATCCAGCTACCCGGGCGGCGCATGGAGCTCGTGGCCGAGATCCAGGGCGCCCGCGTCTACGACGACTACGGGCATCACCCCACCGAGGTCGAGGCGACCCTCGCGGCCGCGCGGGAGATCTGCTCGGGTCGCCTGGTCTGCGCCTTCCAGCCTCACCGGTACAGCCGGCTGCGGGCCATGATGGACGCCTTCTCCCGGGCCTTTGCCGGCGCCGACGAGTTGCTGCTGCTACCGGTGTACGGTGCCGGTGAGGCCCCGATCGAAGGGGCCGACTCCGCCGCCCTGGGCCGGCTGGTCGCGGCCACCGGCAAACCGGTGACCGTGCTGGAGTCGCTCGAGGCCCTGCCCGACGCCCTGCGCCAGCGCCTCCACGCCGGTGACGTGGCGGTCTGCATGGGCGCCGGGGACATCTACAAGGCGAGCCGGGCACTCAGCGGTGCCGCCGCATGAGCGCGGCGACGGCCTGGCTCCAGTCGCTGCCCGGGGTCCAGCGCGATCATCCCCTGGCGCCGCACACCACCTACCGGATCGGTGGGCCGGCCGACTGGTACCTCGAGGCTGTCGACGGCTACGAGGCGCTGGTGACCGGGTGCCTGGAGCGGTCGGTGCCACTCACGATGCTGGGCAACGGCAGCAACCTGCTGATCGCGGACGCGGGCATCGCGGGCCTGGTGGTCCGGACCTCCGATTCCGCGATACGCGTGCGCGGCGACATCGCTCATGCTGCCGCCGGGGCCAGGATGGTCAAGGTTGCCCAGGCCGCCGAGAAGGCAGGCCTGACCGGGTTCGAGTGGGCCCTGGGGATCCCGGGCATGGTGGGGGGATCGGTGCACAACAATGCCGGCTGCTTCGGCTCGGACATCGCATCGACGGTGGCAACCGTCCACGGGGTCGGGCCGGACGGCAGGCCGGCCGGCTGGACCGCGGAGCAATGCGCCTTCGCCTACCGCACATCGGCGATCCGGGATGGTGCGCTCCGCGGCGGAGTGGTCACGGGCGCCGACTTCCAGCTCCAGCCGGGGGACCCCGAGACGATCCGCAGCCGCATGGAGCTGATCCAGGAGTCGCGGCGCCGCACTCAACCCGTCACCGGGCGCAGCACCGGGAGCGTCTTCAAGAACCCCCCGGGTGACTTCGCGGGCCGCCTGGTCGATGCCGCGGGGCTCAAGGGCCGGGCGATCGGGGGCGCGATGGTCAGCCGAGAGCATGCCAACTTCATCGTCAACTCGGGCGGCGCCTCGGCGGCCGACGTCGCCGCGCTGGTCGCGCTGGTCCAGGCCATCGTTGAGGAGCGCTCGGGAGTCAAGCTGGAGCCAGAGATCCAGGTCCTCGGCCGCTGGCCCGGTGGGGTTCCCGACGCATTCCTGGCGGGGGTGGGGGCGTGAAGATCGCGGTCCTCGCCGGTGGCGTGTCGGGCGAGCGTGAGATCTCACTGCTCTCCGGGAACCAGGTCCTGGCCGCGCTCAAGGAGCTGGGTCACGACGCGGTGCTGGTTGATTTCGGCCGGGGCGCGTTCGAGGAGTTGCGCCGGCGCCAGCCGGAGCTGGTCTTCCCGACGCTGCACGGGCCACTGGGTGAGGACGGGACCGCGGCGGCGGTGCTGGAGGTGCTCGGACTGAAGTACGTGGGCAGCGGTGTCCTGGCCGGCGCCCTGGCAATGAACAAGGCCGCGGCCAAGCGCGTGATGCTGGCCGAGGGCCTGCCCACCCCGGCCTTCGACCTCATCACCACCGTGGCGGACCCGCGTGCCCAGGGCGGCGAGCTGGTGGCCCACCTGGGACTGCCGCTGGCGATCAAGCCCAACTCCGGCGGCTCCAGCCTCGGCTTCACGCTGGCTCGCGACGAGGACGCCCTGCTCGACGGCATCCGCAAGGCGCTGTCAGTGGCCGGTCCCGACCACACGGCGATCGTCGAGAGGGCCGTCACCGGCATCGAGGTCACCGTGGGGGTGCTGGGGGTGGAGGACCCGCAGGCCCTGCCCACCCTGGAGATCGAGTACCGCGAGGGCGACTACGACTACGAGGCCAAGTACACCGAGGGGATGAGCAACCACGTCATCCCGGCGCGGATCCCGCAGTCCCAGCAGCTCCTCGCCCAGGACCTGGCGGTGCGCGCCCACAGGCTCATCGGGGCACGCGGGCTGAGCCGCGTCGACATGATCTGCGACGGTGACGGCGCGGTCTGGATCCTCGAGGTCAACACCCTGCCCGGGATGACCGAGCTGAGCCTGTTCCCCGATGCCGCGCGTGCCGCAGGCCTCGATTTCAAGGCGCTGGTGAACCGCCTGGTGCGAGAGGCGGTGGCGTGAGGGACGCCGGTCGGCGGCCGGCCCCCCGTCGCAGCCGGCGCAACGCCAGCGCGGTGGACCTCAGCCCCAGGAACAAGCGCCGGCGCACCGTGGGCACCCGGGTGCGGCGCCGGGCCGGGGCGCCGACCGCGCCCCGCCGCGAGGCGCGCGTTCGCCACGCCGCGCTGGCGGCCGCGGGCAGCTGGGCCAGGCCGGGGCTCCGGCTGCTGCTGCTCTGCGCCGAGGTCTCGGCCGCGGTCCTGCTCGTCGCCAGCCCGGCCTTCGCCGCGCACCAGGTGGACGTGGCCGGGGTGCACCACCTCAGCCGTGACGAGGTCCTGCGCCGTACCGGGTTGGGCTCCGGCGGCAGCCTGTTCCTGTTGACCTCCGACGCGGCGGAACGGGCGCTCCGCTCGGACCCCTACGTGCGGGCCGTGACGGTGCGAGCATCGCTCCCGGATCGCGTGGAGGTCAGCGTCGACGAATGGGAGCCCAAGGCCCTGGTCCACCGCGGCGGGCACGACTACCTGGTCAGTCCCGAGGGCACGGTCCTCGGCCCGGCTGCCGGGGCGACCGTCGGCAGCGGTAGCGGCCAGCCCCGGGTCGACGTGAACTGGGCGGCGACCGGCACCATTCGCACGGGCGACCACGTGATCTCCGGGCGCCTGCTGCAGGACCTCCAGAACATCGTCGCCGCCTTCCCCACCGCGTACGGCCTGACCGTAACCTCGCTCGAGCTCGCCGCCGACCAGCAGCTGGTCGTCGCCACCAGGGAGGGCCCCCGCATCCTGTTCGGCCAGATGGTCACCGAGGAGCAGGTGAACTCCCTCGACGCCAAGCTCTCATCGTTGAAAGCCCTGAGTGGCAAGGTCGACCTCGCCCACTCCAAGCTCGACTACGTGAACCTGATGAACCAGTATCAGCCAGTGACCCACACCATCCCGAGCCCATCGCCGAGCCCGGCGCCGAGCCCGGCGACCAAGCCCAAGAAATGATCCAGGTACTGCTGGTGCTGCTGGCTGCCGCGCTCGGGGTGGCGATCGGCATCTCCACCAACATCCAGATCCCCGTGACGTACTCGCGCTACACGGCGGTCATGCTCCTCGCCGCCCTCGACTCGATCTTCGGGGCGCTGAAGGCCTCCCTCAACGGGCGCTACGAGAACACCGTCTTCCTCTCGGGCCTGCTCACCAACAGCGTGGTCGCCGGCGCGCTCACCTTCCTGGGTGACAAGCTGGGGGTCGAGCTCTATTTCGCGGCCATCTTCGCCTTCGGGGTGCGGATCTTCCAGAACATCGCGGTCATCCGACGGCAGCTGCTGTGAGCCGCCTCTCTACAATTCGCGACGACGTGATGGGGGCACAACATGAGTAGGACCGGTCGGATTGTCGGCCTGGACATCGGCAGCACCAAGGTGTGCTGTGTCGTGGCGTCCATGCTCCCGGGGGCGGCGGACGACGAGGTCAACATCATCGGGGTCGGCGAGGTCCCCTCGGAGGGCCTGCGCAAGGGCGTCATCGTCAACCTCGACAAGACCGTTCGATCCATCGAGGCCGCCGTCAAGGCCGCCGAGCGCATGGCCGGGCACAAGGTCGAGTCGGTCTTCGCCGGGCTGGCCGGCCAGCACATGCGTTCATCGAACAGCCGGGGCGTGGTGGCCGTGGCCAGCAACGACCGCGAGATCACCCAGCGCGACGTCGACCGCGTCATCGAGGGCGCCCGCACCGTGGCCATCCCCTCGGACGCCGAGGTCATCCACGTCATGCCGCGCGGCTTCATCGTCGACGGCCAGGAGGGCGTGCGCGAGGCCGTCGGGATGTCCGGTGCCCGGCTCGAGGTCGAGACGCACATCATCTCCGGCGCCACCACGGCGGTCCAGAACGTGGTCAAGGCGGTCCACGCCGCGGGCTACAACGTGGACGACCTCGTCGTCCAGTCCCTGGCCTCGGCCGAGGCGGTCCTGAGCGAGAACGAGCTGGAGCTGGGGGTGGCGATCGCCGATATCGGCGGCGGCACCACGGACCTCGCCATCTTCCAGGACGGCACGGTCATGCACACGGCCGTGATCCCGGTCGGCGGCAACCACGTCACCAACGACCTCGCGATCGGCCTGCGCACCAGCCTGATGGACGCCGAGTCGGCCAAGATCAATTACGGCCACGCGCTGCCCCAGTTGATCCCGCGCGACGAGATCATCGACATCCAGCCGATCGGATCCGAGCGGGTCCAGGGCGTGCCCCGGGTCTACGTCAGCGAGATCATCCAGCCGCGGGCCGAGGAGATCATCCGCATGATCAAGGCCGAGCTCCAGCGGACCGGCCAGGACGGCCTCCTGCCCGGGGGCCTCGTGCTGACGGGCGGCGGGGCCAAGCTGCTGGGCCTGCCGGAGCTCGCGGCCGAGATCCTGGACCTGCCGGTACGGGTGGGCGTGCCACTCAACGTGCGGGGGATGTCGGATAAGGTTGCCGGACCCTCTTTCGCAACGGCCGTGGGGCTGATAAAGTGGGGGGCCAAACTCACGGCGCCGTCACATTCGTCCGAAGGAGCTTCTGTGGTGAACCTGCAGGACGCCTACCAGAGGGCATCCAGGTGGCTACGTGACTTTTTCTGATTTCGACCGCCAGATGCGGCTAAAGGGCCACGGCGGGCAAGAGCCCGAGGCACGGGAGGCACAACTGAATCCGGGGGCGGAGGACCCGCCCACTGTTGACACGGATCGCGTTGCGGATCTACCCCCGCAGCGCACAAGCGAGCCCAGCGACCCAGGGACGGCGTCGAAAGGCTCCGGCAAGGAGGACCCAATGGCCAGGGATATGGATCGAACAATCGACGGCAACGCACGCATCAAGGTGGTTGGCGTCGGTGGCGCCGGCGGGAATGCGGTCAACCGCATGATTCGCAGCAAGCTGCGGGGCGTCGAGTTCGTCGCCGTCAACACCGACCTGCAGGCGCTGAGCGCGTCTGAGGCCCACGTCAAGCTCAACATCGGCAAGAAGCTGACCCGGGGCCTCGGCTCCGGCGGCGACCCGACCAAGGGCCAGGAGGCCGCCGAGGAGTCCCGCCAGGAGCTGACCGAGCTGCTCAAGGACTGCGACATGGTCTTCATCACCGCCGGCATGGGCGGTGGCACCGGCACCGGGGCCGCCCCGGTGGTCGCCGAGATCGCCCGGATGGCGGGCGCCCTGACCATCGGTGTGGTCACCAAGCCGTTCATGTTCGAGGGCGCGCGGCGCAAGGCGACCGCCGAGGAGGGCATCAAGCGCCTCCACGACAAGGTCGACACCCTGATCACGGTCCCCAACCAGCGTTTGCTGGAGGTGGTCGACCGCAAGACCCCGATGCCCGAGGCGTTCAAGATCGCCGACGACGTCCTGCGCCAGGGTGTGCAGGGCATCTCCGACCTGATCGTCTTCCCGGGGTTGATCAACCTCGACTTCGCCGACGTCAAGACGATCATGTCCAACCAGGGCGCGGCCCTGATGGGCATCGGCTTCGGCACCGGCGACACCCGGGCGGTCGACGCCGCCAAGAACGCCATCAGCAGCCCATTGCTGGAGACCACCATCGAGGGTGCCAAGGGCATCCTGTTGAACATCACCGGTGGTCCCGACCTCTCGCTGGTGGAGGTCAACGAGGCGGCCAACCTGGTCCGCGAAGCGGCCCACGCCAAGGATGACAACCTCATCTTCGGCACGGTCATCGACGAGCGGATGCAGGGCGAGGTCAAGGTCACCGTGGTGGCCACGGGCTTCGGCATGGAGCGCTCCGGTCAGATGGACGCGTTCGAGCCCGAGACCGAGTCCACCCCGGAGTACGCGCCCAGCTTCGGCAGCCTCCCCGCGCGGAGCGAGCCGATCGCCGAGCCGGCCCCGACCTTCGACAGCGAGGACCTCGACATCCCCGCCTTCCTGCGCAACCGCAGGTAGCGCAAGCTCCAGGAGCCGGGGCCTTCGGGCCCCGGCTCTTTTGTTTTGGACGGGGGCAGGTTCGCGCCGCCCGGCGGGGGACGATCGCATCACGAGAAGACGTGGTCGTTTACGATGACGAAGTGGTCCGTCAGCATGGTCACGCCCTGGCGTTCAGTGCCTTCGCTGTGCTGACGATCGGCTGCGGACGAGTCGGTAGTCCGTCCAGTTTGACGGTCGCCCCCTCTCCCTCACCCACGCCGGCTGGCGACCCGTCACCAAGCGATTCATGGTCGACTCAGCTGTGCTTATCGCGGGCCGAGCTCAAGCAGCCTGGCTTCAAGCTGGTCGCTGCGTACGACTCATCTGCTGCCACTCTCTCAAGCGCTGAACGCGGCCGGGGCGATTCCGTCCTATTCGCCAACTACCCGGCCCCCACGCGAGTGGCTGTTTGCTACTTCAATGGGCCCTGGCAGCTCACCGCCATGGCAACCCAGATTTTCAAGAACCGAGGAGAAACGCCAGACCTCGGGATCATGTACGTCACCGACACGGGCGACGTCATCCAGGGCGCCGTGGGCACCAATAAAGAGGTGCCAATAACGCGACCCTAGTGCTCGCGGCACACGCAGGCCGGGTCTCGGGGTACCAAAACTTGTGTTAAGCTCCGGCCCGAGCACAACATGTTGTCTTTTTCCCCAGCCGGTCACGCCCTGTGAAGTGCCCATATTGTGGTCACGAGGAGCTCAAGGTCGTCGACTCCCGTGACTCGGACACCGGGGAGGCGATCCGGCGCAGGCGCGAGTGCCTGCAGTGCGCCAAGCGCTTCACCACCTACGAGCGGGTCGAGAACATCCCCTTCTTCGTCATCAAGAAGGACGGGCGGCGTGAGGACTTCAACCGCCAGAAGCTCTTCGACGGGCTGATGACCGCCTGCGAGAAGCGGGACATCTCACCCTCGACCATCGAGGCCACCATCGACGAGATCGAGTCGGAGCTGCGCAGCACCGGCAAGATGGAGATCCCCTCGCGGGACATCGGCGAGCTGGTGATGGAGAAACTGCGCAAGCTCGACGACGTGGCCTACGTGCGCTTCGCCTCGGTGTACCGCCAGTTCCGCGACCTCACTGAGGTCAAGCGGGAGATCGACCAGCTCCTGTCGAAGCAGGGCGTCCGCTAACCGGGGTTCCCGGCCCGGCCCGATTCGGGCTATATTGCGGCGCAGTGCCGCCGACTGGCGGGGAGGAGGCCATTTGAGCAAGCCCGCCGGACTGACGCGTCGCCTGGCCCCCGTCGGGGTCGCCCTCCTGATGGGCCCCCTGAGCCTGGTCGTTGGCGCAACCGGGGCCAGCGCCGCCGGCAATGTGACCGTGACGTGCGCCACGCTCGATGCGGCCCTCGATCCCACCATGCGGAACGATGGCGACGTCGTGACCCTCCAGGACGACCACCTCTGCACCGCCGCGCACTCGATGCCCACGGGCAAGGAGATCACCCTCCAGGGCGGCGACGCCAACCAGGGCTTCGACGGGACGGGCATCACGCAGCCCTCCATCCTGGGTTCGAGCATCAAGAGCAGCACGCTGCGGAACCTGACCTTCCGCCACGGCGGCTATAGCGGCCCCGGCCCCGGTGGGGCTGTCTACATCTTCAACGACTCCACGCCGCAGCTCATCAACCTGCGCTTCTTCGACAACCACGGGCAGTCGGGAGGCGGTGCCGTTGGGATCATCTCGAACTCCACGTCCGGCACGACCCTCATCGATGGATGCACGTTCGGCTCGGCCACCGACCCGACGTTGGCGAACACCGCGCCTTCCGACGGCGGCGCGATCTACGTCGAGACCGCGACCAGCCTGACCCTGACCCACAACGTGGTTGCCGGCAATGGGAGCACGCGCAATGGAGGTGGGGCATTCATCCAGATGGATTCGAGCGGGGCCGCCGCCACGCTGACGATGACCGCCAACAGCTTCCTGCGAAACACGGCGTCAGAGAACGGCGGTGGCGCCTCGATCACGACGCGTGACCCGATCCAGTCGGTGATCAGCGACAACCTGTTCCAATCCAACCGCCTCACCACGGCGGACAACACGTCCGGTCGCAACCACCTGGGCGGAGGCCTGTTCCTCGGCTACCCGCCGGTTTTCCTGATGGTCGCCCCGACGGCCGCCACGCAGTCCGGCAACAGCTTCGATCGGAACGTGGTCGAGGCTGTTCCGCTGCCCCCGAGCACCCCCAGTTCCCAGCCCCGGTTCTCGGCGGCATTCGACTACGGCGGCGGGGGTGAATGGGTCTCCGACGTCCAGGTCGCCAGCACCCGCGACCAGTTCACGAATAACTCCGTCGCCGACAGCCCTGGCACGGCCGGCACCCCTGGGGGCGGCGGCCTCGGCCTGGATTCCAGTACCCGCAGCACCGTATTCGAGGGCCGGGACCTGGTTGCCGCGGGGAACACCGTGGGCGCCGGCGGCAACGGCGGCGGCATCTACGTTGGGCTGCTCGCCCAGATAGGGTCCACGCTGAGGTTGTTTGACTCGACTGTCGCCGGCAACTCCGTGGCAACAGGTGGGACCTTCCCCGCCATCTCCGGGGACCCCGGGGACACGCTGAACCTGACCAACACGATCGCCGCCGCCAACCTGGGCTCGGAGGTGCAGGTCGGCGGTTTCAGCACCATGACCGCGACCTACACCGACACCTGCCTCGCGGCGGGCGCCCCGATGACCGGCGCGGGCAACTTCTGCGCTGATCCCAAGCTGGTGAACCCGGGTGCCGGGATTGCTGACGTCCACGAAACCGCTACCAGCCCGACCCGCAACACCGGTTCCAACGGGTTGGTGCCGGCGGGCCTCGCCGTCGAGTACGCCGGCACGGCGCGAATCGTTGAAACGACCGTGGACGTCGGAGCCGACGAGTTCGAGCCGCCGGTCGCCGCCCAGCTGCCCGCCGTCACCCTTCCCCTCGCCGGTGCGGGCCCCTCGGGGTCCAGTGGCATCGGCGTGCTCCTGGTCTTCGCCGGGGCGCTGCTCGTGGCGCTGGCACTGGGGCGATCATTGACTGGTGACCGGCGCCGCAACTGACCTCTTTTTCGATCTCCCCGGCCTGACCGCCGCCGGGCTGCGTCATGGGTTCACCACGATCGCCGCCGGCGACCTTTCCGACGCCGCCCTCGACACGCCCGCGGGCCGCGCCAACCTCGAGAGGCTGGGCGCACGGATGGGCTTCGACGCGGCGGACGCGATCACTGCCCAGCAGGTCCACGGCTCGACCGTCGCGGTGGTCCACCTCTGCGAGAACTGCGGCCCTGGCAACCGCATCCCGCACACCGACGGCCTGATCACCGAGGAACCGTGGCCGCTGCTGATCCGGGTCGCCGACTGCTTCCCGGTGATCGTGTACGAGCCCGAAGCCCGGCTGGTCGCCATCGCCCACTGTGGCTGGCGGGGCACCGTCGCCGGGGTGTTGCCGCGGACCGTGGCGCGGCTGGTGCGGGAGTCCGGGGGCCGGCTCAGCGAGCTGCGCGCGGGGATCGGCCCGGGGATCTGCGGCAATTGCTACGCGGTCGGTGACGAGGTGGTCCAGGCGGCGTTCCAGGCAGGGCTGGGCAGCCACGTGGCGGCCGACGCCGACGGTGCCGGGCGGCGCTTCGACATCGCCGGCGCCCTGGCCCAGCAGCTCCTGGACGCCGGGCTGCGGGTCGGGAACATCGAGCGGCTCGAGCGGTGCACGTTCGAGGACCCGGCGCTGCCCTCCTTCCGCCGCGACCAGACCTCCTTCCGGGTCGCTGCAGTGGCGATCCTGGACAAGCCGCCCCAGGCGGACCTCCGTCACCATCACTGACCCGGGTGCGGTCGACCCGGCCACCAGGCTGGCGTCGGTTCGGCAGCGGATGATGGCTGCCTGCCGGCGGGCCGGGCGCGATCCCGACAGTGTCGCTCTCCTTGCGGCCAGCAAGTACAGCGACGCGCCCGGCATCCTGGAGCTGGCGGCGGCGGGGCACCGGCTGTTCGGCGAGAACCGGGTCCAGGACGCGGCGGCCAAGGTCGAGGAACTGCCCCACCAGGCCCGTCGGGCGATCGAACTGCACATGATCGGCCACCTGCAGTCGAACAAGGCCCGGTCCGCGGCGACGGTGTTCGACATGGTCCAGACTGTCGACAGCCTGCACCTCGCCGAGGAACTCGGCCGCGGCGCCGCGGCGGCTGAGCGCCGGCTACCGGTCCTGGTCCAGGTCAACATCTCGGCCGACCCGGCCAAGGCCGGATACGAGGTCGAGACGCTGCTGGGTGAGCAGGCCCGGCTGCTGGCGGTCGAGGCGCTGGAGATCCGGGGCCTCATGACCATCGGCCCGGTCGTGACCACCCCGGACGAGGCCCGGCCCACCTTCACCGCCCTCCGGGAGCTGCGCGACCGCCTCGCCGGGAGCTGGCCCGGGGCCGCCCTCGCCGAGCTCTCGATGGGCATGTCGTCGGACTTCGAGGCGGCGATTGAGGAGGGCGCTACGATCGTCCGCGTGGGAACGGCGCTTTTCGGCGGACATCATTGAGCATCGAGCTGGTGCGGATCCTCAGCGCCGCGATCCAGGTCGTGATCCTGCTGGTCATCGCCCGGGCGGTCGGCTCGTTCTTCGTCAAGGACTGGACGCAGGGCATCCCGCGCTTCCTCTGGGACGTGACCGAGCCCATCCTCTCGCCGGTGCGCCGCATCCTGCCGGCGATGGGCGGGCTGGACTTCTCGCCCCTGGTCGTCATCATCCTGCTCCAGCTGGTCAACGGCTTCATCGCCAACTCTGTTGGCTGACGGAGCGCCCCCAAGCGTGACTCAAGCGAGTGCCCGACCCGTGTTCGAGCCGGTCGAGCAGCAGGCTGACTTCCCCGCCCTCGAGCGGCGCGTCCGTGCCACCTGGGAGAAGGAGGGCATCTTCCAGCGCTCCGTCGACGACCGTCCCGAGGACAACAGCTGGGTCTTTTACGAGGGCCCTCCCACCGCCAACGGCATGCCCGGGATCCACCACGTCCTGGCGCGGGCCTTCAAGGACCTCTTCCCGCGGTATAAGACGATGCGCGGCCACCGCGTGGTTCGCAAGGGCGGGTGGGACACCCACGGGCTCCCGGTCGAGGTGGAGGTCGAGAAGCAGCTGGGCTTCAAGTCCAAGCAGGACATCGAGGCCTACGGCATCGACGCCTTCAACGAGCTGTGCATGGAGTCGGGCAACAGGTACATCCGGGAGTGGGTGGAGTTCACCCACCGCCTCGGGTTTTGGCTGGACCTCGACAACCCGTACATCACCTGGCAGACCCCGTACATGGAGTCCGTCTGGGCGTTGCTCAAGACGATGTGGGACCGCGACCTCCTCTACACCGCGTACAAGGTGGTGCCGTACTGCCCCAGGTGCCAGACCCCGCTCAGCTCACACGAGCTTTCGCAGGGCTACAAGGACGACATCAAGGACCCCAGCGTCTACCCCCTCTTCGAGCTGGAGGACGAGCCCGGCACGTATTTCCTGGCGTGGACCACGACGCCCTGGACCCTGCCCGGCAACGTCGCCCTGGCGGTCGGCCCCGCCATCCAGTACGTCAAGGTGCGCACCCGGCCGCTCAACCCGGCGCCAGGCGGCCCTGAGCAGATCGACGTGATCCTCGCCGAGGATCGCCTCGACGTGCTCGAGGCCGAGTACGAGGTGCTGGAGAGGCTTCGCTCGGCGGACCTGGTGGGCAAGCGCTACCGGCCGCTGTTCGAGTACCTCATCCCTGAAGAGCCGGCCTTCTTCGTGGTCGAGGCCGACTTCGTCAGCGTCGAGGAGGGGACTGGCGTGGTCCACACCGCGGCCGCCTACGGTGTTGACGACCTGCGCCTCTGCCAGGAGAAGGGCATCCCGGTCCGGCACGTCGTCGACCTCAAGGGCCAGTTCCGGCCCGAGGTCCTCAAGTTCGCCGGGATGTTCGTCAAGGACGCCGACGTCCCGATCATGAAGGACCTGGCGGAGCGGGGCCTGCTCTACAAGAAGGGCACCGTCCGCCACACGTACCCGTTCTGCTGGCGCTGCGACACGCCATTGCTCTACTACGCCCTCGACTCCTGGTTCGTCCGCACCAGCGCCAGGCGCGACGAGCTCCTCTCGGTGAACCGCGGCATCAACTGGGTCCCAGAGCACATCCGCGACGGGCGGATGGGAAACTGGCTCGAGGGCGGCGTTGACTGGAGCCTCTCCCGGTACCGGTACTGGGGCACGCCACTGCCCATCTGGGTGTGTGAACGCTGCGGGGACCGCAGGTGCGTCGGGTCGGTGGCCGAGGTCGGGCTGACCACCGCCGACGACATCCACCGCCCCCACATCGACCGCGTCACGCTGCCCTGCGAGAAGTGCGCCGGCTCTGGGGTCACAGTCGAGGACCCCGACGGCCAGAAGCGCCCGCCCGTGATGCGGCGCGTGCCCGACCTGATCGACGTCTGGTTCGACTCGGGCTCGATGCCGTACGCGCAGCACCACTGGCCGTTCGAGAACGCCGAGGCGTTCGAGCGCCAGTTCCCGGCCGATTTCATATGTGAGGCCATCGACCAGACCCGCGGCTGGTTCTACAGCCTGCTGGCGATCTCGACCCTGGTCAGTGGCGAGAGCAGCTACCGGAACGTTGTCTGCTTGAGCCACGTGGTCGACGCCGAGGGCAAGAAAATGAGCAAGTCCAAGGGCAACGTGGTCGACCCCATGGAGATGATGGACCGGTTCGGCGCCGATGCCCTGCGCTGGTACTTCTACTCGTCGGTGGCCGCCGGGAGTGAGTACCGGGTCTCGCCCAAGGTCTTCGCGGACGTGGTCGGCGGCTTCATGCGGATGCTGTGGAACTGCTACGTGTTCTTCGTCCAGTACGCCAACCTCGACGGCTTCGACCCGACCGCCCAGGAGTCGACCCCCCTGGCCCAGCGCCCCGTGCTGGATCGCTGGCTGCTGTCCGAGCTGAACCAGTGCGAGCAGCGCGTCACGACGGAGATGGAGGCGTTCGACGCGACCGGCGCCGCCCGGGCCATAGAGGGCTTCGTCGCGGACCTGTCCAACTGGTACGTCCGCCGCAGCCGGCGCCGCTTCTGGAAGTCCGAATCGGATGCCGACAAGCTCAGCGCCTACCAGACGCTGCACGAGGCGCTGACCAAGGTGACCCTGATGCTGGCGCCGTTCGCCCCGTTCATCGCCGACGAGCTGTACTGCAACCTGGCCCGCGGTTCCGCGAGGGCCGACTCGGTGCACCTTGCCGCCTGGCCCGAGGCCCAGCCCGCCACCGTGGACCGCGAGCTGTCGCAGTCCATGACCAGGGCCCGGCGCATCGTCGAGCTGGGCCACAAGCAGCGCGATCGCCAGAACCTCAAGGTGCGCCAACCGCTGGCGGGCGCCAGTGTTCCCGGCCCGGCCCTCGACGCCGAGTTGGAGGCCATCGTGCTGGACGAGCTCAACCTGAAGTCGCTCCGCTACCACGACCACGACCACGAGGTGGAGCTGGACACCCAGGTCACGCCGGAGCTGCGCCTGGAGGGCCTGGCTCGTGAGCTCGTGCGCCGCATCCAGGGGATGCGCAAGGACGCCGGCTTCAACGTCGAGGACCGGATCGTGGTGAGCTGGCGTGCCGCCGGGCAGCCCGCCGCCGCCTTCCGCCGGTGGCAGGACCATATCGGGTCCGAGGTGCTGGCCGTCAGCCTGGATGAACTGGTCGAGCCCTCCAGCCCCGATGCCGGCCACGGCGCCGAGCACAAGGTCGAGGGCGAGGTGGTCTGGATCGCGGTCCGCAAGGCCGACGAGGTGCCCGCCTAGCCGGGCAGACCAGGGGGCATCCGGCGCTATACTCGGCCTGAATTCGCTCACGGGTGTCTTTGCACCCATTGGAGATGCCACGGTGGCTGAACTTTCGCTGGATACCGACGCCGCGCGCCAGGAGTTGCAGGCGCACCTGTCACGCGTGGACCATGAGCTGGGGGAGCTCGAAAAGGTCCGTCAGAGTGCCCGTGAGGGCAAGGACGAGACGGCAGGTTACGGCAATGGCGTGGGCGAGGCGGCCACCGAGACCTCCGCGGCCGAGCGGGACCGGGCCCTGATCGAGAACCTGGAGCATGTCCGGGTGCAGGTTGCCGACGCCCTGAAGCGGCTGGACGAAGGCACCTACGGCACCTGCGCGACGTGCGGCCAGCCGATCCCCCGTGAGCGCCTCGAGGCCCTGCCCTTCGCGGGCCAGTGCGTCTCCTGCAAGTCCAAGGAAGGCCACTAGCACCCTCCCGGCGAGGGCTCCGCGCCGGCCGGCCTGGATCCGCAACGACAAGATGCTGATCGCTGTTGCCCTCGTCGTCCTGGTGCTGGACCGTGTCACCAAGGTCCTGGTCCAACACAACCTCGCCCTGAACGACCACGTGCCGGTCCTGGGCGACCTCCTGTGGATCGACCACACTCAGAACACGGGCATCTCGTTCAGCATCGCCAGGTCCTACGGCGGGGTGGTGTTCGTCTTCGACATCATCGCGATCCTGTTCATCGCCTACCTCGCGCGCCGCGCACCGAAGGACGAGCCCTGGCTGAGGGTCGGCCTCGGCCTGGTGCTGGGGGGAGCGGTGGGGAACGTCATCGACCGCATCCTGGCGGGCTCCGTGACCGACTTCATCGATTTCCGCATATGGCCGGTCTTCAACCTCGCCGACATGGGCATCACCGTCGGCGCGCTGATCATCGCCTGGCGGCTCTGGTCGGGCTCCAAGCAGGAGGCCTGATGTCCGCCACCACCGAGCTGGTGGTCGAGCACGACGAGGACCGCCTCGATCGCTTCCTCGCCGAGTCGGGGGTGCTGCCATCGCGCGCGGTCGCCACTCGCCTGGTGCGCCAGGGGGCCGTGCTGGTGAACGGCGAGCCCGCCCGGGCCAGCCGCTCGGTGGTTGCCGGCGACCGCGTCAGCGTGGCGGTGCCGGACGCGCTCCCGGCGCACTACGCCGCAGAGGACATCGCGCTCGCGGTGGTGTTCGAGGACGCCGACCTGATGGTCGTCGACAAGCCTGCGGGGATGGTCGTCCACCCCGGCGCCGGCCGCCGCACCGGGACGCTGGTCAACGCGCTCCTGGGCCGCCACTCGGGTTGGCCTTCCCTGGGCGGGCCGGAGCGGCCCGGGATCGTGCACCGCCTGGACAAGGGCACCAGCGGCCTGATGCTCGTCGCCCGCACCGACGTCGCCCTGCGCCGTCTCAGCGCCGACCTCGCCCACCGCCGGGTGCGCCGGGAGTACCTCGCCATCGCCACCGGCACCCTCAAGGACACCGGCATGGTCGAGGCCCCGATCGGGCGCAATCCGCGCGACCGCAAGCGCATGGCGGTGGTCGAGGGCGGGCGGCCGGCGGTCACCCATTTCACCGCGCTGGAGGCCGTCGGTCGCCACACCCTGCTGGTGGTGCGCCTGGAGACCGGCCGCACCCACCAGGTCAGGGTGCACCTCGCGGCCATCGGCCACCCGTTGCTCGGCGACTCGACCTACGGCCACCCGGCGTTCGGGATCATCGACCGGCCCGCGCTCCACTCCCAGCACATCGAGTTCGATCACCCCGTCAGCGGCGAGCGGATGGCGTTCACCGCGCCGCTCCCCGCGGACATAGAGGCGGCCCTGGCCCGCCTGCGTGAGGCCCCGTGAGCCGGCGCGGCCTGCTCATCGTGGTGTCGGGGCCCAGCGGGGTGGGCAAGGACACCGTCCTGCGGCGGCTGTTCGAGCTCGACCCCAGCCTCTCGTACAGCGTCTCGTACACCACGCGTCAGCCGCGCCCCGGGGAGGTTGACGGCCGCGACTACAGCTTCGTCACCGACGAGGAGTTCGATGCCATGATCGCCCACCACGACCTGTTGGAGTGGGAGCCGGTCCACACCCATCGTTCCGGCACCGGCCGGAGCCGCGTCGTGGAGGCGCTCGACGCCGGGCGTGACATCGTCCTCAACATCGACGTCAAGGGCGGCGTGCGCATCCGCGAGCTGGTGCCCGAGGCGATGCTGGTCTTCCTTGCTCCCCCCAGCCTGGAGGAGCTCGACCGCCGCCGGCGTGGCCGCGGCACCGAGGACGAGGCCGAACTGGCCCGCAGGGCCGCGGACGCCGAAATCGAGATGGGATACTCTCCGCAATACGACGTCATAGTGGTCAATGACGGCGTCGAGCGAGCGGCAAAGGAGATCCTCGACTTGATCCAGCAGCGGCGGGGGACCAGGTGATGAACGCGCACCTGGCGCGGCGGGCCTTCTCGGGCCGGCGCCTGCTGGTCGCGGTGTGCGGTGGCGTGGCGGCCTACAAGGTCGCGGAGACGGTCAGCCTGCTGGTCCAGGCGGGTGCCGAGGTGCGCGTCGCCATGACCCCCGAGGCCACGCACTTCATCGCGCCGCTGACCTTCGAGGCCCTGAGTGGGCAGCCTGTGGCCAGTGACCTGTTCGGCCGCCAGACCGCGGCCGGCCGGGACGGCGGTGAGATGCACATCGCGCTCTCCGACTGGCCCGAGGCGATCCTGGTGATGCCGGCCACCGCGAACTTCGTCGCCAAGCTCGCGCACGGGCTGGCCGACGAGGTGGTGAGCACCACGCTCCTGGCATCGGCGGCGCCCCTGGTCCTGGCCCCCGCGATGCACTCGCGGATGTGGCAGCAGGAGGCCACCCAGCTCAACGTCGAGACCCTCCGCGGCAGGGGGGTCTCCTTCGCCGGTCCGGTCGAGGGCCGCCTGGCCTCCGGCGAGGTGGGCATGGGCCGCCTCGCGGACCAGGAGGAGGTCCTGCGGGCCCTGCGCGGGGCGCTGCCCGGGATCCGCGACATGGAGGGCCTGGGCGTGCTGGTCAGCGCCGGCGGAACGCGGGAGGCGCTGGACCCCGTGCGCTACATCGGGAACCGCTCGAGCGGCCTGATGGGGCACGCCCTGGCCGCCGCCGCCGAGGCCCGCGGCGCCCGCGTGACGCTCGTCACCACCTCGAAGCTGGCGCCCCCGCGAGGGGTCGAACTGGTCGCCGTCGACAGTGCCGCCGAGATGGCCGAGGCGCTGCGCTCGCGCGCCGACGCAACCGACATCCTGGTCATGGCCGCGGCCGTCGCGGACTTCAGGCCGCGCCACCGCGCGGACCACAAGATGCCCAAGGGCGAGGTGCCGACCTCCCTCGAGCTCGAGCTCAACGAGGACATCGTAGCCTCGATGGACCCCGCCGCGGGCGGGCGGCTGGTCAAGGTCGGCTTCGCCGCCGAGACCCGTGACCTGTTGGCCCGCGCGCAGGAGAAGCTGATGTCCAAGCGCCTCGACCTGGTGGTCGCCAACGACGTCTCGGATCCGAGCATCGGCATGGGGAGCCTGGACAACGCGGTTACGATCATCGGCCGGGACGGCACGCGGCGCCATGTCGACCGCGCCCCCAAGGAGGACATCGGCCACGAGATCCTGAGCGCTGCGCTGGAGGTCCTGCGCGCCGGGCGGGCGGGGGAGAAGGCCTCTTGAGCGAGGAGCCGCCGCCGCCGGCGATACCGGAGGTGACCCCCGAGCCCGAGGTCGCCGACTTCGGCGCCATGGCCTTCATCCTCGGCCTGCTGGTGCTGGCGATCCTGCTGATGGTCCTCATGGTTCGGCACTGATGTCGGTCGTGGTCAGCGTGGCCTCCGGCAAGGGTGGAGTGGGCAAGACGACCACGGTCGCGAACCTGGCGGTCGCGCTGGGACGGCAGGGGATGAGCGTGCTGGCGTGGGACATGGACGGGCAGGGCAACCTGGGCCAGGCCCTCGGCCTGGACGCCGCCAGGACCCGGATCTCCAGCTACCACCTGATGTCCGGGAGGGTGAGCCAGATCGGGCCGGCCATCCAGGCGACCGCGTTCGAGGGGGTGAGCTGCATCCCGGCCCACATGGAGTTGTTCGCGGCCGAGCAGGAGCTGATGGGGACGGCCGGCAAGGAATACATCATGCGGACGCTGCTGCAGCAACCGGAGGCGCAGCGCTTCGACCTCGTCCTCGTGGACCTTCCACCCAACCTCGGCTTCCACACCGTCAACGGGTTCGCCGCGTCGCGGTTCGTGCTGGTGCCGCTGCAGGTTTCGGGCTTCGCGCTTTCGGGGCTGCGCCAGCTGGCCCACGCGATCCGCCTGGCCCAGCAGTACCTGAACCCCGAACTCGAGATGCTGGGCCTGGTGCCCACCTTCGTCAGCGAGCGGACAAAGTTCAGTCGCGAACTGCTCGACGCGGTCAGCCTGCTGCCGGAGACCCGGGTCTTCCAGCCCTACATCCCCTACACGGTCAAGGTCTCCGAGGGCTCCGTCACAGGGGTGCCAGTGGTCGCGGCCGCCCCCGGTTCGGCCGCCGGCAAGGCCTACCTGCAGGTGGCGGCCACCGTCTGGGAGACGATCCGCGCGACCCCGGCCCACGTGACCAGGGCCCCGGCGCCCAGGATCGCCTCGCCCCAGCGCGCCGAGGAGATCACGGTCAACGACATGGTCGCCGACCTGCGCGCCCAGGCCTCCTCGGGCGGGGGCGGCAGCGGTTCCCAGCCCCGGCGTGGCCTGCTTGGCTGGCTGCGCCGAACCCAGGCCTCCTGACCCGCTACGCCCAGGTCGTGGTGGACCGGCGCACCGGTCCCTCACTGCGCAGCTTCACGTATGTCATTCCCCCCGAGATGGAGGGGCAGGTGGTCGCGGGGGCGCGCGTCGTGGTGCCCTTCGGCAAGCAGTCGGTCAACGGCTACGTCCTGGGGCTGACCGACTCCACCGACTTCCCCGATCCCCGGCCCATCGAGGCCCTGGCGGGCGACGAGCCCTCACTCCTCCTGCCCTACCAGGTCGAGCTCGCCCACTGGATCTCGACCTACTACGCCGCCCCTCTCCCGGAGGTGGTCCGCGCCATGATCCCGCCCGGGGTGCGGTCGATCAAGGTCAATTCCAAGCGGCCCCGCGGCCCGAGGGTGCGGAGCCGTGACCGGCTGATCAGCGAGACCGAGCTCGCGTCCCGCACGGATCGCTTCACCGCCGCCCAGCAGGCGGCGGCCACGGCGGTGCGGGAGGCGCTGGCCGAGCGCTCCGGGCGGATCCTGCTCCATGGCGTGACCGGCAGCGGCAAGACCGAGGTCTACCTGCAGGCGATCGAGGACTGCCTGGCGACCGGGCGCGGCGCGATCGTGCTCATCCCCGAGGTCTCGCTGACCCCCCAGACCATCTCCCGGTTCGCCGAGCGCTTCGCGGGCCGCATCGCGGTGCTGCACAGCCTGCTGACGCCCAGTGAAAAGGCTCTCGAATGGCGCCGGCTGCGGGCCGGCGAGGCGAGCGTGGCGATCGGGCCGCGCGCGGCCATCTTCGCGCCCATCCCCGACCTCGGCCTGATCGTCGTCGACGAGGAGCACTCCACCACCTACAAGCAGCTGCGGGTGCCGCGCTACCACGCCGTCGACGTTGCCCACCGCATCGCCGAACTCGCGGGTTGCGTGGTCCTTCTCGGCAGTGCCACGCCCAGCCTCACCAGCTACTACGCGCACGGCCGCGGAGACGCGGGCGCCTTCGCCGGCGCCCGGGTGCTGGAGTTGCCCGAGCGCTACAGCGGCGAGCCGCTCCCCGCCATGGAGGTGGCGGACATGCGCCAGGACGACAGTTGGAGTTTCAGCCGGCCGATTGGCGAGAAACTGGCCGAGGCGGCGCGCCAGGAGCTCGAGCGAGGAGGCCAGGTGATCCTGTACCTCAACCGCCGGGGCCTGGCCTGGTACGCGCGGTGCCGTCGGTGCGGTGAGGCCGTGGGCTGTCCCAACTGCAGCGTGTCGCTCGTGTACCACGGCGCCACGCGCGAGCTCAGCTGCCACTACTGCGGCCACACCGAACCGCTGCCGCAGCAGTGCCCCAACTGCGAGGCGCGCGACCTCAAGACCATCGGCTTCGGCACGGAGCGGATCGAGGCCGAAGCGCGCCGCCTGTTCCCCGCCGCCCGCGTGGCCCGGCTCGACCGCGACACGGCCTCGACCCGTGACTCCTTCTATGGGATCTGGGAGCGCCTGGCCCGGGGCGATGTCGACATCCTGGTGGGGACGTCGCTGGTGGCCAAGGGCTGGGACCTGCCCAAGGTCGGCCTGGTGGGCGTGGTCGATGCCGACCAGGCCCTGAACTACCCGGATTTCCGTGCCGCGGAGGACACCTTTGCGAGCCTGGTCCAGGTCGCCGGCCGCGCGCGCCGCAGTGACGCCCGGGCCATCGTCCAGACCCTGAACCCGCACCATTACGCGGTGCGCCTGGCGCTGCGGCACGACTACCACGAGTTCGTCGCGGAGGAACTGGCGGTGCGCGAAGCGCTGGACTTCCCGCCCTTCACGAGGCTGATCGACGTGACGGCCTCAGCGGTCGAGGACGCGGCTGCGCGCAGGATGGCGGAGTCCTACGCAGGGGCCCTCCGTGACAGCGTCGCGATGAAGGGGATCGAGGGGGTGACGGTGCTCGGGCCGAGCCAAGCGTTCATCCACCGGCTGCGCGGGGAGTACCGCTGGTCGATGACCATCAAGGGCCGCGACCTGGCGCCCATAAAGCCACTGCTGCCGGATGCCCGGGGCTTCACGGTCGACGTCGACCCGTTGTAACGAGCGCATCCGGGTGGTTGGTCACAGGGGACCTGATCGTGTGACGGACCGGTCGCTCATCGAACAAGGCGACTTGACGTGACAGTCCCGCCTTCTGTAGGGTGTCGGTGAGTCGTAAGCCGACCCTCTAGGGTCACCCTGCGGGAACAGGGGGCGCGACACAACCCACTTCACACCACTTCAGACTAGGGGAGGTTCCGATCCTGGGCTTACGAATCCGTGCGCTGGCGGTTTGCCTTGCGGCAGCGGCGTCCCTGTCGACGCTCCTCCCGGCGAGCGCGGACCAGGTCAGCACCCTCGCCGCCCAGCGCACCGCGCTGCAGCAGCAGGTCAGCGGTCTCGGGGGGGACAAGGCCAAGGCCACCGCCGACCTCCTGGCCGCCCAGGATGCCCTCAACAACCTTCAGCGTGAGCTGCAGGCGAACGCGTCCCTGCTCGCCGACCTGGACGCGCAGCAGAGTTCGCTCCAGGGCAGGATCGCCAACACCGAGCACGACCTGGCACAGCAGCGGGCCCTGATCGCGGAGCTGACGCGCGGGCAGTACAAGCACGACACCGGCGACAAGGCCGTCGAGATGATCTTCAGCGCCGGCAGCTTCAAGGAGATGCTGACGCGCGTCATGGCCGAGATCACCGTGCAGCGACGGATGGCGGATACCGCACACCGGATCAAGGCCGAGCAGGCGCAGCTCAAGGGCATGTCGGCGCAGCTCGCCGCCAAGCAGCAGCAGGGCAAGCTGGTGCAGGCGCAGCTGGAGCGGGCCAACGGCCAGCAGCTGGCGATGGTGGCGGACTACGACCAGCGCATAGCTCGCCTGGACGCGCAGTCGAAGGCGCTCCTCTCCCAGGTCAACTCGATCAACGCCAAGATCGCTGCCGCGCAGGCGCCGCGCACCACCCGTTCCGCCAGCTTCGGCCCGGGCTCCGGCTCGGTCAATGGCGGGTCGTCCTGCGGCAACCATTTCAGCTATGGCTACTGCACCTGGTATGTCGCCAACCGCCGCTGCATCCCGTGGTTCGGCAACGCGTGGGAGTGGTACGGGCAGGCGCAGGCCTACGGCTACCCGGTCGGTTCGCAGGCCAGGGTCGGCGCAGTCGCCGTCTGGGACCAGCGCATGAGCGGGTACGGCCACGTCGCCTACGTGGAGAGCGTGCAGGGCGACGGGTTCACCGTCTCCGAGATGAACTACAACGCCTGGGGCCAGGTGAACAGCCGCTTCGTGCCCTACTCCAACCCCGGTCCCCTCACCGGCTTCATCTACGCCAAGTAGGGCCCCCTAGGCGCTGCCCGGCGCCGCGTGCCCCTCTAGAATCGGGGCCATGATCCGCGAGATCGTCGTCGTCGAGGACAAGCGCCTGCGCACCAGGTGCCCCAAGGTGCCCAAGATCGACGCGTCCGTACAACGCCTGATCGACGACATGGTCGACACCATGCGCGACGCGCCGGGCATCGGCCTGGCCGCGCCGCAGGTCGGGGTGCTGCTGCGGGTCATCGTCTGCGAGGTCGATGAGAACCTGCACTGCCTGGTGAACCCGGAGATCATCCGCGCGGAGGGGGAGCAGGTGGGCAACGAGGGCTGCCTGTCGATCCCGGGCTACATCGGCGAGGTCAAACGGTTCGACAGGGTCACCGTGAAGGCCAAGAACCGCGCCGGCAAGGACGTCCGGATCAAGGCCGAGGGCCTGCTCGCCCGCTGCCTCCAGCACGAGATCGACCACGTCGACGGGATCCTCTTCACCGACCGGCTGACCGACCCCAAGACCTTCGTCAAGGTGTCTGAAAAGGAAACGGCGGAGGCGGCGGCGGACGAGGGCGAGACAGCAGAGGAGCTGGTGGGCGTCTAGCCCCGTGAGGGCTGTCTTCTTCGGCACCCCGGCGTTCGCGGTGCCGGTCCTCGAGGCCCT
>JAXDLW010000017.1:0-5584 GCA_034666405.1 Chloroflexota bacterium | reverse complement strand
ACAATTGCGTGTATGTCCGGGGGGATGGGGACGGCGGTGACGGTGGCGGATCTGGACCAGGCGGTGTCGGCATATTCGGTCGCCGTGGCGAGTGAGCCGGGGGCCGCGCTGTCCGCTGAGCTGATCGCGATGCGGCGGGTCATCGACCGGCTCGAGCTGACGTTCTCGGCCGCCGCGGCGCGGTTCGCCGCCACCGACGAGTACGAACGGCAGGAATCCCTGAGCCCCATCGACTGGGTCCGCCATCACTGCCGGATGTCCGGGCACGGGGCGGCGCAGCGGGTCTGTGTCGGGGAGCAACTCAAGCGGACCCCGCTGACGGCGATGGCGGTGGAGGAGGGGCTGGTCGGCTTCGGACACCTGGCGCTGATGGCCCGCACCTCGCAGGCCATAACGGATTCACCCACCGGCACGACCTTCGATGAGACCGCCCTGCTGGAGCAGGCGCTGGTGTCGTCGGTGGGCCGCTTCCGCGTCCTCTGCCACCATGCCCGCCACGCCCAGGATCCCGACGGTCACGCCAACGACGAGGTGACCGCCGTGGAGGCCCGCGAGTTCCACATGGTCAACGGCAGCGACGGGATGATGCACATCCGGGGCAAGCTGGACTCGCTGGGCGGCGCCAGCCTGCGCACGGCCATTGAGGCGCTGGCGGTCAAGACCGGCAAGGACGACACCCGGCACAAGGCTCGGCGCAACGCCGATGCCCTGATTGAGCTGTCCGGGCACGGACTCGACTCCGGGGTCCTCCCGGTACGCGGGACCCAGCGCCCTCACCTCCAGGTGACCACCTCGCTCGAGACCTTCCTCGGCATGTCGGGCTGCCCGGCGGCGGAGGTGGACTTCTCCCTGCCCATCTCGGTCAAGGCGCTGCAGCGGCTGGCATGCGACTCCAGCGTGACCAGCGTGCTGTTCGGGGCCAACTCCGCGATCTCCGACGTGAGCCGGGCGCAGCGCAGCGTCAGCGGAGCAACCCGGCGGGCGGTGAACACCAGGCACCCGCATTGCTGCTGGCCCGGCTGCGACCGGCCGGCCAACTGGACCCAGGCGCACCACCTGAAGCCCTGGGCCAGGGGCGGCAACTCGGCTCGCGACAACATCATCCCGCTCTGCCTGCGCCACCACTGGATGGTCCACGAGGGCGGCTGGAAGATCCTGCGCACCGATGACGGCTCCATCGTCACCCTGCCGCTGGCGGTTCACCTGATGCGCGAGCTCTCCCGCGGTCCCGGCACCCCCTTCCTCGCGTAGGCCGCCCCACTCTCGAAGCACGGCAACCGAACGTCGCAGTCAACCATCGCCACCGACCATCGCCACCGGCCGGCGCCCCCGCCAGGGACATGGAAACTAACCTCGACCCGTGCGAGCCATTGCGACGATCGGGGTTTACGGCTACTCGCAAGCCTCGTTCCTGGAAGCTCTGCAAGCCAACCGCGTCCGGCTGCTGGTCGATGTCCGGCAGCGGCGTGGGGTCCGTGGTCCCGACTACGCGTGGGCCAACTCGCAACGCCTCCAGGGCGCGCTCGCGGACGCCGGGATCGGGTACAGCCACCACAGGGAGCTGGCGCCCACGACCGAGCTCCGCCACCTCCAGTACGACGAGGACGCGCGGGTGGGCGTGGGCAAGCGCTCGCGGGTGGAGCTGGCGGACGAGTACCGCCGCCGCTACGTCACAGAGATCCTCGACCGCGCGAACCTCACAGAACTGATCGGCGAACTACCCCGGGAAGGGATTGCCGTCCTCATGTGCGTCGAGCACGACGCGCCCGCCTGCCACCGCTCGCTGGTTGCCGAGCGCCTGCACCGGGAGTTCGGGTTCACGATCCGCGACATCTGAGGAGCATCCGCCGCGGCGCCAAGCTCCCTACACTGCGAGACGTGGCTCCCATCCGGCTCGACGGCTCCCCGCTCAGCATCGCGGCCGTCGTGGATGTCGCGCGCGCTCACGCGCGGGTCGAGGTGGATGACGCTGCGCGAGAAAGAATGCGGCCCGCACTGGCCGCGGTGGCGCGCATGCACGACACCGACGACCCCGTTTACGGCGTGACCACAGGGTTCGGCGCGCTGGCTGACACCGCCATCGCCGCCCCGGACCGGGTCCGGTTGCAGCGCGCCATCGTCCTCAGTCACAGCGCGGGGATGGGCCCCCCGGTGGACGAGGAGGTCGTCCGCGGGATGATGCTGCTGCGCGCGCGGTCGCTGTCCGCAGGCTACTCCGGCGTGCGCCCGGAACTCGTCGAAGCCATCATTTCCGTTCTCAACGCGGGCATCCGGCCATGGGTACCGGAGCACGGCTCGCTCGGGGCGTCAGGCGACCTTGCTCCGCTGGCGCACGCGGCGTCCTGCCTGCTCGGTGAGGGTTGGGTGGTGGGGCGTGATGGACGGCCGTCGCCTTCCGGCCCCGCGCTGATGGACGCCGGCATCGTCCCTCCCGCGCTGGGACCGAAGGAGGGTCTTGCCCTGATCAACGGGACCGACGGCATGGCGGCACTCCTGGTGCTGGCGGTGCATGACCTCGAGGACCTGCTCGATGCCGTCGACACCACCGCCGCGATGAGCATCGAGGCGCTCCTCGGCACCCCGGCGGCCTTCGCGGAGGAGGTCGTCGCGCTGCGTCCGGCCCCGGGACAGGCAGCCTCGGCGGCCAACATCCGTCAGTTGCTCGCCGGCTCGTCGATCGTCGCCTCCCACCGGCACTCGCACCACGCGGTGCAGGACGCGTACTCGCTGCGGTGCGCGCCCCAGGTCCACGGCGCTGCCCGTGACGTGGTCGCCTTCGCCCGCCAGACGGTCGAGCGCGAGATGGCGTCGGTCGTAGACAACCCGGTGGTGTTCGCGGACGGCGACCGGCTGGTCAGCAGCGGCAATTTCCACGGCCAGGCGCTGGCGTATGCCGCCGACATGTGCGCGTCCGTCTGTGCCGACATCGCCGCGATCTGCGAGCGTCGCACCGACCGCCTCCTCGACCCGTCGCGCTCGCGCGGTCTGCCGGCCTTCCTGTCGGAGGATGCCGGGGTCAACAGCGGTTTGATGATCGCGCAGTACACCGCCGCCGCAATCGTCACCTCCCTGCGCACCTCGGCCGCACCGCTGGCAGTGCAGTCGATGTCCACCAGCGCCGGCCAGGAGGACCACGTGTCCATGGGCTGGAGCGCGGCGATGCGCACGCGGCGCTCGGTGGCCGACCTCCGGCGAGTCATCGCGGTGGAGGCAATCTGCGCCGCCCAGGCGCTGGACATGCGGGAGTCGGCCGACCCCGAGGCGCAGCTGAAGGCGGGCCCGGGCACCGGCGCCGTCCGCGATTCATTGCGGCGACGTGTTGCGCACCTCGGCGCGGATCGGTTCATGGCCCCGGACCTCAACGCGGTCGAGGAGTGGCTGGCGTCGGGCGCCTGGCGCGAGCACCGCGAGGAAGGGGCATGAATCGCGAGGCTCGCGCGCTCGCGGGGCGGCGCTTGAAAGGTGAGTCACGCGCCCTCTCGAGGGTCGGTTGATGAAAGGCGCACGGCCGGTGAGGGCGCCGCGAGGCAACGAGATCTCCTGCGCCAGCTGGCAGATCGAGGGTGCCCTGCGCTGCCTGATGAACAACCTCGACCCGGAGGTCGCCGAGGACCCCGACAACCTGGTTGTGTACGGCGGTCGAGGCAAGGCCGCGCGCAACTGGGAGTGTTTCGACGCGATCGTTTCCAGCCTGCAATCGATGCGGCCGGACGACACCCTGCTGGTGCAGTCCGGCAAACCCGTCGGTGTGACCCGGACGCACGAAATGGCCCCGCGCGTTCTGATTGCCAACAGCCTGGTCGTGCCCGACTGGGCCACGCCGGACGAGTTCTGGCGGCTCGAGGCGGAGGGACTCACGATGTACGGGCAGATGACCGCCGGGTCGTGGATCTACATCGGCACCCAGGGCATCCTGCAGGGCACCTACGAGACGTTCGCGGCGGTCGCCCGCAAGCGCTTCGGCGGGTCGTTGGCGGGTCGGCTCGTGGTCACCTCCGGCCTCGGCGGGATGGGGGGCGCGCAGCCACTCGCGGTGACCATGAACGGCGGCGTCGCGCTCTGCATCGAGGTGGACCCGGCGCGGTTGCAACGGCGGCTCGACACCGGGTACCTCGACCAGAAGGCGGAGTCGTTGGAGGAGGCGGTCAGCTGGTGTGACCTGGCGCGGGAGGAACGACGGCCGCTGTCGGTCGGGGTCGTCGCCAATGCCGCCGAAGCCCTCCCCGCGCTGCTCGCCAGCGGGCTCGCCGTGGACGTGGTCACCGACCAGACCAGCGCCCACGACCCGCTCTACGGCTACGTACCGGCGGGCATGTCGCTGGAGGCCGCCGCCGCTGCCCGGTCAGGTGACCCCGACGGCTACCTGCGTCGCGTGCGGGAGTCGATGGCCGATCACTGCCGCGCTATGGTCCAGTTCCAGGACCGCGGCGCCGAGGTCTTCGACTACGGCAACTCCCTGCGCGCCGAGGCCGAGCTCGGTGGGTTCGACAACGCGTTCGCCTACCCCGGGTTCGTGCCCGCATATATCCGGCCGCTGTTCTGCGAAGGGATCGGCCCGTTTCGGTGGGTCGCCCTGAGCGGCGACCCGGCCGACATCGCCGCGACGGACCGCGCGGTGAAGGAGTTGTTCCCGCAGAACGAGGGTCTGCAGCGATGGATGCGCCTGGCCTCCGAGCGCATCCAATTCCAGGGGCTGCCGGCCCGGATCTGCTGGCTCGGCGCCGGAGAGCGCCACCTCGCGGGGCTGCGCTTCAACGAGATGGTGGCCAGCGGGGAGCTCTCGGCGCCGATTGTGATCGGGCGCGACCACCTCGACTCCGGCAGTGTGGCGTCGCCGCTGCGGGAGACCGAGTCGATGAAGGACGGCAGCGACGCGATCGCCGACTGGCCCGTGCTCAACGCGCTGCTCAACGCTTCCAGCGGGGCCACCTGGGTGGCCGTCCACCATGGCGGTGGCGTGGGTATCGGGCGATCGATTCATGCGGGGGCGCAGGTCGTGGCGGATGGAACGGCAGAGGCCGCCCGGCGGCTCGAGCTCGTGCTCACAAACGACCCCGCCACCGGTGTGATGCGACACGCCGATGCGGGCTACGACGAGGCCCGGTCAGCGGCGGTGACCCGCGGCGTGCGGATCCCGATGACGCCGCCCAGCGGTGGGGCGCCGCAGGCGGACGGCGGGACCAGGTGAACGCGCAGCAGTGGTTGGCGCGTGGCTCAGATATGGCGCAGCTCGCCGTCCTCGGCGCGCCGGTGCACCGCGCGTCGATCAGTGCCACGAACGCTCATCGCACGCCCGCCGCCCTGCGCGATGCCCTGGCACGATTTGCGACATGGGACGGGGACCATGGGGTCGAACTTGCGGACCTTCAGGCGCTGGACCGGGGTGATGTCGAGGGTGATGACGGCGACACCGATTCGTCGGAGGCGCACCGGCGAATCCAGGCCGGGGTCACGCGGGCCTTTTCGCGCGCGCCGGTGGTCGTGGTCATTGGCGGCGACAACTCGCTGACGCGCCCGGCCATGAGCGGCGCCGGGGTCGCGGTTGGCGGCGACAACTCCCTGACGCGTCCGGACATGAGCGGCG
>JAXDLW010000016.1:0-14171 GCA_034666405.1 Chloroflexota bacterium | reverse complement strand
GGGGGGGGGGGGGGGGGGGGGGGGGGGGGGGGGGGGGGGGGGGGGGGGGGGGGGGGGGGGGGGGGGGGGGGGGGGGGGGGGGGGGGGGGGGGGGGGGGGGGGGGGGGGGGGGCCGGGGGGGCCGCGGGGGCCGCGGGGGAGGATTAGGGTCAGGTCGCGGGACGGGACAGCGCTGGCGAGGCCCCATGCTCGGGCCGTCGCATCCTGGTGGACCGCCTCGCCCTCGTGCTCGTCACGGGCGGTGCCGTCTTCCTGGTCCTGCTCCTCGCGGCGGTCTATGTCTTCATCGGCAGCAAGGCCTTCCGCGTCTTCAGGCACGAGACCCCCTGGCATTTCCTCTTCGTGGCCCATTGGACCCCGCAGGACTTTGGCGCCTGGGGCCTGATCCTGGGCTCGGTCATCGTGGTTGCCATGGCGGTCGCCATTGCGACCCCGCTCAGTGTCGGCGCCGCGCTGTTCCTCGAACAGACCGACCGCCAGCTTGGTGAGCGCCTGCTGCGGCCGGTCATCGAGGTGTTCGTCGGCATCCCGTCAGTTGTATACGGGTGGATCGGCCTGACGGTGCTGGTCCCGTTCATCCGCCTCCATACCCCCAGCCCCACAGGTCTCAGTGTCCTGGCAGCCGGGCTGGTACTCGCGGTCATGATCATCCCGACGGTGACCAGCCTGAGCGCGGATGCCGTCCGCAGGGTGCCGGACGCCATGGCCGAGGCTTCCTACGCACTCGGCGCGACGCGATGGCAGACCATCTACAGGGTCGTGCTGCCGGCGGCCCGATCGGGAATCACCACCGGGATTGTGTTGGGGATGGCGCGGGCCCTCGGTGAGGCGCTCGCGGTGGCCATGGTCATCGGGGGGGTGCCCAACCTGCCCCGGAACCTGCTGGGCCCGGCGGCCACCATGACGACGGCGATCGCCCTGGACCTGGCCACCCGCGACATCTACCCGGATCTCAATGACGCGCTCTACACGCTGGCGCTGCTGCTTCTGATCATGAGCCTGGTGATGATCCTGGTCATCCGCCGGCTCTCCAGCCGATTGGAGGTCCGGTGAGCGCCTCGGCCGCGGGGGAGAGGCGCCAGGCGCGCCGCTCCGCGCGCATCGCCGACCGGGTCGCGACCGTCGTCATCCGCGGGATCGCCGGCCTGCTCATCGCTCTCCTGGCGGCGATGGTGGTCCACCTGCTGCTCGCCGGCTATCGCGAACTCAACCCGACATTCCTGACCACCCGTCCCCGGACTTTCGAGGCAGGTGGAGGTGTCGGTCCACAACTCTTCAACTCCTTTTATATCCTGGCCCTATCCCTTGTTTTCACCGCGCCGCCGGCGGTCGCCGCGGGGATCTACATGGCGGAGTACGCGCGCCCTGGCTGGATCCTCGGGTTGCTGCGCACCGCGACCGAGACGCTTGCAACCCTGCCGTCGATCGTCGTCGGGCTGTTCGGCCTGTTGATATTCGTCGAGCTCACCGGGTGGCACTACACGCGTCTCGGGGGAGCGCTTTCGCTCACGGTCATCAACCTCCCGTACGCGGTCCGGGTCACCGAGGACGCGATGGGGGGCATCCCGCACAACCTGCGCGAAGGCAGCTTCGGGCTGGGCGCGACACGGTGGCAGACCGTCCGCCGGGTGCTGCTGCCCGCCGCCCTGCCGGACCTGATCACCGGGCTCATCCTGATCAGTGGGAGGGGTATCGGCGAGGCCGCGGCGTTGCTCTACACGGCAGGGCAGGACGCCCTGACCCGCAACTTCTACAGCCTCAACCCGTTTGCGCCGGGGGAGACGCTGGCGGTGCACCTCTTCGTGTATCGCGCCGAGGGGAACGTCCCGGACGTCAACCTGATCTCGGACGGGGTGGCCGCGGTCCTCGTCCTGACGGTCCTGCTGTTCAACCTGGTCGCGCGTACGCTAGGTCGGGTGGCGGTGAGGAGGATCCAGGGCCTGTGAGCGCGGAACCGCGCGAGCAACCAGGCAGGGACGGCGCGGCCTTCATCAAATCGGGCCCTGAGCCGGTTCTCGAACTCTCCCAGGACCAGCCGACGAAGGTTGCGACTCGCGATCTCAACTTCTACTACGGTGACTTCCTGGCCCTCAAAGGCATCAACCTCGAGGTGCCGCGCAACCGCGTGACGTCGCTGATCGGCCCATCGGGCTGCGGCAAGAGCACGCTGATCCGGGTCTTCAACCGGATGTATGACCTGGTTCCAGGCGCGCGGGTCGAGGGGCAGGTCCTGATCGACGGAGAGGACGTCACGGGGAAGCACGTGGACGCCGTGGGATTGCGCCAGCGGGTGGGCATGGTGTTCCAGAAGCCCAACCCCTTCCCGATGAGCATCTACGACAACGTGGCCTACGGACCCCGGATCCTGGGTTGGCGCAAGAACCTGGATGAGCTCGTCGAGAAGAGCCTGCGGCAGGCGGCGCTCTGGGACGAGGTGAAGGACCGCCTGCACCGCTCCGGCCTGGCCCTGTCCGGTGGACAGCAACAGCGGCTGGTGATTGCCCGGGTTCTCGCCGTGGAACCGGAGGTCATCCTGATGGACGAGCCGGCCTCGGCCCTCGACCCGATCGCCACGCTCAAGATCGAAGACCTGACCCACGAGCTCAAGAAGACCTACACGATCCTCATCGTCACCCACAACATGCAGCAGGCGGCTCGAGCCTCGGACTACGCCGCGTTCATGATGATGAGCCCCGAGCGGTACGGTGAGCTGGTCGAGTTCGGACCCACCGTCGAGATCTTCAATCGACCCAAGAGCAAGCTCACCGAGGACTACATAACGGGGAGGTTCGGCTGATGATCCGCAGGCATTTCGAGGAGGAACTCGACGAGGTCCGGACCATCGCCAGCAGGATGGCGGCGCTCGTGGAGGACGCGATCCGGCTCTCGATGCAATCCCTCCTGAAGCGCGACCGCGACCTGGCCAACCTCGTGGTCGAGGGCGACAAGGAGATCAACCGCCTCCACATGCAGCTGCGCGAGGAGGTCTTCACGATCATCAGCACGCAGGCCCCGGTGGCCAGCGACCTCCGCCTGGTGATCGGGGTGGGCTACATCGGTGCCGAGCTCGAACGCATGGGCGACTACGCCACCCGCATCGCCAAGCGCAGCCGGCGCCTCGCGGATGAGCCTGAGGGAAGCCCGGCCGTCTATGTGGAGTTGGGCCAGATGGCCGAGCTCGTCGAACAACAGGTGCACGACATCCTCGACGCGTTCATCGCCGTCGACCAGGCGGCCGCCATGGCGGTCGCGGAGCGTGACGATCGCATCGATCGCCTCTACCGGAAGGTGTTCGCCGACCAGATCTCGGCGATGACCGAGGACCCTGAGCACGCCCTCCGAACCCAGTACCTCCTGAACATCGCCCACACCCTCGAGCGGCTGGCCGACCGGGTCACCAACGTGGCCGAGGACATCGTCTTCCTCGCCACCGGCGACGTCGTCGAACTCGACTGACGTGGCCCCGGCACCGTCGAGCAAGCAGGTCCTGCTGGTGGAGGACGAACCGAACATCAGGGACACCCTGCGCTTCAACCTGACCCGCGAGGGCTACCAGGTGCGTGAGGCCAGGACCGCGGGAGAAGCCCTGCGCCTGGTCCGCAGCTCCAAGCCGGACATCGTGCTGCTCGACGTGATGCTGCCGGAGATGAGCGGGTTCGAGGTCTGCCGGATCATCCGCAAGGACAGCGGGGTGCCGATCATCATGCTCACCGCGAAGGACCAGGAGGTGGACAAGGTGATAGGCCTCGGGGTCGGGGCGGACGACTACATCACCAAGCCATTCGGCCTGCGAGAGCTGTTCGCGCGAATGACCGCCGTGCTGCGACGTGCCGATGCCCAGGCCGCCGGACCGGTGGCGGCGCCCCCGGAGATCGACCACGTGGGCAACCTGGTGATGGACCGGGCGGCGCGCCGGGTGCTCATGGACGGGGAAGAGGTGAAATTGACGGCGCGGGAGTTCGACCTCCTCTCGTTCATGCTGGCATACCCGGGCCGCGCCCACTCGCGCAACCATCTCCTCCAACAGGTGTGGAAATACAACTACGTGGGGGACGCCAAGACCGTCGACGTCCACGTGCGTTGGCTGCGCAGCAAGTTCGAGGGCCGGGTACCGTTCGAGATCGTAACGGTGCGAGGCGTCGGCTACCGGCTCGACCGCAACGAACCCGCCCGGGTCGAAGGGGAACGGTAGACTAGCCGTTCGATGAGCGCGTTGCTGTCCGAGGCTGCCCGGTGGCCGTAGGCAGCCGCCCCCGCGAGCGGGAGAAGAACCAGAAAAAGCGCGAACGGAAGGTGTCCGCCCGGCGCGTGGACCGCCGTTTCATCAACCGCGAGTTGAGCTGGATGGACTTCAACTCCAGGGTCCTCGCGGTTGCCGAGGACGACCACCTGTCACTCCTGGAGCGGGCCAAGTTCCTGGCGATCGTCAGCTCCAACCTTGACGAGTTCTTCCAGGTGCGCGTCGCCGGACTCAAGGAGCAGCTGGCAGCGGGGGTGGCGACGGTGGCCCCGGATGGCATGTCCCCGAGCGAGCAACTGAGCAATATCCGGGTGCGCACCGAGGACCTCGTCGCGCGGATGAATGACATCTACTCGCGGGACGTCGCGCCGGGCCTCGCCGCCGCGGATATCCGAGTGATCGACAGCAAGGACCTCACGACTGACGAGACCACGTGGCTTGGAGAGATGTTCCAGGAACAGATATTTCCCGTACTGACGCCTCTTGCCGTTGACCCGGCGCATCCCTTCCCGTACATCTCGAACCTGTCGCTGAACCTGGCGGTGCTCGTCCGTGACCCGGTTCGACGCACGACGCGCTTTGCCCGGGTCAAGGTGCCGCCGCTCCTCTCGAGGTTCACGGCCCTTCCCGGGGGCAACCGTTTCATCCCCCTCGAGCAGGTCATCGCCAGTCATCTCAACGTTCTCTTCCCGGGGATGAAGGTGGTCGAGCAACACCCATTCCGGGTCACCCGCAACGCCGACCTCGACGTGGAGGAGGACGAGGCCGACGACCTGCTGGACGCGATCGAGACCGAGCTGCGGCGCAACAAGCGATCGGCCGATGTTGTCCGGCTCGAGGTGGACGGGGGGATGTCCAGGGAGATCCTGACGTTGCTGACCCGCGAACTGGAGCTCTCGTCGGACGATGTCTACGTCGTCGACGGCCTGCTCGACCTGAACAGCCTGTGGGCCCTGTACAACCTGGAACGGCCCGACCTCAAGGCGGAGACCTGGGTCGGCACCACCCAGCCCGCCATCGCCGAGGGCCCCAACGGGCAGCACAGCTTCTTCAGGGTCCTGCGCGACCGTGACCTGCTGGTCCATCACCCCTATGAATCGTTCGCCGCGTCGGTGGAGGCTTTCATCGACCGCGCGGCGCGCGACCCCAACGTCCTGGCCATCAAGCAGACGCTCTACCGGACATCCGGTCCGGAGGGCGGCATCATCCGGTCGCTCATCAGGGCCGCCGAGGCCGGGAAGCAGGTCGTGGCCCTCGTCGAGCTGAAGGCGCGCTTCGACGAGCAGGCGAACATCGTCTGGGCCAAGGCCCTGGAGCAGGCCGGCGTCCACGTCGTGTATGGGCTGGTCGGCCTCAAGACCCACGCCAAGATCAGCCTCATCGTGCGGCAGGAGGAGGGCGCCATCCGCCGGTACTGCCACCTCGCGACCGGGAACTACAACCCCAAGACCGCGACGGTGTACGAGGACGTCGGGCTCTTCACCGCCGACCAAGCCATCGGCGAGGATGTCACCGAGCTGTTCAACTACCTGACGGGGTACAGCCGGCAGCGGCAGTGGCGTCGCCTGATGGTTGCGCCGGTGGGCCTTCGGGACGGCATCCTGGCGATGATCCGCCGGGAGGCCGACAATGCCGACGGCCGCATCGTCATGAAGATGAACAGCCTCGTGGACGAGGGCGTCATCGAAGCGCTCTACAAGGCATCCCAGGCGGGGACCCGGATCGACCTCATCACCCGGGGCATCTGCTGCCTGCGCCCCGGCGTCGAGGGGCTTTCGGAGAACATCCGCGTGCGCTCGCTGGTCGGCCGCTACCTCGAGCACTCGCGGATCTACCGCTTCGGCAGTGAGAAGCGCGGTTTCGACTACCTCATCGGCTCCGCCGACATGATGCCGCGCAACCTCGACCGCCGCGTCGAGACCCTGGTCCCGGTGCTCGACCCGGCTCTCCAGCAGAGGCTGGAAGAGATCCTGCAGACCAACCTGGCGGACGACGTCCTGTCCTGGGTGCTCGAGCACGACACTTGGCACAAGGTACCAACGGTGCTCGGGATCGATACTCACCGCGTCCTCCAGGAGATGGCCCTGGAGCGCGCACACCCGGCATTCCTCGCCTCGCGTGCCTGACGGCCCGATCCGCCTCGAGGCACCGCCCCATTTCACGCCACCGCGGCTGGTCGACCTGGGCGAAGGGGTCGAGGTCTCGGCCCCGGTCCGCTCGCAGCTGACGTCGGTCTACTGGGACACGGCCGACATGCGCCTGGCCCGTTGGGGTTGCTCGCTGCTCGCGGTCCAGGATGGCGGCTGGGAGATCGAGTTCCCGTCGCTCCATCCCACCAAGAGCCGCACTTCCGACACGTCAGCCGTCGCCGGGGCGGCCGACCACCCCCCGGAGGCCGCCCTCGACCTCCTGCGCGCCTACGTTCGCACGGCCGCGCTGCGCCCGGTGGCGAAGCTGAGGCGGGTGCGGCAATCGGTGGTCGTCGGAGGCCAGGGCAACGGCTCGACCATCCGGGTGTTGAGCGACGAGATCTCGATCCTCGACGGGCGTCACGTGGCCGCCCGCTATCGGGAACTGGTGCTGGATGCCGGGCGCGAGGCGGACACGGCCGTGGTTCACGGGGTGATCGCGCGGCTGCGAGCCGCCGGTGCGGGCGGCCCGGACCTGGTCCCGGAGTACGCGCGGGTACTCGGCCCGGCATCGACCGAGGCGCCGGAAGTTGTCGTGGTGGAGCCCGGTCCTGGCTCGACCGTGGCGCAGGCGGTGGGGGCGGCAATCGCCGCGTCGGTGGTCCGCCTGCTCAGGCATGACGCCGCTGTCCGCCAGGGAGTCGAACCGGAGGGCGTGCACCAGGCCCGGGTCGCGACCCGACGCCTGCGGTCGGACCTCGGCACGTTCGGCAGCCTGCTCGAAGCCGAGCCCACCGATGCCCTGCGCGACGAGCTCCAGTGGCTGGCCACCCTGCTCGGCGAGGTTCGCGACTCCGATGTGCTGATCGAAAGGCTGTCCAGCCGGATGGAGGAGATCCCCGGCCCCGCCTCGGGACGCAGGGCGCTGCTCCAGCGGCTGGGGGCCCGGCGTGAGGCCGCTCGGACGCGGCTGCTGGCGGGGATCCGCAGCCAGCGATATGCCGTTCTCCTTGACGGCCTCGTTGCCATCGCAGTGACCCCGCCGCTCAGCACCGACGGTGACCGGCCCGCAACCGAGGTCCTGCCCCGCCTCGTCACCAGGCCGTGGGGCAGGCTGGTCAAGGCGGTGGAGCGCCTCGGCGACGACTCCGCCGACGAGGATCTCCACGCGGTGCGGATTGCCGCCAAGCGCGCTCGCTATGCCGCCGAGGCCGTCGCGCCGGTGGTGGGCAAACCGGCGCACCGCTTCGCCGAGGGCGTCGCCGCCCTCCAACAGAGCCTGGGCGACTACAACGACACGGTGGTGGCGAGGCAATGGCTGGGCGAGGTGGCCTCCAGGCTGGGGGCGGGTGGCGCGTTTTATGCCGGAGTCCTGACCGAACGCGAGCGCCTGCTCGGCGAGGACGCGCTCCGGAGGTGGAGGAGCGCCTGGAAGCAAGTCAACCGCAAGAAGCTGCACGGCTGGATGACCGGTGACTGAGGCGGCGCTGGAGGGCGGGCGCCTCATGAACGAGGCGCTGGATGCGCACCTTGGCCTGCCGGATGTTGTGCGTGCCGCAGGCGGCGTCGTCTATCGGCTGGATGAGGCGGGTAGCGCGGAGGTGGTCCTCGTGCATCGACCGGCGTACGACGATTGGTCGCTGCCCAAGGGCAAGCTGAAGCCGGGCGAGCGTTTGGAGACCGCCGCTCTCCGCGAGGTGGAGGAGGAGACCGGGATGACCTGTCTCATCGACCGCTGCCTGGGGATCACCCGGTATGTCGACCGCCGCGACCGCGACAAGGTCGTCTGGTACTGGCTGATGCGCGCCTACGACGGCGAGTTCAAGCCCCTGGCCGAGGTGGACCAGGTGCGCTGGTGCGACATCGTCGAGGCCATGGCCACGCTGTCCTACGACCACGACCGCGACATCCTCCTCCGAGCCCGCCTGGGCTAGCCGGCCCGCGCATGAGGGTATATGTGGTGCGCCATGCGCACGCGGGCGACCGCGAGGACTGGAAGGGCCCGGACGAGACTCGTCCCCTGTCCGAGAAGGGCCTGAAGCAAGCATCCGGGCTGGTCGCCCGGCTTGCCGACACCGTGCTGGGCCGGGTGATGTCCAGCCCCTACCTGCGCTGCGTCCAGACCGTCGAGCCGCTGGCGAAGGCGCGCGGGCTGGAGGTCGAGGACGACGAGACGCTGGCCGAGGGGTCTGATTGGCAGGAGGCACTGGGCCTCGTGCGCCGCGCGCTGGTTCCAACCGTGATGTGCAGCCAGGGCGACGTCATCGGCGGCCTGGTCATGCACCTGGTCGGCGAGGGGCTGGTTCCGAGCGCGGATGCCCGCTGGCAAAAGGGATCCACGTGGGTCCTCGATACCGAGGCGCACGAGGTGGTGGAGGCGCGCTACCTCGCGCCGCCGGCATGAACGTTCCCGGGCCCGCGCCGGCCAGTCCCAATCGTCCATACTCCCTGCGTATCGGCCGGCCACCGGAGGAAGGGTCTTGCGCCTGAACCTGCTCCCGCGCGAGCGGCGCTTCTACGAGCTGTTCGACCGGAACAGCGACAACATCGTCTCCGCCGCCGGTCTCCTCGAGGAGTTGCTGCGAACCCCGGCCTCGCCGGAAGGGCGCCAGGAGCGGATCAGCGAACTGGAGCACGAGGCCGACGAGATCACCCACGAGATCGTGCGCAGCCTCAACCGGGTGTTCGTGACCCCGTTCGACCGCGAGGACATATATGCGCTGGCCTCGGGCATGGACGACATCCTCGACTTCATCAAGGAGGTCTCTGACAAGCACAGCCTCTATGACGTCCGCGAGTCCGCCCCGGCCGCCGTTGAACTCGGCGCCCTGCTGGTCCAGTCGACCCAGCAGCTTAAGGAGGCCATCGTCAAGCTCGAGTCGCTGAAGGGCATCGAATCCCACTGGATCGAGGTCAACCGCATCGAGAACCAGGGCGACCAGGTGTCGCGCAAGGCGATCAGCGAGCTGTTCCGCGGCGGCACCGACCCCATCCATGTGATGAAGATGAAGGACGTCTACGACGGGCTCGAGGACGCTTTGGATCGATGTGAGGACGTCGCCAACGTGATCGAGAACATCGTCATCAAGAACGCGTAGTTGTCCGAGGTCCTCCTCGTTCTGACCATCGCGGTTGCGTTGGGATTCGACTTCACCAACGGCTTCCACGACACCGCCAACGCGGTGGCGACGACCATCGGTACGCGCGCCCTTCGCCCGCGCCTGGCCATCCTGTTCTCGGCGACACTGAACCTGGTCGGCGCGCTGGTCGCCACCCAGTTGCTCCATACCAAGGTGGCCAACACGATCGCCAGCCTGGTCGGGGTCAAGGCCGTGGCGCTGCCCTTCATCATCGCCGCCCTGATCGGCGCCATCGCCTGGAACCTGATCACCTGGCGCGCGGGACTGCCGTCCAGTTCGTCGCACGCCCTGATCGGTGGCCTGCTGGGCATGGGAATCGCGGGCTATGGGCTCGGCGCGATCCATTCCAAGACCCTGTTGACGACGATCCTCGCCCTCGTCACCTCCCCGATCGTGGGCCTGGTGGTCGCCTACCTGGTCATGGTGTTGCTGTCGAACCTGCTGCGCAACGCTCACCCCGCCCCGGCGAACCGGGTGTTCCGCCGCCTCCAGATCCTGTCCTCGGCCTTTGTCTCATTCAGCCATGGCGCCAACGACTCGCAGAAGACGATGGCCATCATCGCCCTGGCGTTGGTCAGCACCCACCACCTCAGCAAGTTCTCGGTGCCGGCCTGGGTGGCGCTGATCGCCGCGCTGGCCATCGGCCTGGGGACGTACGCCGGCGGTTGGCGAATCATCCGTACGATGGGGACCCGGATCATCAAGCTGCAGCCGATCAACGGCTTCACCGCGGAAACCGTGGCGGCCATCGTGATCCAGGTGGCGACCCAGCTGTCGCAGCCCGTCAGCACCACCCACGTGGTGTCCGGCGCGGTGATGGGCTCTGGCGCCACCGGGCGGCTGTCGGCAGTGAGGTGGGGGGTGGCCCGGAACATTGTCTTTGCGTGGATCCTGACCATTCCCGCGGCGGCCCTGGTCGCAGGGGTCCTCACGCTGGGGCTCAAGGCGGCCGGGGTCAGGTGACCCGCCGCACCGTCGTCTAACCTCGATGGCCTGCGCCATCAATCATTCGTGTCCTAGCCTCTGCAGCAAACGATGAAGGGATCGGCGCTGTTCCGGCGTGGGGTGATCGCCGCACTGCTCCTCGGCACTGCCGTTTTGACATCGGCACCGAAGGACGGGGCTGCACCCCGGGTGGTGAGCCCGACCAGCCAAACATCCCAGGACATCAATGGCGTGAGCCTGTTGCCCAACGGGCGCCTGGTCACGCCCGCCGGTTCCGTGTACAACGTCGGCGAGCACCCGTGGGGCCTGGCGCTGTCGCCGGACGGCCGGCTTGCCGTGACCAACAACTCGGGGCACGGGTTCGGCCTGAACGTCGGGTCGGGCACCTACTGCGAAAAGGCGGGCCAGACCACCACCTGTCCGTACCTCTCCCCTCAGCAGCAGGCCCATGTCGGGAACTACGCCGAGACCACGTACGACGAGTCCCTCAGCGTCGTCAACCTCGGCTCCGGGACGGTCACCGATGTCAAAGCACACCCCACCGGCACGGACCCCACGAAGGTCCACGCCGACGGGACCTTCAACTACTTCTTCATGGGGGTGGCGTTCTCGCCGGACGGGCAGCACCTGTATGCGTCCGGGGGCGGGAACGACGCGGTCTATGAGTTCGGCGTGGCCGGCGGTGTGGTGCAGTCGCCTCCGACCCACACCCTCATCGTGCCCGACCAGTTCGTCGATCCCTCGGCCTCCGGTTCGCTGTCGCCCGATTACCCGGTCTTCGGCACGGTCCACGGCTTCACCAAGAGCATCGCCGTAACCCCGGATGGGGCCTGGCTCCTGGTGTCGCACGAGTTCAACAACACCCTCGACATCATCCGCGCCTCCGACATGACCCTGAGCCAGCAGGTCGTCCTGGCCAGCGTTGACCCGCTGCCATTCGGCGGCTTTTCCCCGTACGGCGTGGTCGTCTCGCCTGACGGCCGCACCGCCTACGTCGCGGGCCAGGGCCTGGGCAAGGTCGGGGTCGTGACCCTTGACGGCAACGGCCACGGCGTCCTCACCGGCATCGTCGACGTCGGCTACCATCCCACCGCGCTGGCGATGTCGCCTGACGGCAGCCAGCTCTACGTTGCCAACACCGATGACGACACGGTCGACGTGGTCGACACCACGACCCACCTCGTGGCCGCCGTGATCCCGGTGCATGTTCTCGACGGCGAGGCGCTGGGTGCCGGACCGACGTCAATCTCGGTCGCGCCTGACGGACAACGCCTTTACGTGGCGCTGTCTGGCGACGACGCCGTGGCTGTGCTGGGCGTCGCAGCCTCCTTCAACCCGACGGGCCCGGGACCCGCGGCCCCGGCGAACCCCACACCATCGAGCGCCGGTAGCGGCGGCCTGCCCAACACCGCGCCGGCCCCGCCGCCGGCGCCCTCCGCCTGGACTGTCGGGGGCTTCATCCCGACCGGTTGGTACCCGGGCGCGGTTGGGGTCTCCGCCTCAGGCGATCGGCTCATGGTGGCATCGGCCAAGGGGGTTGGCAGCAGGTACATCCCGCCGTTCACGTCGGGCGGGCAGCGCCGCGGCGACATCCGTAATACCTACGAGTACGACGCCAACAACATGCCCGGCGTCTTCCAGGTCATCGCCCCGCCCGACGCCGCGCAGCTCCAGGCCATGACCGTGCGGGTGCGCCAGAACTTCCTGAACGCCGCGGCCGCCGACAGCCTGCGCAGCCTGCACAACCCCATCCCCGCGACGATCGGCGGCCATACCCCGATCACCCACGTCATCGAGATAGTCCGCGAGAACCGCACCTTTGACGAGGTGCTGGGCGACCTCGGTGTGGACACCGGGCGCGATGCCGCCCAGGTGGACGCCATGGCGTCCAACGTGTTCGTCGGCCGCGACACCACCCCCAACGGCCACGCGATCGCGGGTGACGTCGCGCCCGGGGTCGCGGCGACCCAGGCTTTTGCGACCTCGGACAACTTCTATTCGGATGGGGAGGCCAGCATCCAGGGCCACTGGTGGACGGCCGCGGCCAACACCATCGACTATGTCGAGAAGTCGTACATCCAGAACTACAGCAACCGCAACCGCGTGTACGAGCCCGAGTCGACCATCTCCCAACCCAAGAACTGCACACTGTTCCAGTCGGCGGCGCTCAAGCAGGTGGCGACGGCCGGCGCCTTCAGCTTCCGTAACTACGGCGAGTTGATCGGCCTGACCAACATCAACATCCCGGGCCTCAACCTGGGCTATATCGGTTCGCCCACAGCGCCCAACCCCTGCTCCGCGATCCCCGGGGCGGCCGTCGACCCCAACGCCGCGCTGTGGGAACAGAACCTGGACCAGGACGGCCGCAGCCAGGCGACGGAGTTCCTCGCCGACAGCGGCATGAACCTGGACGGCACCCCCAACGGCAAGGCGGGCGCCACCCTGCGCAACTTCAGCTACGCGGTGATCGGCGGTGACCACACCGGTGGACTGGGCTGGGCCGAGACGCCGCGGGCACGGATTGCCGAGAACGACATGGGGGTCGGGATGATCGTGTCCGCTCTCAGCCGGTCGTCCTACTGGGACAGCACCGCGATCTTCGTCATGGAGGATGACAGCCAGGACGGCCTCGACCACCAGGACGGGCACCGCAACGTGCTCTACGTCATCAGTCCCTACGCCAAACACGTCGGACCGGATGGTAAGGCCGGCTATATAGGCCACCGGCACTATAGCCAGGTGTCGGTGCTCAAGTCGATCGAGCACATCCTTGGGATCCCGTACCTCAGCAGCTACGACCAGAACGCCTCACCGCTCTACGACCTCTTCCAGGACAAGGACACGCCGGCCGCGCTCACAGACGCGGATAAGGCGCCGTTCACGGTGCAGCCCAAGCCGTTCTTCGTCCCCGAGCCGTCGAGCTGCTACGACGCCAACCCGGCAAACCACCCTGCCAACTGCCCCCCGCCGTCAGTCAGCCCCGCGGTCGCGGCCCAGTTGATGGAGCGGTCCCAGGGTCTCAACGTGACCAAGATGGATGCGGCAACCAAGTCGATCAATGCGATCGCCTGGATCCTGGCCCACCCCGAGCGCCCGGTGCCCGACCAGTTCGCGACCGGCCCGGCGGCCGGTGAGCCCTGATCGGATAAGTTTGAGCATGATGCGACGGTTGCTCTCCCTCGTAACGGTGTGCCTGGCCCTCTCCGCCGCCCCGGCCCTGCAGGTCTCCGCGGCGGCGACTGCGCCCCTCGAGGGCCTGCCGAAATACGACCACGTCTTCGTCCTGGTGGAGGAGAACGAGAGCATCACGAACACCTATGGGTCGCCCAGCTACCTCCAGACGCTGTCCAAGCAGGGAGCATTCGCCGACCACTATTACGCCATCGGGCACGTGAGCCTCGACAACTACATCGCGATGATCAGCGGGCAGCCGGATCAGCCGCTGACGGGCTCTGACTGCCTCGCGGTGAGCCTGTACCTATGTGCCCAGGGGCAGACCCTGTTGTCAGCCGGGCGCAACCTTGCCGACCAGCTCGACGACAAGGGTGTGAGCTGGAAGGGCTACATGGACGGAACCACCCAGCCCTGTGTTCATGGGCCCTACGACTCCAACCCCGCCACGTTCCTAACCGCCGACCCATTCCAGGGCGCCGGCAACGCCGCCAACACGGCCGGCGCCGGGCCCGACTACGCGGACCGGCACAACCCCTTCCTGTT
>JAXDLW010000015.1:0-75831 GCA_034666405.1 Chloroflexota bacterium | reverse complement strand
CTAGGGATCGTGCGCGTGGGCTGAGGACGGCGCGACCCCGCCCCCGGCGGCGATGAGCGCCCGAACCTCCGTGCCCTCGACCGAGCCGACCTGGAGCAGGCGCTCCGCGACTGCGACGACCGCGTTCCAGCGACCGGACTCGGCGAGGAGCGCCCCCGCGCGGACCAGGTACTCCCCCGCGAGCGAGCGCTGCTGACTCTCATCGTCGGCCAGCAGCGCGATCCAACGGTCCAGGACATCTCGTTCGTCATAGCCGCTCCCGGCGGTGCTCGGCCGGCCAAGCCGGGTCTCCGCCGCGAACCCGGCCATGAACGTCACCGCGAACCGCCGCACCATCTCCCGCTCGGTTTCGCTGACCTGACCCGTGCGCGGGCTGAACCCAGGCCACGGCGGCGCGAACCTTGTGTGCCCGCGCCCGCCATCGCCGTCCGGCAGGATGTCCATCCCGAGGACGTTGAGGCCCAGCGCCGTGCCGACCACGGCATGGCCGGCCTCGTGGTACGCCACGCCTCGGCGTACGGGGTCCTGAGCCGTCAGCCGAAGGTGCAGTCGAGGATCACCTTCTTCAGGGCCCTCTCGAGTACCGCAAGCTCGTTGTCGTCCAGCTTCGACATGAACAGCTCGGCGACCCCGCGGAGGTGGACCGGAACGGTCTCCGCGACCCGTGCCGCCCCTGCATCCGTCAAAGTGACCACGATGCCACGACCGTCGCCGTCGGCAACGGTCCGGCGGACAAGTCCCTCCTCCACCAGCCGGTCGACCCGGCGGGTCAGGCCCGACCGCGACGAGAACGCCCGCGCTGCGAGTTCTGTCATCCGCAGCGCGCCACCCGCCTCCGCCAGTTGCGAGACCACGTCGAAGTCGTTGAGGTCGAGGCCGGTCTTGCCGAGCAGATCGGTCTGGAGCTGGCGCATCAGCGTGGCATGCGCCTCAAGGAGGGCTCGCCAGGCTTCCAGGCCCCGGCGACCTGGAACGGCTTCGTCGATCAGGCGGGACAGGTTTGCTCGCGTGCGTGGCGGGGCCGTTGCTTGCATATGCAATAAATTCTAGCGTAGGGTTATTTGTAACTGCAAGTAGTCCGCTCACTCAGGGGAAGCCAAACAATGAACAGCCAGGAAATCGAGTTCGGATTGGACTCCTTCGTGCCCATCAGCGTGGATGACTCCGGCCAGGAGTTGTCCGGCGATGCGGTCATCCGCAACACAGTCGAGGAGGCGGTGCTCGCGGATGAGGTCGGCATCGACTCGTTCAACATCGCGGAGCACTACCGCAGCGACATGATGGACTCCGCGGCCAGCATCATCCTGGCCACGATCGCCGGGCGCACCAGGCAGATCCGGCTGGGGACGGCGGTGACCGTGCTGAGCACCCAGGACCCGGTCCGCGTGTACACGGAGTTCGCAACCCTGGACGCCGTCTCGAATGGACGGGCCCAGCTGATCGCCGGCCGCGGCTCGCTCATCGAGTCGTTTCCACTTTTCGGCTACGACCTGACGGATTACGAAGACCTCTTCGAGGAGAAACTCGACCTCCTGACCCGGCTGCTCCGAGACCAACCGGTGACGTGGTCGGGAAAGTTCCGGTCGCCCCTCACCGACCAGTACCTCAGTCCTCCCCTCCCCCAGGGTCATGTGCCGCTGTGGGTTGGCGTCGGCGGAAGCCCCCAGTCAGTGATCCGGGCCGCACGCTACGGCCTCCCCCTGATGCTCGCGGTTATCGGCGGACCGCCCGGCCGCTTCGCCCCCCTGGTCGAGCTCTACAAGCGTGCGCTGGACAAGTACGGGTACCCGCCGCTCAAGATTGGCATGCATTCGCATGGGCTCGTGGCCCGGACCGACCAGGAGGCGGTCGATATCCAGTGGCCGCACTGGGCCCATGTTTTCGAAAACGCGGCGAAGGAACGCGGCTGGGCGCCGCCCTCGATGGCACGATTCCAGGCCGAGATCGATGAGGGATCGGTCTACCTCGGTTCGGTCGAGACCGTTGCCAGCAAGATCGCCTGGGTCATTCGCCTGCTCGGGCTCAGCCGCTTCGACCTGGCATATGCCACGGGACGCGTGCCCCACGAGCAGAAGATGGCCACCATCGAGCTCTATGGGCGGGAGGTGATTCCGCGCGTCAGGGAACTGCTGGCGGAGCCGATCGAGGAACCCGCCACCGCGGGCGCCGGGGCCTCCCGTGACTAGCCCCGCGGGTGCTGACCACCTCGGCATCGTCGGGTCCGGCAAGGTCGGCACGGCGATCGCGCGCGCCGCCGTGGAGGCCGGGTACGACGTCGTCATATCAGGGTCGGGGCCCGCCGAGCGCATCGAGCTCATCGTCGATGTCCTGGCTCCCGGGGCCCACGCGGGCTCAACCGACGAAGTGGTGCGACACTCGGACCTTCTCGTCCTGGCGATACCGATGCACCGCTTTCGCGACCTTTCGCGCGACCTGTTCGCGGGCAAGATCCTCGTCGACACCATGAACTACTGGGAAGAGACAGACGGCGTCGACCCGGGGCTCACCGGTGCAGCCACTGGCACGAGCCCCGTCGTCCAGTCATGGTTCTCCTCCGCGAGGGTCGTGAAAAGCCTCAACCACCTCGGCTACTTCAAGTTCGAGAAGAGCCGCCGTCCAACCGGCGCCCCGGGCCGCATCGCGATCGCCGCGGCGGGCGACGACACGGCTGCAGTGACCAGGGTGCTGGAGTTGATCGACCGGCTCGGGTTCGACCCCGTGAATGCCGGAAGCCTCGACGCCGGAAGGGCGCTTGAGCCCGATGGCCTCGTGTTCGGCGCCGGGCACAGGGCAGCGGACCTCATCAAACTGGTTTCCCGCGAACCAGCGCCCACCGTGGGCGGCTGACCACCCACTTCCCCTGCCTGGCGGGATGGATCCGTCCAGAGCGGGTTTCGAACAGCCGGGCGATGTCCGGAACCGGGGCCCGGCCTCGACATCCCCTTTGAGAGGCACTATTGAGGTGCCGGCACAGAGGAGAAACCATGAAGTTCATGATCCAGACCTATGGCTCGCAGCGCGATTACGACGTGATGACCGGCAAGGCCACCGATGGCCCATCACTGTCGCCCGAGGACTTCGCGCCAATGGGTGCATTCATGCAGGCCTTCAACGAGGACCTCGAGAAGTCGGGTGAGCTTGTCGACACCCGGGGCCTGACCGCCCCGGTCCATGCCCGGCGGGTCCACGGTCAGAAGGGTTCACCTGTGGTGACCGACGGGCCGTACGCCGAGACCCAGGAGGTCCTTGCGGGCTACTGGATCGTCGAATGCGAAAGCTTCGACCGCGCGACCGAGATCGCGGGGCGCCTGGCCGGTTGCCCCAGTCCCGGCGACATCTTCGCGGACGGCTATGCCGATGTCAGGCCGATCGCCGACTCGATGGACGAGCTGGACATCTGACCGCGCTGCAGCCCGAACCCGTGGTCGAGGACCTGCTGCGCGACCTGGCGCCGCAGGTCCTCGGCGCGGTCGTTCGCCGTTTCGGGCACATCGACCTGGCCGAAGACGCGACCCAGGAGGCGCTGCTCGCGGCGGCCACCCAATGGCCGGTGGAAGGCATCCCAGGAAGCGCCCGGGGCTGGCTGGTCACCGTGGCATCGCGCAGGTTGACCGACCTGCTGCGGGGCGATCAGGCGCGACGCCGCCGTGAGGATGCTGTCGCCCGGTGGACCCTGCCCGGAGAATGGCTCGCTGCCCCGGCCGACTCGCCGCCGACGGAATCCGACGATTCGCTCATCCTCCTGTTCATGTGCTGCCATCCCTCACTCTCGCCGGCATCGCAGATCGCGCTCACCCTGCGCGCGGTGGGCGGCCTCACCACCAGCGAGATCGCCCGGGCGTTCCTGGTCCCGGAGGCGACCATGACCCGCCGCATCACCAGGGCCAAACAGTCCATCAAGGAGAGCGGTATCCCCTTCCGCATGCCGCGGGGTGTCGAACGCGGGGAACGACTCGCGGCGGTGCTCCACGTGATTTACCTGGTTTTCAACGAGGGGTACGCGAGCACATCGGGACCAACGCTCCATCGCGCGGAGCTTTCAACTGAGGCCATCCGGCTGGCACGCATGGTTCATCGGTTGCTGCCCGACGACCCTGAGGTGTCAGGGCTGCTGGCCCTGATGCTCCTCACCGATGCCCGCCGGCCGGCGCGTACCGGGCCGGACGGCGACTTGATCCCGATGGCCGAGCAGGACCGCGGCACCTGGAAGGCGGGGTACATCGCGGAGGGCTTGGCCCTGGTTCGGGACGACCAGTTGGGTGGGGCATCCGGTACCTATCAACTCCAGGCCGCGATCGCCGCGGTCCACGACGAGGCAGCTGACGCCGCGGCGACCGATTGGCCGCGGATCCTGGCCCTGTACGACCTCGTCATGGACATCACCGACAACCCGGTGGTGGCTCTCAACCGCGCTGTCGCCGTCGCCATGGTCGATGGCCCCGGGGCGGGACTGGACGTGCTGGCGAACCTGGAGTCGGACGAGCGGGTCGCGGGCGACCACCGGCTGCACGCTGTCCGAGCGCACCTGCTCGAGATGTCGGGCGACAGCCACGGCGCGCGAGACGCCTACCGCGTGGCCGCCGAGAGGACGACCAGCGTCCCGCAGCGTCGGTACCTGGCGTCGCGGGCGGCCCGTGTCAGCGACGGGATGTGAACTTGCGATTTATGTATCACCTATTGATGTATCATCGTTTTATGTCGTATAGTCGTTGTTGACGGTGCCCGGCCCGGGCCCGCAATAGGAGGTGGCGAGGTGGGTTTCTTGGATCCCAACGCCCTGGGTGGAAGCTTCGCGGTGCAGACCGCGAGACCCGCGGAATGGTTTTTCGTGGTGGGGTCCTTCGCCCTGTTCGCGGGCCAGCTCGCCCTGCAGCACAGGCTCGGCACGGCGTCGGACGCCCGGGGCGTCGACGGCGTCATGGACCGGGTCGAGTCGGGAGCGGAGCGCGTCCAGGGTGTCCCAGGCTGGGCCGCCGTCCCCGTGAGCATCGGGCTCTGGGCCCTGCTCACCGCCTTCATCGGCTTCGTCTGGGACGTCGGTTGGCACGCTGACACGGGCCGCGACAAGGAACTCTTCACGGTCCCCCATGTGCTCATCCTCGTCGGCCTCGGCGGGCTGGTGCTGACCGCGCTGGTCGCGGGCTGGTCGGCGACTCGCAACCACGCCCCCACCGGTTGGCGGATCCGCCGCTGGCATGTGCCGTACGCATCCGTCGCGCTTTTCGTGATCGGCGCGGGCGCCCTGCTGGGATTCCCGCTCGACGATGCCTGGCACGCCGCGTACGGGATCGACGTTACGATGTGGAGCCCGACCCACCTCCTCATGATCGGCGGCGCCTCGTTGTCGCCGCTGGCCCTGTGGCTGCTGCTGTCCGAAGCCGGCGCCCCGGGCACCCGCAAGGGAAGGGCGCTGTGGGCCTTCATGGCCGGCGTGGTCCTGGTCGGCCTGTCCACCTTGCAACTCGAGTTCGACATGGGCATCCCGCAGTGGCAGGCCTTCTATCACCCCCTTCTCATCGCGGTCGCCGGCGGGATCTCGCTGGTCGCGGCCCGCGCGGCCATCGGCCGGGGCGGGGCACTCGTCGCAACAGCGGTGTTTGTCACACTGCGCATTCTCATGGCGCTGCTCGTGGGCGGGATCCTGGGCCGCAGCCTCCCTCATTTCCCGCTGTACCTGGGTGCCGCAGTGAGCGTCGAAGCGGCGTTCTGGCTCCTCCGCGGACGTGGCCTGCTCTGGCAGGCGCTCGCCAGCGGGGTCCTGGTCGGCACGGCGGGTCTCGCCGCGGAGGCGGCCTGGGTCGGGGCCTGGTTCCCGTACCCGTGGCAGTCGGGCATGCTCGCCTACACCTGGATGTTCGTGGCCGGCGGCCTGCTGGCCGCGGTCGTGGGCGCGGCGATGGGCAGCGCTCTCCTGGGCCGGCGTTCGCCTGTTCGGGCCGCATTGGTCGCCCTGGCCCTGGTCGGGATGTTTGGCCTCCTCCTTGTCAATATCGGGAGCCGCCACGCCGATCCTGCTCGTGTCACCCTTGGCGCAACCACCGTCGGGACGCCGTACCCACTGGTGAACCGGGACGGCGTGGCCACGATCTCGCGCAACGTCGCCCTCACCATCAAGCTCGACCCGCAGACCGCGGCCCAGGGCGCCGACTTCTTCGAGGTCATGGCCTGGCAGGGCGGGCCGGATGAGAAGGTGAGGCACGTGCGGCTCGTCGCCACCGGCCCGGGCGAGTTTCGCACCGAGGGCGCCGTGCCCACCGGTGGCACCTGGAAGAGCCTCGCGATCCTTCACCGCGGCAACGTGGTCGAGGCGGTGCCGGTGGCGATGCCGCCAGACCCCGGGTTCAACCTGCCGGCATTGGACGGCGTCGCAGCCGGCACCACGGCCTTCGCCCCGTCCAGTCACTACCTGATGCGCGAGTTCAAGGACGGCGTCGCCTGGCCGGCCATCGTGATCACGGGCCTGTTCGGGGTGGTGCTGCTGGCGTGGGTGACCAGCACCGCCCTGGCCTACCGCGCCTTCGCCAGGGAGGAATCGATGGCGCCGCACAGCGCGCGCGGGTTGGTTCCCGCGTAAGGCCTAGGCCGTCATCTCGATCCCCTACGCCGGCGCGGCGCACCGGTGAAGCTAAACCGCGTCGAGAAGGCGCTGATGAACAACCCGGTCCGCATGGCGGTGCAGCGTACGTACGAGACCCACCTGCTGATGGGCCTCGGAGGACGCATGGATGGTGCCCGAGTACTCGAAGTGGGCTGCGGGCGGGGCGTCGGCACCCGGCTGATCATCGAGCGCTTCGGGGCGGCCCATGTCGCGGCCTTCGACCTCGACGAGGACATGGTGGCGCGCGCCCGACGCCGGCTGGCGCGCCTCGAGGACCGGGTGAAGTTGTCCGTGGGGGATGTCACCGCGATCGACGCGCCAGACAAGTCCTTTGACGCGGTGTTCGAATTCGGGATCATCCACCACGTCCCGGACTGGCGGATGGCGCTGGACGAGGTCGAACGGGTGCTGCGGCCGGGCGGCCGCTTCTACTTCGAGGAGGTCACCAGCCACGCCCTCCGGCGTTGGGCCTCCCGCACCTTCCTCGAGCACCCGGAGAATGACCGGTTCACGGCCGGGGCCTTCGTCGCGGCACTCGAGGAACGAGGCATTGCCGTGGGCCAGGCCTGTGTGACGCTGTTCTTCGAGGATTTCCTCATCGGGGTCGGGACCAAAGCGGCCAGCTGAACTGGATCAGGTGCGGCGGATCGCGTCCCGATTCAGGTCAGCGATGGTGGGATAGCCATCGACCGCCATCAGCAGGTCGGCCTCCGCCAGGATCGTCTTGAGCACGTGCACGATGCCCTCGGTGCCGCCCAGTGCGGCGGCGTAGGCGTACGGTCGGCCGATCCCCACTGCCGTCGCCCCGAGGGCGAGAGCCTTGACCACGTCCGAGCCGCTGCGGACGCCGGAGTCGAAAAGGACGGGCACGCCCGGCACCGCTTCCGCCACGTCAGCCAGGCAATCGATCGCCGCCAGTCCGCCATTGGCCTGGCGGCCACCATGGGTGGACACGTAGATGCCGTCGATGCCCTCGTCGACGGCCCGGCGCGCGTCCTCGGGGTGACAAACGCCCTTGATCAGCATCGGCAGCTTCGTCAATGAGCGCAGCCACGCGAGGTCGTCCCAGACCAGCGGTCGCCCGAACATCAGCGCCCAGGCCAGGATCGCGGTGCTGGGGTCCTCCTCGGGGGACTTCTCAAGCCGGCTGCGGAACACCGGGTCCGAGAAGTAGGTCTGCAGGCACCGACCCCGCAGTTGCGGGAAATTCGAGGTGGCCAGGTCCCGCGGGCGCCAGCCGGTGACCCAGGTGTCGAGGGTGACCACGATCGCGCGATAACCCGCCGCCTCGGCGCGCTGGACCAGGCTGGCCGCGACCTCCGGGTCGGTCGGGCAATAGAGCTGAAAGAACCCGGGCGTGTCCCCGAACTGGGCCGCGACATCCTCCATCGGGTCCTGGCTCAAGGTCGACGCCACCATCGGCACCCCGGTTGACGCTGCCGCGCGGGCTGTCGCGAGGTCGCCGTGGCCGTCCTGGGTGCAGATCCCGATCACCCCTATCGGGGCCATGAAGATGGGCGTGGGCAGACTCATCCCGAACAGGTTCACCGAGAGGTCCCTCTCAGTTTTGGCCCGCAGCATCCGCGGCACCAGGCCCCAGTGGTCGAAGGCCGTGCGGTTGCTGCGCTGGGTGTTCTCGTCGCCGGCTCCGCCCGCCACGTAGGACCAGGTGCCCGCCGGCATGGTCAGCTCGGCCCGTCGCTCCAGCTCGGCAAATGACATCGGGAGTGACGGCACTCTGCCGGAGAGGCCGGCCAGGTAGATCTCGTTCTGAAGGTCTCCGAAGTTCGGCACGTGGCCATGCTAACGCGTTACATTCCGGCCGGTTGGTTCGGCCAGTCGTGCCGGGCTAGACTGACGTGCTCGGAATGCAGGGAGGCAAAACCGTGGTGATTCGTCTCGCGCGCTGGATGAGGATTCCAGGCCTCGCCGCCCTGGCATTCCTGCTGACAACGCCCGTGCAGGCCACGAGCCCGCTGTACAACGGGCCCACCCCCCAGCTTCCGTGCGACAGCCAGTCGCTGCCGGAAACCGGCGCCCAGGGGCGGGTGCCGAAGGCCGAAGTCGACAGCCTGCGCGCCGAAAGGGGGTACACGTGCAATACCGCCGTGGTTGGGCGGCAGGGCAATACCGGGGGCTTCCGCGTCGAGCGCTACATTGACAAGGCGGGGCACGAGTGCGCGTTCTACGACAGCACCCTCCTCTTCCCCACCAACCTGAAGAACGGGGCCAGCTCGGAAATCGGGATCTATGTCCTGGACATGACCGACCATGCGAACCCGGTGTTCACGACCAACCTCACCACACCGGCGATGGTCTCGCCCCACGAGTCTCTACGGCTGAACCAGAAGCGCGGCCTGCTGGTTGCCGACATGGGGTATCCCACCTTCAACCCGGGCTTCGTCGACGTGTACGACGTGTCGGCGGACTGCCGTCACCCGGTGCTCGACTCTTCGACTCCGCTTGGGATCCTCGGGCATGAGAGTGCCTTCTCACCCGACGGCACCGTCTTCTACGTCAGTTCGACGGGCGGCCACACGCTGGCGGCGGTCGACCTCACCAACCCGATGGTGCCGAGCGTGCTGTGGGCCACGGCCACCTACTCCCCCCACGGCATGAGTGTCTCGGACGACGGCAACCGTCTCTACATCGCGGAGACAAGCACGCCGGCGGGACTGGTGATCCTCGACGTGAGCGGCGTCAATGCGCACCACCTCAACCCCACCGTGACCGAGGTGAGCAGGATCAGCTGGCCGGAGGTGAGCATTCCCCAGAACGCCATCCCGTTCAGCGAGAACGGCCACCGCTACCTCGCCGAGGTCGATGAGTACAGCAAGGGTACGGGGAGTAGCGGTGGCTACGACGCCAGCGCCAGCGTCGGGGCCGCCCGGATCATCGACATCAAGGACGACACCCATCCGTTCGTGGTCTCGAACATGCGGCTGGCGGTAAATCAAACGGCGGCGCGCGCGAGCGACCAGAAGAACGACTATGGGGCCCAGAGCCCGGTGCAGGGGTACGCCGGCCACTACTGCAACGTGCCGGTCGAGGTCGACCCCAAGTACATCGCCTGCAGTTTCATCATCAGCGGCCTGCGGGTCTTCAACATCGAGGACCTCGCCCATCCATACGAGATGGCCTACTTCAATGCGCCCTCCCAAGCGGCAACGCCCGCCTACGTCGGCATCAACGGCGGCAACTTCGCAATGAGCGCGCCCACCTTCGACACCAGCCGCAACGAGATCTGGTACAGCGATGGTTTCTGGGGTTTCTATGTCGCGAAGCTGACGGCCGGCGCCTTCAGCCACACCGCCCCCCATCCCGCCAACACCGGCACCCCAGCCACCACCGGCGCAGTCGCTCATACACCGAGCACGACCGCCGGGCCACCGGGCGGGCTGCCCGTCCTCGCGGGCGCGGCCGCGTTGATCGGGGGCGGGAGTTTGCTTCTCGTCATCGGCTGGACGCGTCGCAGGCCGCGTGGTTCTCGGCGGTGAGCCCCGCCAGGGACCCGCGTGTCGATCGCTATATCGATGCCCTGCCCGAGTGGCAGCAGGCGGTGTTCCGCGAGGTCAGGGACCTGGTCCACGCCGCGGACCCTGAGGTCGAGGAGACCATCAAGCGTTCGGTGCAGCCGTACTTCGTGCTCCAGGGCAATATCTGCGCGTTCCTGGCGGCCGCGGACCACGTAAACGTCTTCATGTACGACGGCGCCATCGTCCCCGACCCCGAGGGCATCATCACGGCCGGCCACGACAACCAGACGGCCCGGACGGTGGGCTTCCGGCAGGGCGAGGCGGTCAATGCCCGGGCGCTCTCCGCGATGTTCAAGCAGGTCATCGCCAACAATCGGGCCGGGGGCTGGCGCAAGATCAAGAACGCCTCCGCGTAGGAGCTCGGCCAATGCGAGTCGCCACCTGGAACGTCAACTCAATCCGGCAGCGCGTCCCACGGCTCCTGCCCTGGCTGGACCAGCGCCGGCCGGATGTCATCTGCCTGCAGGAGACGAAACTCCCGGATGACGCGTTCGAGGACCTGTTGGGCGGTGAACTGCGAACCCGCGGCTATGCGCTGGCGGCCCACGGCGAGGCAGGGTGGAACGGGGTGGCGATCCTGTCCCGGGTCGGCCTCGACGACGTCGTCTTCGGCATACCCGGCGGCCCCGGGTTCCCCGGGCTGGAAGCGCGTGCTGTGGCCGCGACCTGTGCCGGGGTCCGCGTGCACTCCGTCTATGTCCCCAATGGCCGCGCACCAGGTTCGGACCACTATCGCTACAAGCTCGATTGGCTGTCGGCGCTCCGCGCACAGGTCGCGAGCGGGCCGGACACGGTGATGGTCTGCGGGGACATGAACATCGCGCCCACCGACGCCGACGTTTTCGACCCCGCGGCATATGTCGGCCAGACCCATGTCACGCCCGCTGAACGCGACGCCCTCACCAACCTCCAATCGCTCGGCCTGCGCGACGTGGTCCGCGACCACTGGCCAACCGAGCGTGTCTTCACCTACTGGGACTACCGTGCGGGCATGTTCCACAAGGACCTGGGGATGCGCATCGACCTGGTGCTTGCAGCCGTCCCGGTTGCGCAGCGCGTCCGGGCGGCGTGGGTCGACCGCCACGCGCGCAAGGGACCGGGCCCCAGCGACCACGCGCCTGTGATCGTCGACCTCGACGAGGCCCCGGACGGCGATATCGGCCCGGTCGTGCCGCCGCCCTCTTCGCGCCCTCCGACGCCCGGGTCGACGAGGCTCCCGCAGGGCTGACCGCCCGCCTCCAAGATTTACAAACCGGCAGTCGGTCTGTCATAGTGCGGATATGCCCAGGACGCTCAACGTGGAAGTCCACAGAGTTCGACGCGCCGCCTTCCTCGACGCGGCCCAACAGCTCATCGAGACGAAGGGCTACGAGGAGATGGCGATCCAGGACGTGCTGGACCAACTCGAGGCATCCAAGGGCGCGTTCTACCACTACTTCGATTCCAAGGAAGCCCTCCTTGACGCCGTAGTCGACCGCTTTGCGGAGGCCGGGATGGCCGCGGTGGCGCCGATCCTCAACGACCCGGACCTGCCTGCCCTTCGCAAGCTGGAGAGTTTCTTTCGGGGCATCGCCAGTTTCAAGGCCGAGCAGAAGGAGCTCGTGCTCGCGGTCATGGAGGTCTGGCTTTCGGACGGCAATGCGCTCCTGCGCGAGAAGCTGCGCCGGCTGAGCGGGCGGCTGCTGCGGCCGGTCCTCACCGAGGTCATCCAGCAGGGAGTCGATGAGGGAGCCGTGACGGTGAGCTCGCCAACCCAGGCAGCCCGGATCATCGTCTCTCTCATCCAGGGCGACCAGGACCTGGCCGGCGAACTGCTGCTGGGCCGGCGGGCGGGCACGGTCAGTTTCGAGCTTGTGGCACAGACCTTCGCCGCATCGGCTGAGGTGTTCGAACGCATCCTCGGCGTCCCCCATGGATCGATCACGGTCATGGACAAGAAGACCCTGCATTTTTGGTTTGGCTGAGACGAGCCGGAAGGAGAAAGCGGAATGCCAGCAGCAATCAACGCCGAGGCCCTGACCAAGGACTACGGCGGCGGCCGGGGTCTTTTCGACCTCAGCCTCCAGATCGCCGAGGGAGAGGTCTTCGGCTACCTCGGGCCCAACGGCGCCGGCAAGAGCACGACGATCCGGCTGCTGATGGGCCTCATCCACCCCACGCAGGGATCGGCCTCCATTCTCGGTCTCGACAGCATGAGGCAGTCGGTCGAAGTCAAGCGCCTCGTTGGCCACATGGCCGGGGAACTGCCGCAGTTTGGAGGCCTTCGCGGCCGCGACATAGTCGGGCACTTCGGTGCGTTGCGCGGCGGCGTGGACCCGTTGCGGGTAAAGGAGATAACCGAAAGGCTGGACCTCGACCTCGGCCTCAAGTACCGCGAGTACTCAACCGGCAACAAGCGCAAGCTCGGGATCCTGCTGGCGTTCATGCACAACCCGAGGCTCCTGGTTCTCGACGAACCATCGAGCGGACTCGATCCCCTCAACCAGCAGGAGTTCTTCAAACTGGTGCGTGAGGCCCAGGCCGGCGGGGCGACGATCTTCCTGTCCTCCCACGTGCTGTCGGAAGTCGAGCATGTATGTCAGCGAGTGGGGATCATCCGCCGCGGCAAGCTGGTCAAGGTGGCCCGCCTGGAGGACCTGCACGAGATGCATGTCCGGCACGTGGAGGTCGAGTTTGCGGGTGAACCGCAGCCCCAGATCTTCGAGCACCTGGCGGGCGTCGAGAACGTCGAATCCGCCCATCACCGGGTCACCTTCACTGCACGTGGGTCGTTCGAGCCCGTGGCCGACGCCCTCGCGGGACATCACGTGGTCAACCTCGCGAGCCATGAGCCGAGCCTCGAGGAGATCTTCCTCACCTACTACCAGGACCAGCCTGGGGAGGCCCGCACATGATCCGGTGGATGGCGTGGCGTCTCCACCGGCGAGGCCTCCTTGGGTTCACGGTCGGGGGCTTCGTCATCTCGTTCCTGTACGGGGCCGCGTTCACCCAGGCAGCCGGGAACACCGCCGCGTCGCAGGCGGCCTTTGGCCGCTCGGTGATCCTGGTCGCCAAACAGTTCGCCTTCTTGATCCCCATCCCGGTGCACCCGGAGACCCTTGGCGGTTACGAGCAGTACAAGTGGCTGGCCAGTGCGATCGTGATGATGTCGATCTGGGCCGTGCTCGCCGGGGTCGGGGTTGGCCGCGGCGACGAGGAGCGTGGTCTCACCGCGGAATGGCTGGTCAGCGGGGTCTCGCGGACGCGGTTGTTGCTGGCTCGCAGCGCTGCCTTCGGGCTGGTGCTGCTGGTGGCCTGCGTCGGCTCGGTGCTGGGTATTGTCGCGGTCGCTCCCGTCGTGCACCAGGACCCCAACTTTGTCGGCGAGATGGGGAAGGCCCTCTCCATGGCGGCAGGGTTCTTCGCGTGCTATGCGCTCGCGCTCCTGGTTTCGCAGCTGCCCCCCGAGCGCCAGACCGCCACCGCGCTGAGTGTCGGCGCATTGGTGCTGCTCCTGGTGCTCAACGGCATCGCGGACACCATCGACTCGGTCTCGTGGATCGGGTTGGTGTCTCCCTTCCACTGGATGGAGACCACCAGTTCGGCAGCGCCCGGCGGTAGGTTCGACACGGCGGGGACCGTCGGGCTCGCCGCGGTCGCGGTACTGTGCGTGGCCCTGGCCGTCGCGGCCTTCCAGCGCCGAGACATCGGGAGCGGGCTGTTTCGATGGGGGGCGCGCGCCAGGACCACGGTGCGGGTGGCGTCGAGCAACGTCATGCTCCGCTTCCCCTTTTCCGAGGGCCTCTGGGAGCAGCGCGTGGGGCTCGGGGTGTGGGCGGTCGGCACACTGGTGCTGGGGGCGCTGATGGTCTCGGTAACCAAGTCGATGGTCGACGCCCTCTCGACCGACCCGGCCCTCGCCGCTCTCTTCCAGCGGGTCACTCCCGGGCCCGCCTACGCGTCAATGCTCGCCCTGACCTGGTTCGGCACCGCGCTGCTCCTGCTGGCGGGCTACGCCGTGGTGCAGGTCTCGCGGTGGTCGACCCAGGACCAGGAAGGACGGGTCGAGATGCTGCTGACGGCGCCCATCTCGCGCTCGCGGGTGGTGCTCGAACGCGCGCTCGAGTTCGCGGCCGCCAGCCTGGTGATCGTCCTCTCCGGCTACATCGGCGTGGCATCCGAAGCGCCCGGTTCCGGACTCAACCTGGACCCCGGCCATCTTTTCACGGCGTCGGCCCTGCTCTGGCCCTTCGCGCTCGCATTCGGCGGCCTCGGCGTCGCGGTGGCGAGCCGCTGGCCCAGGATCGCGGTGCCGTTCCTGGGTGGCTTCGCGTTCGTCTCGTATGTGCTGGGCGACCTCGGGCCGCTGTTCAAGTTCCCGGATTGGGCACAGAACCTCTCGGTGTTCCACCTCTACGGCAGCCCCCTGACTCAGCCCGGCTCATGGACCGCGGCCCTCTCGATGAGCCTGATCTTCGTGGTCGGCTTCGGCCTGGCACTGGTCCTGATGCGGTCGCGGGACGTGTCTAGCGCTTAGCGGGCCGTCCCCAGGCCGTGGTGATGAGCACCAGGAGCAGCAACCCGAGGCCAACGACGACCTCGCCGCCCAGGGGACCCGCGGCTGCTGTGTTGGGCGTGTTCAGCACGGATGCGGCGAATGGATTGGAGCCCGGTGCGTCACCAAGCGGGGTACCCCCGGGGCCGCCGGCATATGTCATCCAGGGGATGGAGGGCTGCTGGTCGACGCCAGGCTTGCTCCAATCGCACACCCCGGTTGGGAAGACCTGGTCAATTTGTTGCAGCTGGCCCGCGCTGACCTGAACCTGGTAGTCGGACGCCGCCGGGTGCTTGAGCCGGCACTTGATGACGTCATCGGTTACGGGCGCGCCGGCAGCCACGCGGGTATTGGCGAAATGAGGATAGAGGGCGGCGCAGGTTGAACTGTCGGTGATCATGGGACCGCTGGCCGGGATATCGCCCTGGGCCCAGCAACCGTCCACCGCCGTTCCGGGTCGATCGCGCAGGACCTTCGCGGCTAGCGACCCGGAGGCCCCGTCGGCCTCGATCCGGGCGAGCCATGAGTCGATCGCCAGGAAAGACTGCAGTGCAACGGCGGGTGGCGCGATTATCCCCAGGAGTGGGGCCGCCGCCTTGAACGTCCAGATCAGCTGGTTGCCGTGGCCACCGTTCTCCCGGTCCAACCGGGCGCGCAGCTTGTAACTGTAGAAGCTGGTGTGGATCTCGCCGCTCTCGCTCCATCCGCGCAGGTCGATGATCGGAACGGTTGCCAGTTGGCGCGCGTCGCTCACCTGTCCGGCGCGGTACGCGGTGACGGTGGTACCGGGGTCGGCCTGCCGCCGGCCCGCCACGATGTTGGCGTCATTGTCCATGCTCCCGATCCGCGCGTTGAGATCGAGGAACTGGTCGACGGTGATCTCGCCTGCGTTGAGTGCCACCAAGCCGTACTGGACCCCAGTGTTATCCATCGGGAATTTGCCAAACCCGGCGCCGTTGGATTTCTCGACCGGGCCCCACACGGAGGGTGGCCTTGGGCCCCAGGTCGCGACATCGTAATCCTGGAGACTGCAGCGCACACCCCGGGGGTTGGTGGTCGGGTTGTAGACATCCGCTGCCGGCAGGTCGCAGTTTTTCGCCACCTTCGGGTCCACTGCGCCGGCGAACGTCGCGTCCCAGGTGACGCAGTCGCTGCTGTCGAAATGGCCGTCCACAAATGCCTGCTGGGCCGCGGTCACCGGCGTCGCCCCGGGGGGCGCGGCGCTGGTGATGTACTGGTCGATCAGGTGGCAGTCGACCACGTCGGGCGCCGTCGTCCAGGTGTCGGTGTAGCTGCAATTGGGCTGGATGCCGTCGAGCAGGCCCGGGTACATCGCCGCGATGAGGTACTGCGCCAGGCCGCCGCCGGAACAGCCGTTGCCGATGGTGTAACGGATCAGTCCGTAGCGGTTCACGATGTGCTCCTTCAGCATCATCAGGGCCTCCGCGGACACCACCTCGTTGCCGTTTTCCCCTTTGACATTGAGGCCGGAGTTACCCACCGCGAATCCTCGTGAAAGCGCGCTGTCAGGCGACCACCAGTTGACGCCGCCGGCGTTGCCGGGCGAGGCGGTCACCGGCTGATCGAGGACCGCCGACGGACCGCCCTGGCTGTGATGCATCGAGGTGCTGGCGCCGAAGGTGGTCACCAGCTTGTGGTTCCAGGCCGGCTGCGGGTCCCACGGCGTCCAGGGCTTGCCCGGGTCGTCGAGCACGGCCAGCGCATAGATGCCACGGTCCTCGACCCCCTCCTCCACCCGGACGATGTAGGGCACGGTCACGCCCTGGTCCGTGGTCGTGGTGGGTACGCCTGACGGCGGGTTCGCACGGTCGTACGGCGCGAAACAGGGTGGCGCGTTCTGGCAGAGGGCGGGGTCGCTGGTGTGGAAGAAGTACTCGAAGACCGCCGGCGTGCTGCACTGGGCATCGGTCGACGGCCCCAGGTGCGTCGGCTGACCGGCGCTGATAGGTGGCGGTGGCGGGTTCTGGGTGTTGCAGACCCATGGCTGGACCTGGGTCCCGGCGAAGACCGGGCCGCCGGCGGGGTGGTTGTTGATGGTGATGGTCGCGCCCGATCCGTCGGCCAGTGTTGCGGTCAGCGCACTGTTGCCGATCTGCAGGCCGCTGACCACACCGACGAGCGCGTTGCTCGTGGGGTCAAGGCCGGTCCGGTTGGCCGCAGGTATCCCACGGAGCAGGCCGGGCAGGCGATTCGCGGCGAAACTCGCGGTTACGTCGCGGCCTGCCGCGGCGATCCGAGCGCTGCCAGGGTCGACTCCCGCCGGTAGTACGACCTCGACCAGCGCCTCGCCGCCGGAGACCAGGTCGGCACGATTCGAGAGGACGCGGATCACGGTCGGCCCGGCCGTTGCCGCGGCACCCACCTGGACGGAACCCGCGACTACGGTCAGCAGCACGCCAACCACTAATACCCACAGATTGCGCGCGCTGATCGAGGCGCGATTGCGGCCGCCCACAGAGGCGCCCAGTCGTCGCCCACGCCGCCCCCCGACGGTGCCCAGCATGGCCCTGATCTCCTACCCCTAACCCGTCACTGCCCCGCTCCCCGAGGCGGCTCGGATCCCCCCATAACCCGCCCCGGCGAATTGCTGCCGGGAGGCTAACACAGGCGAGTGCGGTTAATGTGGTGCAGGTGGAATCCCCGGAACGGAGGCGGCATCGCGTCAGGCTGACCCGAACCAGGTGGTCAGTGCGTCGCGCAACCCGCTATCCGTACCCTCCCCCACCCAGGCCACATATCCGTCGGGCCGAATCAGGACGGCTTCGGGGGCGGTGACGGTCCCCAGTGCCGGGAGCTCCCAAGCGCCGGCGTAGGCGGCGTCAACGAGCCGCAGTTCATCCGTCCATGGCGTGATATCGGGGCCACCTAAGGGCGTGAGGTTGAGCAGCACCGGCCGGGCCTCGTGCAGGAGGGTGAAGACCCGCACGGGGCCACCCGCGCTGTCCAGGTCGAGGTCGGGCATGCGCCGCCCGAGCAGGGGGTGGCCCTCGCCGAAGTCGTAGTGAATGTCCAGGCCGGACGCCATCGCGCCGAACCGCTGGCGTGCCTCGTCGATGCTCAGCAGCTCCGACACGCTCTTGCGCAACGCATCGCTACGCTCGTCCGGGCGGAGGAGCGCGGTTTGCGCCATAGTGTTGCGCAGCACGCGGGCAGCGACCGGGTGCCGCTCGGCGTGGTAGGTGTCCAGGAGACTTTCAGGCGACGTTTGCCGGACCACCCGGGCCAGCTTCCAGCCCAGGTTCACTGCGTCCTGGACCCCGGTTTGGAGACCCTGTCCACCCACCGGCGGGTGCACGTGGGCGGCGTCGCCGGCCAGCAGTACCCGTCTGTCGCGGTACGACGCCGCCTGCCGGGTCGCATCTGTGAACCTGGACAGCCAGGTTGCGTTGTGCACACCGTAATCCGTCCCGTACATGGCGGTCAGCGCCTCGCTGAGGTCGCGCATCGTGGGCTCACCGCCGTGTTCCACATGCACTTCCGAAACCAGCACCCGCACCTGTCCATCGTCCAAAAGCGAGAGGGAATGGACGCCAGTCCCATCGTTGCCCAGGCCCCATTGCGGCTCCTGCATCATCTCGACATTGGCGATGAGATGGCTGGTGGTCGGGTCCCACCCGGGGAACCCGATGCCGGCTGTTTTGCGGACCAGGCTGCGACCCCCGTCGCACCCGACGAGGTATTCCGCCCGGAGCGATTGGCCGTCGGCCATCTCGACATCGACGCCGGTGCCGTCCTGGGCGAAACCGGTCAGCTCGCATCCGAGGTAGATCGGGACGCCGAGCTCCTTGACCCAGCCGGCGAGGATCAGCTCGATGCGGTCCTGCCACAGCGCCAGCCCGTAGGGGTGGCGCGACGGAAGGTCACTGATATCCAGGCGGATCCACCCAAACCCCGCGACCTGGGCCACCTTGCCATCGGAGAGGAACCGGTCAACAATCCCGCGTTGATCGAGAACTTCGATGGTTCGCGAGTGCAGGCCGCCTGAGCGGAAGCCCATCACATCCTGGCTGGGGCGCCGCTCGACAATCGCAACGTCGATCCCCGCCAGGGCCAACTCGCCCGCCAGCATCAGCCCTGTCGGACCTCCTCCGACGACCAGCACCGAGTGTCCGCGCATACCCCTCACCTCCGCCCAGGACGAGTCGAGAGCGTCGCACGGGGGGTGGGGCTTGCGGCAAGCCCCGGCCTGCGTGAGACAATGATTTCAGGGACTTTCAGCTGGTCGTTGAGCGCCTCCGATGCTCCATCAGCTGTCCTCCTTTCGGCCACGCTTGGCCTCCGCCTGGAACTGGGCGAGCAGCCAGGCGTGCACCTCGGGCACACGGTTGAGGAGCAACGTCACGTGGCCGTCCTCATCTGTCAAATGGGCGTCCACGCCCGGGACCTGGGTGGCGAGCCACTGACCATGTTGGAAAGGAACAAACCGGTCGTGGCGCCCGTGCCATAGCTGGACCGGGATCGAGATACTCCGGAGGTCGAAGCCCCACGGCTCCATGCTGGACACCCCGTCGTCCCACCAGCCCTCGTCACCGGGGCCCAGCGCGAACCTGTTCCGGTTCGCGAAGTAGTCCGCGAGCTCGGGCGTCTGGGCGGCCGCGTCCACCGGGGAAAGCAGGGTTGGAAAGGCCCTGGCCATCTGTTCCGCAGTCAGTGACATGAGGCGTTCGCGGTCCGCTTTCGCCTTCGCGCGAGCCGCCCCCGGGTCTTCCAGCATCAGCCTGGTGTCCTCGACGTTCTCCTCCCCCATCCCACTGAAGTAATCGAGCCCGGGCGCGCCGTACGGCGCCACGGATGCCAGCGATGCAGCGGCTACGACCAGGTCCGGCAGCAGCGCTGCGCACGCCAGCACGTGGGGGCCGCCACCGGAGATGCCCCAGGTGGTGAAGCGCGGAGTGTCAAGCGCTTGCGCGATGGCGCGGACATCTGCCGCGCAGTCCGCGACCGTGCGCCCGGGATGCGGGCTGGAGCCGCCGTAGCCCGGCCGATCGTAAGAGATCAGGCGGATACCGCGGACCCTCGCGTCCTCAGCATGCGGCGCGAACGAACCGCCCGCGCCGGGTGTTCCGTGGTGGGCCAGAACTGGCGCGCCCGACGGGTCACCGGCCTCTTCGACGCGAAGAGTTCGACCGTCGGAGGTGACGACCCGGTGTTCGATGCTCATGCTCCGCAGCATAGGGCCGGCGGCCCGGGCCCGTGGCCGGCGTGGTTCAGCGGCTCCTTACGCTCCTGCGATGAGGCGAATTTCCGATCCTCACTTCATGTTCTGAATGATGTCCGACTGCGTTTCCGCGCTCTTCTGCTCGATGTTGGTCAGGGCTGCTTCGAATTTCGAGAGCCGGTCCATGGCCATCTGCAACTTGAGCGACTCACTTTCCCCCTGCTCGGACAGGGAGTCCGACCTGTGATCCAGCGACACGCTCGGATGGGTGGCCGCACCTGGGTGCAGGTTGGTCGACGCCGCGTGTGGACCAACAACCGGGGTCGCGTGCTGATGGAGGCCGGTCGCGTGATGGCCAAAGTCGTTATGCGTAGCGGGGGTCTCCGCGTGAAGGCCGGGGTGGTGAGCGGCCCCTAAGAACGAGGTCGGCAACATTGCCGACTTGGACTGTCGCGTCCCGAGAGCACTGGCGCCCGCGCTGGCGTCGGATGTGAGTGCGGCCAGGGTTGTGCGCTCGTCGGGGCTCAGGTCAAAGCCGCCCAGCGCGGCCAACGGATCAGCGGCAACACTCGACGCGAAGCCGGGATCGGCGGCCATTCTCTCGACCACCTCGTGAAACACCGTCTCTGACATGTCTGTCCTCCCCTGGGCCTGGTCATGGGCCAGCCCGCTCATCGTAATCCCGCTGGGGCCGTGCGAGCCGTCAACCCGGGCGATTTGAGATCGAATGGAGTGCGAGCAGGACCGTCGGGGCAACCTCTCGCCGGGGCTGTCCCCCACAATCTGTCAGATGACCCACTACATAAAGGTCGGCGACGTGCCGCGCAAGCGACACATGCAGTTCCGCGACCCGGCCGGGCGCCTCTACGCTGAGGAGCTCATGGGGTCGGAGGGCTTCTCCTCCGACCAGTCGCTCCTCTACCACCGGGGACTGCCGACAGCGATCGTCGGAGCGGAGGTCGCGGATGAGCCCGCGGACCGGGCCACGGCTCCCAACCATCCGCTGAAGCCCCGGCATTTCAAGACCCATGAGCTCGACGTCGGCGGCGACCTGGTCAGCGGTCGCAGGCTCCTGCTGGCGAACGACGACGTGCGCATCTCTTACGTCGCTGCAACCGACACGAGCGAGCTCTTCCGCAATGCGATCGGTGATGAATGCGTCTACATCGAATCCGGGTCGGCCAGGCTCGAGTCGGTTTACGGGTCCCTGGACGCGGGCGCCGGCGACTATGTCGTCGTTCCAACCTCGACCACGCACCGCTGGGTCACCCTTGGCGATGAGCCCGTACGGGCACTGATCGCGGAGGCCAGCGGCCATATTCGACCGCCGAAAAGATACCTCTCGGCACGGGGCCAGTTCCTGGAGCACGCCCCATACAGCGAGCGCGACCTGCACGGGCCGGTCGAGCCGCTGCTGGTCGAAGGCGAGAACGTGCCGGTGCTGGTGCGCCACCGCGCCGGGCTGACACGCATGACCTACCTGCGTCACCCGTTCGACGTCGTCGGGTGGGACGGGTGCCTCTACCCGTTCCGCTTCTCGATCCATGACTACGAACCTCGCGTCGGGCGGTTCCACATGCCTCCGCCCACCCACCAGACGTTCGAGGGCCCCAACTTCGTGATCTGCTCGTTCTGCCCGCGACCCTTCGACTTCGACCCTGAGGCGATCGCGGTGCCCTACAACCACGCCAATGTCGATTCCGATGAGATGCTCTTCTACGTGGGCGGCGACTTCATGTCGCGCAAGGGCGCCGGCATCGGACTCGGCTCGATCAGCCTTCACCCGTCGGGCTTCACCCACGGTCCACAGCCCGGGAGCGTTGAGGCGGCGATCGGCAAACCCGGTACGGACGAGGTCGCGGTGATGATCGACACCTTCCGCCCCCTGCACCTCGGCCCCGCCGCGGAGGCGTCGGAGGACCCCAACTACGCGTGGACCTGGGCGCGAGGTCTGCAATCCGGCGCGCAGGACCCGGGGCCCGGACTGAGCCAGTAACTGTCAGTCGAGGTCCGACAGGCCTCCAAGGGGATGGTGTACGGATGGCCAACTACGTGCTGGGTTTCCAGGAGATCGACCGGGCCCAGGTCGCGGTCGTCGGTGGCAAGGGTGCGCACCTAGGGGAGCTGTCGCGGATCGACGGCATCCGTGTACCGGCTGGCTTTTGTGTGACCACCGATGCCTTCCAGCGGGTCATGGCCACAGAACCGTCGATCGACGATCGGATTGAACGGCTGTCGCACCTGGACCCGGATGACCGGGGGGGCATCCACACACTCACGGCCGATATCCGCGGGACCCTGGAAAGGATCGCCATCCCCGACGAGGTTGCCGCGGCGATCACACGCTCGCTCGCCCACCTCGGCGAGGCGACCGCCTATGCCGTCCGATCGAGCGCCACGGCAGAGGACCTGCCGACGGCATCCTCTGCCGGTCAGCAGGACACCTACCTGAACGTCGTCGGGGCGGCCGCGGTCCTCCGGCACGTCAGCCGGTGCTGGGCCTCGCTGTTCACCGAGCGCGCAGTGACCTACCGCCTGCGGAACGGCTTCGACCAACGCAACGTCCACATGGCCGTGGTCGTTCAGCAGATGGTCTTCCCGACGGCCGCGGGCATCCTGTTCACAGCCGACCCTGTCACCTCAAACCGAAAGGTCGTCTCAATCGAGGCCACCTTCGGCCTTGGCGAGGCCCTGGTCTCGGGTCTGGTGAACGCGGACATGTACAAGGTGCGGGACGGCCAGGTCGTCACCAGGAGGGTCGCCACCAAGCACCTTGCCATCCTCGCATCGCCGGCAGGCGGGACCCAGCAGGTCGCCATCGACCCGGAGCGGCAGGAGCAGTCAGTGCTGAGCGATGCGCAGGTCGTGCGACTAGCGCAGCTGGGACGGCGGATCGAGGCGCACTTCGGAAACCCCCAGGACATCGAGTGGTGCCTGGTCGACGAGGAATTCCAGGTGGTCCAGAGCCGGCCGATCACCGCGTTGTTCCCCATTCCCGAGATCGACGACCAGGAGAACCACGTCTACATCTCCGTCGGGCATCAGCAGATGATGACCGACCCCATGAAACCGCTGGGGCTCTCGATCTGGCAGCTGACGGCCCTCCGACCGATGTTTCACGCCGGCGGAAGGCTGTTCGTCGACGTCGCCCGGGACCTCGCTTCGCCGGCGAGCCGCGCCCGCCTCCTGGTCCTGGGGAAATCCGATCCGCTGATCGGGGGCGCGCTGCAGACCGTCGTCGACCGGGGAGACCTCATTCCCTCAATCCGGGATGCAGGCCCCGGCGGACCGCCCGCCGGCGGCACGCCGGCCCCGATCGATACCGACCCGGCAATCGTCAGCGACCTGGTCGGGCGCAGCCAGGCCTCCATAGCGGCGTTGCGACGCGAGATCCGGAAGCGGTCTGGATCGGAGTTGCTCGACTTCATCCTGACGGACCTCAAGGAACTGCAGCGGATCACCTCAGACCCGCGGAGCATGCAGGTCATCCTGGCCGCGATGGAGGCCTCGGGGTGGCTCAACGAGCACCTGCAGGAGTGGCTGGGCGAGAAGAACGCGGCCGATACCCTCACGCAGTCCGTCCCTGGCAACATCACGTCGGAGATGGGCTTGGCGCTGCTCGAGGTCGCGGACGTGATCCGCCCGCACCCGGAGGCGGTGGCCTTCCTGCAGAGCGTCGAGGACGACGGCTTCCTGGACGAGCTGCCGAATGTTGCGGGCGGGCGGGAGGCGCGCCACGCCTTCGACGCATTCCTCGACAGATACGGCATGCGCTGCGCCGGCGAGAGCGACATCACCCGGCCGCGCTGGAGCGAACGTCCCACGACCCTGCTGCCCCTGGTCCTCGGCAACATCAAGAACTTCGAGCCGGGCGCCGGCAAGCAACGCTTCGAGCAGGGGCGCCAGGAGGCGCAGACGAAGGAACAGGAGTTGCTCGACCGCTTGCGGGCCCTGCCAGACGGAGAGCAGAAGGCAGAACAGACGAGGCGGATGATCGACCGCGTCCGGACCTTCAGTGGTTACCGCGAGTATCCAAAGTACGGCATTGTCAGCCGTTACTTCGTCTACAAGCAGGCCTTGCTCGATGAGGCCGGGCGCCTGGTGCAGGACGCCGTGCTTCGTGAGAGCGAGGACATCTTCTATCTCACGTTCCAGGAACTCCAGGACGTCGTGCGCACGAAGCACGTCGATGAGCAGCTCATTGTCCAGCGCAAGAAGGCGTTCAGGTCCTTCAAAGCACTGACTCCCCCGCGAGTGCTCACGTCTGATGGCGAGGTCATCGCTGGGGCGTATCGGCGAGATGGCGTTCCGACCGGAGCGCTGGTCGGCCTCGCCGTTTCCGCCGGGATCATCGAGGGGCGAGCCCGCGTCATCCTGGACATGGGTGACGCCGATCTCGAACCGGGCGACATCCTGGTGACCGCTTACACGGACCCCAGCTGGTCACCCCTGTTCGTCTCAATCGCCGGGCTGGTGACGGAGGTCGGTGGCCTCATGACACACGGCGCGGTGATCGCACGGGAGTACGGCCTACCCGCCGTGGTGGGCGTGGAGCAAGCCACGCGGCTCATCCGGGATGGAGAGCGAATCCGCGTGCACGGAACGGACGGCTATGTCGAGATCTTGAGCTAGGAAACAGGCGGAATCATGAGAGGAACTCCCTCAGTGCCGGGGCCACCTTGTCGGGATGCCCACCCCGGTCGGCATTCCAGGCGGCGCCATGGTTGAGACCCGCGAACTCGACGCGGCGAGCGCGAGGCACCGCCGACGCCAGGGCGTCCAGCCCCGCCTTTAGGTACGCTGGACTCTTGCTGCCTCCGAGCAGGAGAAGGTCGCATTCGATGTCGCGAAACGTGTCGACAGTTGCGCTCATCTCGCAAACGAGACGGAAGTCGAACCGTAGGGTCGGCGCGAGATCGCGCATCGGCACGTACTCGCCAGGCGCGCGTGAGTCGCGGGCGATGGCCATCCCGGTCAGGAACTCGAGGGCGCCGCGTGGTATCAGGTTCAGAAATGAGGGACCCAACTGTGCGCCCTGCATGCCGGTGATCAGGGCGGCCGCCATTCTGCCTTCTGCGACCTCGCGTTCGAGGCGGGCCAGCATGTCGGTCGGCGCGGCGTCCAGGAACAGGGGCGGTTCGTAGATCGCGAGCTTCTCGATGCTCGGAATTTCGCGCGCCGCTGCCAGGCCTATCAGCGCTCCAGAGCTGAGCCCGAACACGCGGGTCGCCCCGGTGGCCTGCAGCAGGGCGTCGAGGTCCTCCACCTCTGTTCTCACACCGTAATCGGGGCCATAGGCGTGGGGGCTGGCACCGCGGCCACGGCGGTCGGGAACAACCACCTTGAACTGCTCTGCCAGGATCGCCGCCAGGTCCTTGAAGTTGTGGGCCGATCCCATTGCGCCTTGAATCAGGACCACCGCCGGGCCTTCGCCCAGCAGCCCGTACCCGATCGCCGTGCCGTCAGCCGAGATCACCTGGGTATTCAATTATTCTTCCTCACGAACAGTGTTAGGCTTATCCGTGATGGATACTATCCCTAACACCGTTAGAGTGCAAGTGAGCCATTGAATAGCTCGCGCGGGTCGGCGCTCAGTCGTGACCGATTGGCGGCTGCAGCCCTGGAGGTCATTGGTGAGGTGGGGCTGGGCGCGCTGTCGATGCGTGCCCTGGCCGACCACCTCGGTGTCAAGGCGGCATCGCTCTACTGGCATGTCCGGGATCGCGACGAGTTGATCGCCCTCGTCGCACAGGCACTGATGGACCAGGTACATGTCGGCGATCGGAAAGGCACATGGCGCGTCGCTGCCCTCGCGGTATGCAATGCCCTCTGCTCCGTTGTGGACGGCCGGCCGGACGCTGCCAGGGTGCTGTTGACCGTCCCGGAAATAGTCAATCGCAGCGCCACCCACACGCGCCTTCAAGAGTTGCTGCTCAAAGCGGGCTTGATGCAGTCCGAGGCCGCCGCGACCGCGATGATGATGCTGAGCCACGTGCTGGTGTGGTCGACCGGGCCCGAGCTTGCCCCCGTCGGGCAGACCGACCGCATCCTCACTGTCGCTGTCGACAGCGGCAGCCGTGGCGTCACGCTCCAGGCTGGCGGCCCGATGCAAGAGTTGCTACGCGCCACGACCGACCCGGGGACATCGGCGCCCGCGATAGAACACGGCGACATCCTGAAGGTCCGCCGCCTCCGGGGCGGCCGCCAGGGGAAGCTTGACCTGAATCCCGCGCACCCATGGCGTATCAAGGTCCAGGGGCCCACTTGGAACACCCGCCTGGAGCTCGGCGGTCTCGACGTTCGCGAGATCCAGCTGGACGGGGGCGCGACGCGCGTGGATTGCGTGCTTCCCGACCCCCGCGGCGTCGTGCCCATCAATGTCTCAGGCGGCGCCGTTGCCGTGCGGATCCATCGTCCACCCGGTGCGGCCGTGGTCGTCGATGCGAGCGCGGGTGCCGCGCAGTTGCAGTTGGACGCCATGTCGATTGCCGCGACAACCAGCGATCTCCATTGGGAGAGCGAGACCGCCGCCGCCGATGGCGACCACTACCTGGTGCACATCAGCGGCGGCGCCCTGCGCGTCACCCTGACTGACGATGCTCAGCCGGCCGCGCAGGGACTGGCGGGCCCGGGCCCTGTCTCCACCGCAGGCACGATCGAATTAGCACTCAACGTCGCCCTTGATGGCGCGGAGAGGCGAACCTGGGGGGCGCGACCGCGGACGTTCTGACTCCTTGTGCATGCTTTTGGGTGTGACCAGCGCGCCGGTGGCGGCGCCCGCTGGACAGGCATCGCAAGAATTTGGAGGCACGGGCATGAAGGCGGCGGTGATCTACGAGAACGGCGGTCCGGAAATGCTCCGGTATGAGGAGATGCCGGATCCCAGCTGTCCGGACGGTTGCGTGGTGGTGGATGCCGAGGCGATCAGCATCGAGGGAGGAGACCTGCTGGCCCGCGCGTCGGGGGATCTACCCGCGGCGCCACACGTCGTCGGATACCTGAGCGCCGGAACCGTGAGCGCTGTCGGCGCCGGTGTCGACGGACGCGCGGTCGGCGACCGGGTCGTCGCCCTGAACTCCTCCGGGTCCCACGCCGCGCGACGAGCGGTGCTCGCCATGACAACCTGGCCCATCCCTGCCGGTCTCGATGTCGACCGCGCGGCGTGCGTCCCGGTGGCCTTCGGCACCGCGTTCGAGTGCCTGTTCACCGCCGGGAACCTAACCGCCGGCCAGACCGTCCTGGTCCATGCCGGGGCCGGCGGCCTCGGGATGGCCGCGATTCAACTGGCCAAGCGCGCCGGCGCCACCGTGATCGCGACGGCCTCCAACGACGAGAAGCTCGAACGGCTCAAAGCGCTCGGGCTCGACCACGGGATCAACTACGCGACTGAGGGGTTTGTCGAGCGCACCCAGCAACTGACCAACTCGCGCGGTGTGGACGTCGTCATCGACTCGATCGGCGGCCAGAACCTCGTCGACAGCGTCGATGTGCTCGCCTACCGGGGGACACTCGTGAGCGTCGGGGTCGCCGCTCGGGCGGGTTCTGCGATCGACGCGCGGGCGTTATGGGCCCGGAACAACACCCTGCGGGGCGTCTTCCTCGGCGGCGCGATCCTGCCCGAGTACGCCCGGATTCATGAACTGATCGGCAGCATGCTCGAGCGCGTTGCCAGCGGCGAGCTCCACGTCGAGATCGATCGTGCGTTCCCGCTCGCAGATGCCGCCGCCGCGCACGAATACGCGGAGAGCCGCAAAGCCTTCGGCCGGGTCGTCCTCAGGCCCGCGCAGTGACGTCCCAGCCGCCTCCCGGCGTCTCGATTCCCTCGTGCATATTGCGCCCGGTCAGGGCTTCCGCAGCGTAATCGCGAAAGGGCGCCCCGCTCGACAGGCGCTTCAGCCGATTCGTTCAGCCAGGGCGACGATCATGCCCGCGGGGCCGCGGAGATAACAGAGCCGGTAGCTGCTCTCGTACTGTGCCACCTCGCCCAGGAGCTCGGCGCCGTGCGCGCGCAGGCGGGCAACGGTGTCGTCTATGTCGTCGACGGTGAACATGACGCGATGCATGCCCAAGGTGTTCGGCTGAGAGTTCCCTGAGCCGGCGACGGTCGCTGCGGGAGTGTGGAACTTGCTCAACTCCAGCTTGCCGTGGCCGTCCGGGGTCCGCATCATCGCGATGTCGCTCCGAACGCCCTCGAGCCCGACGGCGCGGTCCACCCAGGGGCCCTCGACCTGCGCCCTGCCTTCAAGCTCCATGCCGATCTCGGTGAAGAACGCGACAGCCGCGTCGAGGTCATCGACGACAATGCCCACATTGTCCATGCGCTGAAGGGTCATGTCTCCGAGCCTAACGGACCGAGATCCGAGCCCGCGGGATTCAAGCGTTCATCTGCACCAGTTGAATGAGGTTCCGCACGTGTCATCAAGGACCGCCATCCGCACCGGTCCCGCATCCATGGGACTGGATTAGCCGAGACGGGCGACGATCGGCAGCCGGGCGCGCAGGGTCGTCCCGCTCCCGGGAGCAGATGCCACCACGAGCGTCCCGCCGAGTGCGTCAAGCCGGTCTGACATGTTCTGCAATCCTGCGCCGCGCGGGACTGCGTCCGGGTCGAAGCCCGCGCCGTTGTCGCGGACTTCAAAGGCGAGAAAGCCTGCCGTGGCGCCTAGAGTGACCGTCCCCGCTGTTGCGTTGGCGTACTTGGCGATATTCTGAAGTGCTTCGAGGCAGCAGAAGTACACCGCGGCCTCGACGTCCTGCTCGTAACGCCCGATGCCCTCGGCGTGGACAACGACCGGCACCGCGGCCTTCCGAGCCTGGCCCTCCAGCGCCGCCACCAGGCCCTTGTCCGCCAGCAGCGGGGGGTAGATTCCTCGGGCCAGGTCGCGCAGCGTTTCCAGAGCTTCGTCCGCATCGCTCTTAAGCTGCAAGATCAGCTCCTTGGCTTTGGCGGGGTCCTTCTGGATGATGTGCTCCGCCAGCCCGAGTTTGACCTTGAGAGCCACCAGGTTCTGTTGGGCACCGTCGTGCAGGTTGCGCTCCAGCCGCCGCCGCTCTTGGTCCTGGGCCGCCACCAGGCGCTGGCGTGACGCCCGTAGGTCTTCGAGACGCTGCAACAACTCCGCAGTCAGACCGACATTCTTCAGCACCAGTCCCGCCTGGTGGGCGAGGTCGTCGAGCAATTTTTCTTCGATCGGAGTCAATGCTTCACCTACGCGTTTTGTGACCGTGAGCGCCCCCAGCAGTTCGCCCTGGTGACGGACCTCGACGGCGCGGTCGGCATCAGGCACTGATGGCAACATATCGCTGGCCAGCAACGCCAGCACGCGCTCCTCTGCGTCCGGGGGCCAAGAGCCCGCTTTGCGCAGCGTGCCGCCCAGTCGCAGCCAGACGTCGGCCCGGGCAGCGCCGGTCCCTTCGGCCAGGACCCGCGCCATCCGCGTCAGGACATCATCGGCAGCGTAGGACTCAGCGACGCGCTTGGAGAACTGTGAGAGGACCTCATACGGCGTAGCGCGCTCGCCGTAGACAGCACGGTTGGCAAGCTTCTGGAGGCGCTCGCGGACGGGTTGAAAGGCGACCGCAACGACCGCGGTGGCGACAATCGACAGGGCCAGGTTGGGCTGGCCGCCGCTTCCGATGAGCGCCCCGACCCCGACCACGATGGCCACATAGACAAGGGTGATGAACGCCGCGAGGGCGCCGTAGGCGAGGGTGCGGCTGATGACAACGTCGATGTCGTAGAGGCGGTACTTGAGGACCGCGACCGCGGCGGACACCGGGATCAAGAGCAACCCGAACCCGGCGGCAGCCTCGAGCCAGGGCGCTTGATAGTTGAGAACGAGGCCGGGAATGACGGCCGCGAAGCCCAGTCCGTATACCGACACGGCAAACAGCAGCCACTTGATCTGGTGCCGTACTTCAGACCCGGAGCGGCGGTACCGCAACCCGAGCGACAGAGCGGCGGCCAGGACGGTGGCCGCCAGCAGGATGAGCGCGCCGGTCAGTACATCAGCGGCCTGGCGCAGCGGGGGCGGGGCGATGACTGGTCGCACCCCCGCGACCATGAGGCTGGGATCCGGGTGCGAGTTGAAGGCTCCGCCAAGGATGGTTGCCAGTGCCGCGACGCCGGCGATCCAGACAACAGGCCGCCAACGGCGCGAGAGCAGTCTCCCGGTGGGGAACACCAGGGGGAGGAAGATGGCGTTGAGGACAATTTCGAGGACCCAGTCCATCTGGCTCAGCGTTCCAAGCAGGTCGGCGCCCGGAACTGCGCGATGTCGCACATGAATCGCGTAGACGATGTAGTTGGTGTCCAGCCGGCCGAGCACGAACCAACTGGACGACGCCAACAGCAGCCAGCCCACGGGGTTGCGCGGCTGTCGCATCGCGATCAGGACGCCGAAGCCCAACGTCACGATTTGGGCGAACGCGAATGGGTAGTCCGGGGCGCCGGCGTAGCTGGCGAACGACACGGATGACCCGGCGCCGAACTCGAGCCAGAAGGCCAGGGCCAGGGCCGCGACGTCCAGTCCCACTATGAGCCAGACCAGGCGCCGGAGGATGCGCCCGTGGCCGGCAGTGGATGCGGTCACCAGGCCCTTTCCGGAGCCCAACCGGCGCCGATGCCGTGATTCTTGTCTTCCGTAGACGACCTCACTCGGCTAGTTTCAGGCGACTCGGCAGTGTATGCCAATGGTGCTGGCAGGGTCGCAGCCGGGTGGTTAGCCCCCCACAAGTCCATGCCGGCTCGTGTTGCGGCTGAGCTTCAGATGGGCCTCAATGCGCGACCCCAGATGGGCCACCGGAGAGCCCTGGCCGCCACCATTTATGGTCACGACCCCGCCATGTACATCAAGTCCGCCGGAGTTCATCCTTGGTCATCGGTGTCGACCAAATGCTCACTCATCGCCGGCAGCGCTGACTGCCTTGACCATGACAGCGGCCGCGTCCTCGTCGCCGAGGCCCCCGAGCGACAGCGTGCGCCACGTCCAGAAGTTCAGGGCCAGCCCGACGATGGCACGGACCCCAGGCGCGACCCCAACCGCTGCGCTGAGCGCGTCGCCAAGCTGATTCATCTGCTGGTCTACTCGAATCCGCATGACGGCATCGAACGCCGGCAAGACCAGGCGGTCGCGCTGCATATTTTCCTGCGCGCGTGCTGTGCGGCGGTACCACCGGTACAGCGGGACGAGGACGGCCCGCAGCCGGGCTGCCGGGTCCCTCAACTCCAAGGCGTCGCTGGGGTCGGGAGGAGGATTCTGCGACATCCAGTGCTCACCGCAGGCCTCGTACAACCCTCGCTCGTCCGGGAAATGGTTGTACACCGTCAGCCGCTGCACACCCGCACGCCGCGCAATCTCCGCGACGGTGGTCCGGGCCGGGCCGAGCTCATCGTGTAGTTCCGCGGTCACCGCGACGATGCGCTGACGGGTGATTGCCTGCTGCTCAGCTCGCGCCCTGAGTTCGTACGGACGCTTTTGAGTGGACATGGTGTTCAACCATCGTATACGATGGTCACTTCATTGAACGCCCTGTTCATTGATAGGAGGAATTGGTCATGGCGATTGCAGCAGCGCGGGTGATAGGACCGGACGCCGGCCGAACCGGGAAAATGGGCGGAATCGGAGTTCGCTTCATGATCGACGGCGAGGAGTCCGGCGGAGGCTTTTCGTTGGTGGAGCACCCGATGGAACCTCGGGCACTGGCGGCGCCCATGCACCGCCACAGCCGGGAGGACGAGTACAGCTACGTCCTGGAGGGGCGCGTTGGGGCAGAGCTCGGAGGGGAAGTGGTCTATGGCGAGCCCGGTGACTTGATCTTCAAGCCGCGAGGCCAGTGGCACACCTTCTGGAACGCCGGCGACTCCCCCGCGAGGATCCTGGAGATCATCTCGCCGGCCGGGTTTGAAAAGTTCTTCGAGAAGGCCACTGCGATGGCGGCGTCCGGGGAGTTGAACCCCGGTAGCATGGCCGCTCTGGCAGCGGAGTACGGGACGGAGGTTGAATTTGACAGCATGCCTCGGCTGATCAGCACCCACGGACTCGTGTTCTGATCGGAGACCGGGCGGCGTAAGTAAGTCCGGCGGCCCTTCACGGAAGGGGGTGGCGCCATCCGGCGCCACCCCATGACATCCCCCTCCCCGCCGTTGGAACGCGGTCGCGCCGGCACCTGTCCCGGGGTGAAGCGTGACTAGCGGCGGCGCAGTGCGGGGATCAACACCGCCCCCGCAACTACGTGCATCAGGGCCAGAACGCCCACCGCCTCCTGCGTGGTTCCCGCCACGATTGGGAGGCCCATCGAGGCGGCGAGGGCGACGGCGGCGACGATGGTCCATATTTCGCGCGCGTTCGCAGTCAGCTTTTCGAGGGCTATGAGCAACCCCAGCCCAAGGAGGGACAGGACGAGGCTGCCGCCTGCGACCGCCGGCAGTCCGACGCCCTGGGGAGCACCGTTGCCGAAGCGAATCAGCAGTGAGATGCCAAGGATTGGGACAGCGACAGCCCAAACGGCGACCGCAGCGAGGACTGCTCCCGCCACGCCCAGGGCCCGCGACCGGCTCAGACCGTCGTTCGCCGGCGTGGTCACATGCATTGTGGTAGCGCTCATGAGATGGCTCCTCCTTGATTGAAGTGAGTTACTCCGTCGACCCTGGATCGGGTCCGGACAGCTACACTTTCCTTAGGTGCCTAATGTTAGGCGCCTAAGGATCTACTGTCAAGGAGAGGCATGAACTTCGAAGAAGCAGAGGCTCTTAACAGGTCAATCCGCGCGATCAGCATTCGCCACCGTGCGCTGGCCATCGCAGCCCTGGTTCCGTTTGGCATCCACCCCGGCCACAAGCTGCTGCTCATGGAGCTTGAAAAGAATGGGCCCCTCACCCAGGCGCAACTTGCCGGGGCAAGCGGATTCGAGCCGCCGACGATCACCCTGAGCGTGCGTCAGCTCGAAGCCGCCGGGTTGGTTGTGCGCCGGCCGTCACCGGCTGACCGCCGGGCAACCCTGGTTGAGCTGAGCGACCGCGGGCGCGCGCTTCTACCAAAGGTGCGCACGGCCTGGCGCGAGGTCGCGGAGCAGACCATGGTAGGGCTCTCGCCAGCCCATGCAACGCAGGCTACGGAACTGCTTGCTGCGCTGGCGGCCGCGCTCACGGCCGCCGTCGACCCGGCCAAACTGCCGCGCTACGCTCCCTCCTCTCGGCGCCCGTAGGAGCGCGCTGCTCGTCGTGCCAACCGCGGGCATTTCGCTCGCGTGACGCCCGGTCAGGGGGTGTTCGGCGGCGAGCCCAATTTGGTCTTGGCGGCGTCCGACGCCTTCGCCAGGTCCTGCACTCTCTGCTGCACGTCGGCCTTGTGCTGCGCCACCTTTTGCTGGTACGCCTGCTGACCCGCGCTGGTCGATCCGCCCCCCGTGGGATCCGCCGCCGCCGGGTCAGGATGGGCGGCATCCCAGGCCTCGGCGTCGCTGCTGGGGGCTGCCTGCCCGGCCGGGGCGCCCAATTTGGTCTTGGCCGCGTCCGACGCCTTCGCCAGGTCCTGCGCCCTCTGCTGCACGTCGGCCTTGTGCTGCGCCACCTTTTGCTGGTACGCCTGCTGACCCGCACTGGTCGATCCGCCGCCCGTGGGATCCGCCGCCGCCGGGTCAGGATGGGCGGCATCCCAGGCCTCGGCATCGCTGGTCGGGTCGGTGGGCGCCGAGCGGCCGCCACCGCCGGCTGACCCCACCCCGCCCGCGGCACCGCCACCACCCGGTGTCGTGACGGTTGGCAGGGGCGGGTTCACGGACTCCACGATGCGCCCCCCGGCGGCGTAGGAGGAGAGATCCGAGGGCAGCGGGCCGACGGTGGTCTCCCCCGGCAGGTGGGGCGGCGCGGGGGTTCGTCTCCAGTTGTATTTCCAGGCGGCCGCGACCGCCGCGGCAGCCGCTGCGGCAGCCAGGATGAGCGGGAGCGGCGGCAGGCTGCCCAATCCGCCGCCGGTCGTTGTGAAGGAACTGCCGGTTGGAGCGATGCCAACGAACGTCCACGCGTTGGTGGTGACCCCCGCGCACAGGTGCATGCCGCCGCAGAGGTCGCCCGGAGAATCGATGAAATACGTCCGTGGCATGGACACATGGAACTCGAGCCACTGCCACTCCGCACGCGACGCCGTCGCTGGAACCACCGTGCAGGTCAGGTCCTTGGCGCCACAGCCGTCGACACGCTGACCCGGGTACTGCCATTGGATCGCGCCCGTCTGAGGGGCGTAGGTGGCGGAATTCGAACCGCCGTTGGGAATCGCCCTCACCGTCACCCGGGCACCGGCCGCGACGATCTGCGACCCGGAGGCGTCAAGGTTGCCCCACTTGCCATAACAGAACGGTGCCTGGATCCATCCGTTCGCCCGGTCTGAGAAGTAGTAGCCCTGGGTAGCCAGCTCGGCGGCGGTGGTGCAGGGTCGGGGTATGAAGCCGGGAGCGATCTCCCGGCCGCTCGACGGGAGCGGCGGGCGGTTGGCCGCCTGGGCGCCCAAGGCGCCGATCACCAACAGGGCGGCGCTGAAAGCCAGCGTGATCGCTGCCCTGAGCTGGGAGCTCCCGACGTGTCGACGCGCGATAACAGCGCCATCGTACGCGCAAATCCTCTGTGTGAGACCGGTGATTGTGGGCATCATGGAGGGCGTTGGGCAGTGTCAAACAGAAGGGCTACCGGGCGTGATCCTCCCGAAAGTCCGCGACCCTCGATTGGTGACCATCCGCCGCGGCGGAACCCTCACCGATTCGGATCACCAGCTCCTCGCGCTATGGGCAGCATCCTGCGCGGAGCACGTCCTCGACCTGTTTGAGTTGGCTCGGCCGGGGGACCCGCGACCGCGCCAGGCAATCGAGCGGGCCCGCGCCTGGGCGCGTGGCGAGGTCACTATGTCCCAGGCCCGAGCGGGTGGTGGCCATGCGATGGCCGCGGCCAGGGAGCTCAGCGGGGCCGCACGCCACGCCGGTTTCGCGGCCGGCCAGGCGGCGGTCGTCGCCCACGTCGCCGCCCACGAGCTCGGCGCGGCCGCCTATGCGATCAAGGCCGCCCGCGCTGCCGCGCCGGAAGGAGAGGGCGACAGTGCAGGGCGACTGGAGTGCCGGTGGCAGCGGGAGCAACTCGCCGCGGCGATTCGCGAGCTCGTACTCGACGACCAGCGGTTGCGGAACGAAATCTGCTGGTCGGTGTTCGACCACTGAGGGCGTGCTGGTGCGATCGCACCGAAGCGCGAGACACCCGCGCCGGGGCCGCCATCTGAGCGCCCCGTAAGGCGGAACCTAACCGCCATGCGCCGTCGCCTGGTTCTCCAGCCTGTCCCGGCCGGCCGTCTCGGTCGGGAGACCGGCGTCGAACCACGCCCAGAAGCCTCCCTCCAGGTCGGTTGCGCGGTGTAGGCCAAGGTCCTGAAGGGCCGCCGCCGCGAGGCTCGATGTGTACCCCTCGGAACACACGACGATCACCCGCGTGTCTGGACCTCGGAGCTCTGGAATCCGCCATTCCGACGTCGGGTCGAGTCGCCACTCCAGCACATTCCGCTCGATCACCAGCGCCCCCGGGATCTGGCCCTCCGAGTGCCGCTGGGCCTCGGGACGGATATCCACCAGCAGCGCGCCCTGCCCCAGCTCGGCCGCCGCGGCGACTGCCCCGACGCGTACGAGCCGGTGCCTCGCATCCTCAAGCATCTCGTCGACGGTCATCAGAGTGCCGCCTCCCACTCGGCTGAGACCTGCGGCGAACCGGACATCTCGACCTCATCGTACGTCCGCATCGAGAGGTTGGACGGCGAGTAGGCGTGAATGCTCGTCGCGTTGCCAGGGCCCCGGTTGCCGACCCGGTGGACGTGGTGCGTCTCGAAGGCGACGGTGGCCGGCGCGTCATGCACGCGGCGCAGCCGGACCCCGCCCGCCCCGTCCGGGAACTCAACCTCAGTCAACTGCCCCTCGGCAACCGTCAGCGCGCCAAAGGCTCCGCCGTGGTCGTGCAGAGGTGTCCATTGGCCGGCGCTCCAACCGATGAGCCAGATCTCGACAGCCTCGGTGACAAGCAGCAACTCGAACCAGCGCCGGCGCTTTTGATGACGAACGTGGGGCCGCCAGACCTCGGCTCGATCAGCCACCGCGGCCGTGATGTCGGCCAGCCGCTCACGCGACAGCAGGCGCTCAGCGGGCTCGAGGCCGAGTCCGTCGAGAAGCGGCGTGTGACCTTCCGGTCGCGGGTTCGGGGAGCTACCCTGGGGGCGCGGAAGACTGATTGAACTCATTGCCTGTCTCTCCTGGTTGTGGCGCCAGCCGGTCACGAAGACCGGCGGATTCGACGCCCGGGATTGTGGCCGCGAAGTGCGGCTTACTGGGGCGGGAGAGTCAGGCGATACAGATCGCGCTGGAGCAGCCGGCATGGTCGCTGAAGAGCGATCGCGAGAGCCGGACGGTTGTCGAGCGCGTCATGGCCGGAAGCATACAGGAATCCCTACTGATCCAGTCGGAATTGTGGGACAACTGCTTCACGGCGACCCTGCGGCCGGGCCGGCGCCGGCGCCGGCGAACCGCAATCACGATGCCAGCCGCAAGAACGAACCCACCCAACGCCGTCGCGACAGCTGGAGGGATGGGAGCTGGGGAAGCGAAGGATAGGGGCAGAGACTGCGAGGTCAATGTTGCCACGGGCCTGCCCTTCGCCAGGATGGTGACCGTTGCCCTGGCGCTGTAGGTCCCGGATGACGGGAGGCCCGGCCATACCGCGTCCAGCCCGACGTGCCCGCCTGGAACCACATATGCGGAGGCGGGTGCGAGCGACAGGCTCGCCACGGTGTGTCCGCCCCTGTCAAGGACGTCGACCGAGCCCACATAGGTAAGCAGCAGGTTGCCGGTGTTCGAGAGGATGATCGCGAAACCGACGTCCCGTGACATGCCCGGAGTTCTGCTCAGCGGGCCGAGCCTGCCGGAGGGGCTGATGGCTCCGGGAACGGTGATGTTGGTGATCAGGGCGGTGCGGGCTTCGATGGTGCTGCCCTGAGAGGATGTCCCCACCAGCGCAGCCGCCACCAGGGCGCCGAGGTGCTCGCCCGGCGAGATCGCGGACGGCAAGCTGATGGTGAACATGCTCGTGATCCGGCTGTGGGCCGGAATGGTGACTCGTGGCGTTGCGACGACGATCCAGGCCCCTGCCTCATGCATGGCGTCGGTCGCCTGTGCTGGTGCGAGCCCACCTCCGACGGCGGTCAGTAGATCCGCACCGTAGATATGGAAATCGAGAGGTTGATCGGCGAAGTTCTCCACGACGACACCATCGGTTGCGGTCTGCCCCGCCACCAGCGCGAAGCTGAAGTGCCCTCCGGGAAGTGTCGTCTGACCCTGCAGCAGCGGGTGGACGCCGAACAGCTGGGGCCTGGTCAAATCCGGTGTGGGCGATGCGGCTGCCACCGGGATGGCGCCGACCATGGTGAACAGGGTGGCGACGAGACACCCTAGGACCAAGAGGCACGACCGATTGCTCGGTCGTACCGCCTTTGCCACGAGGAGCCGGCCCGTCATATGAACCGAATCCTTTGACTCCTGTCGCATGCTCGGCTGGTTCAGCCGGTGATGGTGTATTGGATGGTGGCGGCAAAGTCGCTGCTGGGGATGGTGTTCGCAGGGACTCCGACGGCGATCTTGTTGGCCGCCTGGTTCCACGTACCGACGCTGGTGGTGCTTGCGGTTGCCAGGGTGATCGGCGAAGAGTACGTGGTGCCCGGTGTCGTGTCGACGCCGCTGAGAACCTGTGAGGCCGCGCCGGCGACCGCGTTGGCGCCGCTGTTGAGCGCATTGGCGTTCGGCGCCTGGTCAACCGAGATCGTGAAGTTGCTGAACGGAATGTGGCCACCGACGCCGGCGGCGAAGTAAAGGTCGGTGGAGGCCAGCGTCACGCTCGACGCGGTGGCGCTGTTCAGGGTGTCGGTCCAGCTCAGGCTACCGAGATTGGTGGCTGCCGTTGAGCTGCCACCGACCAGCGATGGCAGCGTCAGGCCCGCTGGTGCGGTGACACTGAGGACGCCGGCGCTCGAGGTCCCGGCGAGGGTCTGCGAGCTCGCGGCGGTTGCGGCAAGGACCTGACTCGATCCGACGAGGACCAGGGCCCCGGCCATGGCAACTCCGGTCGCCAGGCTGAACGGGCGCCTGCCGATCGACAGTGGTGAAGTCTTTCCAAACATGTGGTGGGTTCTCCTGAGAATGCGCAAACCGCGCTGCTGAGCCTCGAAGAAGGCCCTGTCCCCATGGTCTCCGCCGGGCCGGATCGCCACCACAGTCACTGTGACGGGCTTTTGCCCTCACCCCAGGGGGGACAAGAGCCCCGCGCCTGACACATGGCGGGCTGCGGCGTAGCATCAGGTTGAACCCACGGCGGGTCGGGGATTGGAGGGTGTGCCATCGAGTCGAGCGGTAAGCGCTCGTCGCGGGCTTCGTCTCGTTCCAACGATCAGAGGGCGCTCCTGGAATCGGCTGAGCGGATCGCGCAGATCGGGAGCTGGGAGTGGACGCCTGGAACCGGCGAGCTCCTCTGGTCGGACAACCTGTTCCGGCTATTCGGGTTGGAGCCGGGATCGACGACGCCGTCTGTCGAACTGGTTCGAGAGATGACCCATCCCGACGACCGGGAGCTGCAGGCTCGGGAGGTCGAGCGGCTGAGGCGGGGGGCCAAGTATCAGCGTTTCGATTATCGAATCGTCCGCGCGGACGGTTCAACCCGGCACCTGCGTACCACGCTGGCCGAGATCGAGCAGAAAGGGAAGCCGCACAAATTCCTGGGCACGGTGCAGGACGTCACCGACCAGCGGCGCACCGACAGCGAGATCGCGGCCCTCGTCGCCGTTTCGGAGGCGATCGTCGAGTGGGAGTCCTTCGACCAGGGCATCGGAAACCTGCTTCGGAAGCTCGCCGAGGCGCTGGACTGCGTCGCCGGCGTTCTCTGGGTGCCAGTCGGCGATGAGCTGGTCGCCCGTGTCTTCTGGCGCAAGCACGACTTCGACGTGGCCGACGACTTCGAGGCGGCCACCCGCAGGCTCCGGGTCGCCAAGGGCCAGGGTCTGCCGGGCAGCGTTTGGAAATCGGGAACACCCAGCGCACTGAAAGATCTCGGCGAGTTTCAAGGCCACCTTCGTAATGAAGGGGCCAGGACGGCCGGCCTTCGTAACGCCGTGGCGTTCGCCGTGCTCGACGGTGCGGAAGTGCTCGCCGTGGTCGAGCTCTACTCCTGCGAGGACGCCGAGCCGAGCGAGCGGCTGATGCGCTCGCTGGTCAGTATCGGGCATGAGCTGGGCCAGTTCCTCAAGCACCGCCGGGGCGAGCTTGGGAGCGCCCTGCTGACGGCCCGCGAGGTCGTGGTTCTCCAACTCGCGGCCCGGGGCACCTCGGCGGCCCAGATTGCCCAGTTACTGACGATCAGCCGGGCCACCGTGAAGACCCACTTCGAGCACATCTACGCCAAGCTCGAGGTTCCGGATCGTGCTGCCGCGGTGGCCAAGGCCGTGCGATCGGGACTGGTTGAGTAGCCGGCCAACCCGTCACCAAGATCGGCCGGTCGGCCGATAGCCAGCGGGGAGCGGTTCGGTCAGGTTATACGCAGGGGCCGCATGGTTCGGCCGGAAGCCGGACCCACACCCCAAGGGGTTGCTTATGACAACGCTCAACGCGCCGATTCGGGTGCATCGCCGAGCGCGCGCGGCTCCGAAATGATGATCGCCGCGCAGGCCGCCGAGGCTACGGCAGTTGGCTGACATAAGAGTCCTGATCGCGGACGATGAGAGCTTCGTCCGTGACGCGCTTGCCGACCTGATCGAGGACAGCGACGGCATGACCGTGGTCGCTCTTGCCGCAGACGCGGATGAGGCGATCGCCGCATCTGCACGCACCGGTCCAGACGTTGCTCTGGTCGATGTCCGAATGCCGGGCGGCGGGCCCACAGCGACCCGAGGAATACTGAAGAGTCATAGCGGGGTTCGCGTGCTCGCTGTCTCCGCCTCGGGCAACCGAGACACCGTGCTGCAGATGCTCGAGGCAGGCGCCGTCGGGTACCTGGTGAAGGGGACCCTGCCGAGCGACGTGATCTCCGGCATCCGCCAGGTGGCGGCTGGAAAGGCTCCCCTCTCCCCTGAGGTCGCTGGAGGGATCGTTGACCGCGTGCGTGCGCAGCTCGACGTGGAATCCGCCGCCCAGCAGCGCCGACAGACGCTGGTGGACCAGGTTTCCTTCGCGATCGACGGCGACGGTCTCGACATGGTGTACCAACCCATCGTCGACATCGAGGTCGGGCGGCTCGTGGGCGTCGAGGCCCTGGCCCGGTTTTCGATCGAGCCCAGGAGGCCCCCCAACGAATGGTTCGCGGCCGCCGCGGAGGTGGGGCTGGGCAGCAGACTGGACATCGCCGCCCTCGACCGGGCCCTGGCGTGCCGGACCGGGCTGCCGGATGGGGTCTTCATGGCGGTCAACCTGTCGACGGAAGGACTCCTGTCTCCGGAGGTCCTCGATGCCATCCCGGCCGGGTTCAGGGACCGGGTGGTGGTCGAGCTGACCGAGCACACCCCGGTGCTTGACTACCCAGGGCTGGCACTTGCATTCGCACCGCTTCGCGCCGCGGGCGCCTCCCTCGCCATTGACGACGCCGGCTCCGGCTATGCCAGCCTCAGGCACCTCCTCGAGCTCGCGCCCCAGTTCATCAAGCTCGACATCTGCATCACCCAGCGCCTCGAGCACGACCGGGCGGCCCATGCCCTCGCCGTCGCGCTGACGTCGTTTGCGCGCGAAATCGACGCCGTGGTCATCGCCGAGGCCATTGAGAGTGAGAGTCAGCTCGCTGCCGTCAGATCCTTGGGGATCCGGCTCGGCCAGGGTTACCTCCTCGGGAGGCCCGGGCCCATCGAGCAGCTGAAAGTGCCGGCGAAGAACAGCGCTGCGCCCCGTCTCCGCAGGGCTTCCTGAATGATCCGGGTTGTACTGGTCGATGACCATCCCCTGGTCGCGGCCGGCCTCGCCGCTGTGCTCGCGGGTGAGCCCGACATCGAGGTGGTCGGTGTCGCAGGAACCGCACTCGGCGCTGTGGAGATCGCCGGACGCGAGACTCCGGACGTCATCCTGATGGACGTGCGGCTTCCCGATCGCTCGGGAGTCGAGGCGGCGGTTGCGATTCGCGCCACCCAGCCCGAGGTCGTCGTCGTGTTCCTCACCTCGGACGCCAGCGACGAGGTCATCGGCGGCGCCGTGCAGGCCGGTGCGGTGGGCTTTCTGTTGAAGGGCGACGATCCAAATGCGATCGCCGGGGCGATCCGTCGTGCGGCTGTCGGCGAGATGCTCATCCCGGCCACCGTTCTGGCAAGACTCCTGTCGGCGCAGCGACGAGAAACCCAGGGTGCGGCGGAGCTGGCCACTGCTGCGGCCAAGTTCACTCCCCGAGAAAGAGAGGTGTTGAGCGTGATGGCTGAGGGCCTCGAAAATGCCGACATATCCGAACGCCTCTTTGTGGAGCTGACGACCGTCCGCTGGCATGTCCGCAACATCCTCGAGAAGCTCGGGGTCCACAGCAGGCTCGCGGCTGTGATTCGAGCATCCGAGCTCGGGCTCGTGCGCACGTAGGCGAGTCTCGAATACCCCGGCGACCGAGCCTCTCGCTGACCTTGGCACCAAGGCTCGACAGGACGAGTTCGGACTTCGCAACGCCGGCAACGGCACCCAGTCCGAAGACTGTCTCGATGGTGTCGACGTCCTGGAAGTTCGACAGCGCGGTCACGCTTCCGGCGCCACCCGAAGGCTCGAGCATCCCCGCGCTGAGATCAAATCCAGCGCGGGAACCTATGGAAGGTTCACTGCAAGTTCAAATGCGACCGATGGGCGTCCACCAGCCCGCTATGGACTGATCCGGCCCGCCACAGCCCCCTCGAGCCGGACTGCCGTACTAGTCAGCGGCAGAACCTGTGGACGCGATCGTGCCGAGCTCGGCGCGCGCCGCGGCGACGATGTCTGCTCCGGTGTTGGCATGGCCCTTGATGCCCCAGCCGCCCTCCGGCGACTCGGTAATCAGCACCCATGTCCGATCCGCAAGCGTCGGATCGCCCGCCGAGGCGGCAACGATGTCGGTCAGTTCCCTGACAACACCAACCTGCTTTTCGCGGTCCAACACATTGATGGGTGTCAGGACCTGTACACGAACGTAGTTCGTGTCGCCCGTGACGTTCGAGACGGCATCGGCCGGCAGGTCGTGGACGAACGCCGCGGTGTTGTCCTTGAACAGCGAGATCTCAGGGACCTGTTCCCATTTCATCACAGCCCTGGCAAGGTCCTGGGCCAGAGCGTGCTTATCGGCGAACGTGCCGACCACGGCGTAGACATCGATCATGGGCATGGGATTACCTCCGCGGCGGGTCCGAACTATGATGACCTGCATAGGAACCGTACCCTATGACGATCGTCATAGTCAAGGAGGGTAGCCACGGCAGGTGAAGTTCGGGAACGGATGATCGCGGGGGCGATGAGGCTGTTGGCGCGACGCGGGCTACAGGCAACCTCGTTCTCCGAAGTCCTCGAGTTGACGGGGGCTCCACGCGGGTCGATCTACCACCATTTTCCCGAAGGCAAAGATCAGCTCGTCGCGGCCGCCATCGCGCTGGCCGGCGACCGCGCCCTCCAGCCCCTGGAAGAGATCGCAGGAGCCCCCGCAGAGGAGATCGCCACTCTTTTCCTGGGCATGTGGCGCAAGCTGCTCACGCACGCCAATTTTGACGCCGGGTGCTCGGTTCTCGCCGTCACGGTCGCGACGGATTCGCGCGAACTGTTGGACCGTGCCGGCAACGTGTTCCGGTCCTGGCGCGGGCGGCTCGCCGAGCTTCTCGAGCAGGGCGGCCTGTCGCCGGTGGACGCGCGACGGTTGGCGACCACCCTGGTCGCGGCCAGCGAGGGCGCGGTGGTGCTCAGCCGCGCCGAGAGAAGCATGGAGCCGTTCGAGCTCGTCTCGAGCGAGCTACTTGATCAGGTCCGCGGGGCTGTCCGTTCGACGCGACCAAAACGATAACCCTCCTCGAATTGTCTTCTCATAGTGCTCGACCGGCCCGGCGCCCTCGCCTCTAGCCGACCGGCTCCAGGACGATGACCGGGATCTTCCGCGAGGTCTTGCGCTCGTAGTCCGCGAACGTGGGCGCGATGGCGACGCGGGCGGCATAGATGCGGTCGCGTTCCTCGCCCTGGGCCTCGCGGGCACGCACGGTGACCTGTTCGATGCCGCCATCCCCTGCTATCTCGACGCTGGCCTCCGGGTGCGCAATGAGGTTGTGGTACCAGCCTGGGTGTTCCGGGGCTCCGCCTTTAGAGGCGACGATCACCAGGCTGCGATCCTCCCGGTGATACATCACCGGCGTGGTCCGCTCTTCGCCGCTGTGCGCTCCGGTCGACGTCAGCAGGAGGAGGCTGTCACCGAAGTTGGTGACGCCCCGGCCCCCCTTGGCGTGGAACTCGTCGATGATCTGCTGGTTCCAGTTGGGCATCGCCGTAAACCTCCGTCCGTCTTCGATCAGGTCGTACTCATTCGAACGCCTTCCCCTCAGAGGTTATGCCGGCGTCCGGTGCAGTTCCGTTACTGGTTCAGCGCCTCAACCAGCAGGGTCACGGACGGTCAAGCAACAGGCATCCGGGCGGATCGAGATCAAATCCAGCTCGAGTTGCCATCAGGCGCCTGCGCGGAACACCTTTGCCAGCAGGCCCAGGAGCTGCGCCTGTTCCTCCGGGGACAGCCGGCTCAAGACCTCCGGTGGGCTGCTGAAAACGTGCATCGAGGTCGCGGGCCATCAGCTCTCCCTCCGCCGTCCTCGCCAATGTCTTCACCCGCCGATCCGTCGGATCGGGCCGTCGCTCCACCAGCCCTTTCGACTCCAGCGCGTCGGCGAGCGCAGTGATGTTGGACGGGTCGTAGCCAAGTCGCACGGCAGCCTCACGCTGCGACATCGGCTCCGTCAGTCCCTCGAGCATGCACGCCTGCGCCGCGGTGAGCCGGTGCCCAGCGTAATGGTCACGAAACTGCTTCTTGAGCAGGTCAAAGGCTGGCCCGATGAAGAGCCTCCAGACCTGGCCTGCTGGACTTTGGGCGGTCATGGTGATCGCCGGCGAGTTCGGCGGTGGCTACGAGTATCCCCTGACGCTGCTCGCCGGCGCGGTGGCGGTGGGCCTGATTGGCCCAGGACGCTACTCCCTGGACGCTCTGCTGTCGATCGCGATCCCTGTCGGCGCGGCCGTAGCCCTCACCGTGCTGACGGTGCTGGCAATCATCGCCGCGATGGCCAGCCGGCGCCCGGCGGCGCCCCCGCCTGCCGCACCTGCGGTGTCATAGGCCGGCCAGCGTTGACTCGGACAATTGTCTTTGGCCAGGCGGGCCAGGCGTGGCCAGGCCGACCGGGGAGGATCAGTCATCGACCTCGACCGAGAGCAGGTGGGAACTCCGCTCCGGGGGATCGGACAAGGCGGCGGCCTTCTCCTCGGACTCCCGGTCGAAGCCGGTGAGGCGATCAGTGTGCTGGCGGAGATGCTCCTCCCAGGACGCCACTACAAACAGTTCGACGAACTGGTGCGCGGTCTCGCCGTCGCGGAACAGTCCCCACCGCGTGGCGCCGGTCCGCAGACGAGACTTCCGGACTTGGGACATGGCTGCCAGGAAATCCGCCTCCCTATCAGCCGAGACGGTATATACATTGCTGATCACAACGGGACCGGTGTGTGGCCGGGCATCGAAGACCAGCTGGGGCTCAGGCCAGTAGGCGGCGACCCGAGTGTCGATGTTGGCGGTGTCGATCAGTGGCCAGAACCGCAGTGTGCCCACCGCCGCCAGCATGAGGAACGCCGCGACCAGGAACGTCGGCACCAGACCGAGTGGAGCGGCCACGAACCCCCACGCCAGCGCTCCAAGCGCCTGGGAACCGAACAGGACCATCTGGTAAATGGACAGGCCGCGCGCTCTCACCCACTCCGGCAGGAAGAGCTGGAGTTCGGCGTTGATATGCGACAGCACCGCCATCCAGGAGACCCCGCCGAGCAGCAGCGCCGCCAGGGTGAGGGGCAGGTTGCGCGGCAGCACGGCCGCGACCAGCACCGCGGCGTATGCCAGGCCCGCAGCCCCGATCATCGCGTTGCTGGTCATCTTCGCCTGGAGCCGGGGGAGGATGAACGCACCGGCAACCGCGCCGGTCCCGAGAGCTCCCAACAGCAATCCGTATCCTCCCGCCCCCTGCTGCAGCCGCTGGCTGGCGATCAGGGGTAGCAACGCCCAGAGTGCGCTGCCCGGGACCAGGAACAAGGCCGCCCGGAGCAGGATCCGTCTAACCACCGGTGAGTGCCGCACATACCGGCTTCCCGCGCGCAGGGCCGAACCGAATTGCTCGGGGAACTCCTTCGCCCCGGAGGTCCCCGGCCGCCAAACCAAAACCACCGCCAGGAAGAACACATATGAAAGTGCGTTGAGCCCGAAAACCGCCGCCACCCCGACCCGGGCGATCAGCAGGCCGGCGACCGCCGGTCCCACCGCCCGCGCGAGGTTGATGCTCACCGAGCCCAGCGCGGAGGCCGCATGGAGCTCGGCTCGCGGTACCAGGTCAGGGATCAGGGCCTGGTAGGCGGGCAGAGTCACCACCGACCCGGAGCCGACCAGGAACGTGAAGATCAACAGCAACGCAGGTGGCATCTGGCCCGTGACCGTGAGCAGGGTCAAGGCCCCGGCGGTGATGGCCATGGCGGCGTTGACCACGATCAATAACCAGCGGCGATCGAAGGTATCGGCGAGGATGCCCCCGACGAGGCCGAACATCAGGTCGGGCAGCATGTCCGCGGTCTGCACCAGCGCGACCAGGACAGCCGCATTGGGCTGACTGACCAGCAGCCACTGCGCGCCAACGGTCTCCATCCAGAGCCCGACGTTGCTCACCAGAACGGCCAACCAGAGCGCCCGGAAGACCCCCCTGCGAAGGGGTGCCCAGGTTGATCCGACCGCCACTGAGGCGCCCACCGTCAGGGGCATCTTATGCATTCGCCTGGGCGGATGGAGATCCATTGACGGATACCCTTCCGGCGCCCAGACCTCCTCTGCCATGAAGTCTCGGGCAACTCCAATCCCTTTTGGACGTCGTTCGTTGGGGGCCTTTCATGGATGTGTTCGTTCAAGATGCGGCCGAGATCTCAGACCCGTACAAGGCGGTTTGACATAGAGAACACCCGCAGCCGGCGTATTGTGCGGATGAGACCCACACAGCGGAGGCGGGCCAGTGTCCAAGTCGACGCCCAGCAGATCCCGAGCGAGGTTCGACCGCTTGTCAACGGCGCTGTTCTTCGCTGCGCTCTTCGGCCTGCCCGCCGGGTACTTCGCCTACCGGGCGGTTGGACTGGCCGGCGAGGCCACCAGCTACCACGCCTCTACCACGTGCACTCGCGCGGACCGCCTGCTTTCCTGCCAGGAGGAGGCCCAGGCGACGGTCGACTCGACCAGCAAGTCGTCTGGGAACCACGGGTCGGCTGCGACCTGGTGGGCCCATGTCAGCTTCAAGGATCCTGCGAGCGGGGCGACCCGTCACGTAGATCTCACAGATGGAGGACAGACCTTCCTGGAGGGCCTCTTCGTCGACTCGCCGTTCATCAGCAGTCTGTCCGATGGTGACGCCGTGACCGCTGTGCTTTGGAAGGGCAGCGTCGTCGAGCTGAGAAGCGGCGATCAGGTCATGCAGACCCAGGACGGCTTGGACCACCAGGCCGCTTTCAACCGCTTCCTGGCGATAGGCCTGGGTGTCGTCGGGTTGATCATGACCCCACTGATGTGGGTCGTGTCCCCGGCACTGGAAGCCGAACAAAGGGAGAGCCATGCGAGCTGGGACGAACATATGGCCCATCTGGCCACGCAGCCGCCACCTGAATTCAACGACCTCAGCCTCAGCGAGGTAACGCTGCGCCCGTCGTTCATCCGCGTCGGAGCCGTGGTCTTGTTCTTTGCCATTTTGGGCGGGGGCTACATTTGGGATGCGGTCTTCAGTCATCGCGATCTCGGCAGTGTGGGCGAGATCGGGCTTGGCCTGCTCCTCCTCTTGCCCGCCGTAGGCATCGTGCGTTACGCGCTCAGGGTGGTGCTCTATGCCACGCCGGACTGGGTCGGCGTTACGTCCATTGACGGGAAGGCGCTGCGTGGCCAAGGATGCAGCCTGCCTCGCGACGCGACCTCAGCGCTCCTATGGGACAAGGGAACCAGCGGCGTCCCAACCCTGCGGATCGTGCCCAAGCACGGCCAGGGCCAGGTCGATGTGATCATGGCCGCCCTGTGGCCGCGCCGCCGTGTCGCCGGGATGGCTCAGCAATGCGGGGTCCCCTTCCAGCGCCATGGGGTGGAGCATTTCGGGGCCCACTAGACGAATTCCTTCCCCGAGGACACGAGCGTGGGAGGCTCCCGTCGGACGAAAGGGATAGAACTTGCCCCACCGGTCAGCTCAACAGGCAACGCCCATCGCCCTTCCGAGCCCGAACACCTCAGGCTCCAGTCGGCGAGACCGGCAACCGCAGGGGCGATCACGTGGTCATCGTCAGGATCTAGGGCCACCTCTGGGACTGACTTGGATGTGACCATCTCGGCCTGCTCTTCGTAAGCGACCCGCGCCTCTACGGCCGCCATGCGTGGAAAGAACCTCTCCAGGACCTCCTCCAGTTCGTCCAACAGGACTGCGCTCGTAACCAAACTGAATCGGTTTAGCCTTGCCTCGTCCAGGAGAGCGCGTGCGGCGCCACCCGCCGAGAGAATCCCAGACACGATTACGTTCGTGTCAAGGACTGCGCGGTCTATCTTGCGGTCTTCCGGCGGCGACGGACCTCGGTCATCGCCGCATCAAAAGCCTTGTCGATCTCTCGCTCAGATTTCAGGCCGCGTGCAGACACCACCTGCGCGCCCAGGTCAAAGAGCCGGTCCCACCGAGCGTTGCTTGCGAGGTGGCGCCTGAAAGCCTCCCGCATCAGCTCGCTGCGCGTCCTATACTCGGCCGCCGCAAGGCGATCGACTTCAGCTGCGAGATCCGGAGGCAGCGAGATGGTGACCGTGTGAGATGGGCGCACAGTAAGACAAGATCTCACAGCAAGAACGCTGCGCCGACTGAACCCAGGGTCTATCAAATCCCGGCTGACCCGTCGCAGACCGAGACCCCGGTTTCTGCCTTGGCACTGACGTAAAGGAAGCCCCATTTCCGTATCTAAAATTGGAGCGGGAGACGAGATTCGAACTCGCGACTTCGTCCGGGCTGATCCACAGACACCCATCTGGAGCCGCTGTCGCCCCGTGAAACCCAAGCAACGGGCATCGGCCTAATGGACCAGGCACGTGAAGGCCACCGCGCGGACCGAGAGCCAATCGGACAGGTCCCCTTCTCCGTCGGACGCTGTCGATGTTGTTGAGTGGGATCAGACCAGGACTACATTCAAGCCCAGTCAGACCTCAAGCGCGAAGGCCAGTTCGCGGAGTTGGAACCCAGCGCCGGCACGGTGGTGATCGAGGCAATGACCCGCGGTTCGCACGACGTGCGATTCCACGTAGGGCGCATCCGTGAATGCGGCTGCGAACTCCTGCTCCGATTTCTGGTCGATGATCCACAGCTTCTCGTACTCGGCGACTCCGTAGTACACGGGAACCTTGACCTTCGCGGCCACGGCCTTGGCCTCTCCCGGCCACAGATCGACGACCTCCAGTAGTTCCTCGAGGGGCACGTCGCTGGTGGAATCAAGGTGTGCCGCGAATGCGTCTGGCTCGTACGTGCCCTCTGGGCCGAACATGAATCCGGCGCGCTGCTCTGGCGCAAGGGTGACGGGCCCAGGGGGCATCGAGTGCCAGACCTCGGAAACGCCGGGGGGGAGCACGTCTCCTATCCCGCTGATGATCAGTCCAGTGAGCGGCCAAGTGGGGGCCAGCGACGACATGATCATCGCGATCGCTCCACCGATGGAGTGGCCAAGGAGAACCACCCCTGAATGCCCCTTGCCATGGGATTCCCACAACTCGCCGACAGCCGACGAAAGTACCTCGGCGTTCTTCTTGAAGGTGACGTCTGCTCCGCGCAGTCCGTCGCTGCCTCCGTAGTTGGGGCGGTCCAACGCAACCGCGGAGATACCAAGTGCCTCGGCCCTGTCCAGCAATGACGAACCGGGGACATCGAAATATCGCGAGGTGTATCCCCCGCCATGCAGGCACACCAGGAGCGGACCCTTGTTTTGCATCGCAGTCGCCCGACCCGCGATCTTTACCCCGCCTGCGGACAACGCCAGTTCCTCTCTTGCCATGTGTCCTCCTTATGCCCCGACAGGCGGGGCGATGTTTGAAAACTCGACCTCGAGCCGATCACAGCGATGGATCCCATGTCCGAAACCGAGGACAACGGCTTGGGCTGCTTTCACGTCGTTCATGCGGTCGCTCAGGTGACCTCGAAGAAGCTCGTGGGAGGTCGGTAGGGAGACCAGACGTCAAGGAACCTGTCGTCGTTTCCCTCCCAGACCCGGGGGGGCGCCCCTGGGGGCACCACCGCCATATCGCAGCAGAGCTCAACCCGGTTCCCGCTTGGATCCCGGATATATAGGAAGAGGTTGGACCCGGGCCCGTGTCGGCCTATCCCGTACTCCGCCCGCCCGCCAAGCCGGACCAGGCGATCTGCGAAGGTGACCAGCGCCGCGGCATCCGCCAGTTGATAGGCAACATGGTGCAGGCCATCCTCGCGGTTCTTTACCACCGCATAGTCATGGTGGCGTTCCCCGGCGCGCATCCACACACCGACGTCCTTGCCGTCGACGCGTTGGATATCACTGATGGCCAGGTCGAGCCCGGCGGTCGCGGCAGCGACACTCGCGTCGACGTCCCGGGCCGCAAGGGTCACGTGGTCCAATTCCCTGGGAGAGTCGACCGCGGCTGCCGCCCACTCCGTCGCGTGCACGTAGTGGGCGGGTTCGGCCCGCTCGATTACCCGGACCTCGGTCCCATTGGGCATCCGCACGGCAATGCCGTCCGCGACCTCCGTGGTCGCCAGCCCAGCCGCCTTAAGGGCATCGCGCCGGTGGGTCAGCTCGTAAGCTGAATCGGCGCGATAAGCGAGGTGGTGCATGCCCCTGCCTGGTCGCAGCTCCAGGTCGTAGCCCTCGTGGCCACCACAGCCGAACAGGATGGAATCGCCTGAACCGCCGCGCTCACGGAGGCCGAGAACGTCCCGGTACCACGTCGCGCTGGCATCGAGGTCGGTTGCGCCCAGGCTGATGTGCTCGATCCTCATCGGGTCTCGTCTCCTTCTTCGGTGGCAACAGCTGCGAGTGCGGCAACCGGGCAGGCCCCGACGCCGTCTAGGGCCTGCGCCCGGAACTGATCGGGGACGGGGTCGAACCGCACGGTGGAGACCGCATTGCGATCCAGCTCGAAGACCGCTGGGGCAATTGCCTGGCAACGGCCGTGGCCCTCGCAGCGGTTCACGTCGACGATCACCCGGATCATTGCGCCCGCACCGGAGCGTCAACCGGGTAGACCCGCACCGAGAGTCGATCCCAGGCGTGGATGAGGTTGTTCATGCTGCGTTCGGGCGGCGCCAGCAACTCGATCCGCTCGACCTGGGCGACCATCGCACGCAGCAGGGCCTGTGCCTCGATCCTCGCCAGACCCTGGCCCGCGCAGCCGTGAACTCCATATCCGAACCCGAGATGGTCGCGGGCATTGGGCCGGTCCACCATGAAATGGTCCGGCCGTTCGAAACGCCTCTCGTCGCGGTTGGCCGCGCCGTAGAGGACCATCAGCCGAGCGCCCTCGGGGATTTCCGAACCCTCGAGGACGGTCGCCCGAGTGGTGACGCGACTGAACACCCGAATCGGGGACTCCATCCGCAACGCCTCGTCGAACGCGTTGGGTACAAGCGCGGGGTCGGCCCGCAGCTTGTGCCATTGCTCGGGATGGGTGGCCAGGAGCCAGACCAGGTTGCCGATGGCGCTGATCGTCGTGTCCAGGGAGGGCGCCATGTAGCCGATGATCAGCGGCGCCACCTGCTCGGGCCTGAGCTCGCCCTGCCTGGCTGCCTCGATCAGGCCCATGCCCACGCTTCCCTCCAGGAAGTTGCCGGTGGAGGCCATCTCGGCTGCGAAGCCGAGCATTTCCTGGGCCGCTGGTACCGCGCTGCGTGCGCGATCGTTCATCGGGCCGAGGAGGTCAAAGGTGGCGCTCGCCCAGTCGAGCAGGTGCTCCCGCCGGTCCTGCGGCCACCCGACAAGGTCGGGCACCACCTTCAGGGGCAGCGCGCGGGCCAGCTCCGAGACTGCGTCGAAGCTGCCTCTCCGCACGAGCTCGGCGACGAGGTCGATGGCCAGGCTCTCGACCGCGTCCTCCATGTGGCGGAGCGCCCTGGGGGTGATGTTTCTACCCAGCACGTCGCGGAGATGCGCGTGCACTTCGGCGTCCGTCGCGATCAGGTTGCGGCCTGCGGACAGGCCATTGAAGACATCGTTCAGGGCGACTCCCTGGCCGCTGCAGTAAGTGCCCGGGTCAGCCAGCGCCGCGCGGGCGGCACTGTAGCGGGGGATGGCGTACATCTGGTGGGCGTCAAGCCACACCACCGGGCCCAGCTCGCGGAGGGCGCTGTAGTGCTCGTATGGATCTCGCAGGGCTTCGTCTGTGAATATGTCCGCGGGATAGGTTGGGATCTGGGCGGCGGTCATACTCTCACTTCCCCGTTTCCGGCGCATCGAGCGCGCGTTCGAGGTGGCCCAGGTCGCGTCGAATTCCGGCAAGAATCTCGTGCGGGCTCTCGCCGCCGCCATGCGCATCATTCGCGCGCAGGCTGGCCAGTGCCAGGTCAGCAATCGTCACGCACAACTCATCGATGGGCAGAGCTTTCCCGGCCGGGTACCACCAGGCAATCCAGTTGATCATCCCGAGCACGGAGAAGGTGGCTGCGTGCTGATCAACGCGCCGAAACAGGCCGGCCTCAACGCCGTCGGCGATGACCGACGCGATCGACCGGACCACAGCTCGTTCGAGGTTGCGCAGCCGCCCGGTGCCACTCAGGCCGACGCTCGCATCGGACGTCAGCAGGAGCCGGAAACGGCCGGGCGATTCTGCGATCGGCGCGATTAGCGCCGTGACAAGCGCTCGCAACTTACGGTCGGGCGGAGTGTCAGTCTTCAGCACACCGGCGATCGCCGCCTCGGTGGAGGCCGCCAAACCTTCCACGAGGCGCAGCATGATCGCCTCCTTGCTGTCGAAGTAGTGGTAGAGCGACGGCCTGCTGACGCCCAGCGCGCCCGCGATGTCCTGCATGCTGGTAGCCGCGAACCCGCGGGCGGCAAACAATTCAGCGCTGCGCTCCAGGATGTCTGCCTCGACCAAGTTGCGGCGCAGGCCCAGGCCGCTCCCCTGTGTAGCGACCGGCGCGGGAGTGCGACGGGCCCTCGTCGTCACGTGCTGTTTGCTCAACTCAGCTCGCCTGGACACATCGGTTGTTCATCTCGCCGACCCCTTCGATCGCGCTGGTGATCAGATCCCCATCCGTCAGGTACATACGCGGATCCCGGGTCGACCCAACCCCCGCCGGCGTACCCGTGAAAATGAGGTCGCCGGGGAGCAGGGTGACGCTGGCCGATATGGCCTCGATGAGCTCCGGCACACCGAAGATCAGCTCGCTCGTCCGGCTGGCCTGCATCTCGGCGCCATTGATCTCGCACGTGATTGCAAGGTCGTCCGGATTGGCCAGTTCGTCCGGCGTCACCAGCCACGGGCCCGTTGGCCCAAAGGTTGGGTAGGACTTCGACACCGAGAGGTGCGGGAAGGGCTTGCGGAACTGCACCCTGCGCTCCGAGATGTCCTGGCCGATCGTCACCCCGGCGACATGTGCCCAGGCGTCGGTGCGCTGGACGCGCTCGCCCGGTTGTCCGATCACCACGACCAGCTCCACCTCCCAATCCGCGCGGTTGCTGGGCAGCCGGACGTCGTCAGTGGGGCCGACGATGCAGCTTGGGAACTTGGTGAAAACGTACGGGTGCTCGGGCGCCGTGGCCCCGGCCTCCGCCGCATGGTCACGGTAATTGACGGCCAGTGCGAACACCTGACGAGGAGCGGGGACCGGGGCGCGCAGCCGAGCGGTTTCGAGCGCAAGCCACTCCCCGTCAGCCCCACCTTTGGCCCACGCGGTGAATGCCGCCCAGTCCTCCAGTAGCTCGATGGGGTCGGATGAGAAGGTTCCGGCCGAAGCCCGCTCCACGTCCAGGGACATTCCGTCCCGAACGATCGCGGTGCGACCATCGACATTGGCAATGCGCATTTGGTTCTCCCCTTAGTTCCCGAACGACGGCGTGCTTTCGAGCTGGAGGCGGTGGCGTATCTCCTCGCGGAGCTTCGCCTTGGCGACCTTGCCCACCGGTGTCAGCGGCAGCGCATCGATGGCCTCGATCCTTTCGGGCCACTTGAACTTGGCGACGCCGCGCTCGGCCAGGAACGCGCGGACGTCGCTCAAAAGAGGCGGGTCGGCCGGCGCGGTGACCACGAAGGCACAGGGCCGCTCACCAAGGCGCGAGTCAGGCATGGCTACCAGCGCTGCCTCGCGGACATTTGGGAGTTGGACCAGCAGGTCCTCGATCTCGTGGGCGTTGATCTTCTCACCGCCTCGGCTGATCAGGTCCTTGTGCCTTCCCTCGATCCGGAAACACGGGTGCCCCTCGATCTCGATTGACGACACCAGGTCGCCGGTGCGATAGAACCCGTCGTCGGTGAACGCTCGCGCGTTGTGCTCCTCCGCGCCGTAGTAGCCGCGGAGGGTATACGGGCCCCGTACGCAGAGCTCCCCCGTCGCGCCGTGCACAACGTCGGCACCTGTCTCCGGGTCACGGATGGTGAACTCATCCTCGGGCGACAGCGGGTACCCGACGGTCTCCCGGCGCATCTGTACGGGGGCATCTGTCGGCATCGAGCAGGCGAAGCCCTCGCTCATGCCATAGAACTGGCAGACCTGAAGCCCGAGCCCGGTGATGCGGTCGAACAGCTCCGGCGGCACGGCCGGCACCGCCAGGCTCAGCCGCTTCAAATTGGCGGCTGCCTCGGGGAATGCAGGGTCGTCGCAGACCGAGGGGATGAGGCTCGTCAGGGTGTTGAGGTGGGTTAGTTTCTCGCTGGCGAGCAGCCCGAGCACCAGGTCAGGTCGCCAGGTCGGACCAAGCACAAGCGTCGCGCCCACGGAATGCGCCGCGAACACAGCGGCATGGATCCCGGCGTTGTGAACCAGCGGAAGGAAATGCCCCACCCTGTCCCCAGGGGCGTAGCCGAAACGGGCCGCCGAAACCCTGCCGTAGTACCAGTACTCGGCGTGGAAACGGGGGATCACCTTGGGTGTGCCCGTGGTGCCGCCAGAGAGCTGGAAGACGGCGACGTCGTCGGCTCCCGGCTCGGGATAAACGGCAGAAGCGCGCGCCGGCTCGGCGTCGTCAATGCGGTGCGCCCCGTCAGCGCCTCCCCGTATGGTCAGGATCAGCTCCATACTCGGCACCACGTCCTTCACCTCACGGGCGAAGGCGACGAGGTCAGGCTCAGGAATATCCGCCTGGACCAGGTGCGCACGGGCGTCGACAATCCCCGCGATGGCGTCGATCTCATGGTGACCGAAAGGGATGAGACTGCAGACGGGGACAGCGCCCAACTTGATCAGCCCGTAAAACGCGACAAGGCTCTCGGCGGTGTTTCCGACCTGGAGGATGACCGCGTCGCCGGCCCGGAGCCCGAGCCTGTGGAGCCTGGTCGCCACCGCCTCACTCTCGCCATCCAAGTCGGCGTAGGAGAGCCGGCGCTCGGGCGTCACCACCGCTTCGAGGGAGGCATATCGCCGGGCCACTGCACGCAGTTCGTCGCCGATCGTCAGGTCGCCCCAGAGGCCACGCTGGCGATAGCCGGCGACCACCTCAGCCGGGTATCGAACGAGCTTCTCCGCGAGCACCATGGCGGCGGGGTTAGCCCTCGATCTCGACGAGGTCGGTGCGGCCGCTGAGCACACCCAGGGCCAGGTCATCGGATGCCTCACGAGGTCCGCTGACCACCGTCGCAAGCTCGGTTCGTGCGCGCAGGTGCTCCGCAAGCTCCAGGCGGGCATAGAGGGAGACACGGTCATCGGGACCGACGAGCCGCACGTGGCTCACGCCCTGGCTCCTCATTCCCGCGACACGGTCTACGGACGAGCGCAGTTCAGCCAGCGTGGGCTGGGCTGTCTTGACCTCGATCGTGGCGGTGGCATCGTCGGTTGCCGGCGGGACGAACCTCCTGCCGGGCAGGCTTCGGCCGTTGGCCATGTAAGGCTGAGCCAGGATGCTCTCAGCCACCGCGGCGGCATCGACCGTCCGGAGCGACGAGCCCAGGGCACTCTCCAACAGCGGCTGATTTTGCGCCACCAGCATCGGCAGCGTCACAGCTCCCGTCCGGGTGAGGTAACTGACCAGGACCCTGGCCAGCGGAAGGTCTCGCCGCAGATCCAGCGTCGACCACCAGCGTTCGCTGATGGCGGCGCGGCTCTGAAGCTGGGTCACCCTCGGTCGACGCATCGCCTCGTACGCGCCGAACGCATCGCCCATCGACCCCGCATCTCTAACGGCCGCGGCCAGCGCGACCGCGTCTTCGATGGCCAGGCCGGTGCCCGACCCGACCGTGTAGTGGGCTGTGTGCGCCGCGTCGCCGATCAGGACCGTCTTGCCGGCGGACCATGCCTCGCAGGTCACCGTCGGGAAGGTGGCCCACTCGAACCGCTTTATCTCCAGGTGCTGACCCGCGAGCAGGTGCTGGTAGTGCGCCTCGAGGTGGGCCAGCTGCTCTGACTCAGCGCCTGGCCCGAAGGACTTCTCCATCGCGGCGAGCACGCCCCTGGGCGCGTCGACCTGGAAGGTGCTTGCCCCCGCGCTGTACGGCATCACGTGGGCGGTGAGAGGCCCGTCCGCCGTCTGCGCGATCGAGAGCGTCATCGCAGGAACTGATATCGGCACACCGCACCAGAGGTATGCGAGCTCACCGCGGCTCACCGACGCACCAAGGTCTCCGGCAAGCTCGCCTCGGACGCCACTGCCCGACCCGTCCGCAGCGACGATGAGGTCTGCGTCTTTGACGTCCGCGAGACTGGTCTGGCCTCCCGTTTCAACCTTGACCCCGACCGCGCGAGCGTGTTCCTGAAGAAGCGCGAGGAGCTCGGCGCGAGAGATGGCGATTCCGTGGCTGTTGGTGGCGCTGAGCTCCTGACCGTCGCGTTGCAGAGTCCAGGTGTCCACGGTGATCGCGGCCTCCTCGATCGCCTCGCGGAGCTGGGGGTCAGCGTCGCGCAACGTGCCAAGGGCGCGATGCCCGAGACCCACTCCGTAGCCGTAGGTGCCACCGGGTGGAAGCCGCTCGAACACCGTTACGTCGCTCTCGGGTGCCTGCATCTTCAGCAGGCGCGCAAAGCACAGGCCCGCCGGCCCACCACCGATGACCGCGACGCGCAACCCTGACATTGGTCGAAAGGATGCGGCCCGCGAGGCGGCGTTGTCAACTGCATGTCGAGAAGTTGACGCCTTTGTTGACATGCAAGCAATCCAGTGCCTATCCTGCTTTCCGGGGTAATGAGAAAAGGTCAGGGCGAGGAATGACGGGGTTGAACGACGCCATGATGCGGCGGCTGCTTCCGCGCGGTGCTGCTGGGCTCGCGCTGACCACCCTCGGGTTCGTCGCCCTGTCAGCGCCGGCCTCCGCCAGCACACCGTCCGATATGCACTACGGGTGGTGGACCCAGGCCGCGGCGGGCGGCCTCGGTGGCGCAATCGCGCCGGATGTACCTGCCGACGGTCTGCTGGTCCAGAACTCGCCGTCGGCCCCGGTGGCCATGGCCGCGATCAGCTTTTCGGTTCCCGACGGGGGTACGGCGACGATCAAGCTCGACACTGCCGGGCACCCGGTGATGACGCAGCCGCCCCAGGCCTGTCTACTGACCTCACCGTTCACCCCCTCCGAGGGTGGCGCCTGGACCGATCGACCGACCTACGACTGCAAGGCGCCTCTGGCGGGGCAAGCCTCCGGGACCTCGATCACCTTCGCGGCGACCTCGCTTGCCCGCGGCGGACGGGTTGCGGTGGCCATCCTTGCTGTGGGCGCCGGCGACCGCATCGCGTTCGCGAAGCCCGTAGTTGACATACAGGCGCCGCCGCCCCAGCAGGCCGTCGCACCGGAGCCGGTTCCACAACCCGGAGGGGTCGTTGATACCGGCGCCACCGTACCCCCGATCCCAGCCCCCGCCTTCGTGCCAGGCGTCATAAACGTGGGCCCACCACCCGCTCCGACGAGCGCCGTCGCGCCGCCACCGGTCGCAGCCGTCCCCAACACCCTGCCGCGCGTCATCACCCGTGCAACGCCCAGCTCCCTTCGTGGCAAGGTCGGCACGTATCTTGGTATGGCACTCCTGCTAGCGGCGATCGTGTACTGGGCGGACGGATTTGGGGTAATCGCGCTGCGTACCGGCGGCCGCTCCTCTTTGAAGGCCAGTCCGGGATGACCGATCTCGGCGGCATCAACACCCTTGGACGGTTGGCCGCGGTCGCCCGCCGTTATATTCCCGGCGTCCTCTTCCTGGCCAGTCTGCTCGTACTGGTGATGCTTGTGCCTGACGCACGCATTGGCGAAACCGCCTCGGTGCCCGGCAGCGGTACGGGCGTTGCCGGTGCTGGCAACCCCGGCGCGACGTCGGACCCCGGGGCAACTCCTGGCGCAACGCCAAGCGGAGCTACTGGGGCAGCAGGGGCAGGCCCGGGTGGCACCGCCCAGGGTGGCAGTGCAGGGGCAACCGGTGCGGCGGCCGGCAATGTCACGGCCAGCGGAACGCGCTGTGGGCCCGGCGTGCGCCAGTTCACCTTCACCCCCTACTCCCCGATGTGCGTGCCCAAGTTCACCGGCAACAACGGCGGCAGCACGGCGCACGGCGTGACGGCGAATTCGATAACCCTGACCTGGCGCCAGACGAGCGACTTTGACGGCGCTGCGTCCGCTGTGGGCGCATCCTCGGGTGCGGCAGGCGTCCACGACTCCCAGGTGTTCATCAACTACCTGAACACGCAATACGAGCTCTACGGCCGGAAGGTCACCCTCACGAGCTTCAACGGCAGCGGGAGCTACCTGGCGGAGGTCGGCGGCCGCGACCAGTCAGGCGCCAACGCCGACGCCCAGATGGCATACGACCTCGGAGCGTTTGCCGAGGCTCCTCTCGGCGCCCCCAGCGTGTACGCCAGCGCGCTGTCCTCGCGACACGTGGCGAGCTTCACCCTGCCGGATTCGCTGCCCAACCTGAACGCCAACTACCCCTACCAGTACGAGTACCTGAGCCCGGCCCTCGAGCACGTGGCCAGTGCGGCCGCCGACGTCGTCTGCCAGCGGATGGCCAACATGAAAGCGATCCATGCAGGGGATGCCGCGCTGTCGGCGATGACCCGCTCCTTCGGCCTGGTCACGCCAACGCAGCAGACCACCGGTCCCGACCTCCTTATCTCCCGCGCCAAGCAGAAATGTGGGGTCACGATCCAGAAATTCCAGTACGACATCAACCCCGCCCAGTACGCGCCGGAGGCGGCAACGATCGCGGCGTCGATGAACAACGCGCACATCACCACTGTCATTCTGCTGACCGACATCATCTTCTCGCCGATCATGACCAGCGCGGCGAGCAGCGACAGCTATCACCCGGAATGGCTGGACATAAGTCCCATGACCAATCACTCGTCGCGCCAGATGAGCGCCGACGAGGTGTCGCACATGGTCTTCATGCCGGCCTGGCACGCCGAGAACTTCCCGCCCTCTCAGGACAACTGCTACCAGATCTATCTGAAGGCCTCGGGCGGGGCCGCACCGCAGAGCAACCTCACCACCATCGACCTGCTGTGTGCACCCCTGCTCGAGTTCTTCGGCGCCCTCCAGAACGCTGGTCCCAACCTCACGCCGGCGACCTTTGGGCAGGGCTGGTTCAACCAACCGCCTTCGGCGGGAACCGGCATGTTCGGCAGCTGGGCCTACGGGGCCGGCGCCTACTGCGGCTGCTCCACCTTCAACTTCGAGTGGTGGAACGCCTCGGCGTCCGATCCGTACGACAGCACCGCGGGCTCGCCGGTGCCGTGTCGGGAGCCGTTGGACCTGCCCTATCTGAACCCGAGCCTGGGGTCAGGCCAGCTGCAGTGCTTCTAGCGGTCAGCGCCCGGCAGCGCGGCGTCGCCGCGTTCGGAGCGCTCGGCCTGCTGTACGTCATCGGAGGCCGGCTCCTACCCCGCGGCCTTCCGGTCGAGGTCCTGCTGCCTGGGCTCATCAGCGGAGGGCTGACGGCGTTCACCGCCTTCGGATTGATCCTGATCTTCCGGTCCGCGCGCGTGATCAATTTCGCCCAGGCAAACATGGCCGGGTTCGCAACGACGCTAACGGTTCTCTTGGTCGGGGTCCAGCACTGGAGCTACTGGGCGGCGGTCCCGACCGGGCTGGTGGTGGCGATGCTCCTCGGCCTCTGGGTGGAGCGTGGGCTTCTGGGCCGCCTGCGCCATGCGCCACGCCTGATCGTGACCGTGGCGACCATCGGGATCGCGCAACTCCTCGGTGGCCTCACGCTTTACATCTCAGGTCTGCCGCTCACCATCCTGGGCTGGACCGCGCCCCAGCTCTTCAAGGTCCCCGCGCAGGTCGGCACCGCGACGCCCTTCCGGATGCCGCTGGCCTTCCACGCCAGAGCAGGGACCCTGACGGTCACCGCCGACTACCTCGCCGCCGCCGCGGCCATACCGATCGTCCTCGTCGGGCTCAAATGGTTCTTCGACCGCACCGACAGCGGCATCGGCGCCCGCGCTCTCGCGGACTCCGAGGAGCGCGCCCTGCTGCTCGGGATACCCGTCCGCCGGCTGTCGCTGATCACCTGGATGATCGCGAGCCTGCTGGCGGCCGTGGGCACCATCCTCCAGGCCGGGGTGCAGGGCTTCCAGGCAAACGTCCCGGTTGGCCCTGAGGCGCTCATCGCTCCCCTCGCGGCGGCGGTCATCGCCGGGTTCGAGCGCCTCACGATTGCGTTCATCGCCAGCATCGTGCTCGGCATCGTCCAGCAGGCGCTCTTCTGGAGCTACGCGGATCCGTCCCTGGTCGACCTGGCTCTCTTCGCGCTCATCCTCGGTGCGCTGCTGTTCCACCGCCGGGCCTCCGCTCGCACGGGGGGAGCGGAGGGCGGTGGCTTTGGCGGCGTCGCCGAGCCGCGACCGCTCCCGCCGGTGATCCGTCGTCTTCCCGAAGTCCGCGCCGCACAGGTTGGAGGCGGACTGATCACGCTTGGAATCGCCTGCCTGCTGCCCCTGAACATGAACTCCGCACAGCTGACGTTTGCCTCGTTCGTCGCCATCTTCATCGTCGTCGGCGCGTCGCTTGTGATCCTGACGGGATGGGCCGGCCAGGTCAGCCTTGGGCACTTCGGCCTGGTCGGACTGGGCGCGGGCACCACAGGCTGGCTGCTCACGAGCCACCATCTCAGCCTGTTGGTGTGCCTGGGCGCCTCCATACTCGTCGGCGCCCTCGCCGCCCTGGCCATCGGGCTGCCCGCCCTCCGCATTCGCGGTATGTACCTGGCGGTGGCAACGCTGGCGTTTGCCGCTCCCGCCTCGAGTTTCTTCCTCAGCCCTGCGCATTTCCCGGCCTTCGCGCCCGTGCGCGTTCAGCTTCCGGTCCTGCTCGATCGCTTCGACCTCAACCAGCCGCGAGTCTTTTACTACTTCTGCCTGGTCTTCGTGCTGGTATCGCTGGGCGTCATAAGGAACTTCAGGCGTAGCCGGTTTGGTCGCGCCGCGATCGCCCTTCGAGACAATGAGCGCTTCGCCGCCGCGGTCTCGATTTCGGACACTCGGGTGCGGCTGGCCACCTTCGCGGTGTCGGGCGCGCTGGCGGGGCTGGGGGGCGGCCTGTACGTTTTGGCGCTCCGCGGCATCCCGTTTGGGGGGTTCGCGCCGGTCTTCAGCCTTGAGGCCTTCACCATGGTGGTGGTTGGCGGAATGGGTTCGGTCTGGGGCGCGGTACTCGGGGCCATGTACCTCTACGGCACCGAGTACTTCCTGGGACCGACCGCCCAGCTGCTGACAGCCGGCGGCGGCATCGTGATGATCGTCACCCTGGCGCCGGGTGGCCTGGCGGATCTCGGCTATCGCGGGCGCGACCTGCTCATCACGGCGCTGCTGCGCCGCCGCGGGATGAGCCCCAACCTGCTCTTCGGCAGGGAGGACGACAGCCCCATCGCGAGCGGCGGCTCGGCAAGATCCTCCCGGTGGTCGCCGCGGCTGAGGTTGCGACGCTCGACGGCGGATGCTGCGACCAACCCGCCGGCCGACGACGAGCTTCTCCACCTAGTTCGCGTCGAGGCAGGATACGGGCACCTGCAGATCCTCTTCGGGGTCAGCCTGGCCACCGCCCCGAAGGAGATCCTGGCCCTGCTGGGCACCAATGGCGCGGGCAAGTCGACCATCCTCAAGGTCATTGCCGGACTACTCCCCGCGCGGCGAGGTGGCGTGTTCTTTCGCGGGGAGGATGTCACCCGGCTGACCCCCGCCGCGCGGGTGTCCAGGGGGATGGTGATGGTGCCGGCGCGCGCGGTCTTCTCCAGCTTGTCCGTGGCCGAGAACCTGCGCCTGGCGGGTTGGCTGGCCAAGCGCCGCGGTGAGCGCCCATTCCTTTTGGAGACCACTGCGAAGATCCATGAGCTCTTCCCGGTGCTGGGCGAGCGGGCGGACCAGAAGGCAGGCCTGCTGTCAGGCGGCGAACAGCAGATGCTCGCCATCGCGCAGGCCCTTCTGTGCCGCCCCCAGCTGCTGATGATCGACGAGTTGTCCCTGGGCCTAGCCCCTACCGTCGTGGCGACTCTGCTCAACGTGCTGCGCGGCCTGAATGCCGAGGGGATCTCGGTCGTTATGGTCGAGCAGTCGATCAACGTCGCGCGTTCGCTGGCACCCCAGGCGGTCTTCCTGGAGAAGGGCGAGATCCGTTTCACCGGCCCGACGGCCGAGCTCGCCAATGACAGCCACCTCGTGCGGGCCGTCTTCCTTGCACCCGTGAAGAAGCAGGCCAGCGGGCCCCGACTGACGCGCGTCGTCGCCGCCGCCGTCCAAGCGAACGGCGCCCACAGCTCTACGACCGTGCTCGAAGCTCGCGGTCTGACGCGGTCGTTCGGAGGGGTCGCGGCCGTCAACGCGGTCGACCTCACGCTGGAGGACGGGAAGATCCTCGGCGTCATCGGGGCCAACGGCGCGGGTAAGACCACGCTGTTCGACATCATCTGTGGCTTTGTGACCCCCGACAGCGGTCGGCTCTTCATGGATGGCCGGGATATCACGGGACTCAGCCCCGCGAAGCGCTTCAGGCTGGGACTAGGGCGCACCTTCCAGGACCTTGTGCTGGTCCCGTCATTGACCGTGTCAGAGGTCTTGAGCGTCGCCCTGGAGCGGCACATCAGGGTGCGGGACCCGCTGGCCGCGGTGGCCGGGCTGGGTGCGTCGCTTCAGTCTGAAGCCGAGATCCGGGCCAAGGTCGAGGCCGCGATCAGCGCCTTCCACCTCGAACGCTTCGCCAACTCCTTCGTATCGGAGCTATCCACCGGGACTCGGCGGATCGTCGAACTGGCGGCAGCCTCGGTCCATCGCCCCCGCGTACTCGTTCTCGACGAGCCCTCGAGCGGCCTGGCGCAGCGCGAGGCCGAGGCGCTGATCCCCATACTCCTCGACCTGCGGGCCGACCTGGGTGCCACGGTGGCCATCATCGAACACGACATTCCGATGATCCGCGCGCTATCCGATGAGGTGCTATGCATGCACCTGGGCAAGGTTCTTGCCCGCGGGCCGGCAGCCGAGGTCATGGCGGATCCCGCCGTGATCGCCTCATATCTGGGTACCGACGAGGTCGCAATCGAACGAAGTGGCGGTCGGGCCGCTGTGCCCGCGTAAGACAGGGAGACAAGATGCCAGCTAATGCAGATTCGATGCTGCTCCAAGGAGCGCGCATCGTCGACACAAGGGATGGCTCGCTGTCTCGCGATTTCGACGTCTACATCAAGGAAGGCGTGATTGCCAAGCTAGGGCCGGCGGGCACGATTGACGTGGATTCGGCCACCGAGATCGACGCTCGGGGCAAATTTGTCGTCCCCGGCTACCTCGACATGCACACCCACATCTTTAATGCCGGTGACGACGCAGGTATCGCCGCGGACCTGATGCTCGCTCATGGCATCACGGGCTTCCGTGAGATGGCCTCGACGGCTCGAACCCGCGGGCAACGGGAAACCGGGAAGCTCCCTCTGACGGGCACGATGCCGCGCCTGCTGTCCCTCGCCAGCGAGCTGCTGACCCCATTTACCGCCGGCACCCCCGAGGCCGCGGTGAAGACCGTTAGGGAGCAGAAGGAAGCCGGAGCTGACTTCATCAAGGTGGCCTTCACGGGGCCGGCGGCGTTCTTCGCGGCGCAGGCAGAAGCAAAACGGATCGACATTCCCATCGCCGGGCACCTCCCTGTGGGGGTCGATCCTGCCCAGGCCTCCGCCGGGGGCATGCGGTCGATCGAGCACCTCGGCCCAGGGTCCGGGATCCTGACCGCCTGCTCGAGAGACGGCGAAGCGATCCGGGCCGACCTGGCTGCGGTTCCGCCGCGCAGGCTTCCGCCCGTCCATTTGCTCAAGGTCCCGTTCCTCGACATCCTGATCCGACGTCGGCTGCGCGACCTCCTGACCAATCCCGCGCTGCGCTACCCGGAGGTTGAGCTGAAAGCGCTGGAGCGCGCTGTGGCAACGTTCGACGAAGACCGGGCGCGAAAGCTGGCTGCGCAACTGGCGGCGGACGGCACCTGGCAGTGCGTAACTTTGATTCGCAACTGCACCTGCCTTCTGAGCGATTCCCCGGAGTTCCGCAAGGACCCCAACCTGCGCTACCTGGCCCGGCCCACCTTCGACCGCTGGATGGAGTCGAGCAAGGAATTCGAGGCTCTCCCGGCAACCACTCGCGAGACCCTCAAGGGTGTTTACGAGCTGTATCTGAAGGTGACGAGGCTGTTCGATGCGGACGGCGTCAAGATCATTGCGGGCAGCGACGCCGGGGGCGTCTGGGACATCCCGGGTTCGTCGCTGCACCAGGAGTTCGACGAACTGGCCCGGGCGGGTCTCTCCCCTCTCCGAGTCCTCCAAGGCGCCACGCTGAACGGGGCGGAGTTCCTGGGCATGACCGACAAGATGGGCACCGTCGAGGAGGGCAAGTTCGCGGACCTGGTCCTGCTCAACGCCAACCCCATCGACGATGTCGCCAACCTCCACGACATCGCCGGTGTCGTCAGAGGCGAATTCCACTCACCGGAGGAGCTGGAGGCGATCAAGGCGAAGGTTGCCGGCCGCAAATTGCCGGAGCTTCTCTAATCCGTGCTCCGACGTAGAGGACAGCGGCTGATCCGCTGGCTGAATCGAGTTCAGTTTCGACCTGATGAGGCCATTTGTCCGAGGTTGGACCCAGGGGATTCGAGGAGTCCAACTTCCGCCCACGCCAAGGCGGGGCCAAAGCGGACAACGCCGTCGCGAAACAGGCGATTGGCGCCATCCAATTGACGTGGCAGGTGCCGGTTCGTATCTAAAACTGGAGCGGGAGACGAGATTCGAACTCGCGACTTCAACCTTGGGAAGGTTGCACTCTACCACTGAGTTACTCCCGCCCGGAGCGACTGAAAAGATAGCAGCGGGAGCGCGCTAGCGGTCCGGTTCCGACCCCTCGGGGCCCGGGTCGCCGACTCCCCGGAGTGCAGTCGCGGCGGCCTCCGGCGCCACGGTGTTGATGAAGGTCCCGGTGGCCAGTTCGAAGCCCGCGAGGTCCGCCAGCTTGGGGCGTATCTCGAGGTGCCAGTGGTAGCTGCGCAGGGCGTCGCCGGCCGCCGAGGGGTGACTGTGGATGTACCAGTTAAGTGGTATGTCACCCAGCTCGTGGGTGATGCGCCAGAGCACGCTGCGGAGGAACACCCCCAGGGCCGCGGCGAGGTCCTCGCCGGCCATCCCAAAGTCCGCCTGGTGCTCGCGTGGGATGATCCAGCACTCGAAAGCTGACCGCGACGCCCAGGGCGCCAGCGCCACGAATTGGGGGCTCTCGGCAACGATGCGCTCGTCGGCCTTCAGCTCCTCGTCGACCATGTGGCAGAACACGCACCCCGAGACCTGCCGGCGCGCGGCCTCGGCGCCGGCAAGCTCCTCGTCCAGCTGGGGCGCGGCCAGGCGAGTGGCGAAGAGCTGGCCGTGGGGATGGGCCAGCGACGCGCCCGCCTCACGCCCGTGGTTGTAGAGGGGCAGCACCGTTCCCACGCCCTGCACCCGGTGGCGCCAGTAACGCTGGAAGGTGGTGCTCATGATCAGCTCGGCCTGCGGGGCCGACAGGTAGGGCAACCATTTGCCGTGGTCACGGCTGTGGACGATGACCTCGCTCACGCCCAGCGCCGGGCCGTACGTGCGCAGCGGGTTGCCCATGTCGGCAGGGCCGTCCTCCGAGGAGAAGGCGGGGAACAGGTTGGGCACCACGCGCACGTCCCACCCCGGCTGGTCCGGGGCGCTGCCCTCGCGGACGGCGGCCACCTCGGGCGGGGTCATGGCCTCGTTGCCGTCACAGAACGGGCACTCCGGGTCGCTGGCCGGCTCGGCCGTCCGGCGCTCGGTCAAGGCCTCCGGGCGCGACGCGCGGCCGGGGGCGAGGCAGACCCAACGCCCGGTGATCGGGTCACGCCTCAGCTCAGGCAACCGACGATGCCTCCGAGTCGGCGGCCATCAACGCCAGCCCGCGGTCCAGCGCCGTGCGGCTCGCGGCGGCCACCACCGGGATCCGCGTGGTCAGCGCCAGCGACGCCCCCGCCAGCGAGCCGCCATCGAAATCCGTCGCCACGCCGCCCGCCTCCTCCAACACCAGCAGCGGTCCGACGCAGTCGACCGAGCGCAGCGAGGGGGCAACGCTGAGGCTCAGGGTGCCGGTGGCGCAGAGGCAGATGTTGAGCGCCGCCGACCCCAGGATGCGGACCTTCTGGGCATCGGCAATCAGCCGCTCGTAACGCCAGCTGTTGTTCTCCCAGGCCGTGCCCTCGACCTGCAGCACGTTGAGTCTCCCGTCCGTCAGCCCCGGCCCGGACGCAAGGGGCACTCCATTCCTGGTCGCTCCCCCACCCCGCCGCGCCTCGAAGGTCTCGCCGGTCACCAGGTTGCGGACCATCGCCTCGTAAACCGACCCGAAGTCGCGCCCCGAGGCAGCTGCCATCACGAGGCTGAAGTAGGGAATCCCCATCTTGGCGTTGTGGCTGCCATCGATGGGGTCGACCACGATCACGTCACCGCCCTGGCCGTAGCGACGCTCACCCAGCTCCTCGGAGATGACGTCAAACGAGCGCCCCGCCTGGTGTTCGGCGTCCAGCGCGCGCAGCACGATCTGCTCCGCGAGCGAATCGATGTACACCGTGCCGTCCCCGCCCGCGCCCTGCCCCTGGAGCTCGCGCGAGCCGGCCGTTCCCCAGACCTCGGCCACGGCGGTCTCCACCTCGTCCGCGATCCGGGAGAAGACCGGGAGCCAGCTGCCCACGCCGCCGGGGCTCAGAAGCGCCGGCCCCGGATGCGCTGGATGTCCAGTTTGGCGGTGGAGGCCACCAGCATCACCGCCATCACCCCGGCCTGCTGGGGATCACTCACGACCAGGTCGGCGGCCCCCGGAACGGACCCGGCCATGTTCAGTGACACGACCACGATCCCCTTCTCCCTGACCTCGAGGACGGCTTTCGTGATCTCACCACCCATCAGGCTACCCGCCAGTACCAGCGCTTCGACGCGGGGCAGCCGGATGCAGGCGCGAACCGCCTCCGCGATCTCGGCTTCGCCAACCAGCGGGATGGTGTCCACCGAGATCCGCTCGCCACGGATGTTGTGGCGGTCGGCCTCACTCACCGCACCCATGACCACGCTGCCCACCTGGGCGCCTGCCCCGATGACGATGATCCGGCGGCCGAATACCTTGTGGAAGGTGGGCTCGTGGGCGACCGCGGTCACATCCTCGAGCTCCGTCAGCGCAACCACCAGGGCCTGCTCATCCGAGACCGACTCCAGTTCGAAGAAGACCCGGGCCCGGGTCCCCTCGCGCTCGTCGATGCCGACGTAGGTGACGTTGGCGCCGTGCTCGAAGATGACCCGGGCCAGCGCGGCGAGGATGCCGGGCCGGTCCTCGACGGCGACCGACAGGGCCAGCTGCGGGGCCTGGTGGACGCGACCGGTCTTCGACGGGTTCAAGCGGCGATTATGCCGAACCTCACCCGACGCCGAAGACCTGGTAATCCGCGGACCTGAAAACCGTCGGGTGGTGTGACTGGAAATAGACCAGGTCTGCGCCCGGCCCGTAGCTCGCGCTGAGCTCCTCGGGTCCGATCACCACGTAACGCACGTGGTACTGGACCAGGAGGGCTTCGGCGGTGGCGCCCCCGTGGTACATGGTGCGGACATCCTGCGCGCGCTGGTCCGGCGGGAGCCCCCAGGTCCAGATCCAGCCCGGGTAGCCCATGACGATCTCGCGCTGGCTCAGGGTCAGGATGGGGTGGTTGTTCTGCCAGCCCGTGAGGAAGATCGCGGACTGCGGCGTGTTGTCCCGGGCCCACGCGGCCACCTTCAACTCATCGTTGCTGAGCAGGCGGTTGCTCACGCCCGGGAGGTTCTGCTGGGAGGCGCGGCCGACGTCGATGAGCCCCGACGCGGTGGTGAACACCAGTAACAGGACGGCGAGGGCGGCCAGGGCAGGGCCCCGCCTGATCATCTGGCCCAGGACGATCGCCGCGAGGATGGCCACGAGCATCGCCCACCAGATGAACCACTTCGTGTTGTCCCAATCCCACGGCTGCAGGATGACGATGTTGGGCAGGATGAAGAGGGCCCACGCCGGGGCGAGGAACCGCATGACACCGGGTTTCCCACCCCGGCCGAGCACATAGGACGCCAGCGCCAGCGGGATCAACAGCGCGGTGTTGAGGATCCAGAACAGCACCACGTTGAGGTGGTATGAGGTGTCCGGCGTGGACGCCAGCCAGCCCAGCTGGATCCGCAGGAAACCGTGGTCGTAGGCCGCCGGCGGCAGGATCATGACCACCTGCGGGAGGCCGATGAGCGCCGCCGGGACCAGGAACAGGGACCAGCGCAGCAGGGTCTCTCGAAGGGTGCCGCCCCTCCACGCAAAGGCCGCGTCGACGACGGCGAGGACGGTGAAGAACACCGCCAGGTCGAAGTAGCTGCTGGCGTGCAGCAGCGGCATCAGGCCCAGCAGCACCCCGCCGACCAGCATCTCGCGGCGCTCGCCGGTGGCGCGGGCATACCAGGCGAGGGAAACCACCACCATGCCGAGTCCGAACCCGAACAGCGTCGTGCGCTGCGGCACCAGGTACGCCAGGATCGGGTTGAGCCACTGGAACCCGGCGGCCCGGTCGAGCGTGTACTCGCGGGCGGGATGCAGGATGGTGTCGGCGAAGGCACCCAGGGTGGCCAGTGGCCCGGGCGCGTGGGCCGCGACATCCTGGCCGATGTTGAGGAAGCCGAGCCCCCCGCTGAGGAAGAAGATCAGGACCGCGATCACGGCGGTCCAGTGGTCGCCGGCCAGCCGCTGGGCGGTCGAGTAGAAGACCACCACCAGCGCGATGGACATGATCGCGCTGGCGATCGTCAGGCTCTGTGGGAGGGTGAGCCCCAGGTGCAGCAGCATCCCGGAGAACAGGTCCGGCAGGAACGGGTATGTGAGCTTGACGCCGCTGAAGAACGGGTTGTCCGGCGGCAGCACGTGGCTCGCGTGCGAGAGGTAGCCGGCGATCGCCAGGTGAGTGCACCAGTCGCCCCAGATGTTGATGTACCCGGCGAACAGGCCGTTCGGCTTCAAATCCAGGGCGTGGGAGTAGAAGGGGACGAAGAAGAGCGCGGCAAGACCGAGAAGGAGCCAGAGCGGAAGTGCCGCTCCCGTCCGCCAGCGCACCTTCATGGCGGCCCACTCCGACCGCAGTATGGGCTGCCACGACGTGAACCGCCAGCAGGCTGCTGCGAGCCCGACGAGGAGGATCGCGGAAGCCAGCACGCTGCCGTCGCTCATCCCCGCGGGGATGGCGGCGAGCCAGCCCAGCATTGCCGCCGCCGAGATCCCCAGGACCACCCCCGCCGCGACGCGGCCCTCGAGTTGCCAGGGCATGCGACTCACGAACGTCAGCAGGAAGCCGGCAACAAATGCCAGCAGGAGATAGATGAGGAGAAGCGCGATCACCGAGGGCAGGCGGCCAGTGCTGTCAGATCCAGGAGATCTTGGCGTCGGTTCCGAGGTTGAGCCAGATGCGCTGGGTCCAGCTGTCCCCGGAGATCGGCAGCCCGGTCCACAGGGGATAGAAGAAGATGAAGATCAGCACCACCAATCCAAGGTACGCCAGCGCCAGGTGGCGGCCCTCGAGCGTAGGGAGACTGGCGCCTCCGACGCTGAGCCTGATCCGCGCGTGGCGCAGCTGGGCAAGGGTGAAGGCGACCGCGAGCATCATGAACGGCAACCCGCCGAACATGTGGTACAGGAACATGACTCGGGTCACGCGGGAGAAGGGCAGCCAGGCCGCCAAAAAGGCCAGGACGATCAGCGCCGGGGCATAGCTGCGGCGCCTGACCGCGTAGATCGCGCAATAGACCAGGGCCGGGATCGCAGCCCACCAGATGGCCGGGTTGCCCAGGTTGAAGACCTCCGCCCGCAGCGGCTGGTGCGTGCCGTCGGCCTGGCCCAGGTTGTCCTGGTAGTAGTAGGCCACCGGTCGCAGCAGGAAGGGCCAGCTGTACCAGGCCGAGCCGTATGTGTGGGTCGCCGTGAGGTGCGCGTGGTAGTCGTAAGACCACTGGTCGTGCACCACCATCTGGTGGATGTACCCCGAGGCATCGAGCCCGGTGGGCACCCAGACCGGCCCCACCTTGGAGAGCTGCAGCGGTGGCGTCGGCTGGCCCCCGGCCGGGCAGGTCGACGGCACCTCCAGGCCTGAGCCGGAGATCGTGCTGCAGTGCGGGATGCTGTTGTACCGGAAGTAGCTGAGCGTGTACACGGCCGCCGGCACCACGAGCAGGAAGAGAAGGTAGATGTACGCGCGCACCAGGCGGTCGCGCGGGCCGACCGCACTGACCCGGCGCCATGACTCCGACCCCAGGATCCAGCCGCTGCGTGGGGCCTCCAGGCGGATCTTGGTCAGGAGCCAACCACCAACCATGATCGTGACCATGGTCCCGAGCGCCGCGAGCGTGGTCCATTTGGCGGCGACCGACAGCCCGATTGCCAGGCCCAGTGCCACCAGCGTGGTCCACCAGCGCCGGTCGGTGCGCGCGTCCCGGTGCAGGTGGAAGACCCAGTACGCGAACAGGAGCAGTGCGAGGGCGACCGCGTCGATCATCGCGATCCGTGATTGCACGAAGCTCATCCCATCGAAGGTCATCAGGAGCGCTGCCGCCGTGGCGAAGAACCGGTCCGGCCACATGCGCAGCGCGATGACGTAGATCAGGGGCACCAGCGCGGTGCCGAATACCAGGCTCGCCAGGCGCCAACCCCAGGTGCCGAAGCCCGGCAGGGTGCCCTGAGTCTCGCAGGCTTTCCCGGGCGCAACCGTGACGCCCTGGTCGTAGTGCATCCAGGTGCCACCGACAACCATCCCCGCCGCGATCACCAGCTTGGCCAGCGGCGGCTCCGGGTCGAGGTAGTCCATTCCCACGAGGTCCTTGCAGGAGTCCTGCGCGAAGTAGACCTCGTCGAAGATGTAGCCGTTGGGGGCCTGGTAGGGGTGCCCGAGGCCCCATACACGCACCGGGGGCCAGCTGAACGGGTGGGTGGCGAAGTCCGGCATGATCGGGCTGAGCAGGCGGAACAGGAACGCGAAGGTGGTGATGGCGAGGATGACCCGCACGTCACGCCTGCGCAGCTTGCCCGGGGGCTGCTCCAGCGCCGCGACCGGCGCCGCCGCCACCACCACCGGGTCCGGAGCCTCTTCCTCCTCCGCGAGCACCTCCGCGCTCACCGGCCGCGCTTGCCCCTGCGCCGGCGACGCGATGACTGGTCCGCCACCTCGGGCGCCGATTGCTGGCGCCGTGACACCATGCGCTGGCGGATCGTGGCGAGCGCGATCTCGGTCTCGGTGACGGGCAGGACGGCCTCGCGCTCAAGAAGTGTCCGCCCACCCAGTCGCCTCCGCAGCTCACCCTGCTGCTCCTCGCTGGCCCGCACCCGCAGGCAGAGGGCCGGCCGCTTGTACATGGCGCGCACCGTTTTGGTCTGCCAGCGCTTGCGGTCGGGTCGGTCGAAGATGTGCTCCATGGTGTCGATGCGCGCCTTCTCGATGTCCGTGTAGGGGATCAGCGCCGCCCGCATGAACTGGCGGACGAGGACACCCTCCTCCTGGAACTCGACGAAGGTCCGGAGCGAGTAGAGGTAGATCAGCCCCCCGATGATCAGGGGGAACGAGGCGGAAACCGCCCATTGGACAATCCGCAGCGGGTCGTGGTGGGTGTACGCGTCGTAGGCCCCGATGGCCAGGTAGAGCACAGAGAAGATCCCGAGGATCGTTCGGAAGTCGCGGAGCGTCTGCCGCGCGTAGAGAAGGTAATGCCTTTGGGGCGACGGCACGACCGCAATTCTAGGTGGGGGCAGGTCGCCGTCCATCTGAGGGTGGGGCTCAGCAAAGCTCCCAGAAAATTAGAAAAGCCCGAGGGGGGTCTCGGGCTTTTCCAAGGAAGGGATTGAGTAGGGCTCGGCTGTGAGGGCAATTATTCGTAAGTCCAGGGTAAAAGTGGTGAAGATCGGGTTAAGAACGATCAACAGTTGTTAATGCCCGCCGGACGGCCCCACGCCAACCGGCCATGCGCACCTCCCGGTCCTCCGCCGCCATGGCCGGGGTGAAGCGCCGCTCCTCGGTCCAGGTGGCCGCGACCTCGTCGAGGGAAGCCCATGTCCCGGTGGCCAGGCCGGCCAGGAAGGAGGCCCCCAGCGCCGTCGTCTCGGCCGTGGCAGACCGCAGCACCGGGATTCCCAGCAGGTCGGCCTGGAACTGCAGCAGGGCATCCATCACGCTCGCGCCGCCATCCACACGCAGCTCCTGGGGCCGCACTCCTTCCGACGCCATCGCCTCCAGGACGTCGGCGGTCTGGAAGGCCATGGACTCCACCGCGGCACGCACCAGGTGATCGCCAGTCGTCCCCCGGGTCAGACCGCTGATGAGGCCGCGGGCGCCGGGGTCCCAATGCGGCGCGCCCAGGCCGACAAAGGCCGGCACGAGGTACACCCCGTCGGTATCGGTGACGGTCGAGGCGATCGGGCCCGCCTCGGCGGCGCTGTGGATGATCCCCAGCCCGTCGCGGAGCCACTGCAGCGCGGCGCCGGTGATGAAGATGGCCCCCTCCATCGCGTAGGTGGCCGTGCCGGCCAGCTGCCAGCCCACCGTGGCGAGCATCCCGGCACGGCTCAGGCGCGGCTTCGGCCCGGTGTTGAGGAGCACGAACGACCCGGTGCCGTAGGTGTTCTTGCACATGCCCGGCTCGAAGCAGGCCTGGCCGAACAGGGCCGCCTGCTGGTCGCCCGCGACGCCGCCGATCGGCAGGTCCAGGCCGAGGAAGGCCCCGGGGTCGGTCCGGCCGAAGTCCCCGGAGCTGTCGCGCACCTCCGGCAGCAGACCCATCGGAACATCCAGGGCGCCGCAGAGCTCGGAGTCCCACGCCAGCCGCTTGATGTCGAACAGCAGGGTGCGGCTGGCGTTGCCGGGCTCGGTCACGTGCTCCCTCCCGGCGGTGAGCCGCGTCACCAGCCACGTGTCGACCGTGCCGAACGCGAGCTCCCCGGCCTCCGCGCGGCGGCGCAGCTTGGCGTCGCTGTCGAGCAGCCAGCGCAGCTTGGTGCCCGAGAAGTAGGGGTCGAGGAGGAGCCCGGTTCGCTCGCGGAACAGCGCCTCCCGCCCGGCGTCCTTCATCTCTGTGCAGATGTCCGCACTGCGGCGGCACTGCCACACGATGGCCCGCGCGACCGGGTGCAGGTTGGCTCGATCCCAGACCACGAATGTCTCGCGCTGGTTGGTGATGCCCACCACGGTCGGGCTCGCACCGGAGCGCTCCAGCAGCTCGCCGGTGGCGTCCACCACCCCGGTCCAGATCTCCTCAGCATCGTGCTCGACCCAACCCGGCCGGGGGTAGTGCTGGGTGAGCTCCCGGTAGCTCCGGTCGACCACCCGGCCGGACTCGTCGACCAGCAGGACCGTGGTCCCGGTCGTGCCCTGGTCGATCGCCAGGATCAAGGGGCGGGCCTCACGGTCGGGTCAGCCCGCCTTCCCGGTGAAGACCGGAGTGCGCCCCTCCATGCCTGCCGCGATTGCCTCGGCCATGTCCGGGCTGGTGATGCACTCCAGCTGGGCCGCGGCGACATCGCGGAGGTTGTCGTCCGGGGCCTGGCCGGCCGCGGCCTGGTCGGCGAGACGCTTGATCGATGAGGTCGCGATCGGCGCGTTGCCGGCGATGGCCCGGGCGAGGTCGAGGGCGGTCTGCTGAACGTCGACGGCGGGAACCACGCGGTCGGCCAGCCCGATCCGCAGTGCCTCGTCAGCGCCCAGCTCACGGCCGGTCATCGCCAGGTCCTTGGCCCGGCTGGGCCCGCAGAGCTGGACAGCCCGGTGGATTCCGGTCAGGTCCGGGATGATGCCGTAGCGGATTTCCAGCATCCCAAGGCGGACATCATCCGCGACCACGCGAAGGTCGCAGGCCATGGCCAGCTGCAACCCGGCGCCGAACGCCGCACCATGCACGGCGGCCACCGACGGCTTGCCGATCCGCTCGAGCTTCATGTAGATGGCCTGCAGCTGGGCCACCCCACCGGGGAAGTTCTCGCGCACGTTGCCGCCGGCCAGCGCGGCCAGCGAGGCGAGGTCGATCCCGGCGCAGAAGACCTTGCCCTCGCCCCGCAGCAGCACCGTGCGCACCTCGGGCTCGGCGGCACGGTCGAAGGCCTCGCCCACGGCCGCGAAGAGCTCGGTGCTCAGGGCGTTGCGCTTGTCCGCGCGGTTGAGGGTGATCGTCAGCAGGCCGGCTTCGATGGAGGTCAGGACCAGGTCGCTCATATCTGTTGCAACTCCTGTTGGTTGGCGGGCCGGCGTGGATGAGGTGCGGCGCAGGACAGGTCGATCGGGAAGTCCACCGTGCGGGCGCGCGGTCGCAGCGCATCGTAGACCAGCAGGCGTCCGCTCAGCGGTTCGCCCACCCCCAGCACCAGCTTCAGGGTTTCGACCGCCTGCATCCCGCCGACCACCGCGGCGACGGGACCCAGGATGCCCGCCTGGGCGCAGGTGGGGACCTCGCCGGGCGCCGGTGGTGCGCCGAAGAGGCAGCGCAGGCAGGGACCGCCGGGCACAACACTTGTCAGCTGGCCGCCGTACTCGAGGATCGCGGCGTGGACCAGGGGCACCCCCGCGGCGACACACGCGTCGTTGAGGGCGAACTTGATCTCGAAGTCGTCCGTCGCGTCGCACACCACGGTCTGGGGAATCACCACGGCCCCCACCTCCTCGGCCTGCATCCGCCGGGACACCGCCACCACGTCGACCGCGCCGTTGATGCGTCGTGCGGCCCGCGTGGCCGATTCGGCCTTGGACGACCCCAGGTCGTCATCCCCGTGGACCGGCTGCCGAGCCAGGTTTGAGAGTTCCACCCTGTCCCCGTCCCAGATCTCGAGGCGGCCCACGCCGGCACCGGCCAGGTACTGGATCACGGGAGCGCCCAGCGCCCCCGCCCCTACCACCAGCACCCGCGCCTCGGCGAGCTTGCGCTGGCCGGCCTCGCCAACCCCGTCGAGGATCAACTGGCGGCTGTAGCGCTCTACCTCCTGGTCGCTGAGGCGCTCCTCGCCACCCTGCTCAAGCGCCATCCGTCACGGCCGCGGGCAGCCGCTCGTTGAGGTTGCCCTTGCGGTAGCCCCCCGGATCCACCCTGACGTCCCGGTAGCCAAGGTCCGCCAGGCGCCCCGATACGCGCGCCAACCGCTCGGCCTCCATCAGCCGCGGGATAGCCTCCACCTCGACCTCGATCACGGCCGACGCACCGCCGTGCCGCACCCGGGCCTGGCGGAAGCCCTCATCGTGGAGGACCACCTCGGCCTGTTCGATGCGGCTGAGGAGTGAGGGCTCGATCAGCGTCCCGTATGGGACCCGGGACGAGAGGCACGCCGCCTCAGGCTTGTCCCAGTTGGCCAGGCCCAGCTCGCGGGCGGCCACGCGGACCTCGGCCTTGCCTATCCCGGCTTCGTCGAGTGGGCTGATGACGCCCAGCTCGGTCGCGGCCTTGCGGCCCGGGCGCCAGTCGGCGCGGTCGTCGCGATTGAAGCCATCGAGCAGGGCGCTGACCCCCCGCTTCGAGGCCAGCGCGGCAAGCTCGCCATAGAGCTCGGTCTTGCAGAAGTAGCAGCGATCGGGCCCGTTGCGGCGGTAGCCCTCGAGGTCGACCTCGGCGGTTTGGAGCACGGTGACATCGACGCCCCGCGCCGCCGCCAGCAGCAGGGCGGCGTCGAGCTCCGCCGCGGGCAGGCTGGGTGAGCTGGCGATCACCCCGGTCGCCTCGGGGCCCAGCACCTGGTGCGCCACCTCCAGGACCAGCGCGCTGTCGACACCCCCCGAATATGCCACCAGGACGCTCTCGAGGCCGCGGATCCGCGCGGCGACCAGCTCGAGCTTGATGGCCAGCTCGGCGTTCACCAGCTCACCACCCGCTCACACCACGTCAGCAACTCCACCAGGCCATCGTATTGCAGCGGCGGCATGGGCAGGCTCTGTGCCCCCGCCGGGACCGGGGTGCCGGCGGCGGCCTCCAGCAGTACGACCAGGACCTCGTCGCCCGCGGCGACCTGCCATGCCACGACGTCCAGCGCGAACTGGTCGCCGGGACCACGCACG
>JAXDLW010000014.1:0-15211 GCA_034666405.1 Chloroflexota bacterium | reverse complement strand
CCACCCGGGCGCCCGACTGGATCTCGAAGGGCGGCACCTGCACCAGCGGGAACGTCGTGCCGTCGTCATTGCGGAACCCCGCCACGAAGCCCTTGCTGCGCAGCGCCAGGGCAGCGGACGGGGGGGCGCCGAACTGGAGGCGGATGGCGCGGTCGTCGGTGGGGGCGTCCACCCGCTCGAGGCGCTCCAGCCGGGTGGCGCGCCCCCGCGCCTCGCGGGCTCGCTGCCCCGCCTTGTAGCGCTGGATGAAAGCCTCCTGGTGCTGGATGTACTCCTGCTGCGCCTCGTACTGGCGCAGCTGCTCGCGGCGGCGCTCGAAGCGCAGCTTGAGGAACTTCGAATAGCTGCCCGGGTACGTGTAACCGCGGCCCGCCTCGAGCTCGAGGATGGAATCCGGCACGTCGTCCAGCAGGCGGCGGTCATGGCTGACGATGACCATCGCCTGGGGCGCGGCCTTCAGGTACTCCTCGAGCCACTCGATCGACGCCAGGTCGAGGTGGTTGGTGGGCTCGTCCAGCAGGAACACGTCGGAGTCCAGCAGCAGCAACTGCGCGAGCTGCACCCGCCGGCGCTGCCCCCCGCTCAGCTCCGAACAGGGCTGCTCCAGCGCCTCGTCGAGGAACCCCAGCCCGCCCAGGACCTCGCGGGCCCGGGCCTCCAGCGTGTATCCCCCACCGTGGTCGTACTTCTCCTGCACCTCGCCGTACTCGTGCATGACTTCGGCGCCGTGGTCACCGGCGGCCAGGCGCTGCTCCAGCCCATGCAGGCGGTGGCGCAGGTCCAGCAGGTCGGCGCGCGCGGAGATGGTCTGCTCCAGCACCGACTGGGGCCCGAAGTCGACGTCGAACTGGTCGAGCATCCCGAACCGGGTGCGCCGCTGGCGCTCGACGCGGCCCGACGCCGGCTCCATCTGGCCCGCCAGGATGCGCATCATCGTGGACTTGCCGGCACCGTTGGGCCCGACCACGCCCAGCTTCTGACCCGGCTCCAGGGTGAAGTTCAGGTCGGTGAAGATGGTGGTGGCGCCGTACTCCGCGGAGACGGCGTCAAAGGTCACCAGAGGCATACCTGAGGGTACCCGCCCAGGCGGCATATCATCGCTGCGGGGAGGCGCCGGGGGACGCCACAGGAGGAGTCGATGCTCGAGGTAGACCACGTGCTGATGGCGGTGAGCAACCTGGACGAGGCTGCCGCGAGGCTGGAGCGGGACCACGGTTTGAAGTCGATCGACGGTGGCCGCCACCCGGGTTGGGGCACGGCCAACCGGGTGATCCCGCTGGGGCGCGAGTACATCGAACTGATCGGCGTCGTCGACCCCGACGAGGCCCTGGAGCACCCCTTCGGTCGGTGGATGCTGGAGCGGGTGGCCGACGGCGACCACCTGCTGCGGTGCTGCCTGCGCCCCAACAACATCGAGGAGACGGCGCAGCGGATCGGGGCCGACCCCGTGCCCGGCTCGCGGGAGACGCCGCATGGTGACAGCGTCCACTGGCGGCTGGTCGGGCTCGAGGCGGCGATGTCCGACAACCTGCCGTTCTTCATCGAGTGGCACCCCGACAGCCAGCACCCTGGGGCGCTTGAAGTGCGTCACCCCTCCAGGGCGATGGGCATCGCCTGGGTCGAGATTGGCGGCGACCCCGAGCACCTGCGGGAATGGCTTGGCGAGGATGTTGCCGCGGTGCGCCTGGTGGGCGGCAAACCGGGCGTGAACTCGGTCGGCATCATCGGGGCCGACGGGGACATCGTCCTCACCTAGACACGGCCGAAGTACGGCCCGCGCGCCAAGCGGCTAAGGTGTGGAGGTGCCAGACGCGGACGGATACGGCTACGGCAGCGCTGACCGCGGGGTCGCGCGCCTGCTCGAGGACCTGCGCACCCTCTCCCCGGCCGGCATAGAGCGCATCGCGGCGGGCTGGGACCGCCATGTCGCGGGCGAGGACACCGGGCACGAGCGCTTCCACGAGGCCGAGCACGTGGCACTCCACGCCGTGGAGGCAGCCGACATCGGGCCCGCCTGGGAGGACCTCCGCCGCCAGATCCTGGACCTCACCGAGGGCCGCCAGGCGATGAACGACTGGAAGGTCGAGCATGGCGATATCGGCCACAAGGCCGAGGCGGCCACGCTTGCCGCCGCGCTGGCGCTGACCGCGCCGGACCTGCCCCAGGAAACCCATGACGTCCTCGTGGCGCCGATGGCCGAAGCCCTGCCCTGGTTGCGCGCCTAGGCGCGTGAAGGTGGGCGGCGGCTAGATCGTGCCCGGCGCCGAGGCGCTGGGAGCCGGCGCCGGTGCAGGCGGTCCGCTGCTCACGGAGAGCGTGCCGCCGAGTGGGCCGCCCCCGCGCTGGCGCAGCGCCAGGACGAATTGCAGGGTCCCCTGGGCGCCGCCGGGAGCGCAGGTCGCCTCGATCCCCTGGCGTGTCGCGTTGGTGAGGGTGGCGGTGCAGATCGGGGTCCCGCCGGCGGTGGTTATCTCCAGGGTCCCCGACGGCGTGCCGTTGAGGTCCTGTTTGGCATCGAGGGTCCAGGTCAGGTCCACCGCCCCGGTCGCGGTGCCATTGGCCTTCAGGTCGCCAGCGGTCTGGGAGGTAACCCGGCCATTGACCCGGTCGATGAAGGGCCTGGCCAGCGCCAGCGGCGATGGCGACGCTCCCGGCCCCGCCGCCGGGCTGGCGGTCGCCATGTCGAGCTGCGGCGTGCCGGCCTCCCGCGCCCAGCCGGCGCGCATCGGTCCAACGGTGAGCCACGAGGCGAGGAAGAACATCCCCAGGGCGGCCGCCGCGGTGAGCGGGCCGCGGGCGCGCGCCGGTCCCGACCACAGCCGGGCCACCGAGGCGCCCAGCACAGCGCCGACGCACACCGCGTAAATGACGCTGCCCCACCAGGCGCGGGTGTCCGAGCCCGTCGCGAGCCCATGCACCAGGGCCATCGGGAAGACCGCGTACGTGCCGAGGTGCAGTACCCGCCACGCGCGGTAGCTGATCCAGCGGCGCAGGTAGACGCTGGCCCCCATCGCGACGGCCAGTTCCAGCGCAAGCACGCCCAGCCCGAGCCACACCCGGCGATACGTCGACGCGAAGGGCACCAACACGTCGGTCAGGCCGAACTTGGTGAACGGGTCGAGCAGGACGGTGACCACGTGCAGGGTCACGAACACGAAGAACACGACGGCCGTGTACCCGTGCAGGGAGTCGCTCAGGAACAGCGGCCAGTTGCGCGACCGCGCCCGCATCGACACCAGGATTCCGAGGCAGACGCTGATGGTGAGGAGGACCAGCGAGACGAACCCGGCACCGCGGGCGAAGAACCACAGGGGGCTGGCCGGCGCGACGAGGGCGATCACGCGGGTACCCCGACGTGGCGCCTGAGGGAAGACGCGCCCAGGCCGATCCAGCGCACCTGTCCGTCGGTGTCCACAAGGCGCGCGCACAGCGCCCGCGACTCCAGCCACGCCGGGGCGGTGTCACCCATCAGCCAGGCGACGGTCGCGGCCGCGTCGGCCCAGGCGCAGAGGCCGGAATGAACGGTGACCAGGCGCCAGCGCTCCTGGCCCGGCCTGCCGGTGCGGGGGTCGACCAGGTGATGGAACAGCTTGCCGTCGATCCGCCAGGCGCGGCGCACGGCACCGCTCGTCGCGACGGCACCCCGGAGCAGGCCCACAACCTCGTCGCCAGGCCCCGCCTCGCCGTCCAGCGAGTGGCTGATGCGCACCGGCCAGCCACCGTCGGGCGCCGGGCCGGTCGCGCCGAGGTCACCACCGGCGCTGATGCACACCCCCACGCCCGGGCCGACCGCGGCGGCGACGAGCTCCAGCCCGCGGTCCACCGCCCAGCCCTTGGCGCTGCCACCGAGGTCGAGCTCGACACCCCGGGGCACGGTCAACGTCCCGGCCGCTCGATCCACAGCGACCTCGCGCCAGCGCCCGGCCGGGGCGGCGGCTCGGAGGGGCCCGGGGCCGGCAGCCACGACCTCGACCAGGGTCCGGTCGTACCCGGCGGCGATGACGGCGGCGCCGACGGTGGGGTCGTACCAGCCGTCCGAGTCGGCGGCGAGTTCCAGTGCGATCTCGACCGCGGCGATCAGCTCCGGCCCGACCCCCACGGCACGGCCGGCCGAGGCGTTGGCTCGGCTCAGGTCACTGTCGGCACGGAACCGGCTGCAGCCAAGGTCCACCCGTGCCACCCAGTCACGCAGGACGCCTTCGGCGACCGACAGCGTGGCGGGGTCGGTGAGCCAGATGCCGACCGTGCTGCCGAACGCCGGGAACTGGGTCCCGGCGGGGGCGGCCGGGGCGCTGGAGCCGGCCGTGACGCTCAACTCGGGGCGGTGACTATCCGGGGTGGCTGGAACGGCGCGGGTTGGGTCGGGTCCTGGCCCAGGCCGGGGTCGACGGGGTTGGGCTGGTTGTCCGGCCCGGGCTGGGTGCTCTGGCCGAACACGTCGGTGGCCGGGGCCGAGGGCGTGGCCGACGGTGATGGAGCGGAGGCCGCGGCACTCTGGCCGGCGGCGAGGGCGACGAAGAGCCCGAGCGCGAACGTGCCCGTCGCGGCCACGCCGATCTTCAGCCGCCAGAGCAGGCGGCGGGCCCGCTGCATGGCGTGCACCCACGGGTACTGGCTATCCATTAAGGAACAGGCTGCCGCGCCGACCTGTGGTCCGCATGAGCCCTCCCTGAGAGTTTGCTGGGAGCCCCGGCGGGGTGGGGTCAGGCGGGGCGCTTTCTCCCGACGACGTAGTCCAGCGTGACGTTGCGCTGGATCCGCCGCGCCAGCTTGAGGTAGATCCGGAAGTTGCGGTAGTGCTCCTCGCCCACCAGCTCCTTGATCCGGTCGCGCTTCTCGTACATGTTGGCCAGCCAGTGGTCGATGGTGACCTCGTAGTGCTCCCGGGGGATGTTGTGCACCGACATCTCGAACCCGGCGTCATAGCCGAACTGCAGCTCGTCGGCCAGCAGCCGGTAGTTGCCGGTGTCGCCGTAGATCTTGCTGACGAACTCGCCCCCGCGCTCCAGGAGCGCGTGGCGCGGGTGCATGAGGTGGAGCTCCTTGTTGACCATGACGCCGGTGTCCGTGAGCCAGCCGAAGCACTTCTCGAAGAAGCCCCCGAGGTTGTTGAAGTGGACTATGACCTCGTCGGTCACGACCGCGTCGAACTTCTCGATGGGGTTGTACTCCTCCCAGTGGACCACCTCGATGCGCGCGTCCACACCGTGCTTGCGGATCCGCTCCTCGGCAGCGGCCTTCTGGGTGGGCGACAGGGTCAGCCCGACACCCTGGAGGTCGTACTTCTTGCACAGGTAGGTGAGCGGACCGGCCCAGCCACAGCCAACGTCGATAATCCGCATCCCGGGCTTGAGGCCGGCGAGCTCGGCGGTGCGGTCCAGCTTGCGTTCCTGGGCGGTGGTGTCGTCCTCGTCGGGGCTGTCGAACAGGTTGCAGGAGTAGACGTTCCACTCCCCCCCGGTGATCGAGTAGAAGAACTCGGGAGGCTGCTCGTAATGGACGTTGGTGCGCTCCTGGTCCTCGGTGACCGAGTAGGAGTGGTACAGCTGGTGCTCTTGCTTCATCGTTGTGGCATCGCCCCCCGTTGCTCGTCCATGCGCTGAGATATTAGCGAGGTGTGAGAACTCAGTCAGCGTCGGTTATGTTCCCGGCGTCGGCCGATCGGGTTGAATAGCCGGGTAACGGGAGGACTCGCATGGCTGACAACGCGCGCTCACAGGAGACCTCGGCCTCGCCCGAGAAGGTCTGGGCCACCTGGTCGGACACCTCGACGTGGCCCACATGGAACCCTGACGTCGAGAACGTCACCCTCGCCGGCCCCTTCGCCACCGGCACCACGGGCACGATGACCACCAAGTCCGGGGGCAAGCACAACATCCAGCTCACCGACGTGCAGCCCAACCACGAATTCACCCTGCTGTCCGACCTGCCGATGCCCGCGACCAGGGTTTCCTTCCGGTGCGCGGTGGAACCCGCGGCCGGCGGCAGCGTCGTGAGCCAGGCGGTCACCGTGAAGGGCCTGCTGGCGCCGGTGATGGGTGGGATGATCACCGGCCGGGTCGTGCCCTCGTTCGATGCCCTGCTCCAGGGCCTGAAGCGGCACGTGGAGGCTGCCTGAGACAGGACGCCGCGGCCCGGGCCGCGGCGGTTGCCCCTAGGCCGGGGTGAGCGCCGAGGTGGCCTGGGCGATCACCTCGTAGGTGTCGACCATCTCGAAGATCGCGCCGGTCATGCGCGCGGCCTGGCCGCGCCGCTCGGTCGAGGCCGCCGAACTCGCATCTGCCGCCGCCTGGTCCTCCCATAGGGTGATCGAGATCCCGGTCCCCTTCTCGCGGTCGGCGAGGAAGTAGGCACCGACGAACCCCGGGATCTTGCGGAGCGCGGGGATCGCGTAGTCCTCGATGTACTCGCGCGCCTCGTCGGCCGGCGAACGCTGTGACGTGGTGACCCTGGCGACCATCCCACACCTCCTGTGTGCACCCCGCAGGTGGCGGGGTCACCAGTATGTTCCTGCCGCACCCGGCGGCGGGGACGGTCAGCCCCGCTCGGGCCGCAGGGTGCCCATGGCGCTGGGCTGGTCGGCGACGTGGCCGGTGGTCGAATCGAATATGAAGACGTGGGCGGGGTCGCCAAAGCAGGTGATCTGGACCTGCGTGCGCCCGGCCAGGCCCGCGTCCAGGACGCCGTGCACCGACGCCCCGCAGGCGGGGCACTTGCCATTGTTAACCGCGCGCGCGAGCGGGGCCATCAGCTCGGGGAACTGGGCCTCGACCGGTTCCAGCTCGGCCGGGTCGACCCGGACCTCCGACGGTGAGTGCAGGCGCATCAGGACGAAAGGATAGAGGAGCGCAGCCGCCGGCTAGGCGATCGTGATCGCAGGGTCGAGGTACACGTCCTGCACGGCGTGGAGCAGCGTGATCCCGTCGGCCACCGGGTGCTGGAACGCCTTGCGGCCCATTATCAGCCCGCTGCCGGCAGCCCGCTTGTTGATGATCGCCTCGCGCACCGCGGCCCGGCGATCCTCGGCCACCCCGCCGCCCTCTGAGGCGCCGCCGGAGTTGATCATCGGAACCCGTCCCGCGTAGCAGTTCAGGACCTGGTAGCGGCACAGGTCGATGGGGTGCTTCGACGTCAGCTTGCCGTACATCTCAGGCGAGCTCTTGCCGAATTTCAGCGCGGTGAAACCGCCATTGGTCTCCGGCAGCTTCTGCTTGATGATGTCGGCCTGGATCGTCACGCCGAGGTGGTTGGCCTGCCCGGTGAGGTCGGCCGCGACCTCGTAGTTGGTGCTGCCCTCGAAGCTCTCGTTGCGGACGTAGCACCAGAGAACGGTTGCCATCCCAAGCTCGTGGGCATGCTGGAAGGCCTCCGCGACCTGGGGCAGTTCCTGACGGGACTCCGGTGACCCGAAGTAGATGGTGGCCCCCACAGCGACCGCGCCGAGGTCGTAGGCCTGGTCGACACTGCCGAACATGACCTGGTCGAAGCTGTTGGGGTAGCTGAGCAGTTCGTTGTGGTTCAGCTTCGCGATGAAGGGGATCCGGTGCGCCCAACGGCGCGAGACGGCGCCCAGCACACCAAAGGTGGAGGCCACCGCGTTGCACCCGCCCTCGACCGCGAGCTCGATGATGTTCTCCGGGTCGAAATACCGCGGGTTGGCCCCAAAGGATGCTCCCGCCGAGTGCTCCACTCCCTGGTCGACAGGCAGGATCGACATGTAGCCGGTGCCCCCGAGGCGGCCCGACTGCAGCAGCGTCTCGATGCTGCGGAGCACCCTGACAGAGCGGTCGCTGTGCATCCAGGCACGCTCGACGAAGTCGGGGCCGGGCAGGTGCAGGCTCTTGGCGGGGATGGTCCGGCATTTATGGCTGAGGAGGTCGGCGGCCTCCTTCCCGAGCACCTTCTCGACGCCGCTGGTCGAGCTGAGGCGCTCAGCCATTCACGGCAAGCGCGGTCTCGAGGTCCTCTTCGAGCGGGGTGCTGGCGATCTCCGCCGAGGACCTGCCACGGGCCCGCTCCAGCACCGCGAGGCGCTGGTCGAAAGCCCTGACCGCGAAGTTCCGGGTCTCTCCGCTGATCATCTCGATCATCGCCATGAGGTCCTCGGGGATGTCGCCCAGCTCCGCGCGAGCGTTGTTGACATAGCGCTCCTGGCCCTCGTCCTGGATCCCCATGACCAAAGGCCGCAGCTCCTCGACGCGGTCGAGGACCACCTGCCACATCGCGTCGTCGACCGCGATCAGGCGCTGCAGCATGTAGATCCCGAATCGCAGGTGGCGGCTCTCGTCGCGGGCGATGAGCCGGATGCCCTCGAGCATCCCCTGGAGGGTGCCCTGCAGTTCCAGCACGGTGCGGTAGTAGTGGTAGCCGGTCTCCGCCAGGACCCCCTCGACCACCACGTTGTAGGTGGTGAGCGCCCGGGTCAGCGCGACATCCGAACCGTCATCCAGCAAAACGGCGAGTGAGGCCGGCAACTCCTCCAGGAACATGCGGTGCCAACTCGGCCCCATCAGGCCCATGAGGTCGTCACGATTGCCCGTCACCTCGTCGAGCCAGCGGCGGAAGAACTCGGTGTGCTTGGCCTCCTCGTTGAGGAACGAGGTCAGGTAGATCTCCTCCTCGAGCATCCCCGCCCGCGCCACGTGCATCACCAGGGGCAGGAGGTCGAGCGTCACCGCCTCCTCGCCACCGACGAAAGACGCGGTGGTGGTGAGAACGCTGAGCCGCTGCAGGTCGACCATGTCGTCCCACTCGCGCCGGTCCTGGGTGAAATCGATCGCCTGGGGGTCCCACGCCAGGTGCTTGGCCTTCTGGAACAGGCGCATGGGGATGCTGTCGAAGTCGATCCCACGACCTGAGGTCGTCGCGTAGCCGGTGCGGCGGGTGAGGGGCTTCAGCATCGAACGGTCCTCCTGCAGTTAGTGCAGAGTACGGCAGCCGCCCCGGCTAGAGCTCGGGAGCCCGGCCGTCACGCGGGCGCGCAAACCGCCCCACGCCCCGCAGGGCCTCGGCCCCGGCAGGCGCGCCGGCGGCCCCCGCCAGGCGCGGACCCATGAGGGCCATGGCGACGAACGCGGCAATCGAGGCCAGCGTCGCCGCCCCCACCACCAGCCGAGTCTGCTGGGGGTTCAAGGGGATCCGTGGGCCGACCAGGGTCGCAGGCGCGCCCGCCCGTGCCACCGGCCGGGTGCCCACCGCCGGGGCCCGGGTTGGCAGGGGCGCGGGCAGCGGGATCTCCGAGAAGGGTGCGGCAACCGGGGGCGGAATGCTGAAGCTGCTGCTGGTATCCGCCGGGGCGACATAGGCGGGTGGCGCGGTGTACTGGGGCAGCGGCGCGGGCTGAGTGAAGCCGCTACTCACCTGCAGCGACGATGCGTCGGGGTGCTGGAATACAACCCGGTCCAGCTGACCGGGCACGAGCATCACCGATAGTGACGACCCCCTGGTGAGGTGGCCGATGTCGCTGAACACGAAGCTGTTGCCATCCGCGCTGAGTTGACCCGGGGACTGGACGCCGCAGTCGTACTTGGGGATGTCCTCGACCGGGCCGTTGTCCTCGGCCTTGAAGGTGGGCGCTGTGATGGCGCAGGCCACGACGCTGGGCGTCCCGGGGGGTTTGTTGCCGCCGAGCGTCAGCGTGAGCTTCTCGACCGCCGCGCCGTCCTGGAGGCTGAAATGGATCGCGGCGAGGGCCTGCGCCCCGCCCTGGGCGTTGTTCTGTGGCAGCGGAGCGGGGTTCGGGCCGCCGGTGCCACTGAAACCCTCGACGAACAGGTCGTGCTTCGAGGTGTCGACATCGGGGGGTGCCGGCGCGGCCAAGCCGTTCTGGTTCGAGGTGTTCCACCAGCCCGTCTGGTCCGGCGCCAGGGCGGCCGCCGCCTCCGGCGGCGCCGAGAACATCCACGCGATGACCCCGAGCACCAGCGCCGCGACCAGGGGGCCGGCCACCCCGCTCAAGAGCCCGCGCCGCCTCATGAGGCGCTAACCCTGACGGCGCGTACCCGCGCGGTGCGGCTGCCGGAGCGCTGGACCAGCCGCTGGTCGGTGCCGAGGTACGACGACACCACCCTCGGGTCGTGGATCACGTCACGCGGCAGGCCCTCGGCGATCACCTGGCCCAGGTCCAGGGCCATCAGCCGGTCGGATATGCCGGTTACCAGCGGCATGTCGTGCTCGATCACCAGCATCGCGCAGCCGGTCTCGTCGCGGATCCTGTCGAGAAGCGGCGCAAGCGCCTCGGTCTCCTTCTGGGCGATGCCCGAGGAGGGCTCGTCGAGGATGAGCACCGCGGGGTCGTGGGCGATGGCCATGGCCAGGTCGACCACCCGGCGCGATCCGGTCGAGAGCTCGCGGACGAACTTGTCGCGGAAGGCCTGCAGACTCATCAACTCGACCAGGTCGGCCACCGTCCAGGCGATGTCCTCCTCCTGCTCGCGCACCGCCGGCAGCCCGATCCCAGCGCCGAGGTGGTCCCGCACCAGCAGGTGCCGCTCCAGCGCGGCAGCCATGTTCTCGGCGACGGTCATCGAGGGGAAGATGCGAGCGTCCTGGAAGGAGCGGCCGAGCCCCGCCCGGGCGCGGCGATCCGGCGACCACGAGGTGACGTCGACGCCGTCGAGCAGCACCCGTCCCCGGTCCGGCGTCGTGAAGCCGGAGACCAGGTCGAACACACTTGTCTTACCGGCGCCGTTGGGACCGATGAGGCCCAGGATCTCGCGTGGTGCCAGTCGCAGGCTGACGTCCTGCACGGCGCGGATCCCGCCGAACGCCTTGCTCAGGCCCTCGGCGACCAGGACCGGCTCGGCATCCGCGACCGCCTCCTTGCGAGACCGGGGCTTGACCACCGTCGATGACGCCCTGCGCCCGGCGCCCTCGAGGAAGACGGAGCGAATGATGTCGCCACGTTGCAGCAGCTCGGTTGCCGCGCCCTCGAACCGGACCTCGCCCTTCTCCATGAAATAGGCCCGGCCGGCAACAGTCAGCGCGATGTTCACCGACTGCTCGACGAGTAGGACCGTGGTGCCCTGGGCGTTGATGTCACGGACCAGCTCGAGCAACTGCTCGACCACGATTGGTGACAGGCCCAGGGAGAGCTCGTCGACGATGAGCATCTCGGGCCGGGCGATGAACGCCATCCCCAGCGCCAGCTGCTGCTGTTCGCCGCCGGACAGGTTGCCCGCGAGCTGCTGGTACCGCCCGGCGAGGCTGGGGAATCGCCGCAGGATCTCCTCGCGCCCGGTCTCCACCTGCGCGGGATCCTTGACCAACCAGGCCGCGAGGTTGAAATGCTCCGCCACCGTGAGGGTTGGGAAGATCCCCCGGCCCCCGGGCACCTGCACGATGCCCAGGCGGGCCGCGCGGGCCGGCGTGCAGCCGGTGATCTCCTCGCCACCAAACGTCACCTTGCCCGCGGAGGTGTGGACCAGCCCGGAGACGGCCTTGAGCAGGGTTGACTTGCCGGCGCCGTTGGTGCCGAGCAGGGCCACGATCTCGCCGCGCCGGACCTGCATGTCGACGCCAAAGAGCACCTGGACCGAGTCGTAGGCGACGCTCACTCCCTCGCAGACCAGCAGCGCGTCGGCTGCCACCTTCATCGGCAAGTGCGCCTGCTGCGCGTGGACGGCGTCAAGGTCCGACGCCGGCTCGCTCAACCGCCGGTCTGCCACCAGGCTCGGGACCTCGAGTCCCCGCCGGTTCGCGACCTGGCGCAGCAGGATGTCGCGCAGCCCGAACAGCGCGGCCGCGATCCCGCCGGGCGCGAAGGTCAGGACGAACAGGACGCCGGTCGGGATGCCGATCACGTCGATGAAGTGCATGACGTCGCGGGCCGGGTGGGGCATCAGCGGCTCGACCAGCGGCAGGAAGAACCGCAGGCTCATATAGACGATCGCGCCCATGACCGCGCCCGACAGCGAGGTCAGGCCGCCGATCACCGCGAAGACGAAGACATCGAGGCTCAGTTCGAGCGGGAACGACCGGAACTCGACCGACCCCAGCTGGTACGCGAAGAGGCCTCCCGCCACCGCCGCGACAAACCCGGAGAACGCGAACGCCGCCAGCCGTGCGCCCGCCGCACTGATGCCGTAGGACTGCGCCGCGCGGACGTTGTCGCGGGTCGAGATGAAGACGCGCCCGCTGCGACTCCGGCGCAGGTTGCGCGCCGCGATATAGGCCAGCGCCAGAAAGGCGAGGCAGACGTAGTAGAAGGTCAGGTCGCCCCGCGTGTCGATGCGGGCCCACAGGAAGGGCCGCGCCACCGGGCTGCTGCTGTCGGGGAGCAGCCAGGGGAAGTACTCGGGCTTCAGCAATACGTTCTGCACCGTCGCCGCAAAAGCGAGCGTGACCACGGACAGGAAGAGGCCCTGGATGCGGAGCGCCGGCAACCCCATCAGGAAGGCGAACGCCGCCCCGACCACGCCCGCCGCGGTCAGGGCGACGAAGAAGTCGACATGGTGGTTGGCGGCCAGTCCCCCGGCAACTGCCGCGCCGATCCCGGCAAACGCGAAATGACCCAGCGAGATCTGCCCGGTCCAGCCGCTGAGGACCACCAGCGAGACGCCGATGATGGCGTAGATCACCACCAGTGTCATCAGCCCGGCGCGCGACGTGCCGATCATGTAGGGAGCGGTGACCAGGAAAATCACGAACAGGACCGGCAGGCCGATTCGCGCCGCGCGGACCTCGGGCAGCCGCCGCATCTCGATCGGGATCGGCCGGAATTCCTGCAGCGTGCGGAAGCTGGAAATACCGGTGTCCATCGCGCGCGACAGGTTGTTGCGCCGGAGCAGGAGCCCGCCCAGGATCACGGGCAGCATCAGCGCGATGGACAGGTCGGGCTTGCTGCTGAAGACATACGCCGACTGGTCGATGACGCCGATCGCCATCCCCGCCAGCAGCGCCACCGGGAGGCTCTCCATACGGGCCACGATCGCGGCAGCCAGGGCGTACAGCAGCAGCGTCGGGCTCACGCTCACCCCGATCGGCAACCCCAGCACCGGGATCCGGAGGAACACGGCGATGCCGGAGCAGACACACGCGAGCACCCAGACCAGCGTGGAGATGCGCGCCACCGGGATCCCCAGCAGGGACGCCCGGTCGGCGTTCTCGGCGGACGCCCGCATCGCGATGCCAACCCGCGTGTAGCGGAAGAACGCGCCCAGCGCCGCGATCATCGCCACCGCCACGACGACGATGGCGATGTAGTCACCGCTGAAGACGAAGCCGGTGATGGTGAAGGTGAACTTCTGGAATGGAGTTGGGAAGCTCACTGGCGCGAACGCGCTGCCGGTCATCCACAGGGGGACATAGATTTCGCCCAGGATCATGAACTGGGCCACGCCGATGGTCGCCACGGTCGCGACCAGCCGCGGCTTGTCGGCGAAGCGGCGCATCAGGAAGGCCTCGACAAAGGCGCCCATCCCGGCGCAGCCCACCACCACCACCACCGCCGCCACCACGTACGGGACGTGGTACTTGGTGATGAGGATCAGGGCCACAAGGGCGGGCAGCGCCCCGAGCCCGGCCTGCGCGAAGTTGAGGACCCGGTTGGCGCGATACACCAGGATCAGGCCGAAGGCGATCAGCGAGTAGAGGGTGCCGATCACCAGGCCGTTGAGGATTATTCCCAGCGGGATGCCAACCGGGAAGAGCAGGAACTTCAGCCCGAAGAGCGGCCCGATCTTGTTGTGGCCGAACACCAGCTCGTCCCCGACGAGCACCGCCAGCATGACCAGGACCGTCTTGATGGCGCGCCCCGTCACCGGGTGTTCCCAGGCGTCCACCAGTTGCCGCGGCAATTAGACCCCCGGTGGCAGCGTCGGCTCGCCCGAAGGCCAGGTGCCCGGGGCGTACCGGGCACCATTGTTGAGCGGCACGTAGGCCCCCTTCTGACCATCCACCAGCGACGTCGCGTTGGCGTCCCAATAGACCTCGCGCTGATCGGTGATGGCGGTGTACTTGCCGGGCCGGAACACAGTCAGGGCGTGGTACTGGTCGTGGGTCTGGCGGTAGTCGTTGAGCGGCGGCGCGGTGAGGGCCCCACGCTCCAGGGTCCCGGGGTCGAGGTGCGGCCCGGCCAGCTCGAGGCCATTGGCCATGGTGTTGAAGTACGACCACGGGAGGTTGGCGGCGCTGTAGATGGGGCCCGGGTTGCCGGCCGCGTGCCAGACGATCGCGGCGTCCGACTTGTCCAGCGGCAGCGGGGTGGGAATGTCGCTGGGCCCGAACGCATGCTTCCACTGCTCCGAGTCGTACAACCGGCCCAGGACGTCGTAGTCGATCAGGCCGCTGCCGACGAGCACGTGCTCGGGGTACCACTGCTGGCTGCTGCAAGCCTTCGTGAAGTAGAGCGGGGCGATCGGGTCACCGAAGAACAGCACGCTGGTGACGTTGTCGGCCTTGAGCTGCGCGACCTGGGTGTTGGCCTGCTGTGTCGCCGTGCTGATATCCGGCGAGTACTGGATGAAGTCGCGCATATCGAAGTTGGGGTCGCATTTGTGGATCACGTCCGCGAGGTGCTGCCCGGATGGCTTGTTCACGGGCGTGTCCTGGGTGATGATCGCGACCTTCCGCACCTTGGTCCGCAGCGTCGAGCCCGGCTCATCCCCGGCGAACTTCGCCGGCTTGTTGGCCAGCCGCTTGCACCAGTACTCGCCCGTGATCTCGGCCTGGCTGTCGCCGCCCATGTAGACGTCGTAGTGGAACGGCCGGTGCGGGATGTTGAAGACCTGGTCGCTGAAATGCCAGCCGCCCAGGCTCACGATGCCGAGGCGGGTCGCCTCGTCGTGGAACTCAGGGACATTGCTGTTGTTCTCGTAGATCACCCCGAACGGGTGGAACTGGTCGTTCAGCGCGCGGACGTCGTTGCGGAAGCAGTCGCCCTTGGGCGGGGCGGTGTCGCACGAAGCGCTGCGGTACATGTCGATGTGGACCTTGCGGCCGTAGAAGTCGTACCGCGAATTGATGAACTTCTCGGCCGCCTTGCTGTAGGCCTCCTGGTCGTTGGGGTCGGAGTAGACGCCGATCTGCTTCTCGATCTGGGCGACCACCGGGTTGTCCTTCTCACGGTAGTAGACGATCTCGATCTTGTCGGCCGTCACGCCCTGGTAGGTGGCGCCGCCGTTGTTGCCACCGGGCCACTTCGGCACGCACGGGGGGGCGGTGGTGAGGTCACCGAACTCCTTGCCATTGACGCAGTGCCGGGTGTCGCCGG
>JAXDLW010000013.1:0-98637 GCA_034666405.1 Chloroflexota bacterium | reverse complement strand
CGCCCCGGTAGCCGCCGCCGCACCAGAGGCCAAACCTGCGGAGGAAAAGCCCGCCGCTCCCGCCGCTGAAGCCAAGCCCGTGGAGCAGAAGTCCGCCGCCCCCGCCGCCGCCCCGGCGCCGGCAGTTGCGCCGGCAGCGGCCGATGCCAAGCCTGCCGAGGACAAGCCCGCGGCGCCCGCGGCCGCGGCTTCCGCGCCGGCCGAATCCAAGCCTGTGGAGGAGAAGCCCGCGGCCCCCGCCTCGACGGAGGCGAAGCCCACCGACGAAAAGCCGGCACCGCCGGCCGCGGCCGGCGCCGTGGGTCAGCCGGTCAGCGAGAGCCCTCGCGACGGGAGCCCGACGGGCGAGCCCGCACTCCGCCAGGACGTTCCCCCGGAGGCGCCCGCCCAGCCGCGGCAGACCCCGCACGAGAAGGCCCTCGCCGGGCTCTTCGACAAGGCGCCCGAGGAGGCAGCCTCGGCACCCGACAAGCCGGCCGCGGAGGCGCCGGCAGAGAAGGCACCTGATACGGCGCCCGCTGCCAGCCCGGCGCCGGCCACGCCCCCGGCGGCCTTGACTCCGACTCCCGCCCCTGCGCCGCAGGCGGCGGCACCCACCCCCGCGCCTGCCCCAGCACCGGCAACGGCCGCGGCATCAAGCCCGTCCCCGGCGGCTTCAACTCCGGCGCCCGCGACTCCGACCACCCCGCCGGCCACCGCTCCGGCTCCCACCCCGGCACCGGCCGCGTCACCGCCCGCGTCGGCGGCTCCCACCCCCGTGCCCGCACCTTCAGCCCCGGCGCCCGCCGCATCGGCGCCGGCACCCGAGGGTTCAACCCCGGCACCCGCCCCCGCCGCTGCGCCTGCGACCCCGGCCGCCGCGCCCGCCCACGAGGCGCCCGCCGCGGACGCCCCGGCGCCCACACCGGCTCCGGCCCCGACCCCGACCCCCGCGCCGACCCCGCCCCCCGCGGCGACGCCGGCGCCCGCGCCGACTCCTGAACCCGGTGGCGCCACTTCCGCCGAGCCGACCCCGGAGGATCCACCGCTCAGCGCCGCGGAGGCCGCCGGCGAGGACCCTGGGGCGAAGCCCGACAGCCCGGGACCGAGCGCCGCTCAGCCCTAATGTCCAACCCCGGTTGAGCGAGAAGCGAACCGAGGTCACCGCCGCGCTCGAGCGGCTCCTGGCCCCCTACTGGGAAGACGTCGACCCGCTGATCCTGCAGATCCAGGAGGACCTCCATCGCCGGGAGAAGTTCCCGATGCAGATCAGCCTCGAGCAGGTGGCGTTCCACAGCTGGCTCTGCCGCCTTATGGGCACCCGCCGGATCCTCGAGGTGGGGACCTACCTGGGGCTGTCGGGCGCCGCTTTCGCCCTCGCCATGGGCGACGTCGGGCACGTCGACACCGTGGAGATCTCACCTGAGCACGCCGACATCGCCGAGGGCTGGTTCCAGGCCGGCGGGCTGGCCGACCGCGTGACCGTCCACCGGGGCGCGGCCCTCGAAGTGGTGCCCACCCTCATGGGCCCCTATGACATGTGTTTCCTCGACGGCAAGAAGGCGGACAACCCGCGGCTGTTGGAACTCTGCATCGACCGGACGCGCAAGGGAGGCCTGATCCTGGCGGATAACGTATTCCGCTCCGGCAGCCTGGGCGACGACGACGAGGACGCCCGGGCGACCCGCGACACCCTCGACCTGGCGCAATCGCGGGAGGAGTTGGACCCGGTGGTTCTGCCCGTCGCCGACGGCATCCTGATCTGCCGGCGTCTGTAACCCGCACACCAGACACTCCCTGCTGATTCTTAACCCTCTTCCATAGAGGGCCTAACCCTCGGCGGCCTACGGTGGTACTGCGTCCGAGCGCGGACGTTGATGAAGGCCCGGTAGAGAGGTGACCGCGATGATCCAGACCGAAGAGCTGAACTACGGAGCACCCAGGCCGCGACCGAAGGTTCGGGTCATCCAGGGAGGAAGGGAACTGGACCTCGAGCTCTTCTCCGAGACGCTCGCGATGCTCGAGTCATACGTCGATGACGTGCTGGCCACGAACGAGCTCCCGGCGATGGACCCCTGGGTCGATGACCAGGCGATGGACGTCAGGTTGGCGTCCCTCTAAACAACCCCCGCCCAGCGCGGGCCGGGGAACCAACAACCCCCGGCCCGCGTCTAAGACCTCGCAAGCCCCATGCAGGGGTGGAGGAGGTCGTAAATGTTTCGAGCGATTGGCGCAGCGGCGATGGCCGCGGCCGCGGTCCTGGCCCAGGTCGTACCGGCCGCCGCGTGCGGTGGGTTGATCTCGCCCAACGGTTCCATCCGCCTGACCCGGGCCAGCACGCTGGTGGACTGGCATGACGGGGTCGAGCACTACCTGACGAGCTTCAGCTACGCCGGTGGTGGCTTCAGCGACTTCGGCTTCATCGTGCCCCTTCCCGCCGCTCCCGACAAGGTCGAGGAGGGCGGCGGCTGGACACTGCAGCGCCTGAACCGCGAGGTCAACCCACCGCGTCTTGAGGCCTTCGGTGCCGCCGCCAACGCCGCGGCTGCGCCCACGGCAGAGGTCCTCCAGACCGTCCAGGTGAAGGCGCTCGACATCACGGTCCTGAAGGGCACCGGGAGTTCGATCGTCGAGTGGTGCGCCAAGAACCACTACCTCCTCAATGCCGAGACCCGTGCTCACCTCGAGGTCTACGGCAAGGGTTCGCCATTCTTCATGGCCGCCAAGTACAACGTGGCCCGCGCTGAGGCGTCCGGGCAACTCGTGGGCGACGGCGCGCCGGTCCTGATCACGATGCACACGCCCCATCTCTGGGTCCCCCTGGAGATCCTGGCCAATGGCGTCTCGCAGGTCAACGCCGACGTCTTCCTGATGACCGACAGCGCGGTATATGCCAGCGACCTCGCCGCGCTGGACGGGGAGTCGCCCACCGGCGGCCTGGTTGCCCACGCGGCCGGCATGACGGTCCCGTACCAGAAGACGGTGAGCGACCAGCTGTTCCGCGATCTCTCCTCCGACAAGAACATGGGCTGGGTGCGCAAGGGCACGACCCTGACCTACCTGCGCCTCGATGCCCCGGCCGCCACGGTCGGCTACGACCTCGGGCTCTCGACCAGCGGCGTCATCCACCTGGCGGCCTACGGCACAGCCCCGGCGCGGGTCCCTGATGGTCACCACGACCTCGGCGGGGCCAGCGCGGTCGCCTCCGAACCGACCTCAGCTCCGATCCCGTCGGGAGTGGGCACCCTGGTGGCGCAGCTCGTCGGGATAGCCGCCCTGCTGGCGGCCGTGGTGCTGCTCTCGAGGCGGCGGGGTCCCAGCGCCACCGCCTGATCGTGCAGGGCCCCTCGAAACAAGAAGACCCCCGGTCAGTTGACCGGGGGTCTCTCTCCAGGTAGTGAACGCGCTAGCGGCAGGTCCACATTGACGCCAGGCCCTGCGAGAACATGTGGGCCGCGACATCGGACTGGTCGGCCGGGTCCCAGATGTTGTGCCCGCCGTGGCCGTAGAAGGTTGCCGGCTTGAACTGGAACAGGCCCGAGGCGCCCGAGCGGTTCTGGGCGGCCGGGTTCAGGCCGGATTCGCACATCGCGACGCGCAGGAGCTGGTCACCATTGACGCCGTACTTGGCGGCGGCCGCGCGGATCATCGCGGCGATCTGGGCCTTCGATGCCGGGACCACTATGGCGACGGGCCTCGCCACCGGCTTGGGCGCGGGTGGGGGTGGTGGAGGCGGGGGCGGCGGCGGTGGCGCCGGCAGGTCGGCCGGGATCTGGCGGAAGTTCTCCGGGTGATCCTGCACGGTCGTCAGGCTCGAGGCCAGCTGGATCCGCGAGCGACTCGGGCCCGCCGAGTGTGCGGAGGCCGCCGTCGCGGTGATGGGGACCACGGCCACAGCCATGATCAGCAGGTGTGAGAGGCGGCGGGGATATGCCACCTTCTTGAGGTCCCGCGCTGTCCAACGCGAGCCCCTCTCTGAATCGACGGCGGATATGACAAAGCCGTCCTTGATCGAAACTCTTGCAGAGCCGAGCGTGTCGATAGGTACTCCTTCGGCCGAGCATTGGGTACCGCTTCGATCCAGGCTCTCCCATTCCCCAATGTTGCAGCCCAGAGCCGGCGCCCGACCCGAAATTCGAGGGCATCCCATGCCCTCTGACGCACTGCGTTATCTAGCGCGTCACAACCGAATGTACCTGACCCGGGTGGCATTTTCAACTCTGCCGGTCGGCTGTGACATCTCCCAAACTGACGTCAGGCGGTAGTCCACCCCTTTTCCACAGGCAGGTCCTCGCGCGGTCCCCACTCCTCCCATGATGCAGCGTAGAGTCGCGCCGGTCGTCCCAGCAGTTCGTGCAGGCAGAACCACGCGAGTGATGCCCGGATGCCGCCCTGGCAGTAGGTGACTGCCTCCTGGCCGGGGCGGACGAACGGCGCCAGCACGGCCTCGAGGCGGTCGTTGGGAAGAAACGTGTCGTTCTCCGCGAGGCAGGCCTCCCAGGGCACGAACGCCGCGCCCGGGACATGCCCTCCCCGGCCGCTGAACGCCACCTCCCCGGTGTGCTCCTCGGCGGTGCGCACATCGCAGGCCAGGAGCAGGCCGCCGGCGACCCCGTCGCGCAGCTCCTCCGCCGTGGCGCGAACGCCCGGGTCTGACGTCGTCGGCACCGGGTACTCGCTCGGCGCGGGGGTCGCGAACTCCGTCCCAACGGGCAGGTCCGCGGCCCGCCAGGCCCGCATGCCGCCATCGAGGACCGCCACCGCGCCCCTGTGCCGGTAGTAGCGCAGTACCCAATAGGCCCGGGTCGCCCAACGGTTCCGGTGGTCGTCGGTGAGCACGATGTCGGTCTCCGGACCGATGCCCAGGCGGCTCATGGACTCGGCGACCTCGGCGGCGCCGGGCATGTCGTAGTCGAGCCCACGCCCCGGACGGCGCTGGGCGAACCCGTCGTGCAGCGAAACCCACACCGAGCCCGGGATCACCGGCCCGCCGTCATCGCGGTTCTCCCGCATGTCGATGATCGCCAGGGTGTCTCCCGCCTCACCCCGTCGGTCCGCGAGCGCCGAGGCGCTGATCAGCCCCTTTCGTTCGGTCATCTTTGCCCTGATAACCTAGTCCAACCGTGGCCAACAAGCGCAACAAGTCGAGGAAGCAGCAGCGAGGTCGCCGTCCGAGCGGACCCGCACAGCCGCTGAACCAGCAGGCCACCACCTCGCTCGAGCCCGGCATCTCATCAACCGCGCCGACTGTGGCGCCGGCACGACCCCAGGCGCCGACGTCCAGCTCGCGCTACGCGAGCTCCGTCAGTGGCCCACGGCGCGGCGGCGCGGCCACCGTCACCACGGGGACGATTGACATCGACGAGCGCGTGCCCTACTTCGGTAAGGACCTGCGCCGGATCGTGATCACGGCGGCAGTGATGGTCGTCATCATCGTCGGCGCCTCCTTCCTCCTGCACTGAACCCCGTCGAGCTCGCGCTGATCGCGGCGCTGGTTCTCCTCGCGGGGTGGGAGCTGTCCACAACGCTCCGGCTCAACCGCATGGTGCGCCACTACCGCCGCCTGGGCCGGGGCATCGGCACCGACAAGCTGGACGCGATGCTCAACCAGGTGTTGGATCGCACCGAGATGGCCACCCGCGAGGTCAACGCGGTGCGCGGTGAGCTGGGCATGCTCTCCCGGCAGGTCGAGGGCAACCTGCAGTGCGTCGGGATGGTTCGCTACAACGCCTTCGAGGACACCGGCGGCGACCAGAGCTTTGCGCTCGCCCTGCTTGACGCCCATGGCAACGGCGCGATCTTCAATGGCCTGTACCACCGCAACGAATGCAAGGTGTTCGCGAAACCCGTGAACGACTGGAAGTCCACCTACTCGATGTCCGACGAGGAGATCGAGGCGATCCGCAAGGCGCGGGACAGCGGGCCGACAGCTCCCCGCTAGGCCCCTTCGGGGGACGCGGGGCGCGACAGCGACAATTACCCCATGCGCGTGATCCTCTACACCGGCAAGGGCGGTGTGGGCAAGACCTCGGTGGCGGCGGCCACGTCGGTGATGTGCGCGCGCCAGGGCCTGCGCACCCTGCTGCTCTCGACCGACCCGGCGCACTCCGTGGCCGACTCGTTCGACCTCGAGGTCGGGGGCCGCAAGCGCCTCAGCCAGAACCTCTACATCCACGAGGTCGATGCCCTCACCGAGCTGGAGGCGAACTGGAACCGCGTGCACAAGTACGCAACCTCGGTCCTGGCATCCCAGGGGATCGACGACATCGTCGCCGAGGAGCTCGCCTCGCCCCCCGGGATGGGTGAGGTGGCGGCCCTGATGTGGATCCGCAAGTACTACTACGAGGAGAAGTTCGATGTCCTCGTGGTGGACTGCGCGCCCACGGGCGAGACGCTGCAGCTGCTCTCCTTCCCGGAGGTCGCCCGCTGGTGGCTGCAGAAGATCTTCCCGCTGGAGCGGAAGGTGATGAAGATCGCCCGACCCGCGCTGAGGCACATGACCGACATCCCCCTTCCCAGCGACGACGTGTTCGCCTCGATCAAGGACCTGCTGATGGACCTCGACGGCACCCGGTCGATCCTCGTCGACGAGAAGACCACCAGCGTTCGCCTGGTGATGAACCTCGAGAAGATGGTCATCAAGGAGGCCCAGCGGGCCTACACCTACCTCAACCTGTACGACTACCAGACCGACTGCGTGGTCGTGAACCGCGTCATCCCCCCCGAGACCGACGGGCAGTTCATGGCCAACTGGCGCCGGTCCCAGCAGGGTTACGAGAAGCAGGTCGAGGCGTCCTTTGGGACGGTGCCGATCCTGCACGCCCCGATGTTCGAACGCGAGGTCGTGGGCGAGGAGATGCTGCTGCGCCTGGGACAGGCGGTGTTCGCCGACCACGACCCGGCGGCGATGCTCTCCAACCGCCGCCCGCAGCGCATGCGCAAGGAGGGCAAGGACTACATCCTGAGCCTGGAGCTGCCGTTCGTCGGCAAGGACGAGATCGACCTGGTCCAGAAGGAGGGCGAGCTGTACGTCACGGTGGGGCCGTACCGTCGTGAGATAACCCTGCCGCGGGTCCTCGCCCGCCGCACCAGCCGCAGCGCGAAATTCGACGACAGCGGCAAGGTGCTCAACATCCACTTCTCGGAGGAGGCCTGATTGCCGCCGGCTGACAAGGGCAAGGACAAGGAGAAGCCGAAGGGCAGCGCGAGGCCGCGCAGGCGTCCCGCCACGCCGCGCAAGCCTCCAGCGGAGACCAACGGCCACAACCGGTGGCCCGACTTCGAGGCCAAAACCGATTCGTGGGACCCCTGGGACGAGGGTGGTGAGGACGGCCCCGGGGAAGGCGTGAACCGCACCCTGGGCGAATGGCTGGAGGCGGTCGTGCCGCCTGAGGCCCAGCTCCATTTCTTCAACGCCGGTAAGGAGTTCGCCGCCGGGATCCAGACCACGCTCGACTACCACCTGCACCGCGACGGCGACGATGACGGCGAGGGCGCGGGGGCTCTTCGCATCGACATCGAGTAGTCCCCGGGATCACCTGTGTTCGCGCTTGATCCCCGCACCTTCATCCCGCGCCTGCTGTTCCTCATCCCCGCGCTGCTCATCGGCTTCACGCTGCACGAGTTCGCCCATGCGCTGGTCGCGGTTCGCCTCGGCGACCCCACGCCGCGCAACCAGGGCCGGCTGAGCCTCGATCCCCGGCGCCACCTGCACCCGTTCGGGACGGTCATGGTGCTGCTTGCCGGCATCGGCTTCGCCAAGCCGGTGATGATCAACCCGCGCAACCTGAAGGGTGAGATGAGCCAGCTCATGGTGTCCCTGGCCGGTCCGGGGGCGAACCTGGTGATCGCCATCCTCGCGTCCGTCGCGCTGAAGGTCGTGGCCGCCAGCACCGCGCTGCCCGGCGGCGGGCCGAACTTCCTCAGCTACTGCTCCCTGACCACCAGCCCGTTGGAGGTGCTGAAGAGTGAGCTATTCGTGGTCTACACGCTCAACCTCTACCTGATGGTCTTCAACCTGCTGCCGATCCCCCCACTGGACGGGTTCGAGATCATCCGCACGACGCTGCGCAAGCGCAACCCCCGGCTGCTGTACCAGATCGAGTCGAACCGCGACTCGATCGTGATGGTGTTCGTCCTGGTGGCCCTCATCGCGTCCTCTCTGATCTTCGCGGTGATGAATTTCATCGTGACTCCGATCGCAACTCTGCTCGGAGTGCCGATGGGCTTCCCCTGCGGGTGAGCCCGGAGGCGCGCCGCAACCTGCCCTCGGTCGAGGTCCTCACCAGGCTGGTGCGGGCCCGGCTTGCGGAATTGCGTGCGGACCCGCCCGCCACGGTCGAGCTCGAGTCCGAGGTGGCGCGCCTGTCCGCGGCGGCCCTCGAGCTGGGCGACGGCCGGCTGCGGCGGGTCATCAATGCCACGGGGGTGGTGCTGCAGACCAACCTTGGTCGAAGCCCTCTCTCGGCCGGCGCATTGACGGCGGTCGCCGAGCTGGCCTCGGGGTACGTCGACCTGGAATACGACCTCGCCCCCGGGCGTCGGGGCGAGCGCGCCACGCGGCTGGGGTCCGCGTTCCAGGCACTCCTGGGTGTGCCCGCGGTGGTGGTGAACAACAACGCCGCGAGCCTGGTGCTGGCGCTGTTCGCGCTGGCCCGGGGGCGGGAGGTGATCGTCTCGCGCGGGGAGCTGGTGGAGATCGGTGGGTCGTTCCGGCTCCCCGACGTGATGAAGCTGAGCGGCGCGCGGCTGGTCGAGGTGGGCACGACCAACCGCACTTGCCTGGCCGACTACGCCGAGGCGATCACCCCAAAGACCTCGATGCTGCTCAAGGTCCACGCCTCGAACTTCAGGGTCGTGGGGTTCACGGAGTCGGTCTCGGCGCGGGAGCTCGCGGTGCTGGCGAAGGAGCGGGAGCTCGTCCTCCTCGAGGACCTGGGCTCCGGGGCGCTGCTTGGAACCGAAGGCGGCGGCCTGGGCCACGAGCCCACGGTGCAGGAGGCGCTCGCAGCCGGGTCGGACCTCGTCTGCTTCTCGGGCGACAAGTTGCTCGGTGGGCCGCAGGCAGGGATCCTCGCCGGCCGGCCCGACCTCGTCACCAGGCTGCGCCGGAGTCCCCTCTATCGAGCCCTGCGCCCCGACAAGCTGACCCTGGCCGCGCTCCAGGCCACCCTTGCGGCGTACGTCCGCGGCACCGCCGAGGCCGACCTGCCGTTGTGGCAGATGCTGCGGATGACCGCCGAGCAGACGCGCTCGCGGGCCCGGGCGTGGGCTGACGACCTGGGCGCCCTGGCCACCTGCGAGGTGGTCGAGGTGCAGTCGCCGGTTGGCGGCGGCTCGCTGCCCGAACAGGTCCTCCGTGGCTCTGGTCTGGCGATTGGCACGCGCATGTCCGCCGACCGGCTGGCCGCCCTCCTGCGCACCGGTGCCCCGGCGGTGGTGGCCCGGGTTGTCGGCGGCCGGGTGGTCCTCGACCCGCGCACCGTCGCGGCGCGCGAGGACCCGGACCTGATGCGGGCGGTGCGCGCCGCGCTGGGCTGAGCCAGTGCCGATAGTCGGCACCGCGGGGCATGTCGACCACGGCAAATCGACCCTGATCCACGTGCTGACCGGGATCGACCCCGACCGGCTGGAGGAGGAGAAGCGCCGGGGGATGACCATCGATTTGGGGTTCGCCCACCTGGACCTTCCCAGTGGTGAGCGCGTGGGCATCGTCGACGTGCCCGGCCACGCCCGCTTTCTGCACAACATGCTGGCCGGGGTGCACGGCATGGACGCGGTGCTGCTGGTTGTGGCCGCGGACGAGGGCGTGATGCCCCAGACGCGGGAGCACCTCGACATCCTCCAGCTCCTGGGCGTGCGCCAGGTGGTCGTGGCGCTGACCAAGGTCGACCTGGTCGAGCCTGCGCTAATCGGTCTCGCGGAGGAAGAGGTGCGGGCGGAGTTGGGGCGCCGGGACATCAGGGCGGTCGTGGTCCCGGTCAGCGCGCCCTCGCGCATCGGCCTCGACCAGCTGGTCATAGCCCTCACCGCGATTGTTGGCGAAGCTCATCCCCTCGACCGTGGTCGCCCCCGGCTGCCGGTGGACCGCAGCTTCACCATGCCGGGATTCGGCACGGTCGTCACCGGCAGCCTGGTGGATGGGGTGATCAGGGTGGGGCAGGAGCTGGAGCTGGTGCCCAACCCCGGTGGACGCGGTCGTGCGGTGAGGGTCCGCGGCCTGCAGCAGCACGGCCGAAAGGTGGAGGAGGCTCGGCCCGGCTCACGGGTGGCGGTCAACCTCCAGGGAGTCGACCATGACCAGGTTCGCCGTGGCCAGGTCCTGGCGCCGCCCGGCACACTCGGGGTCACCACCCGGCTCGACGCCCGTATCCGCGTACTCGCGGGGAGTCCTCCACTGCGTCACAACGCCCGGGTGCGGGTCCATGCCGGGACGGCGGAGACGGCCGCTCGGGTCGTGCTTCTCGAAGGTGACGAGCTCGCCCCGGGGAACTCGGGATGGGTCCAGCTGAGGCTCGCCGGGGCGCTGGCACTGCGCGACGGCGACCGCATGGTGCTGCGCCGGCTGTCACCGGCCCAGACCCTTGGAGGCGGCGAGGTGGTGGACCGCGCCGCACCGCCGCACCGGCGCTCATCCGCCGCCAGGGTGATTGCCGGCCTTGCACGCCGCTCCCAGCACCGCGGTCGGGTGCAGGAGGATCTGGCGCGGGAGCGGAGCGGCACCTCCACCGCACTGGCGGCCCGCCGCCTGGACCTGGACGAGACGGAGGTGGCTGAGGTCCTGGCGCAGCTCGTCAGCGCCGGGGACGCGGTCAGGCTTGGGGGCGTGTTCCTCGACGCTGAACGATGGGCGGCGATCGTGGGCCGCGCCCGGCAGGAGCTCGAGGCCTACCACCGGCGCAACCCGCTCAGGCCGGGCATGCCCGTCGAGGAGCTGCGCCGTCCGCTGGGGCTCGATGCGAAGCTGACCTCGGATGTCACCACTGCCCTGGTCGAGCAGGGTGTGGTTGCGTCCCCGGGCCGCGGACTGGTGGGCCTGGCCGGCTGGGAGCCGCGTCTGACCGCCGCCCAACGCACGGCAACGGAGGGGATCCTGGCGACGCTTGCCGCCACCCCCCTGGCGCCGCCGCGGCTGAGCGAGCTGGGCCCCGGGGCGGGCGCGCTCTGCCAGCACCTGGAGGAGCAGGGCGAGGTCGTGCGCATCGCCCCTGACCTGTTCCTGCTACCGGCGGCGATCGACTCGGCGCGTGAGGCCCTGGTGCGCCACCTCGACTCGGGGACGGCGCTGACCGTGGCGGACGCCCGCGACGTCCTCGGGTCGTCGCGAAAGGTCGTGGTGCCGCTCCTCGAGTACTTCGACGCCGAGCACCTGACGGTGCGCGACGGCGACCTGCGCCGCTTACGCCGGCCCTCGACGGGGCGGCGTTCACCCTAGACTCTGGCAGATGGCCCGCCTTGCCTCTGTCCTGCTCGGCGCGGTGCTGCTCGCCGCCTGTGGCACTGGCACCGTCGACCCTGCGCGCCAGCTCTCCGATTCCGCTTCGGCGATGGCCAAGGTGAAGACCGTCCTGGTCGACGTCACCTTCGGTCCCGGGGCCACCGTCCAGGGCTTCGTCCTCGTCAGCGCCTCGGGTCGCGTCAAGCGCCCCGCCGATTCGGCCACGACCGGCAAGGTGAAGGCGGCTGGGGCGCTGCTGGAGCCCGAGCTGATCACCGTCGGCGGACAGGCCTACCTGCGCGAGGCCCAGTTCCTGCCGTTCCACCAGCTCACTGCCGATGAGGCTGCCGGGTATCCCAGCGCGGGGCGGCTGCTGGACACCGCCCACGGCGTGACGGCCGTGCTGCCAAAGGGCAAGAACATCAAATCGGCGGGGACCGAGACGGTCGACGGCCACGCCTGCGACAAGATCACCGCGACCTACACTGCCGCGGACCTGGGCAACGCCCTCGCGCCGATCACGCTGACCGACGACGTCCAGGCCACGCTCTGGGTCGACCATGAGGGCAACCTGCTGCGACGGGTCCGCATCAGCGGGCACCTGTTCGACCCCAGCACCGTCAGCTATGTCGACGCCCGCCTCCACGACTTCAACTCCACTGTCAGCATCGCCGCCCCTGGCTGACGCCCGGGCGCGCCGCCGCGTCCTGCTGGGGGTGGTGACGGCCGGCCTGTTCCTGGCGGCGCTCGACACCTACGTCGTGGTCACCGTGCTCGCGCGGATGATGTCTGACATCGGGGTGGGCGCGGACCGCCCCGAGCAGGCCGCCCCGGTGATCAGCGGCTTCCTGCTGGGCTACATCGTCACCATGCCGCTCCTGGGCGCCGTGTCCGACGCGTACGGACGGGAGCGGGTGTACCTCGGCTGCCTGGCGGTGTTCGCGCTGGGATCGATCATCACCGCGACGGCCGGGCTGACCACCACCCAGGACAGCTCCACCGCCGGGCTGGCCTGGCTGATCGCCGGCCGGGTGCTCCAGGGCCTGGGGGGTGGAGCGCTGGTGCCCGTGGCGATGGCGCTGGCGGCGGACCTCTACCCCGCGGGTTCGCGGGCCCAGGCATTGGGGATCGTCGCGGCGCTGCAGGAGACGGGCAGTGTCGTGGGCCCGCTGTACGGGGCCCTTGTGGCGGCGGCCGCGGTGAGTCTCGGCGGCTGGCGCGCGATTTTCTGGCTGAACCTGCCGCTGGTCGCAGCGTGCGCCGCGGGGCTCTTCCTGGCGCGCCGCCGCGGCGCCGTCCTGGCGCCCGTGGACCGGCAGCGTGGGGGCACCCGGGTCGACTGGATCGGGGCGCTCCTCCTGGGTGGAGGGCTGGCCCTGGGCGTTGTCGCCCTCTACCCGGACGACCCGTCCCAGCACGCTGTTGGCGCCCTGTTCGCGCCCCTCGGCATTGCCGCCCTGCTCTGCCTGGGCCTCTTTGTCCGTCACCAGGTGCGCACGGCCGGGTCGCTGATCCCCGCGCGCCTGGCCCGGGACCCGGCGTTCGCCGGCGCGGCCGTCACCAACGTGCTGGTGGGCGCCGGCCTGATGGTCGCGCTGGTCGACATCCCGGTGTTCGCGCAGGGCATATTCCGGCTCGATGAGCTCGGCGCGGCGCTCCTGCTGGCGCAGTTCATGCTCGCCATACCGTTCGGCGCCATTGCCGGGGGTTGGCTCGCCGGCCGCCTCGGCTACCGCCTCACCGCGTTCCTGGGGCTGGTCGTGGCCGCCGCGGCGTTCATGGAGATGAGCACCTGGGACGCGCTCGAACTGGGCCGCCGGGTGTTCGGGCTGCCACCGACCCTGGTCACGCTTCTACTGCTCGGGCTGGGTTTCGGGTTGGTGATCGCGCCCGTCGCCGCCGCGATCCTGGACCGCGCTGCGGACACCGAGCACGGGCTGGCCAGCAGCCTGGTGGTCCTGGCGCGGATGGTGGGGATGCTGGTCGCGCTGTCGGCGCTGGCCGCGTTCGGCATCCGGCGTTTCAACGAGCTCGTCGCGGTCGGCCCGGCGATCCCCGGCGGTGCGACACCCGCGACCATCGAGGCGATCATCCGCGCGCGGGTCGCCACGGCCCTGGTGCAGGAGTACCACGAGGTCTTCGCCATCGCAGCCGCGATCTGCGTCGCCGCGGCGCTGGTCGCGGTTGCGCTGCTGTCGCGACCGGCGGGTTCGGCATCGGCGAGAGTTGCTGCATGAGCGTGCGCCGCATCGTCCACCAGGAGGGCCTCGAGTCGATCGCCCGCACCATCGAGGAGGAGGCGACGGCGCTGTCCACCCGGGCGTTCCTGGTGGGCGGCTATGTCCGTGACCGCCTGCTGGAGCGCGACTCGAAGGATGTCGACATCGTGGTCGAGGACGGGCTGGGCACCGCGCTCGCCGAGGCGGTCGCGGGGCGCGAGGGGGTGCGCCGCCCGGTGATCTTCGAGCGGTTCGGCACAGCGCAGCTGACGCTTGGTGATTTCGTCATCGAGTTCGTGTCGGCGCGGGCCGAGAGCTACGCCGACAACAGCCGCAAACCGGACGTCCGCCCGGCCACCCTCGAGGAGGACGTGAGACGCCGGGACTTCACTTGCAACACGCTCCTCGCCGACGCTGCCGGCACGGTCCTGGACTTCACCGGGCAGGGGCTGCCAGACCTCGATGCGCGGGTTCTGCGCACCCCGCTCCCGGCTGCCGAGACATTCGCCGAGGACCCTCTGCGTGCCGTTCGCGCGGTGCGTTTTGCGGTCGGCCTCGACTTCGAGATGGACGCGGAGATCCCGGACGCCATCCGCGCGAACCTCGATCGACTGATGACCGTGGTGAGCATCGAGCGGGTGAACGAGGAGTTCCGCCGGATGCTGCTTACCAACCGTCCCGGCCGGGCATTTGGACTGATGTGGGAGATGGGGATCGCCGAGCGGCTGCTCCCCGAGGTCACGGCGATGGCGGGAGTGGAGCAGACCGGGTTCCACAACCTCGACGTACTGCAGCACACCCTGGGCGCCCTGGACTGGGTGGCGCAGCGGCCCGCCCCTCACCTCCCGCCCGTGGACGAGCTGCGACTCCGCCTTGCGGTGCTGTTCCACGACGCCGGGAAGCCCGCGACCGCGGCGCGGGACGGCGACCGCGTCACCTTCCTCGGCCACCCCGAGGTGGGCGCCGACACGGCGGTCTTCGCGCTGCGCCGGTTGCGCTTCAGCAACGACGACATCGAGGCCGTCAGCCGGCTGGTCTCGCTGCACATGCGACCGATCCAGTACATGACGGAGTGGAGGGATGGCGCCGTGCGCCGGCTCGTGCGCGACAGCGGCGACCTGCTGCCCGCCCTGCTGGTCCTGGCGGACGCCGACATGGCCGCCAGCTCCTACCCCAGGGCGGATGCCGACGCCAAGATGGGCGACCTGCGCCGCCGCGTCGCGACCGTTGACGACGAGGTCTCGCATGCCGCTCGCTCGCCCCTTGACGGCCACGCCCTGATGGCTCGCCTGGACCGCCCGGCCGGGCCCTGGATCGCCACCGTGCAGGACGCGCTGGTTGAGGCATTGCTCGATGGCGAGCTGGCCCCCGGGGACACCGAGGCGGCCTGGACGTACCTCGAGGAGCACCCCGAGCTACTGCCGTCGTGAGCGACGCGCCGCGGATCCTGGTCATCGGTGGCGGGATTGCCGGGCTGACGATCGCCTGGGAGCTCGGCCGCGGTGGCGCCGCGGTGGTGCTGGTGCGCTCCTCCCGTCCTCGGACGTCGCTCGTCGCCGCCGGGATGCTGGCGCCGATGCCCGAGTCCGGGCTGAGCCGGCCGATCACCCGGCTGGCGAGCGAGGCGCTGCGGCATTACCCGGCGTTCCTGTTGGCCCTGGGGGAGGATTCGCCGCGGAACGTGGGCTTTGTGCGCAGCGGTGTGCTGCGGATCGCCACGAGCGAGGAGGCGGCGGCCGCGCTGCGCGAGGAGGCGGGGACCTACGAGGCCGCGGGTTTGCCGTCGCAGTGGCTCAGCCGTCAATCGACGCTGGCCCTCGCCCCCGGGCTCGCGTCCGGCGTGATGGGTGGATTGCACAGCTTCGACGAGGCCCAGGTGCAGCCCGAGTGGCTGCTGGCGGCGCTCGAGGAAGCCGCCCCCAGGCGTGGCGTCGAGCTTGTCGACGCGGAGGTTGGGTCCGTGGTCCCGCGCGCCGGCGGCGTCGATGTCGAGCTGGACACGGGTGGGCGGCTTGGCGCGGACCTCGTGGTGCTGGCCGCAGGCAGCTGGAGCGCCGCCCTCGGCGGCCCCGCCGTGCCGGTGCGACCCGTGAAGGGGCAGCTGCTGGCCTTCAGGGATGCGACGGGACCGGCCCCGATCCTCTACGCGGACCACAACTACCTGCTCACCAAGGCCGACGGCACGGTGATCCTCGGCGGGACCATGGAGGAGGCGGGCTTCTCGCTCGCGGGGGACAGCGTCGGTGAGGGGCTGCGCGGCCTGCTCCCGGGCCTCTGGCCCGGACTGGCTGACGCCCCCGCCGAGCTGCGCGTTGGGCTCCGCCCGGCAACCCCGGACGGCCTGCCCATCGTCGGGGCGCTTCCCGGGACGCCGTCGGTCTACGCCTTCACCGCGCATTTCCGCAACGGCTTCCTGCTCTGCCCCCACGAGGCGCGCCTGGCAGCGTCGGAGATCCTGCAACGGGCATCGCCCGACCTGTTGGCGCCGCTAAGGCCCCGGCGGTTCGAGGGAGCGGCTCTGGGCTGACTTACCGGGGGCCCGGCCGGGTTGCCCAGAGCATCGCCTCCCAGGCTGCCCGTGAGGGCAGCCAGCCTGTTCAGACCGCGGCGAAGTCCTCGCTCACCGCACGGACCACGTCACTCACCGGGACGCCGAGCTTCTGGAACCCGACCACCCCGCTGCGCTCGGCAGCGGTGGACAGCACGATGGGCTCGGCCTCTGACAGCAGGTAGAACTGCGCCTCGCCCTCCTTGCGCATCCGGGCGATCGCCTCGGTCCCCACCATGTCGCCCAGGATCAGGTCGCAGAGGACGGCATCAGGATGCTCGGACCGGAACAGCTCGACGGCCTGTTCGCCGGAATGCGCCGTAGAGACCGCATGGCCGCGCATTGTGAACGCCAGTCGATATAGCTCCAGGTTTGGGGTGTCGTCATCGACGAGCAACACCTTCATGTGTGTTCTCTTAGCTTGTGCAGGCATGGTCACAGCGTAGGTCACATCCTGTTGCGCCGGCAGCGCATTTCACCCCTCACTGGTAACGACTGAACGAATCCGGGTAACGGTGCCGTGACGGGCGACGGTATCGCCTCGAAGCGACGTTGTAAAGAACATGCGGATACTCGAGATGATGCTGCCCCGGCTCCGGCTGCTCGCCCGGTTGGCCGGCGAAAGGGACACATTGAACGACGCCGTGACCCTTGCCGAGCTGCGCGAGGACTACCGCTACCTGGCGTCGGTTTGCCGCAACGTCCTGCCCCACCTGGAAGACGACCTGGGTGAGCTGCCGGAGCCCCTTCCCGAGTTCGCGCCCAGGGAGTTGAAGGTCGCCTACCAGATGTCGCTGATGCGCCGTACGAACCGCCTTCACCGGGCCGTCCAGGCTGCCGTGGATAATCGGTCGGGCACTATCCGGCGGAGTGCCGCGACCGACTGAACTGGCGCTTCGCTGCACGAATGCGACCGTGACGTAACACGATCGTGTCAGGTTGGCGGGACGGCACCGGAGCCCGGTACCGCCGTCGTTATATGTAGCGGTGACACCTCCGACCGAGCACCCATTGATCATCGACGCGTCCGACCTGGCGTTGAGCGTGGGAGAGCGGATGGCGCGTCGGGGATGGCAGTTCGTCGACCTCGGCACCTCGGTCAGGGCGCACCGCCCGGACTGGCCAACCCAACTGACGGTGCTGTTGAGCGAGGCCCGCGAAGATTCGCCCGCGATCTTCGGATTGGCCATCGACCTGAGCACCATGCCGCTGCGCGGGGAGCGTTTCCGCGACATCTTCGACAGCGAGCGTGAGCAGTTGCTGCGCGGCTACGGCAATTTCCACCTCATCCAGCTGACGGGTGACGACACCTGGCTGAAGCCGATCAGCGAGCGGGCGTTCCTCCACGGGATATCCGACGGCATGAGCCGCAAGACGCGGTTGGCGGTGTTCGACCGGACCAATGACGCGGCCGAGAGCCTCGAGGATCGCTTCGCCGCGGATTCCAACCGGCTGGTCGAAAGCGGTGGGGAGATCGCCTCGCTGCTGCAACGCATCTACCAGCGAACCGTGCTGAGCGCTCCTGTCGCTGAGGCCAACCTGCCCGACCTGGTGCGTCCGTCGCTGGCTCTTTTGCCCAAGGCCAGTGAGGCCGAGCCCTCGTATCCCTGGCGGCGCTAGAAACCCCTAACAACTCCGGCCGTTGCCGCCCACGACGACATGGATGTCGCGGTTGGCGCGCTTGTCACCGTTGGCTGCCGTGACCAGGAAATGCAGTGTTGTTGTAGACAGTTGCGTTGGCGATTGCCAGGACACAGACGCCTTCCCGTCGTTGCCCACTATGACCGGCCCCACGGTCCCAACGTCACCGCCGAAATCGTCCTGGACCTTGTAGGTGAGTGTGGTCCCGGGCATCGTGGTGGTCTGCAGCGTCACTTTTTGACCGGGCGTTATGCAGGCCGTCTCGGTGTGGGTCAGGTCCAGCGCCTGGCCGCAGCCGCCAAGCCCCAGGGCCACGCCCAGGAGCAGGAACGCTGACGCTGTCTTCACCCGGTCTCCGTGATCTTCTGGGAGAGGATCACAAGACTGGTGACCGTGTAGATGACCATCAGTACAAGCATCGGGTACTGGCTGCGCAAGGCAGCCTTCGCGCGGGGGAACAAGGTGAGCGACCGAACATGCGACAGGTAGACGGCGATCACATGTCCCAGCACGATGAGGATGACCTGCAGTGACCATACGAATCCCGCGTCCGCAGGTGCGAAAGATGGTTTGTAGCCCCCGGTTGGTAGCAGATGCCAACCGTTGTGGAGAGGGTCGGCCAGGAGCGGGATGATTCCCTGGCCCTGGATGACGATGTAGCTGTAGTTGTGCGCGGCGTTGTAGACCAGCGCGATGGGCACCAGCGTGAACGCGAACGTGGAAGCCGTGCGGACCAGGCTGGGGCGTCCGGCGCCCGCGAGCCGGTTCACGAGCGCGATAAAACCGGCGTAGATCGCGAAGAAGGCGAGGGTCAACCCCACGAGCCCGAGTCCTTTGATCACTATCGGGCCGGCGGCTCCCAAGGAGTCGAATGATGGCAAGACCGCCGTGTAAAGAGCGCCCCAGGCGGGGGTCGCGGAGACGCCGTCGAAGGCCAGCGAGCTCAGGGTCAGGATGACGAACGCCACTATGTCCCACCCCTCCAGGTCGACATGGGCCAGGCCCACCGCGGGTGGGCGCACCTCAACCTCGCGACCACCGGCCGTGTGGCGGACCGCGACCACGCCCATCGCCCCGACCAGCCGGAAAAGAACCGAGAAGAATTCGCCCTTCGCCAGCCACTGGTCCCTCCCGAAGACCAACATTCCCGCGAACGTGTAAGCCGTGTAAACGATGGCGACCAGCGCGACGCTGCGCGGGTGCGCCGCCTGGCCGGAGGCGAGCTCGAGGAAGGCGAAGAGGAAATAGCCCTCGACCGCCGGCCACACGCCCAGCCGCCGAGGGTACGCCGCGATCCCGTGCCCGGGCGGCCGATGCAGGATTCGGTAGGCCAGGTCATAGAGGGCGCTGAATGGGTTGGCCAGGGCGTATATATCGCCCACGAGCCCGCTCAGCACCACCGTTGCAGCCCAGAAGTAGATCCACAGGACGTATTCGGCCGGGTTGTTGGTGGCGTCCGGGGAACCCGCCAGCCCGAAAAAGACGATGGCCGCGAGCGCCAGGACTCCGACGGTTCCGAGGAGGGCGCGCGGGAGTGGCCCGTCCACGAGACGTCCCAACCAGGCCGGCCCGCTCAGGACCTTGCGCGGGTAGTCGAGCTCCCCCTCGCGGCCCCGCACGAAGTACGCGACCAGTACGAAGGAGAGCACGACAACCGCGCCGGCCGCCACCAGGTACAGGGCTAGCGGCACCGGCAGGTCGTAGCGAATGCCGAAGCCGTGCGCCAGGACCATCATGGTCAGGGGTTCACGGTCAGGTTCCCGAGGTGAGTCGCGCTGGCCTCGATCTCATACTCGAACTGACCGGTCTTGTCCGCGGTGAAGGTCTTCTCGAGCGGCGTGCCGGCTTTGCCGTCGAAATGGATGTCGTAGCCGTGCAGGTGGACCTCCTCGTCCTTGTCGGTTGTGATCGTGAGCTTGACCGTGTCTCCCTTGTTAACCGTGAAGTCGGTCGGGGTGGCCTTGTCGCCGATCACCTGCACAATGATGGTGTCGGTCTTCGTTACGCTGCTGGATCTCATCAGGTCGCACCCTGATGTCGCGGATACCCCAAACACGGAAATGCCAACAATGAGTGCCTTGAACATGGTGATCCTCCGTTCGGGGGCGGCCCCGGGGCCCACCCCGCATCGTTTCGGCGCGGCCTTGCGGCCGCTTTCAGCTGTTAGGCCGGGAGGAGGGTTGGCGGCCCGCGGCGGGGATTCGAGGGATGAGCACGGCCCGACCGAGACTCAATACCGGAGCCGGCGAAGAGCGAGGGAGAGGTCGCGATCCACTCCACGGAATGCGCCCGGGTACGGACCGTGACGACGGCCACCGCCGACCCAATACCGACAGTCACGAGCACGAGTACCAGGACCGGCAGGATGGCGGCGAGAAGGATGGCGCTGCCGGCGTCAGGCAGGCCCTGCAGCTGTCCCACCAGGAGCGCCTGGGTGGTGTAGAACGCGACCTGCGAAACGCCCAGGGCGCGACCCAGGCGGAGGATGACGCCCATCGAGCCGCCCCGTGCGTCGCCGCGCCCTCCCAGCCAGGCCAGCAGGATCCCCAGTGCGGCCAGGACCGCACTGCCCGCCCGCAGAGGGTGAACATTGACCAGGTCCACCGCGGGCATGTACGTGTGCAGGCCGACGGGCACGATCCGGCTGAATGTTGTGGCACCGACGAGGGCGCTCACCGCCATGGACACCACGATGGAGATGGCAGGGGTGACCGCCGCGATCGCGGCGAGCCGCAAGATCCCCCTGGTACGCGAAGCTGATCTGCCCATCGTCATCATGAACGGCTAAAGGCTACAGGCGGATCATCGCCACGCCGGGGTTGGAATCGCATTAACCCTGGTTGGTTATCGGCTGCGCGAGGATCCACAGGGACGTGGCGGTGTAAATCAGCATCGCGGCCAACCACCCCAAGTCGCCGCGGATCGCGAGGGACCCGTCCTTTACCAGTCGACTGAGTCGGGCGTGCGCCATCACGACTGCGAGGACGTGTCCCAGCACGATTGCCAGCACCTGCACCGTGAAGACCACAGGTGGACTGACCTGGTTGATGTTCGCCTGGATCTGGCGGGCGATCTGGCTCAGCGAAGCATTGGCACCGGTCACCATGATCGGCGCCAGGACGACCAGCTGGGTGAGGTTGTGAGCAAACAGGTATGCCAGCGCGATCGGTATCAGCGACGGCGAAACCACGCTGGCAACGTCGCGGACGTCGCGATGGCTGAGCGTCGCCGCGAGGTACGAGAAAAGCCAGAAAAACGCCCCGAAGGCCGCCCACGTGAAGAGGATCTCGGCGGTATCGAGGACAACGCTGCCGATGTAGACCGTGCCCGACGTTGCCGTGCCGCCAAGCGCCCCGGAGGTTGCGAGGTCCTGGGTGTTGGTGGTCACAAACGTCCAGATGGGCGTGACCCGTACGCCGTCCGCGAGGACCCCCGCCAACCACATGGTGATCAGGGCCTCACGCCCGCGTCCCCCTGGCAGGAATCGCGCTGGCCGAAACCCCGCTGTGACCCTGACAAACCCTTCGCCGTCTCGCGCAATGGTCAACGGCGCGATGGTGCTCGCCAGGCTGGTGATCGCGTGGAACACGTCGCCTCGACGGAACCACTCCTCACCCAGCCTTGCACCCATCGCGACCTGGAAAACGGTGTAGCCGATCGCGAGGAGGCCGAGGACCGCCGGCGTGTTCGGCACAACTCGGAGCGCCAGCTCGAACCAGATGAGCAGGAACATCAGAATCACCGCCGGCCAGTAGCCGAGGCGCTCCAGGTGAGGCGACGGGCGCTTGCGGGCGCTGCCTCCGGCCGTTGCCAAACGCGCCAGCAACGCGAACGGGCTGGCCACCTCGTACATGCCGCCGACCAGGCAATGGACAAGGGGCAGGACAGGGATCGTGACGATCCAGAAGAGGATCACCGCCCCGTTCAATGCCGCGCTTCCCTGGCGGCCGAAGATCCCGACCGCGCTGATGAAAACCAGGTAGACCAGGCCGATTGCCTGGAGGGCCATGACGCCAGGGCGTGGCACGATGGCGCCCCTGCCGTCGGGTTTTTCGGGGCGCGGCGGCAGGAGGTAGATCAGCCCGAATGACGCCGCCACAACCGCGCCGGCGCCGACCAGGATGATGGACAGAGGCACCTGCAGGACGAACCTGCCGATGAACACGTGAGCTGGAGGCATAGGTCTTCGTAAGGCTATACGGCGGCCATGCCCGGCCCGGACGCACCGGATCGATATCCTTGTGATCCTGATGCCCGAGAAGTCGCAGCGGCGCAGCGCCGAGATGCTCCACGGCCCGAGCCGTGCCCCGGCGCGGGCCTACCTCCGTGCGATCGGGTTCACGCGCGAGGACCTCGAGAAGCCGATCATCGGGGTGGGTCACTGCTGGATCGAGACGATGACCTGCAACTACAACCACCGCGAGCTGGCGGAGCACGTCAAGCAGGGCATTCGCGACGCCGGCGCGACGCCGATGGAGTTCAACACCATCTCGGTATCGGACGGCGTGACCATGGGCACCGAGGGCATGAAGGCCTCGCTGGTGAGCCGCGAGGTGATCGCCGACTCGATCGAACTGGTATGCCGCGGGCACTCGTTCGACGGGCTGGTGATGATCGTGGGTTGCGACAAGACCATCCCCGCCGGGGCGATGGCACTGGCGCGGATGGACCTGCCCGGGCTGGTGCTCTACAGCGGCACGATCCGGCCGGGCCAGTACCGTGGCAAGGACATCACCATCCAGGAGGTCTTCGAGGCCGTCGGGGCCCACGCCGCCGGCAAGATCACCGATGAGGAGCTCGAGGAGATCGAGTCGATCGCCTGCCCCGGCCCGGGCGCCTGCGGCGGACAGTTCACCGCCAACACGATGTCCAATGCGCTGGAGTTCCTGGGGTTGTCGCCGGCCGGCGCCAACGGGGTCCCCGCCGAGGATGAGCGGAAGGCGCAGGTGGCGCGCGACTGCGGCAAGCTCGCGGTCAGGCTGGTCAACGACGATGTCAAGCCGCGGTCACTGATCAACCAGAAATCGCTGGAGAACGCCATCACCTCGATCGCCGCGACGGGCGGGTCGACGAACGGGGTACTGCACATGCTGGCCATCGCCGCGGAGGCCGAGCAGCGACTCAACATCGAGGATTTCGACCGGGTCTCGCACCGCACCCCGATCATCGCCAGCCTCAAGCCGGGCGGCGCCTTCGTCGCCACCGACATGGACCGCGCCGGCGGGGTGGGGGTGCTGATGAAGCGGCTCATCGAGGGCAACCTGCTGCACGCGGACGAGCGCAACGTCGACGGCCGGACCCTGCGCGAGATCGCGGCGGAGGCGCAGGAGGTGGAGGGCCAGAAGGTCATTCGCCCGCTGGCCGACCCGCTCAAGGAGCACGGCGGGATCGCCATCATGTACGGCAACCTCGCCCCCGAGGGCTGCGTCGTCAAGCTCGCGGGCCACGACCGCCTCAGCCACACCGGCCCGGCGCGGGTGTTCGAGTCCGAGGAGGAGGCCTTCGCGGCGGTCCAGGAGCAGCGCATCAACGCCGGGGACGTGGTGGTGATCCGCTATGAGGGTCCCGCCGGCGGGCCGGGGATGCGCGAGATGCTGGGGGTCACAGCCGCGATCGTGGGGCAGGGGCTGTCCGACAAGGTGGCGCTGCTCACCGATGGGCGCTTCAGTGGCGCCACCCACGGCTTCATGGCCGGCCATGTCGCTCCCGAGGCCTTCCGGGGAGGCCCGATCGCGGCGGTTCGCGAGGGCGACCAGGTGACGTTCGACGTGCCCAACCGCAAGCTCACGCTGGGGGTCACGGAGGAGGAACTGGCCGAACGCCTCGCCGGCTGGGAGCCACCAGTGCCGCGTTATCGCACCGGGGTGTTCGCAAAATACGCCGCGCTGGTCTCGTCGGCGAGCCAGGGGGCGGTGACCCGCCCCCAGCGCCACGCCGCACCCACCTGGATGGGAGAGCGCCGCCGGGGCGACTGAGCCCCAAGCGGGGTGGTGCGGCGACCCGGGTTGCCCGGGGCCGCCGCGGGACTGACCCCTTCCTAGGCCTGCTTGGCCTCGCCCTCGGCCTGCTTGCCGGCATCGCCGGTCACCTTGCCGACGGCCTCCTCAACCGCTCCGCCCACCTTGCGGGCGCCCTCCTCGGCCTCGCCGACGGCCTTCTGGCCCTCGCCACGGGCCTCGAGGCCCTCGTTGCCAGTGGCCTGCCCGACCGCGGACTTGACATTGCCTTCGACCTTGTTCTCGAGCTCGCCCATGTGGAACCTCCTGGCGCCTGAGCGCCGCATAGTGTCCATCCATGATATCTCAACTATCACGTTATAGGGATATAGGCCGTACAGGTTCTGGTCGGTGCGGAGCTTCCTGGGTGGCGCTTCTGATATGGCGTTGACAAAACTACAATCTGGTGCAATACTGGGAAAACCGGCGGCCTTAGAGGGAGTCGCCGGGAGCGGATAGGGGAACGCATAAGGGGGGCGTGACATGGGGTTGAGTCAAGCGCGCGTGCGTGCGCTGGTGATCGTGTTTCAACTGGCTGTCGTAGCGGGGTGCGGAGTGCTTGGCTGGCGCCTGACCCATCCCGGCGGCGCGTCGTCGGTCAGCGTGGCGCCGGCTGCCCAGGCGCCCGGCCTGGGCTTCGTCCCGACCCTGGCGCAACCCGCGATCGCGCCGCCTCCCGCGGCCGGTCCCACCAGGCCGGGCCTGGCCGACCTCGTCATGCGCGTCAACCGCGACGACCTGAACCTCTACACCGCGCAGTGGAGTGCCATCCAGTCGGCGGCTGCGGCAACCCGCCTCTACCTGGAGCGCCACGTCCTCCCTCTGCTGCTGACCGCGGCGAAGGGGGGAGGTCGATGAGCGAGCTGACGCTGCTCCAGCACGTGATGGACCGCTGGATCACGATGGGCCAGGCGCTCGTTGCCAGCATCGGTGCCCTGGCGTTCGTCCTGGCGTTCCTGTGGAAAATGGTCTCGGTCGAGCCGCGGGCGGTCATGGAGTCCAAGCGGTGGATCGGCCGGATCGTCTTCGGAACGCTCGGGGTGGAGCTCGCGGGGACGCTGGTGAAGGTCCTCGTGGCCGCCGCCAAGTAGAGGAACCGTGGTCGCTGAAACGGCGCCGATTCTGGACCCGACGCGGCTGCTGGGCGTCCCGCCCGTGCTGGGTCCCGACCAGCTCCTGAACCTGGTGGCCGGGCTGCTCCAGAACCTCGTCGGGCGAGCGTCGTCGGCCTTCGGGGTGGTGACGGAGTACTACGTGCTCTGGACGGGCAACTTCAGCGCCCATGCCGGCCCGGCCAACCCCTGCCTGCATGCGTTCGGTGCGCAGCGGGCGGACGGGCCGGGCTGCCGTTTCACGGACAACGCCGTACTGCGGTCCATCTATGGGCTGACATCGGCGATGGCAATGGCCATGCTGGTCGCGGTCCTGACCTATTCGTTCGTGCGCTCGATGTTCGAGCACTCGTTCCACGCGCGGTACACGCTCAAGGCGATGCTGCCCCGGATGATGGTCGTCGTCCTGTTGCTCACCTTTGGGCTCGCCGTGATGCAGCAGGCCATCGACCTCAACAACGCAGCGGTGGACGCGATCTGGACCTACCGTGCCGGGCTGCCCGCGCCCGACTCCAACCTGTGGCACCTGCTCAGCGGGGGACAGGACGGCAACATCATCCTCGCCCTCCTCTTCTTCCTGGTGGCGGTTCTGTTGGTGGTCTTGATCGTCACCTCGGTCGCCCGCAACCTGCTGGTGGTCGCGCTCATGGCGGCGGCGCCTCTGGCCTTCATCTGCGCCCTGCTCCCCGAGCTGGAGACCTATGCCACGGAGTGGCGGCGGCTCTTCCTGACCGCGGTCTTCACCCAGGTGGTCCAGGTCCTCATCCTGCGGTTGGCCCTGCTGCTTGTCTTCGACGACCACGGGGTCCTGTCGGCAATCCACGGCCTTGTCGCGCTGTATCTCGTGCTCCGCGTCCCGGGTGCTCTGCACGCGGCCAGCCACGCGGAGTCGAAGGCCCTGCTGGCGGCCAAGCACCTGGGCCACAGCGCGGTGAAGACGTTCGAACACGCGACGATCCCGGCGCACCACGCGCACAGCACGGCGCACTGATGCCCTTGCACCTGCTGCGCGCCGGGGTCTTCGCATGGAGGCGGCGCCGCGGGCTGGGACGAGCGCTGGTCCTCTGGAGCGCGGTCATATTCGCGCTGCCGGTCGCGCTGTCACTGCTGGTCGTCGCCGCCATGTCCGGCGGCGCCTCCGCGGCCACCACGCTTCCAGGTGCGCCGATGGCCGCCTGGACGGTGACGCAGAGATACGGCTGCACCGGCTTCGCGTTCGAGCCCGGGCGCGGGCCCTGTGCCCATTTCCATTTCGGGATCGACCTCGCCGCTCCAGCAGGTAGTGCCGTCAGCGCCGTCGCCCAGGGGCAGGTCGAGGTGTTTGCCCCCGCAGGCCTCAGCGGCGGATACGGCCTGCACGTCGTCGTACGACACGGCAACGGGCTCGAAACGCTCTACGGGCATCTCCAGGACATCGTCGTCGAAAGCGGCAGCACCGTGCCGGTCGGCGCGGTCCTGGGGCACGAGGGATCCACCGGCCTGAGCACCGGGCCTCACCTGCACTTCGAGGTGCGTGAGGCCGGCATCGCGGTGGATCCAAGCACGGTCTTCCCGGGCATTTTCGGCCCGGATGGGCATAAACAATGAGGGGTCGCAGCGGTCAGAACATCGCCGGCCTCGAGGAGGGACAGAGATGATCAACCGGGTCATCATGGTCGGTCGCCTGACGCGCGACCCAGAGGTCCACGACACAGCCAGCGGCGGCAAGCTCGCCAACATGCGCATCGTCACGACCGAGCGCCGCAAGGCCGAGGACGGGACCCGCATGGACGAGGTCCAGTACCACTCGCTGGTGGCGATCGGGCGCCTCGGCGAGATCTGCGCCGACTACCTGACGAAGGGGCGCCTCGTCTACATCGAGGGCAAGCTGCAGACCCGCGAGTGGGAGGGCAAGGACGGCCTGCATCGTTACACCACGGAGGTCCTGGTGGACACGATGCAGATGCTCTCGCCGAAGCCCTCGGCAGAGACCGAGGTCGGGGCGCCGCTGGAAGTGGCGGCGGTCATGGCGGGCGCCGGCGCCGCTTGAGCGCCGACCGCTGACGCGCGGCGGCGCCCAGGGCCGCCGGCGGAGGCGCCGTCGTGGGGGGACAGGGTCGCGGGAGCCCGTGGGGGCGAGCCCCCGCGACCGCCCCTCTCACTACGCTTGGGCCGTGGCATACGCACGGCGACAGCCGCTGGCCCGGAGCGCCCAGTCTGGGTTGCTCGACACGTTTTTGGTCAGCGCGGTCCTGACCATCCTCACGATCCGCGTCTATCTCAAGGCCGCGAACTACCCCCAGGTCGGTGGGCGAGGGTTGCACGTCGCGCACGTGCTCTGGGGCGGCCTGGGCATGGTCATCGCGATCGTCATCCTGCTGGCATTCCTGGGGTCGCGCACCCAGAAGATGGCGGCGGTCATAGGTGGAATCGGGTTCGGGGCGTTCGTCGACGAACTGGGGAAATTTCTGACCTCCGACAACAACTATTTCTTCAAGCCCACGCCGGCGCTGATCTACTCGATATTCGTGGCCCTGTTCCTCGCCACCCGTCAGATCCGGCGCATGCGCAGGCTGACCCCCGAGGAGAACCTGGTGAACGCCATCGAGCTGTCCAAGGAGATCGCACTCGAGCACCTCTCAGCGCCCGAGCGCGACCGGGCGCTGACACTGCTGGCGGCGTCGGACCAATCCAACCCGCTGGTGGCCGAGCTGCGGCAGCAATTCCTGCGTGCTCCCACCGTTGAGGAAAGGCCGTCACGGATCGCCGGCATGGCCAGGCGGGGCGAGCGGCGGTACGTCGCACTCGTGGCCACGCGCTGGTTCCATCGCCTGGTCGCGGCCCTTTTCATCCTCCAGGCGGCCTCGGTGGTGCTCGGGACGCTGGCGGTCGTGGTCCTTGGAGTCGCGCTCCTGACGGGGTTGCTCAACGCAGGCACAGCGAACACCGAGCTCGGGCCCGGTGGCCCGGAGACCATCGTCCAGGCGGGAGCCTCGCTCATCGCCGGGGTGTTCACGGTTTTCGGCGTGTTCGCGCTGCGCCGAAACCGGCTCCGCGCCTACCGGTGGTTCGAGGTCGCGGTGCTCGTCAGCCTACTTCTCGCGCAGCCGTTCACACTCCTCGACGCGGGGTTCGCGGGGCTGGCCGAGGTCTTCATAGACGGGGTTCTGCTCGTCACTCTGCGCTACATGATCGTGCAGGAGCACCAGCTCGCGGCCCACGGCGGGGAGACGGCTTTCGTGTTGGGGACTGCCTGAGTCGCATGGGCCGGCAGCAGCCGAGCAGTTTTGGAGAAGCGCCCAAGGCTCGCGTCCTTTAGCGTGGGGTCCACCACCGACAATCCACAAGTAAGGAGTTACCGCAATGCTCAAGAGCCTCCAGATCTCCAGCCTGTACGTGCTTGACCAGGACAAGGCCCTCGACTTCTACGTCGGAATTCTTGGTCTCGAAGTCAACACCGACGCCGACCTCGGGTTCATGCGCTGGCTGACCCTCAACGTCCCCGGCGACCCCGGGCGGCAGATCCTCCTGGAGAAGCCTGGCGCGCCGTCGGTGGACGAGAAGACCGCCGAGCAGATCCGCGAGATGGTCAGCAAGGGCGCAACCGGCGGCCACCTGTTCTTCACCACCGACGATTGCCGGGGAATCTACGCGGAGCTCAAGGCCAAGGGTGTCGAGATCACGCAGGAGCTGACCGAGCAGCCCTACGGGACCGACTTCGGCCTGCGCGACCCCTTCGGCAACCACGTCCGTATCTCCCAGCCCAAGCAGGCCATGGCCAGCACCGAGGAGATCGAGAAGCATTTCCAGAACCAGCCCGTCGGCTGACCTGGTGACATGGGCCCGCGGGAAACCGCGGGCCTGTTGCCAGCTCCCGATCAGCTACGATGTTCACAGTTGTCCGTTGGTTTGCAGGAGGAATGTGACATGAGAAATGTGCTTTCTCTGCGTTTGCTCACCCTCCTCCCAGGCGTGGGACTCCACTAAGGCGAGAAGCCGCGTGGGCCGCCCTGTGGGGCGGCCTTTGTTGTTTAAACCGCGGCTTATGAGGTCTTTGAGTTGAATCCTTCCGACACATCCCTCGCCCGACTGGGTTGGGCGCAGTTCTTTGAGGACGGTCTTGCCCGGCTGGGTGTCGAGGACGGCAGGCCGGGCCGCCTGACGGCGTCGCTGGGTCGGCTGTTTCAGGTCTCCATGGCGGAAGGTGAGATTGAGGCCGAGGTGGCCGGGCACCTGCGCCACGCCGCGCGCGCCGCCATCGACATGCCCGCGGTGGGCGACTGGGTTGTCCTCCACCCGGAGCTGACGAGCATCGTCGGCGTCATCGACCGGCGATCGGTGCTGGTGCGCAAGGTCGCCGGCCAGGTGGCGGAAGGGCAGGTCCTCGCCGCCAATGTCGACCGCGTCATCGTCACCGCGTCGCTGTCGTCCCAGGTGCGCGAACGAGGCATCGAGCGCTACCTGACGATGGCCTGGGAGAGCGGTGCCACGCCCGTCGTCGTGATGACCAAGTCCGACCTGGTCGACAACCCCGATGACGCCCTCGGCGCGGTCCGGGACGTGGCCAACGGCGTCGACGTCCTGGCGGTGAGCAACGTGACGGGGGAGGGCCTGGACGCCGTCCGCGAGGTTCTCCAGCCGGGCCTCACCGCGGTCGTCGTCGGGCCGTCGGGTGCGGGGAAGTCCTCGCTCATCAACGGCCTGCGGAACAGTGCGGAGCTGGCGACCGGTGAGGTCCGTGCTGACCAGAAAGGCCGGCACACCACCACCCACCGCCAGCTCTATCACCTCCCCGGCGGCGCCATGATCGTCGACACTCCCGGCATCCGTGAGCTGCAGCTGTGGCACTCGGACGACGGCATCGCGATGGCGTTCAGCGATGTCGAGGAGCTCGCGGCGCGCTGCCGCTTCACGGACTGCGCTCACCATGCCGAACCGGGCTGCGCGGTGCTCGCGGCGATGGAGGCCGGGCAGCTCTCCGCCGGGAGGCTGGCCAGCTACCGCAAGCTGCGGCGCGAGCTGGCGGCTCTGGCGATCCGGACGGACGCCAGGGCCGAGGCCCAGCAGCGGCGCGGCTGGAAGCAGCTCACCAAGGCCATGCGGGCGATGCCCACCAAGCGCGGTTAGACCCGGCCGGTCAGCGGGCCAACAGCTCGGCGACTATGGCGTCGACGCGACTTTGCCGGGTCGCCGGTCGCTTGGCCGAGGTCACCGCCTGCGCCCTCTCCTTGCGACCGGTGTAGCTGAGCCTGTCGAAACGTTCCGCCGCCGCCGGGTTGGACGCAAGGGCCGTGGCCAGGTCGTCGGGCACCTCGACCTCGCGCGGCCGGTCGTCGTTGGTGATCTCCACGCTGACCACGTCGCCCGGGGACAGGCCAACCTCCTCGCGCATCGCCCGGTGCAGGCCGAGCACCCGCTGGCCGGCGTACACGCCCAGCCGGGTGTCATACGTGCGGCCCGCCACGGTGGCGACCACCGCGGGGCGCTTGGCGGTGCTCAGCTGGTCCGCCAGGTCACCGGGGACATAGACGAAGCCACCATAGCCCTCAAGCTGGACGATCGCCTCGAACCGGATCGTGGTCATGGGCCGACCCAGCCCGACGAGATCTATAGCGCCCTAGCGGCCCTTAGGTGCGGTAACAGAGCGACTTCCAGCCGCCGTTTACGTTGACGAGGTGGACGTCCTGGGTCACCACCGTCTCCTTGGCGCGCTGGCGCACCCGGTAATCGACGACCAGCTCGGCAACCTCGTGGTAGGTCTTGTTGGTGTGCTCGTCCTTCCAGGAGGCGAGCATCCTGACCTCACGCACCTTGCTCCCCAGCAGGCCCCGGCCGGGCTGGCGCGCGGCCATCTCGCGGGTGAAGCTGGGCTTGTCCTTCCAGGAGGTCTGGGAGTCGGGGGTCAGCAGGTCCCACGCGGAGTCGAACCGGCCCGCGCTGATCAGCCGGGTGAAGGTCTCCTCGCACAAGGTGGGGTTCTCACCAGCGACGGCGCCGGCGTTGACCGTGCTCACGTTCATGATCGCCGGCGACGACCCCGACGCCGTGTACGGCGCGGAGCCGGCGGGCAGGGGCACACGGGTGAATCGCTCGAACTCCATGGTGCTGCGCGTGGTGAAGACGTTGAGGAGCATGTGCCAAGCCCCCAGCAGGAGGGCCTTGAAAATCGGCGGCAAAATTAGCCTCCCAGCCCGATGTAGCGGTTGAAGTGGTGGAGCGTCCTGCTACCAGATATAGGGTTCATCGCAGATCCTACACACAACTGGATGTAAGTCAATCCCTATCCTGCCTATCCCCGCCCGGCGCGATCGATGACCTCTTTGGCGAGGTCTCGGTATGCCTGGGCCCCGGGGTGCTTGGGCGCGTACTCGAGGATGGAGCGAAAACCTGCCGCCGCCTCGGGAAAACGGACGGAGGACCGCACCACAGTCTTGAAGATCGTCTTGCCGAAGAACTCGCGAACGCTCTGCTCCACCTCCATGGAATGGAGGGAACGCGGCCGGAACATCGTCGGGAGGATCCCGATGAGCTCGAGGCCGGCGTTGGTGCTGCCTCGCACCTCGGAGATCGTATTGAGCAGGAGCTGCATGCCCTTCAGCGCCAGGAAGTCGAGCTGGAGGGGGATCAGCACGCCGTCCGCCGCGGTCAGGGCGTTGACCGTGAGCAGGCCGAGGTTGGGCGGGCAGTCCATGACGACGAAGTCGTAGGAGCTGCGCACCGGGTCGATCGCCTCGCGGAGGCGGTACTCACGGTTCTGGCGGCGCCCCAGGGCCACCTCGCCCGAGGCCAGCTGGATGCTGCCGGGCAGGATGTCTAGACCGCTGTCCACCTCCTGGAGGGCGTCCGCCGCGAGGCCCCCGGAGATCAGCAGGTCGTACGTCGACATGTCCCCGGCCGCGAGCTCGACGCCCGCCATCAGGGTCAGGTGGGCCTGGGAGTCGAGATCGACCAGGAGCACCCGCTTCTTGCGCTCGTGCAACGCGTAGCCCAGGTTCAGGGCGGTGGTCGATTTGCCGACTCCCCCCTTCTGGTTCGCTACGGCGATTACTTTGCCCATTTACCTCGCCATGGGGGTTTTCGATCTTGGCTGAGGATGCCGATCTCCTTCCCGGCGACGGCCATCCATCCCTCTGGCCGGCGTCCCGGCACGGCCAAGGTCAGACTATACAGGGCTGGTCGGTTGCCGGTTCAGGGCCGTCTGCCCACCAGCAGCGACTGTACCGAGCGCCCGATCGGGCCCTCCGTGTCCCACAGCGTGCTCTCGGCCATGCCTATGCCATGGGCGTGGACCCAGGTCGCGGAATCGAGCGCCACCCATTCGCCCCGGGGGTAGCGGTGGAGGTAAACGGTCAGGTCCGGGTTGATGAAGACGTGGGTTCGGAAGTCCAGCACTCCCGACAGCCCGTTGCCGAAGTCGGCCGCGGCCACGATGCGCTGGAGGGGGGTCGGCTCCTCGCCCTCGACCAGTGCGCCGCGCAGGCGGAACCACGCGGTGGCCGTTCCCGACTCCATCAGGTCACCATGCACCAGGCGCAGGTCCATGGCACTGATCAACCCCCGGCCCCAGCTCTCGATCCCCGCCGGCGGGTGGCCGGTCTCGCGGCCGGGGGGCGGCGCCAGCTCGGTCAGCCCGCTAGCCGGCAGGTCGACGTCAGCGGCCCGGATGCGCAGCCCGCCCGCCCGGGCGACAACCTCGTCATCGCAGCGGATCTCCGCCTCCAGCAACAGGATCCGCCTTCCCGGCCGCGAGACCCTCGCGGTCACTGCCAGCGGCCGCCGGGGAACCGGGCGGATGAACTCGCACGTGACCCGGGCGAAGGGCATCTCGGGGTCGGGCTCGATCGCCTCCATCGCCCGGGCTAGCGCCGCGCCGGCGGATCCCCCGTGGAGCGCCTCCGGGTCCCACGGCCCTGCCGCCGCCGTGGTGGGCACCAGCAGGTCGCCGTCCCGGCCGAACACGGGTAACCCCACCGGCTGGGCGGAGGCCTCCCCGTCGGCCGGGCTCAAACCTCCTGGACGACCTTGCCGGCGTTCTCCTTCTGGTAGGTCTCGACCAGCGCCTGGGCGATATGCGCGGGGACCTCCTCGTAGCGCGTGAACTCCATCGTGTAGGTCCCCCGGCCCTGGGTCATCGACCGTAGCTCCTTGGGGAACTCGTACATCTCTTTCAGCGGCACCTGGGCGGTGACCTGCGACTTGGCACCGGGTTGGGGGTTCATCCCGCCCACCTTGCCGCGCTTGCCGCTCAGCAGGGACATGACATCGCCCATGAAGCGCTCGGGCACGGTGACGCTGACGTTCATGATCGGCTCCAGGAGCACCGGGTGGGCGTCGCGACAGGCCTCGCGCATGGCCATCGCGCCGGCGATCTGGAAGGCGATGTCCTTGCCGTCGACCGGGTGCGTCGAGCCGTCGACCAGCCGGACATGGATATCGACGATGGGGCTGCCCACCAGGATGCCCTCCTCCATGGCCTTCCTGACGCCCTTCTCGACGGAGGGTCGGAAGTTCTGGGGGATCGACCCGCCGAAGATCTTGTCCTCCCAGACCAGGCCGCCGTCCCGCGGCGCCGGCTCGACCTCGATGACGCAGTGCCCGTACATGCCGGCGCCGCCGGACTGCTTCTTGTGCTTCTTGTCCACGCGCGCGGTGCCGGTGATCGTCTCGCGGTAGGGCACCCGCGGGAAGTGGAGCTCGGCATCGACGCCGTACTTCCGCTTCAGCTTCTCGAGGTTGACCGAGAGGTGCACATCGCCCATGCCGCGGAGGATCTGCTCATGGGTGGTCTCCTCGCGCGTGAGCTCCAGCGTGGGGTCCTCATCAAGGAGTTTGTGGAGCCCCGCGAAGACCTTCTCCTCGTCGCCCTTGTTCTTGGCGGTGATTGCCATCTGGTACGTCCGCACCGGCAGCTCGGGGGCGTGGATGTCGACCTTGGTCTCGCGCGTTGTGAGGACGTCCCCGGTCAGGGTCGAGGCCAGCTTGGAGATCGCCCCGATGTCGCCCGCGCACAGCTCGCCCACGGGCTGCAGGGTCTTGCCCATCGGCATCGCCAGCGACGCCAGCCGCTCGACCTGGTCCCGCGCCGGGTTGTACAGCTGCTGGTCGGGCTTGAGCGTCCCCGAGATGACCTTGAGGTAGCTGATCCGGCCCACGAACGGGTCCGCCGTGGTCTTGAAGCAGAGTGCCGCAGGCGGCCCCGAGGCATCAGGGGCCAGGCCGCCATGCTCCTCGGCCTCCGACGCCGGCTGCTCCGCCGCCGAGGGCATCAGCTCGACGATCGCATCGAGGATCTGCTGGGTGCCGACCTCGGCCGTCGCCGACCCGCAGAGCACCGGCACCACCAACCCCCCGCGGATGCCCTCATGGGTCGCCCGGACGATCTCGTCGTCGGCAATCTCCTTGCCTTCGAGGTAGTGCTCGAGGAGGGTGTCGTCCGCCATGCAGGCGGCCTCGACCAGCTGGGTCCGGTAGGCCTCCACGTCCGCCTCCATCTCGCTCGGGATGGGGCCCTCGGTGACCTTGTTGTCCTCGTAGAAGTAGGCCTTGCGGTGGAGCAGGTCGACCACGCCCCTGAAGCTTGCCTCCGCGCCGATGGGCAGGTGCAGCGGCACGGGCTTGGGCTCGAAGGTCTCCTGCAGGGCGCGCAGCACGCCGAGGTAGTCGGCGTTCTCCTTGTCCATCTTGCTGACGACCACCAGGCGGGGCTCGCCACGTTCGCTCAGCAGCTCCCAGGCGGCTTCGGTGCCCACCGACAGACCGCTGCTGGCGCCGACCACCACCATCGCGGCCTCGACCGCCCGCAGGCCGCCAACAGCCTCGCCGATGAAATCAGCAAAGCCCGGGCAGTCCACGAGGTTGACCTTGGTGTCACGCCACTCCAGGTGGCCTATGCCGGCGCTTATGGAGATGTTGTGCTTCTGCTCCTCGGGCTCGAAGTCCAGCGTCGTCGTGCCGTTGTCGGTGCTGCCCAACCGCGGGATCGCGCCGGCCGCGTGGAGCATCGCCTCGGCCAGCGTCGTCTTGCCGTCATGGCTGTGTCCCAGGATGGCGATGTTGCGGATGTTCTGCGGTGTAAATGTGGCCATGTTCACCCCGTATGGAGAACCGTATCGTAGTGCCTTCTTCTACCTTCTAACCGGAGGAGGTCTGCGAGCCCTGGCCGCCGGTTGTCGGTGTGGGCGTGGCGGCCCGGCTCGGAGACGGTGACGGCGACGGCCGGCTCGGGTCGAACAATGTGAAAAGCGCCTGCTCGGCGGCGAACAGGCTCGGCGCACCGGCGGCGGGCGCGCCCATCGTGAGCTCGACCAGGAAGCGCCGACCGCCGCGCTCGACCGTCGCCACCAGCGAGCGCACCTGCACCGCCGTCCCGTTGGCGGTGAGGGTGTAGTCGAAGCGCACGGCGCCGAGGCCGGACATCTTGTCGGCCTGCCGCAGCACGGGCTTCTGCACCCCGGCGGCCGCGGCGAGGCTCTTGGCCTTGGCCTTGGCGACGTCGTCCAGGGTGGGCGCGTCGGCGGTCGTGCCGAGGTCGCTGGTCATCACGTTGATGTTTGCGGCAAATCCCTGGGGCAGCGTCCGGGGGTCGGCTCCCAGCAGGCGCAACTGGTCATTCTTGCCAAACGCGTCGGTGAAGTACTTTGCCAGCTCTGGGCCCTGGTCCCCAACGGCCTTCAAATCGGCGTCAAAGGTGGGCGAGTCGCGCGTGACCACGTCCCAGGAGGTCGGCAGCGCGACCGAGAAGCCGGCCTTCTTGTCGGGGATGCTGCGCCACATGTCGGGCAGCGGGGTCGCCGGCGCCGATGGGACGGGCGCGACGGCGGTCGTCCCGCTCGAGCCGGAGCAGCCGCAGAGCAGCAACGTCATCGCCGCCGCGGCCAGGATGCTCCTCACGAGGGCCCGGGCAGGTGGTCCAGCATGATCGCCTCGACAACGTCGCCGGCTTTCAGGTCACCGGCGCCGGCGGGGATGTCGAGGAGCGCGTTGGCTGCGGCCAGGCTGCGCAGCTGGTGGGAGCCCTGGCCCATGACAGGCATGCCGACGAGCGTACCGGCGGCGTCCCTGGCCACCGATGCCCGGGCGAACATGCGGAGTCCAGGCGGCGACTGGAGCGGGCCGGCCAGGGCGCAGGCCTGCCGGGTGCGGTGCCAACCCGGCCTCCCGGCCATCGCCACCAGCGCGGGCAGGACGAAGACCTCGAACCCGACGAGGGCCGAGACGGGGTTCCCGGGCAGACCCACGACCAGGGCGCCCCCGACCCGGCCCACCGCCAGTGGCCGTCCCGGGCGCATCGCGACCTTCCAGAAATCGAGCTCGCCGTCGTTCTCGATGAACCGCCGGACGAAGTCGTAGTCACCCATGCTGACGCCGCCCACGCTGATCACGAGGTCCGCCCCGGCGGCCTCCGCAAACGCGCGCCGGACATCGGCCTCGGTGTCGGCTGCCCGTCGTACCCGTATCGGGTCGCCGCCGGCCTCCCGCACGGCCGCGGGCATCCCCGAGCCGACCACGTCGGCAACCTGGCCCGGCCCCGGTTCGACCGCTGGGTCCACCAGCTCGTCCCCGGTGGGGATGACCGCCACGCGGGGGCGGGGCACGCAGGTCGGCTCCACGACCCCGAGCGCCGCCAACAAAGCCAGCTGCGCGGGCCCCAGCACCGTGCCCGCTGCCATGGCCGGGTCCCCGCGGCGGACGTCCTCGCCGGCCCGGCGCAGGCTGCGGCCTGTCTCGACCTCGATGCCGGCGAGCACCGTCTGGCCGTCCATCGACGTCGCCTCCACCATGACCACCGCGTCTGCCCCGGCGGGCAGTGGCGCGCCGGTCATGATCCGGACCGCCGCACCCGGCTCGACCGCGACACTGGCGACACCACCCGCCGCGACCTCGCCCAGCAGGCGCAGCCGCGCTGGTGATGCGGGGGTCGCGCCGATGGTGTCGGCGGCCCGTACCGCGAACCCGTCCATCGCCGAGTTGTCGAACCCGGGCAGGTCCCGACCCGCCACGACATCGGCGGCCAGCACGAGCCCCAGCGCCGCGTCGAGCGGAACCGGTCGCGGCGCCAGGCGCGGGATCATCGCGAGCAGGCGGTCACGGGCCTCGTCGACCGAGAGCATCGGTCGGGCTGCGCCGGGCGGCTGCACTAGAATCCCGGGGTGCTGGTGGACGACATAATCGCCGCGATCGAGGCGGCCCGCGACAAGGTCATGGCTGACGAGACCCGCGCCATGATCAAGCTGGGACTGCCGCGGCGAATGGCCGAGCAGACGGTCGCGGCGCGCTTCCACCTGAAGGTCGACGACGAAGAGGGCAGTGGCTCCTCAGAGTTCGACAACGGCCAGTGGCACGACATCTCCTGATCGGCTGACGCCGCGCCGTCACGCGCCGGAGGGACTGGGGCTGGCGCCACCGGGTGCCGGGTCGCCGCGCAGGAAGGCCTGCACCAGCGAGTCGATCGCCTTCTTGTTGGGGATGAGCACCGCCCCGTAAAGGGCCGCCTCACGTGCTGTGGGAGGGCGCACGAAATCCGGTCCCACCGCGTACGTCTGGAACCTGGGCTTGCTCGTGCCGACCATGGAGTTGCCCAGTGCCAGCATCTCCGCCGGGGACAGGTTGGTGCGCAGGTTGTTCTTGATGATGTCGAGGAACTGCGCGAACTGTCCCAGGCGCTCGGGCCTGAGCATCTTGTTGCTCAAGGCCGTCAGGAAATGCTGCTGGCGCTGGTTGCGGCCGAAGTCGTTCTGGGGATCGTCGTGGCGGGAACGCACGTATTCCAGCGACCGCTCGCCATCCAGCAGTTGGCGGCCGGCCGGGATGTAGACCGGGATCAGGTCGTAGTGGTCGCCGGGGTAGTCGTGGTCGGTGATGGGGCGTTCGACGTCCACCGTCACGCCGCCAGCCGCGTCGACCCCCTGGCGGAAACCGTCGAAGGTGATGACGCCGTAGTACGGGATCTTGAACCCGATCAGCTGCTCCATCGTCCGCACCGCCAGTCCCGGCCCGCCGCCGCTCACGTGCTTGACCTCGCCCAGCGTGTACGCCTCGTTGATGCGGTGACCGGCGCCGAAGCCGGGGATGGTCACCAGCAGGTCGCGCGGGACGCTCAGCATCCGCACCGCCCTGCGGTCCGTGTCCACGGCGACCAGGATCATGGTGTCCGAGTGGGGGACGTCGCCGGAGACGATGTTGCCGTTCTTGTCGTGGCGCTCATCCGAGCCCATGAGCAGCACCATGACCGTGCCCTTGGGGGCCACGCCGATGTTCAGCGGCACGTTGTTCCCGGTGTTGGGGTCGGTGCCGGCCTTGCTGACGGCAAACATCGTCGAAACCAGCGGGTAGCCGAAGTAGCCCACCGGGACCATTGCCGCCAGGAGCAGCGCGAGCACGATCCAGGGCCAGGCGCGCCGCTTGCCGCGGGCGGCGATCGGTCCGTCAGGAGTGTCGCTGTAGGCCGAGGCCGGCAGTGGACCCCATTGGTTCCGCCCCCGGCGCCGGCCGTCGCGCAACCCCGCGCGACGTCGCCGCTGAGCCATTGCGGGCAAGTATGCCAGCCGGTTATGAGGCCTCCCGGGGGCAATACAATCGTGCTCTGGCGGTCGGCTAGCTCAGTTGGTTAGAGCGCTCGGTTCACATCCGAGAGGTCAGGGGTTCGAGTCCCTTGCCGACCACCACCCACACAGGAGGTGACGGTGGCAAGCGCGACGTTGATCTTCGGGGACACCCTGCGGCACCCCAACATCCTGTGGCGCACGAAGTTCCAGGCGCCGGACCCCGTGATCTATGTGGAGCTCGGGCACCAGCGGATCCTGCTGGTCGGAAGCATGGAGGTGGGGCGGGCCCGCAAGGAGGCCAGCGTCTCGGAGGTGCGGGCGTTCGACGACCCCGCGTGGCGCCAGCGGATGGCCTCGGCAGGGGAGTACGACGCCCACGCCGCGACCATCGCGGCCACCCTGAACGAGCTCGGCACCGACCGGGCCATGGTCGAGCCGGACTTCCCGATCGCCCTGGCGCGGGCGCTGGAGACCCACGACGTCCTGGTCGAGGTTGACGACGACATGTTCCGCCAGGAGCGGCGGCGCAAGTCCCCCGAGGAGCAGGAGGCGATCGCCCGGACCCAGGCCGCCGCCGTGTCTTCGATGCGCGCCGCCCGGGCGATGCTGGCAGAAGCCGAGGTTCGCGACGGCAAGCTCTGGCACAACGGCGAACCCCTGACCAGCGACCGGGTCATCGGGGTGATCGAGGCCGACCTTCTGCGCAACAACTGCTCCACCGAGGACACCATCGTCGCGGCCGGCCCGGGCGCGGCGGACCCGCACACGGCCAAGACCGGGCACCTCGACGCCAACACCGGCGTGATCATCGACATATATCCAACGAGCAAGGGGACCCGCTATTTCGGCGACATGACGCGCACCTACGTGGTGGGTGAGCCCACCGAGGCGTGGCTGCGGATGTACGAGGCCGTGAAGACGGCACACGCCGAGGCGCTCGCCAAGGTGCGCGCGGGGGTGAGCAGCCGGGCCGTGCACCGGGCCGCCTGCCAGGCGCTCTACGACGCGGGGTTCAGCACCACCGCCGAGGGCCTCCACCGCGAGGGCGTCGCCAACATGAACCACGGTACGGGCCACGGCCTGGGCCTGATGGTCCATGAGCCCCCGCGCATCAACGACTACGAAGGCGAGCTGCGTGAGGGTGACGTGGTCACCATCGAGCCGGGCCTCTACAGCGTCGATGACGGCAGCGTCCGGATCGAGAACACCGTGATCGTGACCGCCGACGGTTACCGCGAGCTGACCGACATCGACGTCGACTGGCGCCCGTGAAAATTGCCGGCGCCCGCGTCCTGCTCACCGGCGCGTCGCGGGGCATCGGGGCGGCAACCGCGGTCGAGCTGGCGCGTCGGGGCGCCGACCTCGTACTCGTCGCCCGCACGGCGAAGTCGCTGGAACGGGTCGCGAAGGAATGCCGCGACTTCGGTGCCGATGTCCATGTCGTCGTCGCCGACGTCTCGGTGGAGGCCGAGGTGCGGTCGATGGTCGCCCGGGCCGACAAGGCACTTGGGGGCATCGATGTCCTGGTGAACAACGCCGGCCTGGGACTGACCGACCCGGTGGCGGAGCTCGAGCCGGCCGACCTGCGCTACGTGTTCGAGGTCAACGTGATGGCCCCCCACGTCGCCACCATCGCCGCCCTCCCGGGAATGATCGCGCGCCGGCAGGGTCGGGTCATCAACGTCGGGTCGGTGGCCTCCCATATCTCGACGCCCAATCTCGGCGGCTACTCGGCGACCAAGTTCGCCCTGAAGGCGCTGACGGATTCGCTGCGGATGGAGCTTCGAGGGACGGGCGTCGGGGCAACGCTGATCTGCCCGGGCCCGATCGCGACCGAGTTCGTTGTGAACTCGCGGGGCGAGGTGCACGGCCGCCTGCCGCTCAAGCCCGTCGGCGCCCCACCGGAGGACGTGGCGAAGGCCATCTGCAAGGCGATCACCCGCGGCTCCGCCGAACTCTTCATCCCCGCCTACTACCAGGCGGTGGTCGGCGCCAACTCGGTCGCCCCCCAGGTGCTGCGCTATGTCGGCAAGCCCGGCATGCAGGCCGCCACGAAGCTGGCCGAGAAGTTTCTCTAGGGTCCAGCCCCGGCTAGCAGTCTTCGCAGTGCCGGCCGGTCCGGGCCGCCTCGAGCGCCTCCCGCGCCTCGGCCTGGATCCACCAGATCATCCCGAGCCCGGCGAGGGGGTCGGCCCACCACCAGCCGAACGCGGTGTTCAGGGCGAGGCCCGCGAGCATCGTCAGCCCCATGTACACACAGACCGCCGAGCAGGCCGCGTCCGCGCGCAGGGCGGAGCTGTGGAGGCGCTCGGAGAGCCCAAGCCGCCAGCGCCAGAGAACGGTCATCACCGCCACCGATGTGACCGCAACGGCGACGCCGAAGGTGGTCGCCTCGGGCCGCACGCCCTGGACCACGGCGAAAATCGCGGCGACCACGATGTACGCCGCGACCACGTAGAGTCCGATGCCCACCGCGCGCGACGCCCGGCGGGCGCCTAGGGTGTCGCTGCCCACGGCCGCGGTGCCGCGAGACAGTTGGACCAGGACCACGGCGGCGGTGATCACCTCGACGGCGCTGTCCGCGCCGAAGGCTGTCAGCGCGATGGAGTGCGCCGCGAGCCCCGCGGCCATGGCCAGGACCAGCTCGACCGCGAGCCAGGCGAGGGTCAGGCCCTGCGCCAGTCGCGCCTGGGCAAGGACCGGGTTGGGCTGGCTGATGGTGCTCATATCACTGTTTAACCCCAGCGTAGCGCGGTTCAATCCCGAAATCGCGCGCTAACGTCCCCGGATGGCGTGGCTGTCGCAGAGGGAGCGGTTGCTGGAGGAGCTGGGCCAGGACGGCCGTGTCAGCGACATTGCCCTGTCCGCGATCGCCGCGGTACCCCGCGAGATCTTCGTGCCCGCGCACCTCGCCGAACTGGCCTGGGAGGACTCGGCCCTGCAGCTGGCGCCCGGCGCGACCATCTCCGCCCCCTCCATGGTCGCGGCGGTGATCTCGGCGCTGGCGCCGGCGCCCGGGCTGCGCGCCCTCGAGCTCGGCTCGGGCAGCGGCTATGCGGCGGCGGTGTTGGCGGCAACCGGGATGGAGGTGGTCGGCGTGGAGCTGTTGCCGGAACTCGTGGCGTCCTCGCGGCTGGCCATCGCCGCCGCGGGCTATTCCGGTCGCGTCACCCTGGAGGCAGGCAACGCGATGGACGGATGGGCTGCGGGAGCCCCGTACGACAGGGTCGTCGCGTCTGCCGCGATCGCCGCTGTCCCGATGGCCTGGCTCGACCAGGTCGCACCCGGGGGGATCCTGGTCTATCCCGAGAGCAGCCATGAGCAGTGGGAGGTGCTGGTGCGCCTGGAGCGGCTGGACCCAGGCTGGTCGCGCCAGGAGATGGGCCGCTGCAAGTTCGTGCACATGCAGCGCTGAGGTCGGCTCGCCGACGTCAGGTCGGGAGCTCGTCCGCCATGTATGGGTAGCGATAGTCCATCGGCGGCACGTAGGTCTCCTTCACGGTGCGCGGGCTGGTCCAGCGCACCAGGTTCAGCGGCGACCCGGCCTTGTCGTTCGTCCCGGATGCCCGCGCCCCACCGAAGGGCTGCAGGCCCACGACCGCCCCCGTCGGCTTGTCGTTGACGTAGAAGTTGCCGGCGGCGTGGACCAGGCGGTCGGCGGCCTTGATGACCGCGGCGCGGTCCCGCGCGAAGATCGCCCCGGTCAGCGCGTATGGGCTGGTCTGGTCGACGATGTCCAGCGTGCGGTCGAAGTCCTTGTCGGGATAGGCGTAGACCGTCAGGATCGGTCCGAACAGCTCCTCCTCCATCAGCCGGAAGGAGGGGTCGGTGGTCTCGATGACCGTCGGGCGCACGAACCAGCCCTGCCGCGCGTCGGTGCGGCCCCCGGCGACGATGCTGCTCCTGGCGTTGCCCCTGGCGTAGGCGATCGCGCCCTTGTGCTTCTTGAAGGCCTCCTCGTTGATGACCGCGCCCATGAAGTTGCGGAAGTCCGCGATGTCGCCCATCGGGATGCCCTCGACCTGCTCCGCGAGGTCCGCCTTGATGCGCTTCCAGGTGGACTGCGGGATGTAGGCGCGCGACGGCGCCGAGCATTTCTGGCCCTGGTACTCGAACGCCCCCCGGATCATCGCCGTCGTCAGCGCCGTCTGGTCCGCCGACGGGTGGGCCAGGATGAAGTCCTTGCCCCCGGTCTCACCCACCAGTCGGGGATAGGTGCGGTACTTCGCGATGTTGTTGCCGACGGTCTTCCACAGTGACTGGAATACGCCGGTCGAGCCGGTGAAATGGATGCCCGCCAGGTTGCGGTCAGCCAGCACCTGGCCGGAGATCTGCACCGCGTCGCCCGCGATCATGTTGATGACGCCGTCGGGCAGGCCCGCGACGCGCAGCACCTCCATCAGGAAGTGGCAGACCAACAGGGTCTCGCGCGACGGTTTGAACACCACTGTGTTGCCCATCAGGGCCGGGGCGGTCGGCAGGTTCAGCGCGATCGACGTGAAGTTGAACGGGGTGATGGCGAAGACGAACCCCTCCAGCCCGCGGTACTCCATGCGGTTCCAGGCCGTCGGGTCGGACCCGGGCTGCTGCGCCAGGAGCTGGTCGGCGTAGTGCACGTTGAAACGCCAGAAATCGATCAGTTCGGCGGCCGAGTCGATCTCTGCCTGTTGCACCGTCTTGCTCTGGCCCAGCATCGTGGCCGCGTTGACGGTGTCCCGCCAGGGTCCGGCCAGGAGGGCAGCAGCGCGCAGGAAGATGGCCGCGCGGTCCTTGAACGGGGTGGAGGCCCAGCCCGGGCGGGCGGCCAGCGCCGCGTCGATCGCCGCCTGGGTCTCCTTCACTCCACCCGTGACGTGACGGCCCACCACCAGCTCGTGGCGGTGCGGCGCGTTTATCGGTCGCAGGTTCGCGGACATGACCGGCTTGCCGCCGATGACCAGGGGGATCTCGGTGTTGGCGTCGGTCAGGTCGGCCAGGCGGGCCTGGACCGACGCGCGCTCGGGCGTGCCGGGGGCATAGCTCCGGACCGCTTCGTTCGCCGGCGGTGGGGTGTGCACGTGGGCGTCGGCCATCTACTTCTAAACTCTAGCCGTCAATCCTGACCGGGAGGAGCCTTGCCAGAAGCCGTCATTGTCGCCGCGGGCCGTAGCCCCATTGGGCGCGCCGGTAAGGGGTCGCTGGTGGACGTGCGGGGCGACGACATGCTCGGGCACATCGTCGCGACCGTCCTGGAGAGGATCCCCGAGCTCCCGCACGACGAGATCGACGACCTCATCTGCGGGTGTGGCTACCCCGCCGGGGAGCAGGGCATGAACATCGGCCGCAACGTGGTGTTCCTGAGCGGCCTGCCGACCAGCGTCCCGGGAACGACGGTCAACCGTTTCTGCGCATCGAGCCTGCAGGCGATCCGCATGGCCTTCCACGCCATCCGCTCCGGCGAAGGGCGAGCGTTCGTGTGCGCCGGGGTGGAGACGTACAGCCGGGTCGGCAGGGGGGGCATGACCGAGGCCGACCGCAACCCCCTGCTGATGGGCGACGACGCCTGCGCCCAGGGTTACATCGCCATGGGGATGACCGCGGAGAATGTCGCCGACCAGTTCGGGATCACCCGCGAGGATATGGACAGCTACGCCTACCAGAGCCAGATGAAGGCCACCGCGGCCCAGGCAGCCGGGGTGTTCGAGCGGGAGATCATCCCGGTGACGACGCCTGGCGGCACCATCGTCACCGCCGACGATGGGATCCGCCCCAGCACCACTGTCGAGGCGCTGGCGCAGCTCAAGCCGGTGTTCCGCGACGACGGCCGGGTGACCGCCGGCAACGCCTGCCCGCTGAACGACGGCGCCGCTGCGGTCGTGGTGATGGAGGAGGGCCGCGCGGCCGAGCTCGGGCTCACGCCACTGGCCCGGATCGTGGCCTCATCGGTGAGCGGGCTGGACCCGACCATCATGGGGGTCGGTCCGATCGAGGCCTGCCGCAAGGTGCTCAAGGCCACGGGCATGACCGTCGACGACATCGACTACTTCGAGCTGAACGAGGCCTTTGCGTCGCAGGTCCTGGCCGTTTCGCGGGAGCTGGAGTGGGACATGGACCGGCTCAACCCGCACGGCGGTGCCATCGCTCTGGGTCACCCCTTCGGGATGACCGGCGCGCGCATCATGACGACGCTGCTCAACGACCTCCGGACCCACGACGGGACGATCGGCCTCGAGACCATGTGCGTCGGTGGCGGCCAGGGGATGGCGATGATCGTCGAGCGCCTGAACTAGCGCCCTAGTGTCCAGTGAGGCAGGACACTAGGTTGCCCTGTAGGAGGCGATGGTCTCCGCGAGACCGGTATCGAAGTCCGTTTGTGACACAAACCCAAACCGGTCCCGCGCCCGGCTGACATCCAGTTTCCGGCGCGGCTGGCCGTTCGGCTTGCTCGTGTCCCACGTCACCTCGCCGGCGAATCCCACGGCGGCGGCGATTTTCCCCGCCAGGTCTCTCATCGAAATTTCGAAGGTCGACCCGATATTCACCGGCTCGCCGCCGGAGTAACGCTGCATCGCGTCGACGACGGCGCGCGCCGCATCCGCGACATAAAGAAACTCGCGCGTGGGCGAGCCGTCACCCCAGAGCACCACCCGGTCCGCACCGCTCTCATGGGCGGCGAGGAACTTGCGGATCATGGCCGGGATGACGTGGGACGTCTGGAGGTCGAAATTGTCGCCCGGACCATACAGGTTGGTGGGGAGGAGATAGATAGCGTTGAAGTCGTACTGGGCGCGGTACGCCTGGCCCTGCACCAGCAACATCTTCTTGGCCAGGCCATAGGGCGCGTTCGTCTCCTCCGGGTATCCGCTCCAGAGGTCGTCCTCACGGAAGGGGACCGGGACGTCGCGAGGGTAGGCGCACACCGTTCCCACAGTCAGGAACTTGAGCACTCCGCGCTGCCGGGCCTGCTCCATCAGCGTGGTCCCCATGACCATGTTCTGGTAGAAGAAATCGCCCGGGCGGTCGGCGTTGGCACCGATCCCACCCACCAGCGCCGCGAGGTGGATGACGACCTGCGGGTCGAAGCGTGCCAGGGCGCCGGCCACACCATCGCCGGTGGTCAGGTCGAACTCCCGGCTTCTGACCACCGCGACGTCCGTGTAGCCGCGGCGCTCGAGCTCGGCGACCACGTACTTCCCGAGGAAGCCGGCACCTCCCGTCACCATGACGCGCAGCCCCGGGTCTGTCAGTTCGCGCTCGTCCTCAGGCATCAATTCCAATCCAGCCGGGGACGAACATCAGGGTCGCGTCGACATGCGCCAGCGCCGGTCCGAACCAGCGCTCGGGAAAAATCGCCTGGGGGTCGTTGGCGAGGTACGCGCCCCACCAGGAGAATGACGAATTGGCGATGACGTGGCGATCACAACGGGCCATGAGGAACAGGTCAATGTACGCGGGATTGCCCTCCATGAATAGTCGCGGCTGGGCCCATCCAAGTGCCTCGCGGCACCATTCCATGTCGTCCGAGAAAACCACCAGGTTGGTGTCGCCGAGCATCTCGATCGCGGCGCGGTAATAGTCGACGCCCTGCACGACCAGGCTGTCCGGATGGTCGAAATAGTCGCCGCGGCGGACATGAATGGCGGTCTTGTCGGGAATATCGATGAACTCTGCGAACCGCGTTGCGAGATCCGACATGACCGCCGGGGAGGGCTCGAAATAACGGCGTACCCGGTCGGCGATCCCGCTGAACAGGTTCACGTCCTGGAGGAAATAACGATGACTTGGCGGGATGTGCTGCGCCGTGCTCCAGGCGTCAATTCCGTTCTCCGGTAAATCCGCGGAGAAGAACGCAGCCGGCACCGAGAAAAGTTCGCGGTAGTCCCACGGCGGGAACCTCGCATCGGCGCCCCGAGATTCCGCGATGCCCATGGTGGCCGCGATCTGCCAGAGCTGGTTGCCCAGCTGACCGTAGCGGCCCAGCTCGCGGTAGAGGATTACCTCGCGCGGCTCCGCGGCCTGCGGGGCTGGCCGCCGGACCAGGCTTCGGAAGGCTTTCACGGCTCCGGATTCTAGCCGTGGCACATCGCCCGTCCCTTAGAATCGGCGCCCGGTGCGGCTACCCACGCTCACGGTTTGCGCTCTGACCAATGACTGTGGCGCGCGCTTTGCCGCGACCCTGGCCCTCTTCAAGAAAATCGGCGCCGACATCGTTGTCGCCGTCGACGACAGGGTCCCGGTTGCCGACCTGGACCCGGTTGGCGCGGTGGCCGACAGGCTCTTCCGGTTCGAGTTCGCGACCCCCATCGAGCGCCAGAACAGCTGGTTGTTGTCGAAATGCGAGGGTGAGTGGATCTTCTGGATCGACAGCGACGAGGTGCCGTCGGTGGGCCTGCTCGACGCCCTCGAATCCGGGCTGTTGCGCAGACGGGATGTGCACCAGTTCCCGGTGCCCCGGCGGTGGCTGTACCCGGACCGCACCCGATGGATCGCCGAGTCCCCGTGGTGGCCGGACTTCCAGTTCCGGATATTCCGCAACGACCCCGCCACGCTCTGGTCGCCCGGGACACTGCACGGGGGGGTTCACCCGGTCCGTCCGGCGCAGTACCTGGAGACGCCGCTCTACCACCTGGATTTCACCCTCAATTCGCTCGAGCGCCGCCGGGCCAAGGTCGAAACCTACCGCGACTGGCCCACCCAGGACACCGCCTTCCCCAATTCGCTCTTCTACCTGCCCGAGGACCACGTCACCGAGGCGCCCGCGACGGTTCCCCCGGCGGACTCGAGGCTGATCGAAGAGGTGTGCGCGGCGCCGCCTCCCCGCCGTCGGGGGCGCGCCCGAGTGAAGGGAAGTGCCGGTCGCGCGGAGATCGACGCGCACTGGGACCTGCGGCCGATGCCCGCCGGTAGCCGCCGTGCCGGGCTGGATCTCCTCGACGTCCATGCCCGCTTCGGCCGCGGGGCCCGCACCCTGCTTCACGTCCGGGTCCAGAACAACGGGCAGGACACCTGGCCCGGCAGCCCTCCGCGGCTGCCCCAGGTCATGGTGTGCTACCGGTGGCTGACCGAGGGCGGCGAGGTCGTAGTCGACCAGGGCATCCAGTCACCGCTCACAGCGGCGCTGGCGCCCGGGGCCTCCCAGGTCGTCCCGGTCACCGTCGACGCTCCCGACCGCGAGGGCCGCCACCGGCTTCAGCTGGACCTGCTTCATGACGGCATCGCGTGGTTCGGCCAGCCGTTGGAGCTCGATGTCGCGCTCTGAACCCCAGCGCGACGGTACGCTCGGGTAATGCTGATTCCGCTGTCCGAGCTCGCTCCTCGTCACGGGATCAAGATCGACCGTGTCGTCCACGCCGGCGCTCATTTCGCCGAAGAGGCCGCCGCCTATGCCGGCGCATCGGTTGCCGACGTGCTCTGGGTCGAGGGCAACCCCGACCTCATCGAGCGCATTCGAGAGGCAGTCGCGCCGTACGGGCACAAGGTTGCCCAGGCCCTCCTCGGCGCCGAGTCGGGAAGGTCGGTGACGTTCCATGTGAGCAACTTCGACTCCATGTCGTCGTCCGTGCTCGACCTGGGCACACACGCTGAGAAGCATCCGCAGGTGGTCTACGTCGGCGACCGGGCGCAGACCCTGAGCACCCTGGACGATGTGGCCGCCCAGTTCGGCTTCCTGGACGCCGATTTTCTCAACCTCGACCTGCAGGGATACGAGCTCGAATGCCTGAAGGGCGCCGGCCGGCTGCTCGAGAGCATTCGCACCATCTACACGGAGATCAACGTCGATGAGCTCTATCGTGGCTGCGCCCTGCTCCCGGAACTGGACGGGTGGTTGAACGCGCGGGGCTTCGAGGCGGTCGACGTGCTGCTAGCGGGGAGCTCACGCCGCGCCGGCGACGAGTTCGTCGGGTGGGGTGACGCCTGCTATGTCCGCGTCGACCAACCCCGGCCGTTCTCGGTCATGCACCCCGCCGATGCCCTGGACTGGTTCGAGGCTAGTGCACCTCCATCCGGCGGAGGCTGAGCCGCGGCCCGAAGCGCGGCGCGCGGATTCCCCCTGACATCAGCAGCCGGATGACCCGCCCGCGGTGGCCGCGGAAGGGTTCCAGCAACTCCAGCATCATGGCGTCATTGCCGCGGGGCACCCCGGCCAGGGCGTGGCACACCATGTCGGGCATGTGGAAGTCGCCCACCGGGACAGCGTCCGGGTCGCCCAGCGCGATCATCCCGATGAGGGCGGCCGACCAGGGCCCCAACCCCGGCATCGCCTCCAGTGCCGCGCGGGCATCGCCGGCCGTGGCCGCCGTGAGCGCCTCGAGCCGGGTGGCCATCGTCGCGGCCCGGGTGATCGTCTCGGCCCTGCGCCGCTCGACCGCGAAGGGGTGCATGCGCCAGTACGGCGTCCTGGCCAACACCGTCGCCGGCGGCGGCACGCGCATCCCCGCCGGGCCGGGTGCGGCCTCGCCCATCGCCAGGACCATGCGCCGGTAGCCGCGGCGGGCCTCCAGGCCGATCACCTTTTGCTCCATGACCGTCGGCACCAGGGCCTCGAACACGGCTTCACTGCGGCACATCCGGAGCCCGCGGTGGCGCCGGTCCAGCTCGGCCACGAGCCGGTTTGCCGGGTGGAAGTCGCTGCGATCGTCCTCCGCGCCGACCAGTGCCGGCGCCCTTTCCAGGGCCAGCTCGGCGCCTGGTCCCCAGGCGATCGCTTCGACCCAGTCTCCCTCCCGGCCCAGGGCGATGGTGACCGGTCCGGTGGCGTTCCGGGTGGCGCGCCACACCCTGCCCGCGTCAAAGCGGTACGTGGGGTCGCCGTAGCCGCCGCGCCACAGCGGCGCCAGCGTGGGTACGAGGTCCAGCGGCTCGGCGACCCGGAACCGTCGCGTCAAGGGCTCAGCGGTCACGCAGCCGGAACACGTACTTGAGGGCGGAGTGGGTGTCCGAGAAGCTCACGACCTTGACGTCCACAAGCCCGGAATCGAGGCCGGCGCGCATTGCGACCGACTCGCTCACCGGCGTCCCCTTGCCCTTGGGCCGGATCAGCCACAGCGAACCGTTCGGTGGCATCTGTCGCTTGTAGCTGGCGATTCGATCCAGGTCCTTTTCCGAGTTCACGCCGAGGAAGATGAGGTCGGGCTCGGCAGCGCCCTGGCGCACCACCTCGACCCCGGCCTCTGCCAGCTCTTCGGCGAGCCCGGGATCGGGGACGTCGACGAGCAGCGCCCGCATCCCCCGTTTCGCCCCGAGCTTCTGGATGCGCGATCCGACGTAGGTCCGCTCCCCGGGGGCCATCGGTCGATGCTAACGTGCGCGTAGCAGAGGAGGTCTGTCATGAAGCCACTGAGCGCCCTGGGACTTGTGCTGCTGATCGTTGGGGGCCTCGTGGTGCTGGTCGTAAAGGGCCTGCAACCGCTCGGCGGAGCCCTTTTGATCTGTGGTGCCGGGCTGGTCATCTACTCCTTCCTGCCTCAATCGCGCCGTCCCGGCGGCAGGCGCGGGCCCTACAGCTGGGAGGATGACGAGAAGCCCCGCGGACCGCGCCAGATCTACACTGCAGACCCCGGGGAGGTGGCGCCGCGGTCGCGTCCCCAGGGCCACGAGCCGGACTTCGTCACACCGACACCGGGCACCATCCCGCCCATCCGCCAGCAGGCTTCCGGCGGCAGCGCCGAATACACCACTGGGCACAACGAGGTACCCGAGCCGCGGGAGCGCGAGCGGATGGCAGCCGAGTACACGACGGGGCCGCAGGAGATGCGCCCCGACGACGGCACGGTCGCCCCGCCGCCGCCACCCGGCTACCCCTCGGACACCCTGGCGGGCGACAGCTCCGACATCCCCCCGATGGCGCCGCCTCCGCCGCGCTGACGGTCAACCTGACAGTGTCGTCAGGTTTAGAATCTCTTGCCCTACCAACACGTGAGGAATTCGGATGCCTGAAGCAGTAATCGTGGCCACCGGCCGCTCGCCCATCGGTCGTGCCGGCAAGGGTTCGCTGGTCGAGTACCGACCCGATGACCTCCTCGGCTACATCGTCAAGAAGGTGGTCGAGAAGGTTCCCGAGCTCCCCCACGAGAACATCGACGACCTCATCTGCGGCTGTGGATTCCCCCAGGGGCAGGCCGGCATGAACGTCGGCCGGCTGGCGGTCTTCCTCAGCGGGCTGCCGATGAGCGTCCCGGGCACCACGGTAAATCGGTTCTGCGCTTCCAGCCTGCAGTCCATCCGCATGGGCTACCACGCCATCAAGAGCGGTGAGGCCCGCGCCCTCGTCTGCGCCGGCGTGGAGTCGGTCTCCCGGGTCAACACGATGCCGGCGATGGAGGACATCAACATGCGGTTGTTCGGCGAGAACGCGATCGCCGACGCCTACATCACGATGGGCATGACCGCCGAGAACGTCGCCGATAAATACGGGATCACCCGCGAGGAGATGGACGAGTACGCCTACAACAGCCAGATGAAGGCGTCGAAGGCCCGCGAGAACGGGTTCTTCGACCGCGAGATCATCACCGTCGCCACGCCGGACGGGACCGAGGTCAGCCAGGACGACGGGATCAGGCCCGACACCACTATCGAGAAACTGGCCACGCTCAAGCCCGTCTTCAAGGACGACGGGCGGGTGACTGCCGGCAACGCCTGTCCGCTGAACGACGGCGCCGCGGCGGTCGTCGTGATGGAGGAGGAGTACGCAAAGTCCCTGGGGATCAAGCCGCTGGCCCGCATCAAGGGCTCAGCGGTGAGCGGGCTCGATCCCAGCATCATGGGTGTCGGTCCGATCGAGGCCTGCAAGAAGGTCTTCGCCCAGACGGGCATGACGGTCAAGGACATCGACGTGGTCGAGCTGAACGAGGCCTTCGCCGCCCAGGTCATCCCGGTTGGCCGTGAGGTCGGCTTCCTCGACGAGCGCCTGAACCCCCATGGTGGCGCGATCGCCCTGGGTCACCCCTTCGGGATGACCGGCGCGCGCATCATGACCACCCTGATCAACGACCTCCAGACCCTGGACAAGACCTTCGGCCTCGAGACGATGTGCGTGGGTGGCGGCCAGGGGATGGCGATGATCGTGGAGCGCTTGAACTAGAGGCCGTCTCTCAGGGCGGGATGTTGTAGGAGCACGTGCCCGCCGGCAGCCCCAGGGCCGCGCGCAGGGCGCGGGTTGCGTCGGTGACCCCGGGGTCGTCGGCGAGGACCCGGTTGGGGTCGCCGGTGCCCGCGATGCGCGCCCGGATGTCCCGGATCTCCTTCTGGTACGCGGCGACCGCGGCGTTGACCGCCGCCTTCTGGGTCGCGTCGACGGGGAGCTGCTGGATGCGGTTGACGTAGTCCTCGTCGGAGGCGGCTTCGTCCGTCCACGCCAGGCGCAGCGACTGCGTGGTCGGGGTGGGGCACCCGCATTCCGACTCGGCCTTGGCCAGGCGCAGGCTGCCGTCATAGGCGATCAGCAGGTACTGCTTTGCGGCCTCACCCAGGTTGGGGTCGAGTGGCACGCCGCAGAAGGGCCGGTCATCGAGGTTGAGGCTCGATGCCGTGGCCGGGATGTCGAACTGGCCGTTGAGGTCCTGCAGCTCGATGGTCTCGCTGATGGACTTGGCCTTGGTCTGGAGGCCGAAGCCGCGTACGCATTGCTCGTCAAACGCCCCGGCCGTGGTCGGCCCCGTGACCTGGACGCGGACCAGGTCGGCACGGCCCTCCGCCGCGATGAAGAACTTCGCCGGGGTCGAGCCTGGCTTGTCACCCTTGTCGTCGATCTCCACGACCTTGCGGTCGCCAATTGTCGAGACGCCCTTCTTCGTCAGCTTGCCGTGTTTGTCGAACACACATGAGGCCCCGACATCAGGAGTGAAATCAGCGGGGTCGAGGATGCTCGAATTGGGAGCGAGCTGCAGCCACTGGTCCGCCGCATGTTGAGCCAGCACGGGTTGCGAGCTGTAGAAGTCGGCATTGCCCCGGGCGTAGAGCTTCCCGGAGGTCGCCAGCACCTGCAGTTTGGCCGCCCCCTGCGCGACGTCCTGCTTGGCGTGGTCCTTGTCCTGGAAATACATGTCGGTGCTGCCGGACTTGCCGTCGGCCTTCACTCTCACCACGGCGTGGTAACTGGCGACGAGTCCGAGGGAGACCTTGCTGTCCGAGAAGATCTGGTCTGCGCTCTTCTGGGCCTCGGTCGGGGTGCCGGGCTGAAAGACCAACACCGCGAGGATGCCGGCGATCGCCACCAGGCCGGCGCCGATCAGGCCGAAGAGCAACCGCGGGTCTTCGGCCATCGGCCGGCGCGCGGGTGATGCGGGCTGGGCCGTTGCGATGGGCGCCGGGTCGGGGTGGGCGGGCACGACCGGCTCAGTCGCCGGTTCCTGGGCGACGACGTTCCAGCCGCGCCAGCTCGCCGCCGCCTCCCTGGCCACGGCCACCGCCTCATCGGCGCCCGCGCCTCGCTCGAGGGCCCCCATGATGGCCTCGAGGACGTGGGCCTGCTTGGTGGCCTCGCCCCCGACGGCAGAACTCACCCAGGCAGCCCAGGACCGCCGGGCCCCTTCCCTGTCCACCAGGGCATTCTGCCGAATTTGCCCGCCTGTTGCTGGCCCCGGGGCCTGGGCTCAGCGCAGGATCGTGAAGAGTTTGAGCCCCGCGTAGCCGCCGCCGATCCCGACGATCGCGACCAGCGCGATGATCGGCGCCGGGATCGAGCCGCCGCCGGCAGGCGCATGTGCCAGGACTCGCGGGCTGGGCAGCGTGTCCGGCTCCTGGGCGGGGGACGGACTGGCGGTCGGGCTTGGTGACGGCGACGGGCTGGGGCTCGGACTGGGCGCGGCAGCCACCTGCGCCGGTGCGGCAGGGGTCTTTGGACGGGACGACTGCGCGGCCTTTGGTGGGGTTGCCGGCTTGACATTGAGTCCCCCTCCGTTCGGGGGTGGTGCGCCAGTCGCAGCGGGCGGACATGCCGGGCCGTTGTCGGCCCGGCCTAGCGCGGCGGCGGCGTTGAGGTGCTTGCCGTTGGCGGTGTCGAGGATTGTCTGCCGGGCCTGCGCCGCGGTCAGCCCACGGGCCATGAGCATCGCCGCAGTCCCGGCGACCTGGGGTGCCGCGAACGACGTCCCGTCTCCAGCGGCGTAGGCGCTCGACCGGGTGTTGGGATCCCACCAGGTTGAGAGGATGCTGACGTCCGGGGTGGCGCCGCTGGTTGCCGGGGCATCGCCGCCAGGGGCGTCGATGTTGCTGCCGCTGGACGAATAGCTGGCGGCCGCGCCGTTGCGTGCCAGGGCGCCCGCGACGAGGGCCTCGTTTTCGACCGAGGTGTACTCCGTCTGGTTGCCGTAGTTGTTCCCGGCCGCCGCGACCACCAGCACACCGTGCTGCGATGCGTAGTCGATGGCCGCCGGGATCGGGCTCGAGAAGACGCTGATCCCGAGCAGGGTGGGGATGTCCGACCCGATGCTCAGGTTGATGACCCTTACGCCCGGGTAGTCTGCGGCGTAGCGAATCCCCGCCGCGACGTCCACCCCGTTTCCGCTGGCTGAGCCGCTGTTGTCAGGCACCAACACCTTGACGATGAGGGCCTTTGCGTCCGGCGCAACCCCGGAGATGCCCATGCCATTGTTGGTGTCGGCAACCATGATCCCGGTCGTCATGGTTCCGTGGCCGTGGTCGTCCTGGACGGCCTGCTGGCCCACGGCGTCGGGGTGGCTGGAGTCGCCCCGCCCGCTGGTGAACCTGGCCCCCGCGATCAGCTTCCCGGCCAGGTCAGGGTGCTTGAAGTCCGCCCCGGTGTCGACATCCGCGACGAGGACGCCGCCCAGGTTTGCGCACCAGGCCTGGGGCGCGTGGATGCTCGACGGGCTGCCGGTGAGCGCCCATTGCTGGTTGAACCCCGGGTCGTTGGGGGCATCGGCAAGCGCCACGGTCTGCGCACCGAGCACGGCGGCACACGCGGCCGCGGCCGCCAGCAAGCGTGCGCGTCCCCCACGCATGGCGCTCATCCCGGCCAAAATTCTGTCACCACGAATCAACAACGCTCGCCCGGGCCCAAACCTTGGTCGTTTGGGTTAGTCTGTCCGCCTGGCCGGCCGGGGGTTGCCGGTGCCAACGCGGGGTGTGGGTTTGAAACTGCGGTCGCTACTGCTGCTCGCAGCAGTCGTGGGTCTGTCCTCGATTGTCGCAACCGGGGCCTCGGCAGCCGCCAGCGTCCACGTGCTGACCGGCAGCACCTACCGCACGATGATCTTCCCCAACGACCTGCTCACGACGCCGGATGCGGCCCAGTTCACCGGTATGCGGGTCAATTTCCGGCAGGGCATCGACTACCCCGCCTGCGACACCACCAACTACTCGGTCTGCGATGCCTTCAACGAACTGAACACACTCGACGGCTTTGACATCAACCCGCGCGTCGTGGTGCCCCTCGATGGAGCGATCAAGCTGGGCTCCATCGACGACGGCAACTTCTACATCACCGATGCCGGCGGAACCTACGTGAGCGCCATGCGCCAGCTCACCTTCGACCCAGTGACCAACACGCTCGCCGGGATCAGCGACAAGTTCCTGAAGGAGGGGACGGTCTACCGCATCAAGGTGCAGTCGACGATCCAGGACTCCACCGGCGCCCCGATCGACGCCTGCGGCGGCACGTGCGACATCGTGTTCACCACCCGCCACGCCACCAACAACCTGACCAGCATCGTGAAGGCGATGGACGACGGCACCGCGTACACCCAGGCGGGCATCACCAACCGCGCCGCGAGCTTCACCCAGGACGCCGGGGTGACGAACAATGTCTTCCTCGCGCCGACCATCGGCCCGTCCGTGGCGGACCCGCTGAACGCCATCCAGCGCATCGACAACGCGGCGCTCAGCGCGAGCGACCCCCGACACCTGGTCACCAAACCCGTCCCCCAGCTGATCCCCGCGGGCGGGGCCGGCTACTTCGCCTTCGGCAGCTTCCCCTCACCGCGCTATCAGTTCCGTTCAGGGTCCGTGCACCAGGACAACCCCTATGGCACGGGCGACGGCCACACCGATGGCGAGATCCCGCCGGTGCCCACGGGCAGCACGCCGCCCGCGCTGGGCTTCGACACCCTGGGGCTGATCGTGATAACCCCCAACCCGGTGCTCTTCCCACCGCCCTGGCCCGCGGCGGTGTACGGTCCGGGGTTCACGCGCAGCAAGTTCGACATCTTCGTGACCGCTGACTACAACGCCGCGCTGGGCATCGCCACCCTGGCGACCGACCCGGCCGGCCACGGCTACGGTCCGGAGTCGCAGATCAAGGTCACCACCCTGAGTGGCACGACCAAGACGTTCTCCAGTTTCGGCCGTGGACGTGACCTCGACGGCAACGGCTGCATCGACGACGGCCTATTGGATGGCGTCGGGCCGACGGACCACAAGAGCGGCGTCAGCGGTCCGTGCCAGGACACGGGCAACAAGAACAGCCCGCCGCAGACGGTGGCGAGCGACCTGCCCTCCCGGAAGCCCATCGACGGGCTCCAGTCGGGCCTGATCCAGACGGTGGTCGACAACATGGCGCTGGTGCGGTCGATCGAGGCGGGGATGAGCATCCCCGGCGCCGGCGACCTTCTCGGCACCACCCCGGGTGCCCTCAAGACGACGGGGGTCCAGTACTACGGCCTGAGCTTCGGCGGCATCTACGGCACGATGTTGATGGGCACCGACCCCCACGTTCATTCGGGGCTGCTCAACGTACCAGGCGGCCCGATAGTCGACATCGCCCGGTTGTCGTCGTTCCGCGGCAACCTCGAGACCACGCTCAAGGTCGCCAAGCCGAACCTCCTCAATGGCGGCCCGGGCCTTCACGGGTTCACCGAGGACATGCCGCTGCGAGGTGATCCTCCGCAGGTGATGACCCACCCCGGGGCGCTGCAGCTGCAGGAGCTCTTCGGCACCACCAACTGGTACGACCGCAGTGGCAGCCCCGAGTCCTTCGCGCCGCGGATCGAGCTCAGGCCCGACCCGCTCTGGGCGCCCGGTTCGGCCGCCGGGCCCAAGAACGTCGTGTTCCAGACGGCTTATGGGGACGGCACCGTCCCCAACCCGACGGCCGGCAACCTCTACCGGGCGGGGAACCTGTTCAGCCACGTTGTCTACTACCGCAACGACAAGACCCCCACCTACAACTCGGACCCGCACGGGTGGCTGGCCGACCCGACCCTGGCGGGACGCGCGTCCGGCGAACAGCAGCTGGGGATATTCCTGTCGACAGGGACCCTCGCGCCGACCAACCCCGCGTGGCTGGAGACGACCATCGCGGACCCGAACAACCTCGAATGCCTGCACTACGCGGATCCCCAATCGGGCGTCGACGCCAACCGCCAGCCATATCCCAACAGCGGCGATTGCGCCACGGCCCCGCACGGCGGCACGGCGCCCGCGAACAGCTCATCGGGCGGCGGCGGCAATCCCACCACCGGTGCTGGTGGGGGAACCCCCACGACGTCCTCGGCCGCCGGCGCGACGCGCCTCCTGGCCACCGCGCTCGTCCCGGCCGCGCTCGCCCTGCTGGCATTCAGCCTGTTGCCGCGGCGTCGGCGGCGAGGTCAGTCCGACCGGTAGGGGATCCCCATCCGGTCGAGGCGATCGCGGGTGACGCGGATCGCCTCCTCGGAGCTGTCCACCAGCACGAACTCGCGCCCGGCCTGGTGGGCCGCCACCCCCGTGGTGCCGGAGCCGCAGAAGAAGTCGAGGACGACGCCGCCGGGCGGTGAGGAGGCCCTGACGATGCGGCTCAGGATCCCCAGTGGCTTCTGCGTCGGGTAGCCGGTGCGTTCGCTGCCGTTGGTGGGGACGATGGTGTGCCACCAGGTGTCGGTGGGCAGCTTGCCGCGCGCGGCCTTTTCGGGGGTCACCAGCCCCGGCGCCATGTACGGGATCCGCTCGACCTCGTCGATGTTGAAGACGTAGCGCCTGGGGTCGCGGGCATAGAACAGGATGTTGTCGTGCTTCGCCGGCCAGCGCCGCCGTCCCCGGCCGCCGTAGTCGTAGGCCCAGATCACCTCGTTGATGAAGCAGTCGCGGCCGAAGACCCCGTCCAGCAGCACCTTGCAGTAATGGACCTCCCGGTAGTCGACATGGAGGTACAGGCTGCCCTCCGGGTTGAGGACACGGCGGGCTTCCGCGAGGCGCGGCTCGAGCCAGGCGATGTAGTCGTCGAAGGCATCCGCGTAGCTGCGTTCCGGCCCCGTGGTGACCTCGTACGTTCTCCCCGCGAATCCCTTCCGGCTGCCGGCCGCCGAGGCCCTGGTCTTGATCCGCGCGTGCCGCCGTGCGCTGCCGGTATTGAACGGGGGGTCGAGGTAGACGAGGTCGATTGACGCGTCGGGCAGCGTCGCGACGACCTCGAGGCAGTCACCCAGGAGGACCCGGTTGGGGATTGCCTCAGCCCCGGGTGCGATAGCGCCGGCGGGCCCGGGGGCTGGCCTGCTCGCCAAAGGCCGCCGCCAGCGCCAGCGGCACGATGAGACCCAGCAGGCCGGCGAGGAAGGTCTGGAGGTTGGGCAGCTTCTTCGGGTCGGCCAGGCCCCTGTAGGTCAGCTCCCCCGATATGGTCGCGACCAGGACCAGGATGAAGGCGCCACAGACGGCGTTCGATCGCAGGTACTTTGGCTGGAAGATCCAGCCCACCCAGCGGTTACCCGCGAGCCGCGCCTCGACAACGCGGTAGCCGGCGACCGCCGTCAGGGCGTTCAGCGCGACGGTGCTCACGACCGCCCCGATGGTGATCCCCACGCGGAAGGCGGCCAGGTTGGCCATGACGTAGGCCGCGATGTTGACCAGGACCAAGCCCGCCGGGGTGATCACCGCGAGGACCGCCAGGAGCATCGCGCGCGTCGACCGCCTCATCCCCCGGACGCCCCCGGACACCGTCTCGACAGGGCTCTTCATCGTCGTGATTATCCCGGGGTGGGGCCTATGCTTGGTCCCCAATGACCGAACCGCATATCAGCAAGCTCGACAACGGCCTCACCGTGCTCACGGTGCCGGGCGGCAGCGGGTCGGCCTCGGCGATGCTCTTCGTCGGCGCCGGGTCGCGCTACGAGACCCGCGAGGTATCCGGGACGGCCCATTTCCTCGAGCACCTCTTCTTCAAGGGCACCCCGCGGCGCCCCACCACCCTGGAGATCGCCACAGAGATCGACTCGCTCGGCGCCCGCTTCAACGCGTTCACCAGCGAGGAGTACACCGCTTACTTCGTCAAGGGTGCAGCTGAATACACCTCGCGGGCCGTCGACGTCATCGCCGACATGCTCCGCAACGCCCTGATCCCCGAGGAGGAGGTGGACCGCGAGCGCGGCGTCGTCCTCGAAGAGATGAAGATGTACGAGGACAACCCCCAGGCCAAGACCTTCCGCCTCGCCGCCCAGGTCACCTACGGCGACACCCCCCTCGGGTGGGGCGTTCTGGGCTTCCCGGAGGTCATCTCGACGGTCAGCCGCGACCAGGTGCTGGCCTACCGCAAGCGCTTCTACGCCCCCGGGCGCATGACCCTGGTGATCTCCGGCAACGCGACCCACGAGGAGAGCCTGCGCCTGGCCAACCAGCACTTCGCCGACCTTCCGCCCCAGGCGCTGGACGGGGCCCAGGCGGGCACCTTCGACAAGATCGGGCACAAGCAGGAAGGCCGGGACGTGCAGCAGGCCAACATCTGCCTCGTGATGCCCGGCATCTCGCACACCGCGCCGCAGCAGGACGTCGTCGCGGCCCGGATGATGAGCGCGATCTTTGGCGGCTCGATGAGCAGCCGCCTGTTCATCTCCGTCCGGGAGCGGCAGGGCCTGTGCTACTCGGTCAGCTCATCGCTGGACATGAACACCGACATCGGCTCCGTGATGATCTACACCGGCACCGACCCCGCCAAGTCGACCACGGCGGTGGAGTCGATCCTCCGGGAGATGGAGACCATGGTCTCCGCCGGCGTCACCCCCGAGGAGGTGGAGAAGGGCCGCGCGATGCTGAAGGGCCGCTACGTCCTGGACCGCGAGGACTCCATGGCCATCGGCTACCTGGCCGCCGCCGAGCTGCTGTACCGCGGCCGGGTGAGCACCCAGGAGGAGCAGTTCGCCCTGATCGACGCGGTCACGGCCGACGCCATCCAGGCCGCCGCCGCGCAGTACCTGCGGCCCGAAGAGATCCGCAGCGCCGTCGTCGGCCCCCACGGGCTCGACATCACAGGCGCCCTGGCCGGCGCTGCCGCCACGGTGTAGCGGGGCCCAGCTCGTGGACGCGCCGGCCCTCATCCTCGACCGCGAGCGGCTGGCCCAGCTGTCCGGCTTCACCCTCGCCCAGGTGGACGAGTGCGAGAGGTCCGGCCTGATCGAGTCCGTCGACGGCAACTACGAGGCCATCAACCTGCTCAAGCTCCAGCTGGTGGGGCAGGTGGCAGAGCACAGCGGCGGGGTCTCCAAGGTGATCCAGCGCTACCTCGAGGGCGGCTATCCGTTGGGCTTCCTCGAGATGTGCCTGCCGGCCGGGCAGGAGCTGTCCAGCATCTCCTACCACGAGCTGATGAAGAAGCTCGGCATACCCGAGGACGAGGCCCAGGCGGTCCTGCGGGCCGCGGGGCTGCCGATGCCCAACCTCGACGCCCCGGCGCGCATGGATGAGATCCAGGCATTCGAGCAGTACTCCGCGATCCGCGCCCTGCCCATCCCCATCGACGCCCGGATGCACGCGCTGCGGGTGACGGGGGACAGCATGCGGCGGGCCACCGAGGTCCAGGCCGAGCTCTTCCGCAACCACGTCGTCGACCCCCTGCTGGACGCCTACCGGGAGGACCTCAACAAGGCCAACGAGTTGATCGGCGAGATCAGCGGGCGGGCCAACGAGATGATCTCGAGCCTCACCCTGTGGCTCTACCAGCGTTACCTGGAGCACGAGACGGTGAAGAGCGTGACCGAGCGAATGGAGGCCGCGATGTCCGGCGGTTCGCTGTCGCTCAACCGCCCCCGCGACCCCACGGTCGCGTTTGTCGACCTCGTCGGCTTCACAGTGCTTTCAGCGGACAGCGGCGACCGCGAGGCGGCGGACCTGGCTCAGCACTTCAGCGACCACCTGCTCGACGCCACCGGGATCTACAACGGCCGCGTGATCAAGACCCTGGGCGACGGGGCGATGCTCTTCTTCGACAATGGTGCGCTGGCCGTGAAGGCCTGCCTGCAGCTCCAGCGGGACCTCACCGAGCTGGGGTTCCCACCGATCCGCGTAGGCATCAACCGGGGCCCCGTGGTGGCCCAGGCGGGCGACTTCTACGGCACGACGATCAACGTCGCCGCGCGCATCACGGACTATGCCCGGCCCCGCGAGGTGCTGATCTCGTCTGCGGTGCTCCCCGACGGCGCGGAGGGGGTCGAACTCGAGGAGATCGGGGAGGTCACACTGAAGGGTGTCGCCCTCCCGGTGCGCCTGCACCGGGCCCGCGAGAGCGCGGGCTAGGCGTTACTCCTCCCTGGGAATCGGCGCCCCCAGGCGCTCCTGCACCAGGGCCGCGACCTCGCCGGGGTTGGCATGCCGCTTCAACTCCTTCTTGCTGAACACCAGGTCGCCGTCGACGACCACCTCGAAAACCCCGCCCGTCCCCGGGCGCAGGTCGATGTTCGCGATGATCGGCGCCCAGTTCGCCAGCAGCTCGTCCGTCAGACCGACGGCTCTAGGGACGTAGTTTCAAGGGACGCAGAATTCGATTGAGATCCGGTGTGTGGGGTTGATCACTTGGCGTACCTCCTGCCTCGATAACCACTAGGCTAGCCCGAACATGCCAAGACGCCCGACCCGACCCTGGCAGAGGGAGGCCTCACCTCGCGGCCGCGAGCCGCGGGGCCGCCGCGCCTACCGCCTCGACCTCCACGGCTATGACGTGGTCACGGCCTGCGACCTCGCGCTCCATTTCACCCGCGAGGCGTATGCCAACGGGTACATGACGATCGAGCTGGTCCATGGGGCCCGCGACGTCGCCGAACCTGTGCAGGGCGGCCAGGGGGAGCGCGGCGGGATCAAGTGGGAGCTGCGGCGGATGTTCGAGCGCGGTCAGTTCGACCCCTTCTGCCGGCGCCAGGACTCCCACATGATGGAGGGCTCGATGATGCTGGCCCTGCGGGCCAACCCGCAGCCGCGTTCGGAGCGCTGGCCCCAGATGCCCCCGAAGGGCTTCAGCTAGGCGCTTTCTCGGTCCGGGACGCCCGCGCCAACGGCCTCGCGGCCCTGGGCCCGGGCGATCCTCGAGGTGGCGACACTGTCCGGGTCCCGCGCGATCAGCTTCTGGCGCCAGTCGAGGAGCAGGTCGCAGAACTGGTTGACCCCCAGCTCGTGGCGCTCCAGCCGCTCGAGGCGGTCGTTGAGCATGTCCACCACGATGGTCCGTCCGTCCACCTCGACGAGGCGGCCGGGGAGGCCGCAGTCGCGGATTGCCTTTTCGATTGCCCGACTGTCCATGAATCTTTCAACTACTCCAAATGTCGGTCTGTTCCGTCCAGGCACCGGCTTCCCTGTCTCGATTAACGCCCGGATGGGGCAGATCGACTCAAAAGATCCGGTAAAGAAAAGGCACGATCGCCGGGGATTGGCGCGGTCGGCCACAATTGACCGATGCCCCCCGCCAAGCGCCCCGCGCGTCCGAGAAGTCGCGGCGCGAGCCCGAAGATGGCGGGTGACGCGCCCCGTGGCCGCGGCCGCAAGCTGCCTCCGAAGCGGATCAAGCTCGGGACCAAGTCGGACGTCCGCGCCCGGACGGTCCTGACCGAGGAGCGCCTCGCTTCGGCCTACCCCCACGCGGAATGCGCCCTGATGCACCGCGGGCCGCTCCAACTGCTGGTCGCCACCATCCTGAGCGCCCAGTGCACCGACGAGCGGGTCAACATGGTGACCCCGGGCCTCTTCAAGCGCTATCCCGATGCGCGGGCTTTTGCCGAGGCCGACGCGCCGGAGCTCGAGCTGGCGATCCAGTCCACCGGGTTCTTCCGCCAGAAGACGAAATCGATCATCGGTTGCTGCCGGGCCCTGGTCGACCGTTTCGGGGGCGAGGTGCCACCGCGGATGGAGGACCTGGTCACCCTTCCGGGGGTGGGCCGGAAGACGGCCAACGTCGTGCTCGGTGTCGCCTTCGGCCTGCCCGGGTTCGCCGTCGACACCCACGTGACCCGGCTGACGGCGCGTATCGGCCTCACCCACCACAGCGACCCGGAGAAGATCGAGGCCGAGGTCTGCGCCAATGTCCCGCCTGAGAAGTGGAGCGACTTCGGGATGCGCCTGATCATGCACGGACGGCTGGTCTGTGCGGCGCGCAAGCCGCTGTGTGCCGTTTGCCTGCTGAACGACTACTGCCCCTCGTCGTCGGTCTTGCCGGGAACGGTGGGCGCCTGAACCCAGGCTCTAGGAGATCCTCGGCCGGCGCCGCCGCCGGCGCTGCGACTCGGCCAGCACGCCGGCAACTGCCAGCACCCCGAGCCCGGCGAAGCCCCCGACGCTGAACCCGGTCGCGGTGTCGGGCAGCCCGCCATTGTCGCCGCCGCCGCTGACCGGTGTCGGTGAAGGAGCCACGATCCCGGCGACGCCGAAGTTGTAGCAGCAGACGCCGCCGATCTCGGTCGCGCCGGTGTCAGCGCGCTCCATCGCCTGGGTGATCAGCGACTGCGGGACAGATGACTTCAGGCCGTAGGCGCCGACCTCCTCCAGGAGGCTCGAGTTGGTCGGGTTGCCGATGTCGCCCACGAGCACATTGATCGTGATCACGCACGGGACGGCGGCCGTCGCCGGTACGTTCGTCGGACATTCCAGGGTCCCGGTCTCACCGTGCGCGGTCGGCCCGAGGTCGGGGTAGATCATCATGTGCGGGTCGCACGCGGAGACCGAGCAGTCGTCGATGGTGACGGTCTTGCCCGCGTAGTAGCTCTGTCCGCCCTGGGGGCCGGTGGTCATCATCGCGTAGTAGATGTCGTTGCCCATCTGCCACCGGGTGACGTACTGCAACTGACAGGTCGGGCAGCCGGCGGCGGTCGCCGTGGCGGCCGGGTCGTTCACCGGTCCGCCGACGGTCATCTTCACAGTGACCTTGTCGCCGGCGCTGCCGAGGTGGCTGTCGAACACGTCGAGCCCGGGCACGGGGGTGCCGCCGAACATCGGGAACAGCGCCCGGCCGGGCGTGGTGGCCAGCCCGGGCACCGGCGCGTTGCTGGGCCCGGTCACGGTCTGGTCGGAGAACAGCCCCGGTCCCGAGGACTGCCGGGCGATCGTCACCACCGGCGCGCCGATGTGGGCGGCGCCTTCCACACTTCCGGGGCACAGCTGGCAGAGCCCGTTGGAGAGGTCGTTGTAAACGATCATCGCGGCACCCGTGCCGTCGATTCGCAGCTGGAAGAAGTCGGCAAGGTTGCGGTTGCCCACCGACGCGATGCACGCCGTGCCCTGCAGGCAGACATCGTTGTAGTCCATCGGGTGGGGCGTGACCTTGGTCTGGGTCACAGTCGGTGTCGCCGTGACCGTGATGTTGTTCGATTCGTCAACGGGGAAGACCACCTGCGACATGAAGACGTTCCACGCCTGCCCCGACTTGCTGCTGGGGTCGGCCGCCTTGTCCTCGCCATACCAGACGACGTCGGCCCGGCCAGGGCCGCCGGCCTGGACCCAGGGGAAGATGCTGGCCATCGACGGCGGCGAGCTGACCTTGATCGGGGCGCTGAAGGTTCGCCAGTTGCTGGATGCCGAGGCGACCGCGGTCCAGACCTGCCGGAGCTCGGGGGTGTTGCTGCGGCCGACCCACGTGACCCACAGGTTGCGGCCGCGGTCCATCGACGCGACGGTGAAGTTGGCGGCCTCGCTCGAGTCCTCGGCGACGGGGTGGGTGGTGGTGTTGTCGGAGGCCACGTTGACCAGGCGGTCCATGGTCGAGGTTCCCTTCCCGGGGCAGGTGGTCGAGGCGGCCGGCGCATCCAGGAAGCAGAGCTTGTTGAGGTCCGCGGCCAGCAGTCCCGGCGTGCCGATGTTGAGCTTCATCGCCGGGGTGGTGTCGGCGTCGGAGACCGTGCCCGGCTGGGCCTGGAAGACAGTGCCCGTCTGCTGGTCGATGGCGGGGTAGCCGTCGGCGCCGAAGGGGCAGTAGTCCTGGACCAGGGGGAAGCCGGACTGGCCGTCGACCTGGGCGGCGGAGTACGTCAGGCCGTCCTGGGTCTGGTACCAGCCGGCGCCGCCGTTACCGGAGCACTGGGCGACGGTGTTGGACTCCATGTAGACGACGTGGGGACGCACCGTGGCGGCGGGGTGGGCGCCGGCGACCAAGGGAGACAGGCCAACGGGCGGTCCCTCGGGGAACGACGGGTCGCGCACGACCATCCACTGGCGGTCCGACCCCGGCACGGGGCAGCCGCCGGCGGCCGATTCAGCCACCGTCTCCTGCCCGGAGGCGTTGGTCGTCCGGGTCGCGACGTGCTGGCATGCCAGCGCGTACAGGTCGGCGAAGAACTGCTTGCCGTTGCCGTCGAAGGTGATCTCGGTGTCACCTCCGCCCGGTGCGGCCAGGGGCCCGCAAACGGGGGCGATGGTGCAGCCCGGGGTCTGGTCGGTGACGACGCGGGAGATGTTGCGGAAGGTGTGGCCGCCATCGACCGAGCCCTGCCAGATGCTGCGTTGGGTCCCGGTCCCGGTCGGGCCGCTCACATAGACGTTGCTGTCGGCACGGGGGTTCACCAGGATGTCAGGCTCGCCGTACATGTGCAGCGGATCGGCCACACGGGGGACCTCGAAGCCGATGGCGGGGGGCGCGGCGCCCGCGGTGAGGGGAATGGCGGCGGGCGCCAGCCCGAAGGCCAGCACCGGAATGGCGGCCGCCGTGGCCGCCAGCATTCTCACCCTACGCATCCCTTCTCCGAGAATATGACTGCCGGTTGCTAGAATCGCAAGTCCAGTTGCCTTTCCGGCCGTCCCGGCAGCCCCCAACTGAGATTTGTGGGCGGGAGGCGGTCAATCCCATGGAAGGAGGTTCCTTTTGGCGTTCTACGAATTGATGTTCATCGTCAAGCCCGAGCTTGACGAGGAGCAGGTGAACACCGCCACCGATCGCGTGCACCAGCTGATCGTGTCCAATGGCGGCAACATCACCAAGACCGCGAGCTGGGGCAAACGCCGGCTCGCCTACCAGGTTGGGCCCTACCGCGAGGGCTACTACGTGGTCTCCAACTTCGAGGTCGAAGCCGACAAGGTGGTCGAACTCGAGCGGGTCCTGAAGATCTCGGACACCGTATTTCGCCACCTGCTCGTGCACCGCGACCGCACCTCCATCGGCCAGCAGGAGGTCTACGTGCCCGACTTCACCGAGGAGGACATCGCGGCCATGAGCCGGGTCTCCGAGGAGGACTACGAGGAGGCCCCGGAGGCGATCGTGGTCGAGACGGATGAGGAGGAGCCGGAGGTCAACGCGGCCGACGCCGCTCCCCGGCCCAGCGAACCCGAGGCTGTCGAGGCAGGCGCGACAGCGGCAGAAACCAGCGCAGCGACCACAGAGGAGGGCGCCAGTTGACACTCAACAAGGCAATGCTCATCGGCAGGCTGACCCGCGACCCCGAGATGCGGTACACGCCGTCCGGTGCCGCCGTCACCAACTTCAGCATCGCGACCAACCGCTACGGCACTGACGCCGCGGGTGAGAAGAAGGAGTACACCGACTTCCACAACATCGTTGCCTGGAACATCGGCCGGCGCAACCTCGCCGAGCTCTGCGCGCAGTTCCTGCGCAAGGGCTCGCTGGTCTACGTCGAGGGCCGGCTCCAGACCCGCTCCTGGGAAGGCCAGGACGGCGCGAAGAAGTCGCGCACCGAGATCAACGTGACGGATGTCGAGTTCCTGGAGTCGCGCCGCGATGCGGCCGCGGCCGAGGGCGGCGGTGGTGGCTTTGGCGCCCCGCCGTCGGACGAGGAGTTCGCTGCCACCCCGGGCGCAGCTCCCCGGCCCGCCACCGCCGCGGCTCCCGCGGCGGCCGAGACCCAGGACATCGATCCTGACGACATTCCCTTCTGATGGCGGACGGAGAACGCACCGGAGGCGGTGGTGGCGGTGGCGGAGGCCGCCGGCCGCATCGCAAGGTCTGCAACTTCTGCGTCGAGAAGATCGAGGAGATCGACTACAAGGAGGTCTCCCGACTGCGCCGCTACGTCAGTGAGCGCGGCAAGATCCTGCCCCGGCGGGTAACCGGCACCTGTGCCCGCCACCAGCGGCGGCTGACGATCGCGCTCAAGCGCGCTCGCCACATCGCGCTCCTGCCCTACACCGCCTGATACCGCTTTGACACGCGCGGCCCTCGACCACATCGCAATCGGTGCGTGGTCGAGGGACGACGTGGCGAAGGACTTCTCGCGGCAGTTCGGCGGCCGCGAGGTCGCGCGGTTCGAGATCCCCAGCTGGGCCGGGCTGCAGCTGGCCTTCGCCGGGGGCATCCGCCTGGAGGTCCTCGAACCCGTCCAGGACCCACGGGACGACTTCCTCCAGCGCTTCCTCGAGCACAGCGGGCCCAGCCCGCACCACGCCACGTTCAAGGTGGAGGACATCCGCGGCGCGCTGGCCCGGCTGAAGGAACTGGGCATCGAGCCCGTGAAGGTCGATCTCAGCCACCCCGGCTGGCAGGAGGCCTTCCTGCACCCGGCATTGGGCCTGGGGACCGTTGTCCAGCTGGCCCAGCAGGGCGGCACATGGTCGGCCGAGCGCGCGCCCGAGCCCGAGCCCGAGGGCGCGGTCCGGGCGGAGTTCCTCGGAGCGGAGCTGGCCGCCAACCTGGAGGCGGCGAAGGCCGTCTTTGGCGACGTCCTGGGCGGCACGCCCACCCAGGTGGGCCCCGGCATCGCCTACTCCTGGCCGGGCGGTGGCTCGCTGGTGGTCAACCCCGCCGAGGAGGGTGCGAGGCCCCGGGTCCGGGCCCTGGTTTTCCGGCAGTCAGAAGGCTCCGAGGTGGACCTGGATGCCGGCGAGGACCAGCTGTACGACAGCCCGGCGACCTTGCTCAAGCTCGGGCCGCACGGTGCCTGGCCCCGCTGATGAGCCTCGGCGAAGACACACAAAACACGCATTTTCGTGTGAGCGGCGCCCGGTAGAATCGCCCCTGTCATGAGCTTCCAGCTGCGCGTCCCCGGGCCCACGCCCGTCCCCAAGCGGGTGCTCGAAGCCATGGCTGTGCCCATGATCAACCACCGCGGGCCGGCCTTCGCGGCGGCCATCGCCGAGTGCCGCGAGGGGCTTCAATGGGCGTTCCAGACGAAGAACGAGGTCATCATGTTCCCGTCCTCGGGCACAGGTGCCCTCGAGGCGGCGGTGGTCAACATGACCAGCCCGGGTGAGAAGGCGATCTTCGTGTCGATCGGGTCGTTCGGTGACCGCTTCGTCAAGCTGGGCAAGGCGTACGGCGTGGACGTGGTGACTGTGGACTATGAGTGGGGCCAGGGCGCCCAGGTCGACGATGTCGCACGGGCTCTAGACGAGAACCCCGAGGCCCGCGTGCTCTTCATCCAGCACAACGAGACGTCGACGGGCGTCTGCAACGACCTGGCGCCGATCGCCGCCGCCGCCCGTGAGCGCGGCCGCCTGGTCGTGGTCGACGGGGTCAGCTCCGTCAGCTCGATCAACCTGCCGGTGGACGACCTGGGGCTGGACGTCGTCCTGAGCGGTTCGCAGAAGGGTTGGATGCTGCCCCCGGGCCTCTCGTTCGTGAGCCTCAGCCAGGCGGCGCTGGAGTTCGCGCGCACCACGAAGTGCCCGCGCTTCTACTTCGACTTCCACCGGGAGCTGGAGTTCGAGCTGAAGGGCCAGACCTTCACGACCCCGCCCGTCTCCCTGGTCCTCGGGCTGCGGGAGTCGATCAAGATGCTCCGTGAGGAGGGCCTCCAGGAGGTCTTCGCCCGCCACGCGCGGGTCGCGGGCGGCGTCCGCAAGTCGATCCAGGCGCTGGAGCTCGAGCTGTTCGCCGACCCCCGGTACTACTCCAACACCGTCACCGCCGTGAAGGCCCCGCGCGGAGACGACGCGCTCAACAAGCAGCTGATCAGCACACTGCGCGACAAGTACCAGCTGGAACTAGCCGGCGGGCAGGGCAAGCTGGCCGGCCAGATCTTCCGCATCGGCCACCTGGGCGACATCAGCGAGGACGACGGGCGCCAGATCATCAGCCGCCTCGAGCAGGCGCTGGTGGAGATCGGCTACATCGACTCCGCGGTGGGGGCCGTCGACGTCTACGAGGACGCCCTGGGCCACCCCGCCGCCGTCGCCCCGCCCGGCTAGTTCGACTCCTTGGGGGACCAGGACCGACCGCGCGTGCTCGTCGCCGACCCCATCGCAGATGACGGGGTCGAGGAACTTCGCAAGCACTTCGATGTAGACGTCATCACCGGGCAGACGCCCGAGGAGCTGCTGGGCAGGATCGGCCAGTACGAGGCCCTGGTGGTCCGCTCGGAGACCAAGGTCAAGCCCGAGCACATCGCCGCGGCCGGCCGCATGCGCATCATCGGGCGGGCCGGGGTGGGGGTCGACAACATCGACCTCGACGCCGCGACCAGCGCCGGGATCCTGGTGGTGAATGCGCCCGCCGGCAACACCATCGCGGCCGCCGAGCACTCCGTGGCCATGATGATGGCGCTGGCGCGCAACATCCCCCAGGCGCACATGTCGATGCGCGAGGGTCGCTGGGACCGCAAGAAGTACATGGGCTTCCAGCTGCGTGGCAAGACGCTCGGAGTGGTCGGGCTGGGCGCCATCGGCGCGGAGGTCGCCAAGCGGGCGCAGGGCCTGGAGATGGACGTCGTGGCCTTCGACCCGGTGGTGTCGCAGGAGCGGGCAGAGCTCATCAACGTCGAGCTCGTGAGTCTCGATGAGCTGTGCGCCCGGTCGGACGTGATCACCGTGCATGTGCCGCTGGTGGCCGCGACGAAGCACCTGTTCGGTCGCGAGCGCCTGGCGATGTGCAGGCCGGGGGTACGCCTGGTGAACGTGGCCCGCGGCGGGATCTACGAGGAGGCTGCGGTTGTCGACGCATTGGACTCCGGCCAGGTCGCCGGTGCGGCATTCGACGTCTTCGAGGAGGAGCCGCCCACCGCCGGGTCGCCACTGGTGACCCACCCACTGGTGATCACGACCCCGCACCTGGGCGCGTCCACCGAGGAGGCCCAGGTGGGCGTCGCGGCGGATGTCGTGGCCCAGGTCATCTCGGTGCTCTCGGGCGGCCCGGCGCGGTGGGCGGTCAACGCTCCGACGGTCCTCCCGGAGGAGATGCAGGCGATGGCCCCGTTCCTGGGCCTGGCCGAGAAGCTCGGCAGCCTCTACGCCCAGGCCGGGAGCGGGGGCGCCCGGCGGGTCGAGCTGGAGGTCAGCGGTCAGCTATCCCGGCATGACCCGTCCTACCTCACCGCCGAGGTCATCAAGGGCATGCTCAGCCCGTTCACCGAGGACCGGATCAACGTCGTCAACGCGCGGCTACAGGCCGGGGCACGGGGGATCGAGGTCGTCGAGAAGCGCACGGACGCCCAGGGCCTGTACCCCGACCTCCTGACGTTGCGGGTGGAGGGCAGCGGCCCGCAGTTCCGCGCCTCGGGGACCGTCCTTCCGCAGGGCGTGAGGCTGGTGCGGCTGGGCGACTTCCACATCGACATCGCCCCGACCGGCCGATTCCTGCTCACCTACCACGACGACCGCCCCGGGATCATCGGCAGCGTCGGCATGGCATTGGGCCGGGGCAACATCAACATCGCCGCGCTGCAACTGGGCCGGGATGCCCCCCGCGGACGCGCGGTCATGATCGTCGCGGTCGACGACGCGGTCCCCGAGGCCGTGCGCGAGGAGCTCGCCGCGATCCCCGGCATGAGCGACATCCGCTATGTCGAGCTGTAGCCCTGGCTGACATCCGCGCGTTCCGCGGGGTCACCTACGACCCGGAGCGGGTAAGTCTGTCGAACGTCCTCTGTCCACCGTACGACGTCATCTCGGCGGACCAGCAGGAAAAGTACTACGCCCGCGAGCCGCGCAACGCCGTGCGCATCGTCCGCAACGCGGCCGAGGGTGACGCCCGCTACACGGATGCCGCCGGCGCGCTGCGGGACTGGCTGGCGTCCGGGGCGCTGCGGCGCGACGCGGAGCCCTCTCTTTACGTGCACCGCCATACGTTCGAGGTCGCCGGTAGGGACGGCACGGCCGCCATGAGCCGGCTGGGCCTGCTTGCCGCCGTGCGCCTCGAGCCCTGGAGCACCGGGGCCGTGAAACCACACGAGCACACCATGCCCGGGCCCAAGCAGGACCGGCTGGCGCTGATGCGCGCGACCCAGGCGGACACCGAACCGATCTGGGTGTTCCACCCGGACCCCGAGCGCGCCGTGCTGTCGGCGCTCGAGGCGATCGCCGCGGAGCCGCCGCACCTGGATGCGACCTTTGAGCCCGTGCCCGGCGTCAAGGGTGCCGAGCGGCCGGAGCGGCATGAGCTCTGGCGTGTGAGTTACCCCGCCACGATCGAGCGGTTGGTGCGCACCGCGTCTGCCGTGCAGCTCTACATCGCCGACGGCCACCATCGCTACGAGACCGCCCTGCACCATGCCGAGGAGGTGGGCGGCGGGCCCGATGATGCGTCCCGCTTCAAGCTGATGCTGTTGAGCGCCGCGGAGGACCCCAACCTGCTGGTCCTGCCCACCCACCGCCTGGTCCGGCTGACCGGCGGCGCATCGCTGGGGAGCTTGCTTGCGAGCCTGGACCAGTGGGGATGGAGCACCGAGCAGTTCGCCTCGCTCGATGACCTGGTCGACCGCCTGCGCCAACCCACGCGGCCCGGCATTCTCGGCTTCGGGCTGCTCGCGGAGCGCCGGTTCAGCTACCTCGAAGGTGCGGTCCCGGCGGAGCAGCTGGCCGGGCTGGCGCCGAGCATCGCCGGGCTCGACGTCGGCGTCCTGCACCAGGGCGTGCTGCGACCGCTGCTGGGCATCGGTGAGGAGGAGCTTGCCGCGGCCGAGGTGATCTCGTATTCGCGGGACGCCCGCGAGGTGGCCGAGCTGGTGCGCCGTGGCGACTTCGACCTGGGCATACTCACGCGCCCTCCCTTCCTGGGGCAGGTGCAGGCGGTCGCGGATGCCGGCCAGAACATGCCGCAGAAGTCGACGTACTTCTGGCCCAAGCCCGCATCCGGGTTGCTGATGATGCTCCAGCCGCCCGGCGAAGCCCCCTGAGCCCAGGCTTCAGGCGCGCCCTCCCCGGGTAGAATCCGCTTCGACATGCCCACCTACGGTTACCGCTGCGAGAAGAACGGACACGAGTTCGAAGTCTTCCAGAGCATGACCGACGAACCACTCAAGAAATGCACCATCTGCGGCTCGCCGGTGCGGCGCATCTTCTACCCGGTTGGCATCGTGTTCAAGGGCCCCGGCTTCTACAAGACCGACAGCCGCGGGGGCTCGTCCGCCACGACGCCGACCGCGGTCACGGGCGACAAGGCCGACTCGTCCGACGGGGCCTCCGAGAAGAGTGAGAAGCGGGACAAGGGCGAGAAGGGCGACAAGGGCGAGAAGGCTGCAGCGAAGGCCGACTCCGGGGGCAAGTCGGAGTCCAAGGGCAAGAAATCGGACTCCAAGTCCAGCTCCAAGAAGTCCTAGTTTGAAGCAGGCCCGGTGGTTGGCGCGCGCCTGTCACGGGAATGGGTCCCCGGAACGCCGAGTTGTACTCCTTAGCTGCTAGATTCACCCTGCGGGAACGCGCGCGGCAAGGGATTTTTCGACAACAAGGAGACAACGTATGCCTGAGATGGTGACCCTGACCGACCAGAACTTCGAGAGTGAAGTGATGAAGTCGGACAAGCCCGTGCTGGTGGACTTCTGGGCTGAGTGGTGCGCCCCGTGCCGCATGGTTGCCCCGGTCGTCGAGCAGATCAACGAGGACTACGCGGGCGACATCAAGGTGGGCAAGCTCGACGTTGACTCCTCGCCGGTGATCTCCGCACAACTCGGCGTCATGAGCATCCCCACCCTGATCCTGTTCCGTGACGGCAAGGCCGTCCAGCGCATGGTGGGCTTCCAGCCCAAGCCGTCGCTGAAGACCAAGATCGACGCGGCGCTGCAGCAGCCCGTCTGATTCCCAGCACCCAGAGCCCGTGGCGGAGACGCCGCGGGCTCTTCTTTTAGGTCGGCGACGCGCGATTTCCAGTGGGCCGGTGCCCGCGGCCTATGGTAGATTCGCCCGGCCGGGGGGCACTCACGCAGCAACACCGAAGGTGGGCAAGGGAGACGAGATTGCGCTCTAGGGCGAGGGGGTTTTCATGAGAGTCGTGTCGGTTCGAAACCTGCTCATCGCCATCTTCGCGCTGGCGGCGCTGCCCTCGTTCGTGCCCCCATCGACGGTGGCGGCCACCCCGCCGACGTACACCGTGCACAAGGTCGGGGCCTACGGCGGCGAGCCGTCGATCTGGTCAGACAGCCGGGGCTACCTGTACTCCACCTACCTGCACGGCGACCCCAACATCCTGCGGTCGACCGACCACGGCACCACCTGGCAGCCGCTCAAGAGCGCGGACGCGTCCACAGGCGATGACTGCATCGTCGCCGACCAGGCCAACAAGCTCTACTGGTGCAACCTGGCGGGCAGCCAGTGCATCCATCCCCTCCAGGGTGACATCTGGAAGTCGATCGACGAGGGCCAGTCGTGGACCTACAGCCAGGGCGCGTACAGCAACGTCGGTGGCAACAACCCCCTCTGCACCAGCAGCGACATCTTCGGCGTCGACCGCCAGTGGGTGGATACCTATATCAAGCCTGGGGGGACGACCGACAACGCCACGGTCTACTTCTTCTACCACGACTTCAGCGCCCAATCGAACGTCTACGTCAACGTCTCCCACGACGGCGGCAAGAACTTCGACGCCCCCATCGACCTGATGACCAGCTTCGATCCTGCCGCTGCTGACACGGTGGCGGTGGAGACCGCGTCGATCTGCAACACCATCCCCACCGCGGTGCGCACCGTGAAGAACGGTCCCCACGCCGGCCGCGTCTACGCTGCCTGGCTGGCCGCCGACGCCACCAGCCTGGCCACCGGGTGCGACTTCAGCCAGGCGCAGGCCTTCCACAACCTGGTGGTGGCCTGGTCCGACAACGACGGCGTCACGTGGACCCCCCGGATCGCCTACGACGGGGGCTTCTTCCACGACGCTTCCAGTCCCTTCGCGTCGTTCGCCCTCGACGACCAGGGCAATCCCTACAACGCCTTCACGATGAACAAGGACTGGGACCAGACCTGCACGTCGACCGCCGTCTCAACACCGCAAACCCCGAACTGCGAGTCCGACATGTACGTCAACTACTCGCCCGACGCCGGCGCCACCTGGACGACGCCCGTCAAGGTCAACACCGATACCGGCACCCACTGGTTCCCCGCCATCGCCGTCGGCCAGCCGGGCCAGGTGGACGTGGCCTGGCTGCGCTCGCCCTACGTCATCGCCACCGACGCCAATGGCAAGCAGCATCCCGGCGGCTGCAACCCGCAGGAGTGCGGCGCAACCGTGCCGTGGAACCTCTTCGCCGGCCAGACCCTGAACCTGGGCACCGCCAACCCAACCTGGAGCACGACCCAGGTGACCACCCAGCCGATGCACGAGGGTGACATCTGCAACCTCGGCATCGCCTGCCCGCCCCGGTTCTCGAACCGCCACCTCGCTGACTTCATCTCGGAGACCCTCGACGAGAACGGCTGCGCCCACATCAACTTCGCCGACGACAAGACCGCCAACCAGGTCTCCAGTGCCGACCAGACCGGCGGGACCTGCCTGACCCACGCGGTGCCCTTTGTCGCGGCGGGGCCAACCCCGTCCGTGACGCCGCTGCCCAATACCAGCGGCGGGTCCGCGGCGCCGGCCTGGACCGGGATCGCCCTGCCCGCCGCCGTGGTCCTGGCCCTCGTGCTCGCGATCCTGCCCGCGGCGCGGCGGAGGCTGCGCCGGGGCTGAGCTGACCAGGGCGGTCAGCGGGGTGCGCCTTGCATCCTCACCCCGCGGGCGCGTGCAATACGATCCGCTGATGGACAGGGGCGACGCGGACCGGAGACTGGTGGAGGAGGCCGCCGCGCTGGCGGAGGTCGCCCGATTCCCGGAGATGAACCCGGGCCCGGTCCTGCGCGCTGAGTTCTCGGGGACTGTCGTCCTCGCGAACGAGGCGGCAAGGCGGGTCTTCGGAGACCAGCTCGTGGGCCGCCGCTGGCACGACATCTGCCCAGGGATGGACGACCAGGCGTGGGGCCGAGTGATGGTCGCCACCGAGCCGACCTACGTGGAAACCAGGATTGCCGAGCACGACTACCTGTTCGCGCACCGGACCGACCCGGCCAGTGGGCTGGTTTTCATCTTCGGCAACGACGTGACGCGTCAGAAGGAGGCGGAGCGGGCCCTCGCCGAGGTCGCCAGGTTCCCCGAGATGAACCCCGGGCCGGTGTTGCGCTGCGAGCTCGACAGCACCATCATCCTGGCCAACGCCGCGGCGCGGCAGGTCTTCGGCAACGAGCTGGTCGGGATGCGCTGGCGCGACCACGTGCCGGCCATCGATGACGCCACATGGGACCGCGTCATGCAGGGCACCGAGCCGATTTACGTCGAGGCGCGCGCGGGCGAACGCGACTACGTCTTCGCCCACCGTCGCGACCACCTCGGCAGCCTGGTGTTCGTTTTTGGGGGCGATGTCACCCAGCAGAAACAGGCCGAACGAGCGCTGCGCCAGACCGAGAAGATGGCGACGCTGGGAACGCTGGTGGCCGGCGTTGCGCACGAGCTGAACAACCCCGCCGCAGCCACCCACCGCGCCGCACAGCAGATGCACGAGGCCTTCCAGCGGTTGCAGCTGGCCGAGGAGAGACTGGCCGCAGCCGACCTGGCACCCGCCGGGCAGGAGCACCTGCGCGCGCTTGGCGCCGGCGCCCGGCAGGCGGCGGAGGGCACCGCCGACCTCGGTGCCATGGGACGCTCGGACCGTGAGGCCGAGGTCGAGGAGTGGCTCGACGAGCGTGCGGTCTCGGAGGCCTGGGAACTGGCCCCGTTGCTCGTCGCCCAGGGGCTGGACCCGGGGGCGCTGGGCCGGCTCCACGACGCGGTTGGTACTGCACACCTCGAGGTCGCCCTTGGGGTGGTGGCCTACACCTTCCCGGTCTACCGCCTGCTGCGAGAGATCGCCGAAGGGTCGGCCCGGATCTCGGGGCTGGTGCAGGCGCTCAAAACCTATTCCTACCTCGGGCAGGCGCCCGTGCAGGACGTCGACCTGCACACCGGCCTCGACAACACCCTGGTCATACTCGGGCACAAATTGAGGGGCATCGACGTCGAGCGTGACTACGCCGGCGACCTGCCCCGGGTCACGGCATATGGCAGCGAGCTCAACCAGGTCTGGACCAACCTGCTGGATAATGCCGCGGACGCCATGGATGGAACCGGAAGAATCGTGGTCCGCACCCGCTCTGATCCGGGCTGGGCGGTGGTGGAGATCGAGGATGACGGCCCCGGGATCCCGGCCGACGTCCAGGCGCGGATCTTCGACCCGTTCTTCACCACCAAGGCGCCGGGCCATGGCACCGGGTTGGGGCTGTCAACCAGCTACACGATCATCACCGAGAAGCACGGCGGACAGATCTCGGTGGACTCGCGTCCAGGACTGACGCGGTTCACCGTAAGGCTGCCGCTCAACGACCCATCGCCGCCTGGCGAGAAGCCCCGTGGCTAAGCCTGTCATCCTCGCGGTCGACGACGACCCGCAGGTGCTCAGCGCCATCGAGCGCGACCTCCGACAGCACTACCGGGGCGACTACCGCATCGTCAACGCGGCCTCGGGGAATGAGGCGCTGGAGGCGACGCGAGAGCTGAAGCGTCGCGGGGTGGCGCTGGGGCTCTTCCTGGTGGACGAGCGCATGCCGGTCATGAGCGGGACTGAGTTCCTCGCCGAGGCCGCGAAGATCTACCCGGATACACGCAAGGTGCTGCTGACCGCGTATGCCGACACCGAGGCGGCGATCCGCGGCATCAATGACGTGGGCCTGGACCACTACCTGCTCAAGCCCTGGGACCCACCCGAGCAGCGGCTGTACCCCGTCCTGGACGACCTGCTTGCCGATTGGCGCGCGCACGTCCGCCTGCCCTACGACGGCCTGCGGGTCGCGGGAACGCGCTGGTCCCCGCAGAGTCACTCCGTCAAGGATTTTCTGTCGAGCAACCACGTGCCCTACCAATGGATCGACATCGAACAGGACCAGACGACGCGCGAGTTGATCGGCGTTGCTGCCGAGGACCCGGCCCTGCTGCCAGTGGTGATGTTCCCGGATGGCACCTCGATCAGCGCCCCGGACAACCGCCAGCTGGCGGAGAAGATCGGGTTGCAGACCCGCGCCCAGCTGCCGTTCTACGACGTTGCCATCGTGGGCGCTGGACCAGCCGGGCTGGCCGCTGCCGTGTACGCCTCGTCCGAGGGCCTGAAGACCCTGCTGGTGGAGCAGAACGCTCCCGGCGGCCAGGCCGGCACCAGCTCGCGGATCGAGAACTACCTGGGGTTCCCCTCGGGGATAAGTGGCGAGGACCTGGCCCGGCGGGCCGAGACCCAGGCGCGCCGATTTGGGACGGAGATCCTGGGCGCGCAGGAGGTGGCCGCCATCCGGCGCGAGGACCCCTATCGCATCCTCGAATTGGCGGACGGCAGCGTCGTCTCAACTTTCGCCGTGATCCTCGCCGGGGGGGTATCCGTGCGCACCCTCGACGCCCCGGGCGTGGCGGAGCTGACCGGGTCCGGGGTGTACTACGGCGCAGCGCTCACCGAGGCGGCGGCGTACCGCGACGAGGACGTCTGCGTCGTGGGCGCCGGCAACTCCGCCGGCCAGGGCGCTCTGTTCCTGTCCCGCTACGCCCGCAAAGTGACGTTCCTGGTGCGCGGCGCCGACCTCGGGTCATCGATGTCCGACTACCTCGTGCAGCGCGTAGACAGCGCTCCGAACATCGAGGTGCGCCCCCGCGTCGAGCTTGCGTCCGCGCATGGTGCGGCCCACCTCGAGAGCATCGTCGTCCGGCACCTCGACTCCGGCGAGCAGACGGAGATGCGGGCCGCGGGCATGTTCATCTTCATTGGCGCCGCTCCGCGAAACGGCATCCTTGCCGACCTGGTCGAGCTGGATGAGCAGGGCTACGTGCTGACCGGGCCTGACCTTTTCCGCAACGGTCGCTGGCCGCGCGCCTGGCCGCTGGAGCGCGACCCGTTCGTATACGAGACGCGCGTGCCGGGGATCTTCGCGGTCGGCGACCTGCGGTCAGGATCGGGCAAGCGCGTGGCGGTCGCGGTCGGCGAGGGATCCGGCGCCGTGGGCATGGTGCACCGCTACCTGGAGACGGTCTAGCCCACCGGTCGAGGTCGAGACTCCTGCCGCTCCCGGACCGCGTATGTAAGGTGGGTCACCCGCTGCGTCGGCTCCGCGCGGACCGGCTCCAGGGCCACGCGGCCCGCGTCCACCCCCTCGAAGAGGCGGATCCCGGAGCCGAACAGCACGGGTGAGAGCGCGATCGTGAACTCGTCGACCAGGCCGGCGTTCACATACTCCAGGATCGTTTCGCCGCCACCCGCGATGCGGACGTCCCGGTCGCCGGCAGCCTTGCGGGCCTGGTCGAGTGCGGCCTCGATGCCGTCGTTGACAAAGTGGAAGGTGGTCCCGCCCAGCCGCTCCCAGGAATCACGCTTCTGGTGCGTCACGACGAAGACCGGCGTGTGGAACGGCGCATCCTCCGGCCACATCTGCTCGCCGGCGTCGAACATGCGCTTGCCCATCACGCTCGCGCCGGTGCGTTCGAACGTCTCCCGCACGATGTCGTTGTTGCGCCCTTCCTCGCCGCCCTCGCCCAGCTTCAGGTTCTCCCGGAAGAACCGCTGCGGGAATATCCAGCGCTGCAGTTCCATCCACTGCCGCCCCATCAATTCCCCAAGGGACCCTGGCGCGATGAACCCGTCCAGCGACATCGACACGCTGAAGAACACCTTCCCGGCCATCAGTTCTCAACTCCCTTCCGAAAGATCTCGGTGACGTAGGCAGCCAGGTTGCCCAGGGTCTGCTGGCCGCCCTCGACCGCGTGGTACTTCTCGACCGCCTCGTCGCGGAGCTCCTTGGTGGGGAACACCGTGACCATCTCGATCCGGGTCGCCTCGCCGTCGGGTGCGAACGTCAGGACCGATTCGAAGGCGTTCGGGTCGCCGCGGGACTCACCGTGCAGCAGCGCGATCCGCTCGGAAGGGCTGATCTCGGTCCAGGAGATCCATTCCTGGTACTCCGTCCCGTCCGGTCCGTGCATCACGAAGTCCCACTCCCCGCCGACGCGGAACTCGAACGCCCGCGTGGTGGTGGTGAACCCGTCCGGTCCCCACCACCGCGAAAGGTGCCGCACCTCGGTGAACGCCTCGAAGACCAGCTCCCGTGGGGCACCGATGACCCGGGAGACCACGATCTCGCGGTCTGCCGTCGCGGACTCCGCCGGCGCTCCTTCGCCCGTCGCGCTCATCAGCTACTCCCCCCGCCTTGTCTGCTTGAGGTCCTGCACGTACTCGTCCAGGCGGTCGAAGCTCTCGTTCCAGAACCGCTCGAACCCGCCGGTCCACTCGTAAACGGGTCGCAGCCCGCGGGCGTCGAGGCCGTACAGGCGTTGTTTACCTGCCCTGCGGTCCCGGACCAACCCGACGTCCCGGAGCACCCGCAGGTGTTTGGATGCCCCCGGCTGGGTCATCCCCAGCTGCTGGGCCAACTCGGTCACCGGCCCCTCACCCGCCCGCAGCAGCACCAGGATCTCCCGGCGCTGCCGTTCGGCAATTGCGTTGAAGACATCTGACGTCGTGGCTGCTCGTGCCATGGCGCAATCATATGCCGATATCGGCATATGTCAACCCTCAGATGAAGCCGTCAACCGCCGTGATCACATCGCCTCCGGCCGCGGGCCGCGCATGTGGGCCGCGTCCTTTGCGATCTCATCGATGCGAGCAAGCACATCGTCGGTGAGCTCGAGCCCGGCGGCGGCGACGGCGTCGTCGACATGCTCGGCGCTCCGTGTCCCGATGATCGCGACGTGCACCGCCGGGTTGGCCAGCGACCACGCGACCGCGAGGCGGCTGAGCGGCACGCCCAATTCGTCGTTCGCGAAACGGCCGAGAGCGGCCACGATGCGCAGGTTGCGGGCAAAGGTGTCGCCCTGGAAGTCCGGGCTGTGGGACCGCCAGTCGTCCTCTGCAAAGCGCGTCTCGGCGTTCATGCCACCACTCAGCAGACCATGCGCGAGCGGCCCATAGATGAGAACCCCGATGTCGTGCGCCTGCGCGTAGGGCAGGACCGTCGCCTCGATGTCGCAATGGAACAGGTGGTACGGCGGCTGCAGTGTTTCGATCGGCAGGGCGGCGCTGAACTCGCTCATCTCCTCCGGGCTGAAGTTGGAGACGCCGACGTGACGCACCTTCCCTGCCGCGACCAGTTCCGCCAGCGCGCCGGCCGTTTCCGAGAAAGGTGTCCTGGGATCGGGCCAGTGCACCTGGAGCAGATCGATGTAATCGGTGCCGAGCGCCCTGAGGCTGTCGTCGACCCCCGTGCGGATGGCGTCCGCACTCGCGTCGCGCTCGACCTGGGCGCCACCCAGCGACCGCAGACCGCCCTTCGTCGCGATGACGACGTCCTCGCGGGCATACCCCTTGATGGCCTTCGCCAGGAGCTGCTCCGACGCCCCAAACCCGTAACCCTGGGCGGTGTCGAAGAAGTTGATGCCACGGTCGTAGGCGTGGCGAATCGCGCTGATTGCCGCTTCCTCATCTGTCGCGCCCCAGTCGCCGCCCAGCTGCCACGTGCCAAAGGCGATGCGGGAAACGCTCAGTTCGCTCCGCCCAAGCCTGATCTGCGCCATCCCTGTCGTCGCATTCAGTTCGCTCATCGCTCACCACTCCCATCCTGTGACGTTTGAAGCAGTTTCACTGCTGACAGAACCGCAGCAAAGACCATCGTGAAGATGCTGACCGTTGCTCCGGCCTCAGCAATATTTCCAGTCTGCCACACCACCCCGGCCGCGTCGGTTGCGTGGCCGGTGTCATGGCTCACAAGGTAGGTAAGAACGAACGACAGCCCGATCACCCCGTAGATCACAACCGCCTGGGCGAAGTACGACCTCGACATGGGCTGTGTCACCTCGGGACCAGCGTCGCGGTACCGGAGAAGCAGCGCAAACAGCTGGAGGAAGACGTATACCGTGAGAAACCAGCCCAGGTAGTTCGTCAGCGGTACTCCAAAGTAGCCGCCGCCCTGCTCCCAGATCCACGCGTGATGGACTGTCGAAGCCGTCGGGTCCAGGCAGAGGTCCCAAAAGACCATCAGGAAGGCGGCGACGAAGGGGACGGAAATTGTCATGAGCGCGCTCGACCCGCGACGGAGACCGCCAATCAGGACGGTTGCGAGCGTCCAGGCGAGGTAGCCAGTGGAGAAGTAGGCGACACCAATGACCAGTGGCACCAAAAGGAGCCTGGGGCCGAGGTCGTCGGTGTAGTGATAGTGCCCGAAGGGGAAGCCGGTCAGGATGCTCGTGTTTTCCATGACGTTGCTGACGACCAGCGCAATGACCATGAACGTCACGATCCCGGTCCAGCGATAGCGAATAGCCCCGTGGACGATCGCAAAGGCGAGCGCCACCAAGATCAAGAGTGAGCCCTGAAGGTTGAGCGAGAACAAGGCATTCGCAATCGTTCCGACCGCGTAGACGCCGACCATGGTCCAGAGCACTGTCATTAGCCGTCTCTGGCCGCTCATGCCTTTCTCGATCTGGACATGGTCAGAACCTCCCTGGGCCAAAAGTGGCATGACGATCAGGCTACAGAAGAAGTTGTCAGATGTCAATATAATAGTTGCTATGCTTCCATGCGTGGGCACCCAATCGAATACGAAACGTCGCGGGCGGCCGAAGGCGGAAGATGCGCCGGCAGCCCTCGACGAGATCCTGGACGCGGCTCTTCGTGCCTTCGCCACGCACGGCTATGACGGCGTCTCGGTCCGAACCCTAAACCGCGAGCTGGGCGTCAGCCACAACCTCATCCACCAACGCTTTGGCTCCAAGCAAAGCCTCTGGTACGCGGCGGTCGACCGGGCGTTCAGTCAGCAGATCACAGAGCTCGCGACCGGGTTCGACCCAACGCTGGTCGACCCACTCGATCAGCTCAACCACGCGATCCGGCGCTTCGTGCGCTACTCCGCCGAGCGCCCTGAGTTGCTTGGGCTGATGAACATAGAAGGACGCATCGACACTGAGCGGCTGGACTACATCTACAGCACCTACATCGCACCGGCGCTGGCTCCCCTCGGCCGGCTGCTCGACCACCTCCGCGAGAACGGACGCATCCGCCCGATTAGCCTACGAGCCCTCTTTTTCCTTATCGCTCACGGCGCCGCCGCACCATTCACGCTGGTGCCGCTCGCGCGTCGCTTCGACAACATGGACCCACTCGACCCGGACCAGGTCGCCGAGCAGGCCGCGCTCACCGCCGACGTAATCACCAGCGGATTGTGCCTCGACCCGCCGGGCCGTCAGAAAAATTAGGTAGCCGCGCCCGGTCTCGCGTACTCTTCTGGCGGGAGCGGATGGGGTCAGGTGGCCTCCCCAGTCTTCAAAACTGGTGGGCGGTACTGAACGGTGCCGCTGGTCGGATCGTTCCCGACGCGCTCCCGCCATCACCGCCTGGGCGATCGCCGAAGAGTTGTCCTAGGTTTCCCGACCCTGCCGGCGGCGCCGCCGGCGTGTGCCCTCAACGATGACCGCGACCGCACCGGCGAACACCGCCGCCAAACCCACACCCGCGAACACCACCCGCGGGCTCCCGGCGGTGCTGGTGGGCGGCAGGATCTGCGGGTTCGCGGAGGCGGCGGTCACGGGTGTCGCGGTTGGCGTGACCAGCGCACCGATCGGGTAGGTCTGGTTGCCGGTCCCGTTGCCGTTCGTCGTTCCCGGCACCATCAGCGCCCCGCCCGTCTGCTTGAAGTACCAGTTCACGGTGGGATGAAAGTCGGTGGTCAGGATGTTGAGCGGGTCCGCGGGGATGACCAGCTCAATGTGGCCGCTGGGGTCGACGGTCATCGACTCGAAGTCGGCCAGGTTGCGGTTACCGCCGGCGCTCAGTCCGGGGAGGCCGCAGAAGAGGCCGTCGGTGCAGATGCCATTCTGGTGCGGCGACGTGGTTGTGACCTGCGTCGTGGTGAAGTCCGGCACCGCCTGCCTGGCGTTGAGCGACTGGGCGATGAAGAACTGAAATATCGTCCCATCCGACCGGTAGTCGTTCTGCTTACAGGTGAGTGAGCCCTGCTGGCAGCCCACGACTCGGTAATAGCCGGCGCCGACCTCGCCGGCCTGGCCGGTGGCCACGGCGGGGAAAACCGACGCGTTGTTGGGGGTGTCGGCGTTGAGGTTGATCGGGGCCCTCCATGTCGTGCCGTTGTCCAGTGAGCGGATCAGGAAGGTCTGCACCGGGTCGGTGCCGTGGAGGTTCCCGGAGGCGACGATGAAGAGGTCGCCGCCGTCATCGATGCCAAGCTGGTTGAACACGTGGCCCCAGGTCCCGCCGTTGGTTCCGGCATTGCCCACGTCGCTGGCCAGTGTGGTCTTGAAGCTGGCCCCGCCGTCGCGGCTGATGGCGATGTAGAGGCGGTTGAGGGGAGCCCCGGTGGGGGTGACGTTGGCCGGGGCGGTGGAGCAGTTGATGAGGATGTAGAGCGCGCCCTCCCGGTCGGTCACCGGCTTGCTGATCAGGTTGCCGTTGAAGCAGTCGGCGGCCGCGGTGGGGTTGTCGGTGGGGTCGATGATCTTGCCCCCGAGCCCGGTCGGCGTGAAAGTGACGCCGCCGTCGGTGGAGACGTAGATCAGGTCGACGTTGAGGCTGAAGTCGTGGTAGGTGAGGAACAGCTTGTTGCCCACGGGCGTCAGCCACTCACGGTCGTCGTCGGGCCCACTCTGGCCGATCAGCGCGTTGCTGAACGTCGCTCCATAGTCCTTGCTGACCTGCACGTCAGCCGCCGCCGCCTCGAGGTCGGCGGTGTACAACACCCCGGTCTGGTCGGCGGTCACATCGGTGTCGCCGCCGCCGTTCTGGGTGCCGAAGAAGATTGGCGCGCCCGGGTTGACAAACGTCTTGCCCCCGTCGGTGGAGCGCCACAGGGCGCCCCCTCCGGTGGCGGAGTTGACCGTGAGCACGCCGGAATCGTTGACCGCCGCACTGGCCAGGCCCGTCGGAGAGGTCACGTAGACATGGCCCCGGGAGTCGTCCTGGATGCTCGGCTCGCCGCCTACGTCCGGCCCGAGCACCACCACCGGCGCGAACACCAGGGGGTCGGGCGCTGCCGCGCGGGGGCTGACCGAGGTCACGCTGACCCCGAGAATGATCGCCATCGCAGCGGTGGCGACCGGGGCGCTGCGTCGACCTCTCACAGCGCCAGTCTAGCGGTCCACAAAGCCATGCCCGGGTGCCCTCCCGCCAGGCGCCAGGCGCCCCGTGCTCGGGTAGGATGCAGCAGGGACAGCCCATTGGAGGGAGTGGGAGTGCTCGGAGGGGATATCAACGGGCGTGGCGCCCGGTCGTCGCACCCGGCGGTTCGCGTCTTTGCTTGCTATTTCGCTGACTTCTGGCGCCTGTTGGCGTTGGCGGCCATGGTCTGGGTGCCCGCGCGCGGGTTGCAGTTGGCCATGGATATCGCCCTCGGACATGCAGGTTCCGGCGCCTACCCTGGCGGCCTCAGTGCCCTGTTGGCGCACGCGCCGTCCGGCGTCCTTGCGCCGCAGGGCCGAGGGGTGCTCGCAACGCCGGACTTCCGGGACGTCGTGCAATTCGTCGTCACACTCTGTGCCTGGTTCGTCGCGGGCACTTTCGCCACGGGCGCGGCGATCCTGGTCACCACGGCACGGCTCAACCAGTCGGAGGCCGGACCGGTCACAGCGCTCAGGTGGGTCGTCGCGCGGTGGCGGGCGGCGCTCTCAGGGAGGCTGAGGTTCGTCGTCTTCGCGTGTCTGGCCTACGCCCTCGGGTCCCTGCTCATTTCGGTGTTGAGCATCGCGATTGTCATGACGTCGGCCGGTCCGCTTGCCGGCTCGACGCACGCGCTCGTGCCATGGGTGTTCATTGGGTTCGCGCTCCTGCCCCTGTTGGGCCCGCCGCTGGTCGCGGCCGTGCTTGCCGCCCGGCGCATCCTGGCGTTATCGGCGGTGCTTGCCGAGGGTGTACCCGCCTCGATGGCGATGGCGCGGAGCGGCGCACTGCTGAGGGACCGTGGCCGCCTCACTGCGGCGGTGCTGGCCTTCCCCGTCCTCTTGGTGGCGATTGGCGACGCCATCATCTATGTCCTGTCGCCGCTGATCGAGTCCACGCACCCGGCGCTCGTGGAGCGCTACCTCTGGTACCTGCTCCCCGGCCTGCTCGTGACGGTCATCCTGGTCCCGCTGCTAGGTGTGGCCCAGGCCGTCCTGTATGACGAGGCGCGGACCAGGGATGCGCGCGTGTACGAGCAGCCCTCAGTCTCCCGGCAGGTGCCCACCGCGGGCCGTCAGCCGGCCGGTTCCCCCCCGAACATCTTCGAGTAGGCCGCGGCGCCGATCAGCCCGGCGTCATCACCCAGCGCGGCCCGCTCCACCCGCATGTCCTCAAGGCCGGGTGGGGGGTGGACGCCGAGCCACTCCCGCAGCGATTCGATCAGCCCCGGAGCGTTGAGCCCGATGCCGCCTCCGATCACGATGACCTGGGGACTGAACCAGAGCGCCATGTTGTAGACCGCCGCCTGGATCACCCGCAGCGCTTCCTGCCATAGCAGCCGCGCCTCGGGGTCGCCGCGCTCCAGGCCGGCCAGCACCGCGGAGCCCGAGTCCCCCAGCCCCACCTCCCGGGCGCGCCGTCCCAGGGCGCTTCCGGACGCGTAATCCTCCATGAACCCTGCGGCGCCGGACTCGAAGCCGGCGATGTCCACGATCGTGTGGCCTGGCTCGGGCATCGACCGCCGGCCGTGGACCAGCCGGCCGTGCTGCACCACGCCGGCCCCGATCCCGGTCGAGATCGTCATGTAGACGACGTCGGAGAAGGGCTTGCCGGCGCCGAACACCGCCTCCCCGGCAGCCGCCATCTCGGCGTCGTTGCAGATGTGCACGGTCAGCCCGCTGCGGTTGCTCAGGTTCTCGCGTGACAGGTCTGTGATCCACGACGGCGGCAGGTGGGGCGCGTATTCCAGCCGGCCGTCCGCGTAGTTGATCCTGCCGGGCAGCCCCACCACCGCCTCGCTCGCCCCGCTCTCCTCCCGGGCCGTGCGCAGCAGGTCGACAAGGCGGTCCGGGTGCGCGTCATGCACCGGCGTGTCCACCGCCTCTCGCCGGCTGACCACGCCGTCGGGCGAGATGGCGGCCCGGCGCATGTGCGTGCCGCCCAGGTCCACCGCGACGACGTCGCGGGACATCAGCAGCGCGGCCTCAACCCGCGGCGAATCCCGTTGCCCGGCGGTCGAAGTCGACGGCGGTGAGGTCGAGCAGCTGGGCGATCCCCTCGAGCGTGATGTCCGGCCGGGGCTCCGGGGACAGGTCGGCGATCGTGGCGTACTTGCCCTGGCGAACGTGGACGGTGGTCAGGCGGGTCCCGAGCTTGCGCTTGACGGTGGCCAGGATGCCCGGCTTGTCGTCGACCAGGACGTAGTGCCGCGCCGGGTACAGGTCCATGACGTCGTCGAGGTGCTCCTCCTTGTGCGCGTAGATCAGGACGTTGCTGTCAACCAGGTCCGCCACCCCGATCCGGGCGATCTTGGCGGGCTGGAACACCGGGTCGCCATCCGACAGGACCACGACCGTGCCGAGCTCCTTCAGGTGGGCGACCACGTCCATCGCCTGGGGGTAGAGGGCGTCCTCGAACGGGTAGCCCAGCAGCATTGCCGACATCTGGGGGAACTTGCGCACATCGGGCCGCAGGCCGCGGAAACGGGCCAGCGTGATCGGCAGGTCCACGTAGTCGAGCTCGCGCCGGACGTCCTCGTAGACTCCCCAGAACTGCTCGCTGCCGCCGTCCCCGGCGAGCTCCTTGATCCGGGCCTCCATGTCAGCCTTGACCCGGTCGTTGTCGATCAGGGTGTTGTCGATGTCGATCAGGAAGGCGAGGGCGGGCATCGCGACAAGTTTGCCGGAACCGCGGCCCCAGCGGGCCGGCGCTTGCGAAGGCGCCCCTGCCTAGCCCGCCAGCGCGGGCAGGTGGAGCGTCACTATGGTCCCCGCCCCCTCCTCTGATTCCACCTCGATGCGCCCGCCGGAGCGCTTCACCACCGCCTCCACGATGAACATCCCGAGCCCGTTGCCGATCGCCTTCGGCTTCGTCGAGTAGAAGGGCTCGTACATGCGGCCGGCGACCTCCGCGGTCATGCCGGTCCCCTGGTCGATCACCCGCAGCGACACCTCCCCGGCCGTGCCGAGGGTGTCGATTCGCAGCTTCCCGCCTTCGGGCATGGCCTCGACAGCGTTCTCCACCAGGCTCAGGAGCGCCAGCTGGAGCTGCGCCCGGTCGACCTTGACCTGGGGCAGCCCCGCCGCCAGGACGGTCCTGCACTCGATCGTGTCGCCGAGCAGGCGCTGCACCTGCTCGTCCGCCTCGCGAACCACCTCGGAAACGTCAAGCGCCTCAGGTGACCCCTCGTCCAGCTGGCCGACCTGCCGGAGGCGGCGGGAGAACGCCGCCCCCTTCTTGGCGGCGCTGCGCACCTCGTTGATGTCCGACAGGACCTGGGGCCGGTCGGCCACCTCCTGGGCCACGAACTCGGCATAGCCGTCGACGGCGGCGAGCAGGTTGTTGAGGTCGTGGGCGATCCGCCCACACACCTGGCTGACCAGGCTCAGGGCCGCGAGGTCCGAAACGTCCCGGGAGGACGACGCGGAGGCTGCCCGCCTGGGCTTGGTCACCTGTCCTGGAGGGCGGGAAGGGCCCTGTCGGGCTCGGTTTCCTCTTCCTCCTCGAGGTCACTCAGGGGCAGCATGTCCACGATCTCCATGAACGCCCCGACCACGTCGGGATCGAAGTGCGAGCCGGTCCCCGCCTTGATCTCGGTGACCGCCTCCTCCTTGGACCAGGCGCGCTTGTACGGCCGCTCGTGGGTGAGGCTGTCGTAGACGTCGGCGATGGCCACGATGCGGGCCGCGAGGGGGATGTTCTCCCCGGCGAGCCCGGGGGTGTAGCCCGAGCCGTCCCAGTGCTCGTGGTGGTAGAGGGCGATCTGCTCGGCGAACTGGAGGAGGCGGTTGCGGCTGTCCCCGAGGATCTTGGCCCCGATCGTCGTGTGGGTCTTCATCAGGGAGAACTCCTCGGGGGTGAGGCGGCCGCCCTTGAGCAGGATCTGGTCGGGGACCCCGATCTTGCCGACGTCGTGCAGGGGCGCCGCGCGCTCCATCAGCTCCACCTCGTCCTTGCTGAGGCCGAGGGCCTTCGAGATCAGGCCCGACACCCGGCCGACCCGGCGGGTGTGCTGGCCGGTGGTGTCATCGCGGTACTCGGCGGCCACAGCGAGCCGCTCGAGGATCTCCAGGCGGGCGTCCTCGAGGTCGGAGGTGCGCTCGAGGACCATGATCTCGAGGTTCTCGTTGTTGCGGCGCAACTCCCGGTAGACGAACCGCGTCTCGAGCAGGTTGCGGATGCGCAGCTCGACCTCGCCGCGGTCGAACGGCTTGTTGACGAAGTCCTTGGCGCCGATCGAGAGCGCCTTCTGGCGGCTCTCGGGCGAGACATCGGTGGTCAGCACCAGGATCGGCAGGTACTCCTCACGTTGGACCTTGGCCCGGATCTGGGCCATCACCTCGAAGCCGTCGACGTGGGGCATCACCAGGTCCAGCAGGACCAGGTCGGGCTTGACCTCTTCAAAGGCCTCCAGGGCCTGGCGCGGGTCCGAGATCGTCTTGACGTGTTCGTACCCGGCACTGCGGCACATGCGCTCGAGGATCTGGAGGTTCGACTCCTGGTCGTCGATGACCAGGATCGACGCCTCCTCTAGGGGCCAGTCAGGCATTGCTCACAAGCTTGCAGATCCATCCTTGTGTATGTCTCGCCAGTTACGCATCAGTCGCGTCCCAATGTAACGATCACAGCTTCAGAAGTGTGGCGGTGTGTCAGAATCCCGAGGTTCCGCCAATTCAAATACGAAATTCACCGCCGGCGCCTTGTTCGGCTGAAAAAGGGACCTGAGCTTTCGCCTCTGACCCGGCTCCAACCGAAGTGACGGCTGACGCGGCCACGCCGCCCCCGCAGCGCGGGAGCGACCTGGGAGCCGTCCTCAACGCCATCGCCCTGGCGAGGTGGGGCTTCGCCATAGCCTCGTTGCTGGCACTGCTGATCACCAACCCGGTGCCCCAGGCCGTGGCGCTGGTGATCACCGTGGCGCTGGTCGCCGGCAACCTCACCGTCCTGCTCGGGCTCCAGAACAAGCGCTCGGAGAAGGAACTGCGGCGGCTGGCATGGGCCTCGGTCCTGCTGGACCTCACCATCGCCGTCGTCTGGGTGATCCTGGACACCGGGAGCGGTGGCGGTCAGATGTACATCGCCCTGGCATTGGTCGGGGTCGAAGCCGCCGCGCTGTTCAGCCAGTGGGTCACCTTCGGGTTCCTCGTCGCGATCATGGCGATCCTGGGCGGCGCGGACGCCGCTGCGTACAGCCTGTTCGGGCGGCCGATCCAGCTGCCCACCACCCTGCTCCGGGTGGCGATGCTGTGGTCGATCGTGCTGCTTGCGCGATTGGTGCTGGCCGAGGCCCTCGGCCGGGCCGGCGGGGCAGGCGTCGAAGACCGGGGCATCGCGTCGGGATCGCTCACCGAGGCGAAGTTCCAGGAGGTCCTGGACGGGGCGCCCAACGCGATCGTCGCGGCGGACGACGAGGGCAGGGTGCTGATGGTGAACGCCGCGGCGCTGCGCCTGTTCGACCACACCCGGCGCGAGATCATCGGCAAGCCGGCCACCGCGCTCGTCCCCGGGATCTACGAGGACCTCCCACACGGTTCGGGTGCGCGATACCTCACCAAGGAGGTCAGCACCGCGGGGCAGGACAAGACCTGGGTCGGCTCGCGCCGTGACGGCACCAGCTTCCCCGCGGAGGTGAGCTACAGCACGCTGCAGATCGGCCAGGCCGTGCTGGTTGCCGCCTCCGTGCGCGACATCACCGACCGGATCCGGGCCGAGCAGGAACGCGACACGTACAAGACCCAGCTGGACGAGGCGCAGCGGTTGGAGAGCCTCGGGCGCCTGGCCGGTGGCATCGCCCACGACTTCAACAACATGCTCAACGTCATCCTCAACTACACCGACTTCGTCGAGGAGGCGACCAACAGCGACCCCACGATCAAGGCCGACCTGGGCGAGATCCGCTCCGCCGGGAAGCGCGCGGCCCGCCTCACCCAGCAGCTGCTGCGCCTCGCCGGACGCGAGGCCCTGCGTCCCGAGCCCATGGACCTCGCGGCCGAGGTCAAGGCGATGGAGGGGCGCCTCAAGAGCATGCTGGGGACCAACGGCAAGCTCAAGGTGATCATCCCCAACAGCCTCTCCCTGGTCCTGGGCGACCCCACGATGATCAACGAGGTTCTCGGCATCCTCGTGGACAACTCGGTGCAGGCCATGCCCAGCGGCGGCGAGATCGTGATCGAGGCCACCGACATCCTGGTGACCCCGGCCATCGCGGCCCAGCAGCCGGACCTGCGGCCGGGCAAGTACGTGGTGATGAGCGTGTCCGACCCCGGGGTCGGCATGGACGAGGAGACCAAGTCGCGGGCCCTTGAGCCGTTCTTCACCACCCGCGTAGCGCTTGGCGGCGGACTCGGGTTGCCCACGGCCTACGGGCTGGTGCGGCAGTCGGGAGGCACCCTGGTGATCGAGTCGTCGCCCGGCAAGGGGACGACGGTCGAGGTCTACATGCCCGCCGCGACCGGCGAGGATGCCGTTGCCGCGTCGCTGTCCACCAACGGCGACGCGCCGGCGGGCTCCCGCAAGGTCCAGCCGCGCCAGCTGGACATGATCCTGCTCCTGGACCATGACGAGGCGGCTCGCACCAACACCGCCAACATGCTCATCCGCAACAACTTCGAGGTCGTCGAGGCCCGCGACGGGGCCGAGGCCCTGAGGCTGGCGGTCGAGGAGCAGGACCGGCTGAAGCTGGTGATCATCGACCGCGTCATGGGATCGATGCTCGACACCGGTCTGCCCGACATGCTCAAGTCACTGCTCCCCAATGCCAAGATGATCCTGATGTCGGTCTTTTCGCGCCAGATGCTGTCGTCCCAGGGCCTTGACGATCCCACCCTTCCGTTCATGAGCAAGGACTACAGTGAAGAGGAGTTGGTCCAGAACGTGAGAGACGCGCTCCAGGGCGGCGCTCAGCGCGCGAAGGCCAAGGTGGCCCCCAAGGGCAAGAAATGACCGACAAGCGAAAGGATTCCCGGAACAACGACCCGGCCTCGATGGCACTGGAGGCGGCCAACCAGGCGCTGGCCGCGGCCAACGCCGCGGTGAACGCCGCGGTCAAGGCCCTGTCGCTGGCCAGCCGCCGTGGCAACAACGACGAGGGCCGCCGCGGTCGTGGGTCGATCCGGAACGCGGCCTCGCAGGCCCGCCGCCGGCTCGCGAACGAGGATGACGACAGCACGGGTGTGGCGCCGCTGGCGTCCGCGGCGCCTGCGCCCCGGGCCCCCGCCCGGCGCGGTGCCGCGCCCAAGGCTGCTCCGAAGGCCGGGGCCCAGGCCAAGACCAAGGCCGTCGTCAAGCCCAAGGCCGCCCCCAAGCCCCGGGCGGTCGCCAAGCCGAAGGCGGCAGCCCCACCCGTGGCACCACCGCCACCGGCGCCCCCGCCGGGCACTTCGTTCACCGCCCGCAAGCGGGCGGGCGCCTTCGACGCCCCACCCGAGATAGCGCCCCCATCCCGCGGCCGGGCCGGCATGCGCAAGGTGATGACGGAGTCCATGGATGAGCTCCCGCCCCATGCCCTGCCCACCGAGAGCCAGCCCCTCAGCCGCGATAACCGTGCCGCGGCCGAGGCGCCCGCGTCCCCCGAGGTCCAGGCCAAGACCCGACCCTCCGGTTCCGGCCCGATCATCCTCGGCTCCGGCGCAGGCGCGAGGGTGGACGCCCCGACCGACCAGGCCGCCGCCGCCCCGCCGGCCGCGGGGCCGACGGAAGCCGAGCTCCGCGAGCAGGCGCGCCGCGAGACCGAGTTGCGCGAGCGCGAGGCCGAGCTGGCGGAGCGCGAGGCTGCCATGGCCCGCTACACCCCGATGGAGCCCGCCCACGCCGTCCCGGCAAAGCCCCCCGTCGAGGAGAACGGCTACACGGTCCTCGTGGTCGACGACGAGGAGCAGGTCCGGGCCCTGACTGTCCGCATCCTGAGCCGGTTCGGCTACCGGGTGCTGGAGGCCTCCGGGGTCGAGCTGGCCCTCTCCATCCTTGACGAGGACACCAGCAACGTCGACCTGGTGCTGAGCGACGTCGCGATGCCCGGCCTGTCAGGCAAGGACCTGTTCCGGGCGATCTCCGAGTCCCGCCCCGGGCTTCCGGTGGTGTTCATGTCCGGTTACGCGCTGGGCGTGTACGCCCCCGAGGGGCTGATCGAGGAAGGGGTCAAGATGCTGCCGAAGCCCTTCGGCCAGGAGGACCTGCTGGACTTCGTGACCGAGGCGCTCCAGGGGGCTGCGGCGCGGTGAGCGGCTGAGAGTGGGCGAGGAGGCAGGGGACAACGCGTTGGAAGAGGGCCGCGCGAGCATCACACACACCGACGACCACTACCGCCGCATGGTCCAGGGAATCCGCGACTGCGCGGTCTTCAGCCTGGATGCCGGCGGCCGTATCACGAGCTGGAACCTGGGCGCGGAGAACATCCACGGCCACGCCGCCGACGACATGCTGGGCCAGGGGTTCGCGCGGCTGTTCACCGACGCCGATGCCCGGGTGGGCAACCCGGGCCGGCTCCTCTCCGCGGTGCAGGCGCGCGGCAACGTTGCCGAGGAGTGCTGGATGGTCCGCAGCGACAGCTCCCGCTTCTGGGCGGACGTCACGATCACCGCGATGCAGGAGGGCGAATCCGTCAGCGGGTACGCGGTCGTGGTGCGCAACATCAGCCACCGCAAGGAGGCGATGGACAACCTGCAGGACATCAACGGCCGCCTGGCCGATGCCAGCAGGTTGAAGTCCGACTTCCTGGCCAAGATGAGCCACGAGCTGCGCACTCCCCTGACCGCCATGCTTGGCTTCAGTGACGTGCTGCTGAAGGGCCTGGATGGGGAGCTGTCGGCCATCCAGCAGGAGGACGTCTCGCGCATCCGCCGCAGCGGCCTCTCAATCCTGGAATTGATCAACGACATCCTCGACCTGTCGAAGATCGAGAGCGGCCGGATGACCCTCAAGCTCGACGTCGTCGACGCGGTGCAGCTCACGAACAACGTTGTTGCCAACCTCGGCAAGCTCGCCGAGGACAAGGGCCTCTACCTGGTCACGGACTTCCAGGGGGAGCAGCTGGACGTCTTCGCGGACACCATGCGCGCGAGCCAGGTCCTGACCAACCTACTGGCCAACGCAATCAAGTTCACGGAGACCGGCGGCGTCACGATTCGCGGCACGCTGCAGCCGCTGGATGTCAGGATCGAGGTCATCGACACCGGCGTGGGCATCGCCCCCGAGGCCGTCGGGATGATCTGGGACGAGTTCCGCCAGGGCCACACCGGCGCCCTCAGCCACAGCGGCACCGGGCTCGGGCTGGCCATCAGCCGGCGCCTGGTCAACATGCAGGGTGGGTCGATCGGCGTCGAGGCCAAGCCCGACGGCGGCAGCACCTTCTGGTTCACGCTGCCGCGACCGGCGGGAAGCCCCCCCGTCGAACGCCGCCACCGGGTATCGGAGGGCATCCCCGCCGGCGCGGTCAAGGCCCCGACCGAGAGCCGCGAGCTCATCCTGGTCGTCGAGGACGACGAGCTCACCCGCCGGCTGATCTCCCAGCGCCTAATGGAGGCGGGCTTCCGCACGGTCGAGGCGGCCGGCGGCGCACAGGCCATCAGCGCCGCGCGCGAGTTGCTGCCGGCGGTCATAACCCTCGACATGGTCATGCCGTCGGTGGATGGGTGGACCGTCCTCGCTGCATTGCGGGACGACCCTCGCACCAAGGACATCCCGGTGGTCGTGGCCAGCATCCTGGGCGACCGCGACATGGCCATGAGCCTCGGCGCCGCCGACTATGTTCCCAAGCCCTTCCCGATGGACTACCTGCTGGAGGTCGTCGAGCGGCTGGTGCCGGGCGGCCCGAGCCGGGTTCTGGTGGTCGACGATCACGATGAGACCCGCGAGCTCATGCGCCGGGCGCTGTCCGAGGCGGGGATGACGGTCGAGGTCGCGGGCGGAGGTCGCGAGGCTCTCAAGCTGGCCGCCCGCGAGGTCCACGACCTCGTCGTGACCGACCTGATGATGCCCGAGATGAGCGGCTTCGAGCTCATCTTCAGGCTCCGCGCGGAGGAGCACACTCGCAACGTCCCAATCGTGGTGTTCACCGGCAAGGAGTTGACCGAGGACGACCGGCTCAGCCTCAACGGCCAGATCCAACGCCTGATGGCGAAGGACGAGTTCGGGCCTTCGGACCTGGTGTCGACGGTGCGCGAGACGCTGCGCACTCGGAGGTTCTAGCGGTGGGCCGCAAGGTGCTGGTGGTCGAGGACGACGTGCAGCTCCAGGTGCTCGCGTCGCGCGTGCTGCAGACCTACGGCTACGAGCCGATGGTCGCACCCGATGGCAAAGAGGCCCAGCGCCTTGCCGCCCTGGACCCTCCGCCGGACCTCGTCCTGATGGACCTGGCGCTACCGGACTATGACGGGATCGAGGTCACCCGCCGGCTCAAGGCCGCCAATCCCAGGCTCGTGATCATCGCGGTGAGCGCCCACGCCATGGCCTCGGACCGCGACCGCGCCCGCGCCGCCGGTTGCGACGGGTTCCTCACCAAGCCGTACCAGATCGACCAGCTGATCGAAGTCGTCCGGCGGGCCCTCGGCGAGGTCGCCCCGGCCGACGTGACTCCAGTCCCCAAGCCCAGCTCCACCTGACGGCGGCCCCGCATGCCTGAGCTGCCGGAGCTGGAGGTGCTTCGCGACTACCTGCAACCGCGGGTGGCGGGCCGGGAGATCGAAAAGGTCGTGGTGTCCCCGCGCTTCGGCTTCCTCCTGCGCACCCCGCCGGCCGACCTCGCGGCGAGCCTCCAGGGCCAGGTCATCGACCGCACCTGGCGGCGCGGCAAGTTCATGACCATCGACGCCGGCAACCGGCACCTGGTCATCAACCCCATGCTCGGAGGACGCCTGCACCTGGGTCCGAAGAAGGTGAAGGCCCCGGGGTCGGTCCTTATCTCCCTGCACCTGGACGACGGCAACGCTTTGAGCCTGACCGACTTCGCGCGCATGGCGCGCGTCTACCTGGTGGACGGCGACGATTTCGACGGCGTCCCGGGCTGGGCGGACCTGGGCCCGGAGGCCAACGCGGTGTCAGCCGAGGAGTTCGCGACCCGCATCCGCCGTCATCCCGGGGAGCTGAAGAACCTGCTGCGCAACCAGGCCTTCATTGCCGGCATCGGGAATGCGTATTCGGACGAGATCCTGCATGAGGCGAAGATGCTTCCGCTGCGCAAGCGCAGCACTCTCAAGCCCGAGGAGGTGGGCGAGCTGCACGCCGCGGTGCGCAAGGGCCTGGACGACGCGACGGCGGCGATCCGCGCGCAGGCCGACTACGAGCCGCACAAGCAGGACCGCAGCTTCATGAAGGTGCACATGAAGGGCGGCCTGGCATGCCCGCGCTGCGGCCACCGGATCGCCGAGATCAGCGCCCGCGGCGAGATCACCAACTACTGCCGCGGCTGCCAGAAATGAGCGCGGAGATGGAGGCCAACCGGGTCCACTGGAACGAGCTGGCGGCGGTCAACGCCGCGTCGGAGTTCTACGACCTCGAGGGCATCCGCGAGGGGCGGTCGACGCTTTACGAATGGGAGCTGGAGGAGGTCGGTGACGTTTCCGGGCGCTCGCTGTTGCACCTGCAGTGTCATATCGGGACGGACACTGTTTCGTGGGCGCGGCGGGGTGCCATTGTCACCGGCGTGGATTTTGCCGCGGACGCCCTCAGGGAGGCCCGGGCGCTCGCAACCGACTGCGGCGTCGAGGTGCGTTTTGTGCAGTCCAACATCTACAACCTGGCGACGACCCTCGAGGGGCAATTCGACATCGTCTACACGTCGCGCGGGGTGCTGGGCTGGATGCCGGACCTGGCGGGCTGGGCGAAGGTGGTCGGCCGGTTCGTGAAGCCGGGCGGGATCTTCTACATCGAGGAGTACCACCCCCTGTGCTGGCTGCTGGACGAAAAGAAGGACGCGCCGGCCTTCGCCTATGACTACTTCGCGCCGGACCCGATCGTGGACGAGACTCCGGGCTCTTACGCGGACGCCTCGGCGCGCGTCGAGCACCCGCGTACGTATGGTTGGAACTACCGGATGGGTGACCTCGTCAGCTTCCTGGTTGCCGAGGGATTTCGCATCGAATTCCTGCACGAGCGGCCGGGGTGCGGCTCGCAGGTCACGCCCTACCTGGTGCAGGACCCGTCGTCCGAGCGGCGCCGGTTCATCATGCCGCCGGACCAACCGCAGGTCCCATTGTCCTTCTCGCTGCGCGCGGTCAGGGAGGGTTGACCCGGCTCACCCGGCAGCGCGCGCGGCAGCTCGCGATCATGGCCCAGGCGCTCGACGCGCGGCGCCCGCGCGGGGTGCTGGAGGTGGTCGACCAGCTCGGGTTCCTGCAGCTGGATCCGACCGCGGCGGTGGCTCGCACTGAGCACGTCGTGTTGTGGAGCCGGCTGGGCCGCCGGTTTCGGCGCGAGGAGCTGGGGCGGCTGACCTTCAAGGAGAGGGCGCTCTTCGAGTACCGCGCATTTGTCTACCCCATCGCGGATTACCCATTGTTCCTGGGCGCGATGCGCGCGTGGCCGGTGGGCGGCGGCGCCCCGGCGCGGCGAGTGCGCGCGTGGCTGGCGGAGAACCGGTCGTTCCAGGCGTATGTGCTGGACGAGTTGGAGCGCCGGGGGCCGCTGCGAACCCGCGACTTCGAGGACCGCGCGGTGTCGGACTGGCCGGGGGGCTGGAGCCCCGGGCACAACGTGGGGGAGATGCTCGAGTTCCTCTGGGCCCGCGGGGAGGTGGCCACGGTCGGGCGCGAGGGTGGCGAACGGGTATGGGACCTGGCGGCGAGGGTGTACCCGGCGGACGCGCCGGAGGTGCCGGCGGAGGAGGCTTCGCGCGTCCTCGCCGCGCGGCGCCTGCGCGCGCTGGGGATCGCCCCGGCGCGCCAGTTCCCCGGCATGGGGGTGCCGGTGGAGATCGAGGGGGTGCGGGGTGCGTGGGTCGCCGAGCCGTCTCTGCTGGATCGGCCCTTCCGGGGCCGCAGCGCCCTGCTCTCGCCGTTCGACCGCCTGGTGCACGACCGGGTGCGATTGCTGGCGCTGTTCGGGTTCGACTACAGGTTGGAGATCTACGTGCCGCGCCACCTCCGGCGTTGGGGGTACTACGTGCTCCCCGTGCTTGATGGCGACCGGCTGGTGGCCCGGGCGGATGCCCGGACCGACCGGGCGGCGAGGGTGCTGAGGGTGCCCGCTCTGCACCTCGAGCCGGGGGAGGGGCCTGGCGTCGCGCAGGGGGAGCTGGAGAAGCTGGCGGCCTGGCTGGGGTTGGATGGGGTGGAGGTGGACCGGGTGGTCGGGGGTTAGGGCGGCGTCGTCCTGGTTCGCGCCGCTGTCAGGTTTTCAATGGCCCGGCGTCGCCGCCGTGGGCTCGACGCTGCCGCGGTGCTCCTCGAACCACCGGACCGCGAAATCGACCAGCGCGCGTTGGGGCATGAGGCGGGCGGTGCCGGCGCCGACCGTCCCAGTTGTCTGCAGCCCGGTCTGTGCGAAATCCGTGCCGAGCGTGTCGAAGTCGGCATCCTCGTAGTCCATCTCGGGGAACTCGACCCACCTCCTCTCGCCGTCGACCATCACCGGGGCCCCCTGGTCGTTGGACTTCTTCCCGGCGTAGCGAGCCCGGTAATCGGCGAGGTGCAGCGAGGTGTTGTTGTGGTGGCCGACCCCCAACAGCAGGATGGACGCGTCCAGCTCGTAGAGGCGCGCCAGCGGTGAACCTTCGCCCAGGCCGTCGGCAAGCTGGTGGTTGTCGAGGACCTGCGCTGCCGCGAGACCGACCGCCGCGAACGACACCGATGGGTGGTAGCTGCGGGTCACGCCCGGGACGTGGCGGAACGTTTCGACAATCGCGCCCATGTACCGGCTCGGGGTGAGCAGTGGGTCGAACGCCGGGGTCTCTTCGCGGATGACCCGCCACCAGCTCTCGGGCACCGGGGGGTTCTTCCACAGGGCGGGGTCGGAGAGGGAGGAGTGGGTGGGCATGACCAGCGTGCCACCGGGGCCGACCGCGTCGAGGAGGGCGAGGACGACGGCGTGCGGTCCCCCGGCGATCCAGCCCAGCTTCGACAGGGAGGAATGGACGACGAGGATGGACCCTTCGGTCACGCCGAGGGCGCGGATATCGCGCAGGATCGATGCACCCGTCCCCGGGGTGCTGGTCTGCTGGATCATCTCGTTCTCTGTCATGGCCTGGGCCGACGATATTGCATTCCTGGCGCCGTAGACGTGCGTCTGTCGTGTGCGAGTGAGATGGCCGGCACTTGGGGTCGTGGGATTACTCGCTCTGAGCGCGTGTTCAGGGACGCCGTCTCGACCGGCCGAACCGACCGCCCGCACAGCTGGGTCTGGGTGGTCGTGTTTGGCGGGCATTACGGCCTGATGCACCAGGAGTGCAGACCAACCGGCTGACCAGGCGCCTGTTGGGGTGGGCACATCGGGCCTTCGCATCGGGGGCGCGGCCTGGTCGCCCGCCGGGTATGTAGGCCGGCGGGCACCCTGTTTGGGGTTGGCGATGGGGGCGCGGCCTGGTCGCCCGCCGGGTATGCAGGGCCGGCGGGCACCCTGTTTGCCCGGCGTCCAAATTCGGGGTCAACACGTGCTTGACAGCGAACGCCTGTTCTATTACAATTGCGTGTATGTCCGGGGGGATGGGGACGGCGGTGACGGTGGCGGATCTGGACCAGGCGGTGTCGGCATATTCGGTCGCCGTGGCGAGTGAGCCGGGGGCCGCGCTGTCCGCTGAGCTGATCG
>JAXDLW010000012.1:0-24455 GCA_034666405.1 Chloroflexota bacterium | reverse complement strand
CTCGAGCATGCGCTCGAGCCCGCCGCCAAAAAGGGCAGCGAAAAGGCCGCCTAGGCTCCCCCGGCTACCCGGTCAGGGACGCACCTCGACGGTCGCCGTCATCCCTGCTCGAGCTCGCCCATCTCCTCGTCGGACAGCGTCACCCGCGCCGCTTCGAGGTTCTCCTCGAGGTGCTTCACCGACGACGTGCCCGGGATGGGCAGCATGACCGTGGCCCGGTGCAGGATCCAGGCCAGTCCGGCCTGCATCGGTGTGATGCCCTTCCGTTGAGCCAGCCGCTCCAGCGCGCTGCCGGCGAGCTGGCCGGTCGCCAGCGGGAACCACGGGATGAACGCGATCCCGGCCGCCTCGCACACCTCGAGGACCTGCTCGGAGCTGCGGTCAGACAGGTTGTAGCGGTTCTGGACGGAGACCACCTCGACGATGGCCCGGGCGCGGGCCAGGTCGGTCCGGCCGACGTTGCTGACCCCCACGTTGGCCACCTTGCCCGCGTCCTGGAGCTCCTTGAAGGCGCCGATCGTCTCCTCGTACGGCACGCCCGGGTCGGGCCGGTGGGACTGGTAGAGGTCGATGCGGTCCACTCGCAGGCGGCGCAGGCTGGCCTCGACGGCCTCCCGGATGTGCCCGGGGCGACCGTCCGGGTCCCAGCGGCCTGGTCCGGGCCGGACCAGACCGGCCTTGGTCGCGATCACCAGGTCGTCGGGGTACGGGTGGAGGGCTTCGGCGATGAGCTCCTCACTGACCCCCGGCCCGTAGGAGTCCGCAGTGTCGATGAAGTTGACCCCCAGGTCGACGGCCCGGCGAAGGACGCGGATCGCCTCGTCGTGGTCCCGCGGCGGTCCCCAGACCCCCTCCCCTGTGATGCGCATCGCGCCATAACCCAGGCGGTTGACGGTGCGGTCGCCCAGCCTCACCGTGCCCGCCGTGGCAGCCATCTCGTTGTTCATGTCCCAATCCTGCCATCTTCGGCCGGCGAGTCTCAGGCGAGCAGCGGCAGTTGCTCGGCCTCCGGCGCAGGGCTGGCGGATGCACGACGGTTGCGAACCGCAGAACCGGTGGGCGCGTGCACCTGGCGCAGCACCGCCTGGACCGCGGCGCCGTGCGCGCGCTGGTCCGCCGCCCCGGCGTATGCCCGGCCGCGGTACATCTCCTCGTAGCGCGGTACCAGGCCGGGGAACTCCCGCACCAACCATTCCATGAAGACCTCCTTCACCCGCGGCCGGAGGTGGAGCAGGATGGGGTAGACATGGGTGGCGCCGGCCTTGACCGCCGCCTCCGCGGTGCGCTTGAGCATCTCCGGGTCGTCATTGATGCCGGGGAGGATCGGGGCCATCAGGACACCGCACGGAATCCCGGCGCGGTTGAGGGCGGCCACCGCCTCGATGCGCTTGCGCGGGTTGGGGGTGCCTGGCTCCGCCAGCCTCCAGGCCCGCTCGTCCAGGCTGCCGATGGAGAACGAGGTGTGCACATCGGTGACCTCCGCCGCGGCGCAGAGCAGGTCCAGGTCGCGCAGCAACATGGTGCCCTTGGTCAGGATCGAGAACGGGTTGCGGAAGTCGGTGAGCGCGCGGATGACCCCGGGCATCAGGCGATACTGTCCCTCGGCAGCCTGGTAGGGATCGGTGTTGGTGCCCATCGCGATCGTCTCGCCCTTCCAGCGGCGGGCCGCCAGCTGCGCCCGCAGGACCTCGGCCACGTTGACCTTGACCAGGATCCGGGTCTCGAAGTCGCGGCCGGCCCCCATGTCGAGGAACCAGTGGGTGGCACGCGCGAAGCAGTAGACGCAGGCGTGCGAGCAGCCGCGGTAGGGGTTGATCGTCCAATTGAACGGCAGATGGTTGCCGGGCACGTGGTTGATCACCGTCCGGGCCTCGACCTCGATGAACTCCATGCCCCGAAGCTCACGCGTCGCGAACGTGCTGCGCCGAACCTCGATCAGGCGGGCCTGCTCGAATCCGTTGCGCGCGACCTCGAACCCGGGCAGCTCTGCCATGTCCGGATTCTAGAACAGATGTTCGTATCGACTGCGGAGGTCAGCCCGGCGGCAGGATCTCGAAGTCGATGGGCTTGAAGGCCCCGTTGTTGCTCTTCTCGGCGGAGCAGGCGGTGAGGCCGACGAACATGTCCATCTCGGCGCGCAGGACCACGTGGTCGCCGGCCCGTGAGCGCGGCGCCTTGATCTCCAGCTCGCCCGAGGGCGCGATGTCGACGTTCATGAATATGTTGAAGGTCGTGGGGATGGTGTCGGGGGCGATGGCGAAGCGCGCGAGATTGCGCCACAGGTTCTCGTAGCAGCTGGGGTGGTGGCCCTGGTGGCCGTAGATGATGCTGAAGGTCTCCGGGCTACACGGGGTGAGGAGAAAGTCGTGGCGCCCCACCGTGTCCTCCTGGATCGTGAACATCGGGCGGCTGCGGTTGGAGTAGAGGACGTGGCCCGTCGTCAGGTAGACGGTGTTGGCGTAGTCGATGCTGCGCCCGGACGACAGCCACTCGCGGACGTCCTCCACGGCGAAGGAGACGAGGTCGCTGACCTGCTCGCCCTGGGTGTCGGTGACCCGCAGTCGCTGGCCTCGGTCCAGCCTGAATGCTGTCCCGGACTGGGCCGGGATGCGCTGCACCGCCGCCGACGTCATACCGGGTGGAAAGGGCATTTCCAGTCGCGGTCGTTGCGCTTGCCGGAGTACTGCCGGGCCTCGGGCAGCTCGCCGAAATCGCTGAGGTTGGGATTGACGCTGCCCTGGAGCGCAATATCCCGCTCGCGGATCGCCGCCTGCCATCGCTCCATCCGGCCGTCGTCGCGCAGGTCGTCGAACTGATCGTGGGGATTGAAGACCAGGGTGGGCCAGGCGAACCGGCGGCTCCACCGTGAGCTGCCACCGTGCAGGCCGACGATGAAATAGGCCCTGCCGCCGAAGCTGAAGGAGAACCGAGGGTCCCGCGGATCGCTGCCGACGGTCGGGTCCCACTCGAAGCGGTCGAGCCGGTGAAGGGCGTCGAGCTGGCGCCAGAGCAACTCCTCGAAAGTGGTCTCGTCAACCCCCACCGGGGAGGTGAAGAAGGCGGCATAGGAGAAGAAGTCGGTGGCCAGCTCCTGGCGTTCAGCGGTGAACTGATCGAGCCCCTCCGCGAGCGCCCGCGCCGATGTGGCGTCGCCGAACTCCCCCAGCATCCCGACCCTGTAGGTGCCTCGCGCCACCGCCGCCTTGCCCCCGACACAGGCGAAGGCGGACGAGCTCACATGCGCGATGAAGGTGTCGTGGGCGAGTCGGGCCACGGCGGGCGCGGGCTCGCCGGATGCCAGGTCGATGAGTTCACCCTCGACCGCCCCGAGGTACGGCCAGAGTCGCTCTCCGTCCTGCGCCATGCGCACCGCGCTCATACCGCGACCCGGGGCTCGATGGCCCCCGGCTCGTTCAGGCGGGCGATGGGCGTCGCGGCGTCGCGCAGGCGCCGCCCGCGGTATGGGATCCCGCCCAGGAACAGGCGGCAGCCCACCGCCAACCACGAGGTCACGCCGCGCTCCAGGAGCCAGGCCGGCGCGAACAAGGAGGCGGTCCATGGGAAGAACCGCGCCCCATCGGCCCTCCGCCGGCCGGCCTCGGCGACACCGATCGCGGCCAGGCACACCAGCGCCGCGACCCACCAACCGGCGATGGCGGTGGCCACCCCGATCGCGGGCACCATGGCCAGGAAAAAGGCCATCCGCAACGGACGTGCCAGCTCGTCGTACGCCTGTCGCACCCGCTGGCCGAGGAAGACCCGCACGGTGCTGGGGCAGCGGCCGACGAAGAGATCGCGCGCCACGAGCTCCCGGCCACCCGCCGCGCGCACGGTGCGCACCAGCTCGAGGTTCTCGAACATGACGTCGCCGCGGTAACCGCCGGCGTCGAGCACGGCGTGCCGCCGCACCCCGAGGGTGCCGGGCCAGTCGCCGCCGCCCAGGGCGCGGTTCAGCAGGCTGCGAGAGATGTCCCAAAGCGCGTGCCACGGCGTCCTTTTGAAGTAGTTCTGAGGGCGCACGACGTCGTACCCGTCGAGCCACGCGATGACCCGCCGGAGCGGGGCCACTTCGTAGCGGACGTCGTCGTCAGCGATGACAACCCGCTCACTGTTGGCCAGCCGCAGCCCCGTCAGGACCCCACCAACCTTGCCCATCGGGGTCTCGAGGTCGGGGTCGACCGGCACATGCAGGATCCCCTCGGGCAGCTGTTCGGCGTGGTGCTGGAAGACCTCCGCACCTGAGCCGTCCACGACGATCACCTGGACTTCGCGGCGCAGCCAGCCGAGGTAGGCGGGGAGGTCCGCCAGGGTCCCCACGCGGTCCCGGCGCAGGGGCACCACGTAGGTCGCGGTCACCAGCCGCTGTGGCGGGGCGGACGATTCAGACGATACTGCGGCAATCATTTGAAGCGATAGTGTCAGTATAACGTTTGGAGCAAGGGCTGGAGTCTCCCCCGCGGGCTCCCCGGCGGCGGAAGTGCTATGACTCTGGGCGTGACCGGATCGCTGTTCGATGAGGCCCCGGGCCAGGCCGCCGGCGCTGCTGCCGACGCTCCTCTGGCCGCCCGGATGCGGCCGCGGACCCTCGATGAGCTCGTGGGCCAGGAGGCCGTTGTCGGACCGGGCAGCCCACTGCGGGCCCTGATCGACGACGACCGCCTCTCGTCAGTCATCCTCTGGGGCCCTGCCGGGACCGGCAAGACGTCGCTGGCCGGGATCATCGCAGCCGCCAGCTCCGCCGCCTACGTGGAGCTCAGTGCGGTGAGCGCCGGGGTCGCCGACGTGCGCAGGGCGATTGCCGGTGCGGAGGAGCTGAAGCGCGGCACCGGCCGGCGGACGCTGCTCTTCATCGACGAGATCCATCGGTTCAACAAGAACCAGCAGGACTCACTCCTGAAGGCAGTCGAGAGCGGTGTCATCACCATGATCGGGGCGACGACGGAGAACCCGTTCTTCGAGGTGAACTCGCCGCTGCTCTCGCGCAGCCTGCTGTTCCGGCTCGAGGCCCTGGGGCCGGACGATGTGACCACCCTGCTGCGGCGCGCGGTCGCGGACCCGCGCGGACTGGATGCCCAGCTCGAGGTCGAGGCCGACGCCCTGGCCCATATCGTGGACCGCGCCGGGGGCGACGCGCGCTTTGCCCTCAACGCCCTTGAGATGTGCGCCAGCATCGTGGTCAACGCGGGCCGTGCGGAGGTGACGGTCGAGGATGCCCAGGCCGCCCTGAGGCAGCCGGTGCTGCGCTATGACAAGGCCGGGGACGTCCATTACGACGTGATCTCGGCGTTCATCAAGAGCATGCGGGGCAGCGACCCGGACGCCGCGGTCTTCTGGCTGGCGCAGATGCTGGAGTCCGGGGAGGACCCCGAGTTCATCGCCCGGCGCATGGTCATCTTCGCCTCGGAGGACATCGGCAACGCCGACGCACAGGCGCTGGTCGTGGCGGTGGCGGCGTTCGACGCCCTTCGCGTGGTCGGCCTGCCCGAGGCCTCCCTCAACCTGTCGCAGGCCGCCCTCTACCTGGCCGTCGCGCCGAAGTCCAACGCCTCGATGATGGCGCTGAGCCGGGCGCGCGAGGAGCTCAACCGTCATGGCGCCCAGGCGGTGCCGGGTCACCTGCGCGACGCCCATTACCCGGCAGCCCGGCGCCTGGCGCATGGCGATGGCTACCAGTATCCGCATGACTTCGATGGCGGCTGGGTCGCACAGCAGTACCTGCCCGACCGGCTGCGGGGCGCGCGGTTCTACGAGCCGGTGGACCGGGGCCGAGAGAAGGCCATCCGGGAGAGGCTGCAGCAGCTCCGCGGCGAGCCGGGGGCGCGCTAGGGGCGCCCGGCCCGGGGCTCAGACGGCGGCTTTCATCCTCGCGCTTGAAGGCGCGGCGATCAGGGGGTTGGTCGCGACCGGCTGCATTGCGGCCTCGGCGGCGTCCAGGAGGTCCCACCCCGCGATCTCACTCGTGGATGCGAAGCCGGCACTCACCTCGAGGGTTGACAGCTCCGTCAGTTGACGCGTGACCCTACGGGCGGCGTTATGGGCGGAGGCCCGGTCACACATTGGCAAAAGGGCGGCAAACCTGGCCCCGCGCAACCAGCCCACGGTGTCGATGTCGCGGAGCTCCTCGGTAACGACCGCCGCAGCGCGGACCAGCAGGGTGGCGGCCTCGGGGACATCGGCGTCGAGGGTGTGCCAACCGGTCAGCTCGAAGACGGCGACCGCGGTGGGGTGCCCGCCGCGGGCCGCGCGCTTGAGCTCCTGGGCCACGCGCAACTCGAACCGCGCGCCCGTGTCCAGGCCCGTGACCGGGTCGATGCCGACGTTCTCCCGGAGGTGCTCGGTGAAGGTCCCAGGCGCGGCGCCCGCCCGCCGTGAATCCCAACCGATCGGAGCGAACCCTTCCACGCCACCATCATCTCGCCTGTCGGGACGGCGCCAGCCAAGATCCCGTGAATGATTTATGCCAAGTGGTTAAACACTTGTAAATGAGGATGGGGTGGCGCGCCCGGGGATCACCCATCGGTATCATTGACCGCTGCGCGCGCCCGTAGCTCAGTGGATTAGAGCGGCTGACTACGGATCAGCAGGCCGGGGGTTCGAGTCCCTCCGGGCGCGCCACATCCCAGGCCTCCATTTCGGCTTGGAGCTGTTCGCGGCGGTGCGGAGCGGCCCTGGCCAGGATCCGCCGAAACGACCTGTCCCGATGACAGTTCGCGCACACGACTTCACACTTCGCAACCTCGGCCAGCAGCATGGCGCGAGAGCGTCCGCGCAGGTTGGTACTGACGTTGAAGAGCTTGTCACTTTCGCGATGGTCAAACTCCATGACCCAGCGCGGGTAGCGAACCTGACAGTCGGCGCAGGGAACATCTTTGAGAACCCGCAGCAACTCCTTGTTGCGATCCAGTTGGCGGTCATTGCGAAGCCGCGCCTTGGCCAGGTAGTAGGCGCGATGGGCCCGGTAGTGAGCACGGGTGTAGACCCGCTGGCATTCCAGGCACCAGCCGTGTCGCCCGCCGCTTCGCCGACGGTTGATCGGAAAATCCTCGAGGACCTTCTGCACGCCACACCGACTGCAACGCTTCACTACAAAATTGTAGTGCTCGCTCTGGGACCTCGCGCGGGCTCAGCCCAGCGCTGCGCTCCGCAGTTCCTCGTAGACCGGCGAGCGGCCGCCGCCCAGGCGGCTGCTGAAGAGGACGAGCGAGGCCACCCGCGCCGCCGGTGGGTGCTCGAACCTGCTCAGCGCCTGCGAGAGCTCCTCGGACCGGGCGGTGGAAACCTCGCGACGTACTCGCGCCAGCGTCAGGTGCGGGCGGTACGCCCGGTCCCCCACGGGCAGGCCGGCCTCACTCAGCTTCAGGGCGAGCACCGCCTGGGCCGCGATGGTCGGGCCGGCGTCCGCGAGGCCCAGCCAGAGCACCCGCGGCCGTTTCGGCGTTGGAAACGCGCCGGGGTCGCCCCAATCGAGGGCCCATCCGCGATCCAGCTCGAGGGCCGCGGCCGCAACCGCGTCGCCGGCCAGGGCAACCCCGTCGCCGTCGAGCTCGCCGAGGAACACCAGCGTCAGGTGGAGGTTGGCCGGTGGTGGGACTGAGAGCTCGGGGAAGCGCTCGCGCAGGCCGTCCAGGGCGGCCGCCAGGGAGGGACCGGGCGCCGGGTCGAGGCCCAGCGCGATGAAGCACCGTGTCAGTTGGCTTTCGTCCCGACCTTGTAGCTCACGTGGGCGCCGTTCTCCAGCCCCTTGACGAAGTCCTGGAACCAGGTGGGGCGAAGCTTTGGCGAGTAGACCTCGGGCGCCGGGGCGTTGACGAACACGACCTGGGCGGTGATGCCCTTGTCGTCACGAGTCAGCAGTTTGATGATGTAGAACCCATTCAGCCCCTCGACCACCTTGCTGGTGTCACCCGGCTGAAGGGTGTTGAGGGTCGGCCGCAGCTTGGCGTCGCCGCTGGCCAGGTCGCTGTTCAGGACCGTCTGCTCGGCGGGCCCGTCACCGTACTTCTTGGCCGTGTCCAGGATCGTCGCCCCACCCTGGATCTCGCGGTAGGCGGTGTCGGCCCGGTTCTGCGCCTGTTTGTGCTCGACCTTCTGCTCCAGCAGGATGTGGCGGACACTCTCGCGCAGGCGGTCCACGTCGTAACCCTCCTTGCGCAGGAAGGTGTTGAAGTCGGGTGGCGCCGGCAGCTCGGGGTGCTGAGCGCGCTGCAGGGTGGACAGGCGCTGGTAGGTGGCACGCTGGACGTCGATCTCCTTGTTGACCTCGTCGTCGGACACCGCGAAGCCCTTGCGGCCCGCCTCGTCGTCGATCAGCACCTCGTCGACCAGGGAGCGGATCGCCACGTCCTCCTCCTCCGCCGCGGTCTTGGTCTTCTTGTAGAGGTCCTGCTCGACCTTGAGTCGCTGGCGATAGTCGCTCATGGAGATCGTGTGACCATCCATGGTCGCCGCGGGTTTGCCGATGACGGGGGCGTCCTCCAGGCTGCAGCCCGCAACCAGCACCGCAAAAGCCAGCATGGAGAAAGCCGTGAGAGGCCGGCTCATGGGCGCGGAGTGTAGCACCGGGTCCGGGCGCCGTCGCCGCCCCCGGCCGGAGCTAGAATCCACGCCGCCGTGAAGATCTGTGAGAGTTGCATACATCGCAGGATCGTCAAGGTCGAAGAGGCACCGATGGGGGTCAACCCGGACAACAGGCGAGTCGATGACAGCGGGACACCGTTCTACCTGTTCTGCTCCTACTTTTACTCCTACCCGAGTGCCAACATGCGCCTGAACTGCTCCCACCACACGCCAGACCCAACGGTGCCGGCGCCGGCGACTAGATGACAGCCCGCTCCTCGGCGTAGTCGCCTTCGGCAAAGCGCGCCGGCCTCAGCGACTCGATGCTGAACGCCGGGGTCTTACCCAGCATCAGGTCGGCGCAGAGCTCGCCGACGGCCGGCGCCTGCATGAAACCGTGCCCCGAGAACCCGCAGCACAGCCAGAAGCCAGGCACATCGCTCTCGCCGATGATCGCCTGGTGGTCGGGCGTGACCTCGTACAGGCCCGCCCAGCCGGTCATGATCTCGGCCGACTCGAGGGCCGGGAAGCGCTCGGTGGCGTGCTGCACCAGGTGGTCGAGGAAATCCCAGTCGACGTCGGTGCGGAAGCTCGGTGGCTCGGCGGGGTCGCTCATCCCGATCAGCACGCCGTCGCCCTCAGGGTGGAAGTAGAAGGAGGTGCGGTAGTCGACCGTCATCGGCGTCGTCCGGGTCACCGAGGCGAAGGGCTTGGTGACGAAGATATGGCGCCGATAGGGCTCCACGGGCACGGCGGTCCCGGCCAGCTCCGCGATCCTGGCGGACCACGCCCCGGCACAGCAAACCACCCGGTCGGCGCGGATCTCACCGCGGGGTGTCGTCACCCGCCAGCCACCCCGGCGATGCTGGAGCCCGGTGATTTCGAGGTCCTCGATGATCCGCACCCCCTTCTGACGCGCGGCGCGGGCGTATCCCTGCGTGACCTCGCTCGGGCCGGCGATGCCGTCGCTGGGGCAGAACGTTCCCCCGGCGAGGTCGTCGGTGCGCAGGCCAGGCACCAGGCGCGCGATCTGCGCCGCGTCGACCTCGGCCGAATCGGTGAGCCCCGCGGCCCGCTGCACATCCAGGTTGCGACGCAGGTCACTCATCGCCTCGTCGTCAGGGGCGACGAAGAGGTACCCGATCTGTTTGAAGTCGGCGCTCTGGCCGGTCAGGTCCTCAAATTCCTCGAGCAGGCGCCGGGACAGCATCCCGATGCGCACGTTGACCTCGGTCGAGAACTGCTGCCTGACTCCCCCGGCGCAGCGGCCGGTGCTGCCCTCGCCGATGGCGCCGCGGTCCACCACGAGCACGTTGCGCTGGCCCCGGGCGGCGAGGTTGAACGCCAGGCTGCAGCCCACCGCCCCGGCGCCGATGACGAGGACCTCGACCCCCGCCGGGAGCCCCAGCTCAGCACGGGGTGACAACCGCGGAGGCCCCTAGTCCAGTTCCAGGGTCAGGCAGCGCACCCCGCCGCCGGCCTTGAGGAACTCGCTCATCGGGAAGGCCGTCGTGTCCAGGCCCTCGCCGTGCAGCGCCCCGTCCATCTTCTCCACGCCGGTGCTGGAGAGCAGCCGGTCACCCACGACGACACCATTGCAGACGAAGTCGCGCGCCAGCCGTGTCGGCACCTCGATGACGTGGGGGACAAGACGCCGAACGGTACGCGCCGACTCCGCGCTGAAGGCGTGGGGGGCGAACATCACGACCCCGGGCGCGAGCGGACAGAAGCACGTGTCGAGGTGGTAGAAGCGCGGGTCGACCAGGTGCAGCGAGACAACCTCGACGTCGAGGAGCCGGGACAGCGCGCCATGTGACTCGAGGTCGGTGCGGAACCCGTGACCTGCAAAGAGCCGGTCACCCACGAACAGCGCGTCGCCCGCACCCTCGAAGGCCACGCCCGGGGGGACATCGTGCACGCGGATGCCGCGGTCGGAGAGGGCGGCGCGCCACAGGGGCTCCTCGCCCTGGCGCTCCGGGTGCCGGAACCGCGAGAGGACGGCGTTGCCACCGCGCACCAACGCCGCGTTCGCCGTGAAGACCATGTCGGGTAGCCCGCGCACCGGTTCGACGAGCTGGACATCCTGGCCGAGGTCGGAGTAGCCGCGGAAGAGCGCCTGCCATTGCGACTCGGCCTTCCCCCGGTCGACCCCCTTCTCGACATGCATCCAGGGGTTGATCTCGTACTCGACCCCGTAGTGGTCGGGGCGGCACATGAGTATGGCCATTTGGGTATACCTGCCCGGACAGGCCGATCGCGGACGCGGGGACTCCCGTCCCGGGTGCCTTCATCCTACGCGCTGGACGGCCGCGCGGGGAACCATGTCGGGCCTAGATCGGCTCCCGCGACAGGAACCCGGAGATGGCCGCAGCCTGGGCTTTGACCAGCGCCTCGGTCCAGCCATGACCGGCCTCCGGCACGATGACCACCTGCGCCGTCTGCATCTGCTCGGTCAGCCGCTGCATCGCGCGCTGGTCCAGGATGGAGTCGTCAGCCGCCACCACCATCAACACCGGCTGTTCCCATTGCAACAGCCAGGCCTCGTAGTCCTGGCGCAGGGCGTCCGCGAGCCATTCCCTGGCGGCGCGGGGCGTCGCCCGCACCTGGTTGACGAAGTTGACCCGCGCGTCGAAGGCGTCGACGTCAGGGCCCTCTACGAAGAAGCGCTTGTAGAGGTCGCTGATCCGTCGGTTCCTGGCCAGGGCCGACGCCGTCCCGAAGACCAGCCGGTTGCTGGCGAGTGCGGTCTGGAACTTGAACGACGCGGAAAGCGCCCGGCGCGAGTAGATCGGGGTGTGCAGCACCAGCTGGCGGATCCGCTGGGGGTCGCGCGCCGCCAGCTCCAGCGCGATCGTCGCCCCCAGGCACAGGCCGCCGAGGTCGAACATCTCGAGCCCGATGGCCGCGGCAAAGGCCTCCACGAACGCAGCCAGCGCCGCGATCGAATGGTCGCCGGTCAGCGCCGGCGTCTCACCGAACCCGGGCAGGTCGGGGATGATCATCTTGCGCCGACCCTCCAGCGCGGGGATCCACTTGTGGAAGTTCTCGGCGCTGCCGATCCACCCGTGGACCAGCAGGATGGGCGCCCCCTCGCCCACCTCGAGGTAGCGCGTCTCGCGGCCGGCGACGCGCACGGTGCGGGCCACCCCCATGACGGGGAGGCCGAGGTCCGCGGTCATCGCTCCGACTGGTAAGCCGGCAGCGGGCGCGACAGCGGGCGATCCTCGCGGTAGCCAAGCGCGTACTCGGCCTGCATGACCTGGTGGATCTCGCTGGTGCCCTCATATATGCGAGGCGCCCTGGCATTGCGCAGGATGCGCTCCGCCGGGTACTCGCCGGAGTACCCGGACGCCCCCAGGATCTGGACCGCGGAGTCCGCCGCCGAGAACGCAGCCTCGGTGGAGAACCACTTCGCCAGGCCCGTCTCCCGGGTGTTGCGCTCACCGGTGTTCTTCAGCCAGGCGGCCTTGAAATAGAGCATGCGGGCGATGTCGTAGTCCCGCTGCATCGCCGCGATCCGCGCCTGCACCAGCTGGTGGCGGCCGATCTCCTTGCCGAAGGTCCTCCGTTCGTTGGCGTAGTCGACCGACAGGTCGAGGCACGCCTTGATCGCGCCGGCCGCGCCCGCTGCGACGGTGAAGCGGCCATTGTCCAGGCAGCTCATCGCCACCTTGAAGCCGTCGCCCTCCTCGCCGATGCGGTTGGCCACGGGGATCTCGACATCCTGGAACACCAGCGCGCCGGTGTTCCCGGCCCGGAGCCCGAGCTTGTCCTTGTAGCCGTGGGTGGTGAAACCCCTGACCTTGTCGCGCTCCAGCAGGAAGGCGCTGATCCCGGCGTGGCCGGCCTCACCGTCGGTCTTGGCGAAGACCAGGAAGTCGTCGGCGTAGTCGCAGAAGCTCACCCAGGCCTTCTCACCATTGAGGACGTAGACATCGCCCTGGAGCTGGGCGCTGCTGCGCATCGCCGCCACGTCGCTGCCGGCGTCGGGCTCGGTCAGGCCAAAGGCGCCCATCCGGCTGCCCTCCGCGAGCGGCTTGAGCAGGCGGACCCTCTGTTCCTCGGTGCCCCACTGGAAGATCCCGGTGCTGCAGAGGCCGCTGTGCACCGAGATCGCGGTGCGGATCGCCGCATCGACGTACTCGAGCTCCTCCATCACCAGCCCGAACGCCAGGTAGTCCATGCCTCCACCGCCGTAGCGGCGCGGGATCCAGATCCCACCGAGCCCCAACCGCGCGAGCTTGGCGAAGGTCTCCGGGTTGTACTTCTGGAGGCGGTCGTTCTCGCGGATCTCGTCAGGAAATTCCTTCCGGACGAAGCGCCGGGTGGTCTCGACGAGCATCTCCTGCTCGGTGGTCAGGGCAAGGTCCAGCAAGCGGCCTCCTCCTACTGCGGCGCGACCGCGCCGGCCAGGTATGGGCGGTGGTGCCCGATGCCCGGGATCTGGCTCCCGATGGTGTTGATGATCGGGGCAAAGCGGGAGTGGAGCAAGGGGTTGCGGATGTCCTGCAGGTAGAAGTTCAGGAAACCCTCCACCCTGGCCACGGTATCCACGGTCACCGGTTGGTTGGCCGCGGCCACCTGCTGCCGGCGCAGAGCCTCCTCGTCGACGAAGCCGCTGAGCCACGGACGGTCGTCAACCGCCTTGCGGTACTCCTGCAACTGGTGCGCGGTGACGACTCCGGCCTGCAGCAGCGGGTACACGTTGCGGTCGAAGTCCAGCACCAGCCCCAGCAGCAGGTACATCAGGAGGAATGCCGCCAGGCCGTGGACCAACGCGCCGAGCGGGTGGTCGATCGTGCGCAACACCGGCAGGCGCCGAAGCAGGCGGACCAGCGGCGAGAGGGCCAGGCGCATTAGCGCGGTGAGGATGAAGACCAGCGCGGCGCTGACCGCGACCCTCCCGGCCACCGGCAGGAAGGCGTCCACACCGGTGTGCAGGTTGGACACCAGGACGATGGACAGGACCAGGGCACCCTCGGTGACCAGCGGGCCGAAGAGCCCGCGGGCAAAGCCGATGTAGACCCCGACCACCAGGACCAGGAGGATGACGAGGTCCGCAACGCCGGGCATCGACGCCGCTCAGGCCAGGCTGGTACGGGGTTGGGAGACCGAACCGATAAGCCGGAAGCCAACGAAGATGATGGCGATCCCCGCGGCCTGGCCGGAGTAGAACAGCTCGTACGACCCAAAGCGCGTGAGGGTCGCGGCCGAGGCCACGACCAGCGAGCCGACCAGGATCAGGACATTGCCCAGGGTGAGGTTGCGGGGCAGCCCGGCCCGGTAGGTGCGGTATGCGGAGAGGCCCGCGCCCACCACCAGCACGATGGTCCCCAGGCTGTTACCCACTGCCGCCGACAGTGCGGCAAGACCATTGGCCAGGACATAGCCGCTCTCGGATTTGCACCACATCGCGCAGTTGCTGGGGACGTGAGTGGTGCCCAGGAAGGCGGCGTGCAGCGGGGCAACGGCAACGGTGATCAGCCCCAGCAGGGTGATCGCGGCCACGAAGGCCCGGTAGAGATTCACCGCCCGCGTGCTGTCCGACCGGCCCAGGACCAGTTCGGCGGTGCCGAGCGAGAGCCAGGGCACCAGCAGGATCGCCCCGAACAGGTAGTAGATGCGGAACTCGAAGTCGCTCCAACCGTTGAACGAGCCGAGCACCTCGGGGAACGCCGCGATGGCGTAAAACAGCAGCGCCAGACCCCAGGCGAGGTGGTAGGTGCGGCCCCGGGAGCGGTACTGCGAAAGGACCTGGGCGGCGAAGACCAGGCTGATCAGGGTGGTAACCGCGGGGATCACGGCCCGAGTATAGAAAGGTCCGGGTGCGCGAACCCGGGCGGAATTCGGCGTGTCACAAGCTAAACTCGCGGGAAGGCCATGACCAAGACCATTTCCATCGCCAACCAGAAGGGCGGCGTGGGCAAGACCACGACCGCGGTCAACCTGGGGGCGGGGCTCGCCGAGAAGGACCAGCGCGTGCTTCTCATCGACCTCGACCCGCAGGCGCACCTGACCATCAACATGGGCGTCCGGCGCCCGGACGACCTGGAGCACACGGTCCACGACCTGCTCCTCGACCCCCAGCTCCAGACCCGCGACGTGATCATGCGCGCCGAGCTGATGAAGGTGGACTTCATACCGTCGAACATCGACCTCTCCGCCGCCGAGGTCCTGCTGGTCACGGAGATGGGCCGCGAGCGCATCCTGGCGGACAAGCTGGAACAGGTCCACGCGCTCTACGACTGGATCATCATCGACTGCCCGCCGTCGCTGGGCCTGCTCTCGGTGAACGCGCTGGTCGCCTCGGACGAGGTGATCATCCCGCTCCAGTGCGAGTACTTCGGCATGAAGGGGATGCAGCAGCTCCAGCGCAGCATCGAACGGGTCAGGCAGAAGCTGAACCCGCGTCTCAAGGTGGGCGGGATCCTACCGACCATCTACAAGGCCCGCACGCTTCACAGCCAGGAGGTCCTGGCGCTCGTGAAGGAGGCCTACGGGGACGAGGTGTTCCCCTTCTTCGTCAAGGACAGCATCAGGTTTGCCGAATGCCCCCCTGCCGGCCGCTCGATCCTCGAGTATTCCGGCGACTCCGACGGCGCCAAGGCTTACCGCCAGCTGGCCGAGGAGGTGCTGACCCATGCCTAAGTTCAACCGCGTGTCGCTGATGGGCTCCGAGGAGCTCTTCCGGCCCACGAAGGCCGAGCCGGAGCCGGTCTCGCCCGCCGACGAGATGTCCGGGCGCCAGCCGGCGCCGGAGCCGGCCCTGCCCGCGCCACCCCACCCCGCGCCCCTGGCCCGGGAGCGCCAGGGCTACCGGATCAACCTCACGGAGGGGCAGATCAAGCTCCTGATCGAGGCCATACAGCGCATGAAGTACCCCCAGCAGGTCCATGAGTCCAAGCCGTCAATCGAATCCTTCGAGGAGCTCGAGGACCTCCGCAACCACCTCTGGGACGCGATCAGCTGAGCTCATCCGTCTCGGCGGAGGTCGCTCCGCCACCCGCTCCCTCGCCCCTGGAGCTGGGGTTCTGGCGCACCATCTACCGCTACCTGCTGTCGATCGTGGCCTCGCTGGCGACGGGGGCGGCGTGGTACTTCACGGGGATCCGCTTCCTCCACCTCGGCGTGCTGGCGACGATCTTCACCGGGGTGATCGCCCTGTCTGTGGGGTTCTTCCTGATGGGCTATCTCTGGTTGTCGATCGACCTCTCCCGTCCCGCCCCGGAGGGAGTTGACCACGACGAGCGCAGCTCCCAGCTGTTCATGCTCTGGCTGGGCATCCCGGTGGCCGTGGTCCTGGTCTGCGGGGTCTTCGCGCTGGTGTCCGTGCTGATCGCGGCGACGGCGCTGCGCAACGGCATCCCGGTCCCGCACTAACCCCCCGCGAGCAACTCCCGGATCCGCGCGGTCAGCTCGGCGGAGTTGTAGGGTTTCGCCGCGAACGCGTCGGCCCCGAGCCGCAGCAGGTGCTCCCGCTCGCGCTGTTCCTTGAGCGCGGTCAGGACCATGACAGGGATCGACTTCAGGGCGGGATCGCCCTTGATCTGCCGGGTCAGCTCGGCGCCGTCCATCAGCGGCATCATCAGGTCGGTGAGGACCAGGTCCGGCCGCTCCTCGGCGATCATCGCCAACGCCTCCTCTCCGTCGCCGGCGGCACGCACCTCGAAGCCCTCGATCTGCAGGCGCACCGCCAGCACCTTCTGCAGTGCCGGCTCGTCCTCGACCACCAGCAGCCGCGGGCGGGCTGCCGTCATCCGCGCGGCACGGGGTCGTTGACGACGTACAGCGGCGCCTCACCTCGACAGACCCGGGCCACGTTGGACAGGCTGTTGAGGAGGATGTCGCGCTTGGAGATCGCGGTCGCGCCGGCGATGTGCGGGGTCAGCACGACGTTCGGCAGCAGGTCGAGGCCGTGGTCCCGGGGCAGCGGCTCCTCGTCGAAGACGTCGATGGCGGCGCCGCGCAGGTGGCCCGAGTGGAGCATTGCGCCGAGCGCCTCCATGTCCACCAGGTGCCCGCGCGCGATGTTCACGACGACGGCCCCCCGGGGCAGCATGGCCAGCGCCTCGCGGTCCAGCATCCCCCTGGTCTCGTCGTTCAGGGGCAGCGCGATCATCAGGACCTCGCTCTGCCGCAGCAGCGGCTCGAGGTCCCGGTACAACACCCCCAAAGCCGCCTCCTCGGTGGGGTCCAGCCGGTTTCGCCGGTGGTAGATCACATTGCTGCCGAAACCCCCCAGGCGGACGGCGATCGCCTGCCCGATCGCCCCGAACCCCAGGACCCCGACGGTCCGCTCGCCAAGGTCCCAGAGGTCGCGGTCGAGCCACTCCTGGCGGACCCAGTCCCCGCGCTCGGCCTCGGTGATCGCCTGGCGGAGGAAGCGCAGGCATGCCAGCGCGCCCATCACCGCGTGCTCGGCCACGGGCCCGGAGTTGGCCGGGCCGGCGTTGGCCACCGGGATCCCGGCTGCAGCTGCTGCCGCGGCATCGATGTTCTCGTAGCCCGCGGTTGGCTGCTGGATCAGGCGGCATCGCCGCAGGCGCGCGACAACCGGCAAGTCGATCTTGATCGCATGCCACCAGTCGCCGATGACGACGTCGGCCCGGGGGGCGAGTTCCATCAGCTCGGCGTAATCCGCTTTGACGACCTCGGTCCCAAGGGGCACCGCCGCCGCGAACAGCTCCGGCGGGGCGGGAGACGTCGAGACCACCAGCAGCCCCTCCGTCATCGGTCAGCCCGCGTAGATCGCCTCGATCTGCTTGGCGTACTTCTCGTTGACCACCTTCCGCTTGACCTTCAGCGTGGGGGTCAGCTCGCCGCCGTCCACCGAAAGGTCGGCGGGCAGGATGGTGAACTTCTTGATCCGCTCGACGTTGCTCAACTCGCGGTTGACCGTGTCGACGCCGCGCTGGAAGATCTCGTGGACCTTGATGTTCTCGTGCAGCTGGGTTGGATTGGTCTCCCCCACCTCGTTGCAGAGCGCCTCCAGGTCTTCGGGATCGATCGTCAGGAGCGCGCTCATGAACGGACGGCGGTCGCCCAACGCGACAGCGGTGCCGATGTAGGGCTGGCGCTTGAGCATCAGCTCGATGTTCGAGGGCGAGATGTTCTTGCCGCCGGCGGTGATGATCAGGTCCTTCTTGCGGTCGGTGATGCTGAGGTAACCGTCGTGGTCGATCACGCCGACATCGCCGGAGTGCAGCCAGCCGTCCTTGTCGAGGGTTTCGCGGGTGGTGGCCTCGTCCTTGAAGTACCCGCGGAAGATGTTGCCGCCCTTCACCAGCACCTCCCCGTCGTCCGCCAGGCGGATCTCCACCCCCGGGATCGCCGGGCCGACGCTGCCCAGCCGCGCGTAACCCTCCCGGTTCGTGGAGGTCGGGCCGCATCCCTCGGACTGGCCGTACACCTCGTACAGGTTCAGCCCCAGCGCCCAGAAGAAGCGCAGGGTCTCCTTGGAGATCGGCGCTGCACCCGTGGATAGGCCCTTCGATCGATCGAGGCCCATGAGCGCGCGGGCCTTGGACAGGGCGATGCGGTCAGCCAGGTGGTAAATCCGGCCCGGGTCCCTACCCTCGGTGCGGGCGTCGACCGCGCGGTCGCCCTGCTTGAGTGCCCAACCCAAAACGGCGCCCTTCAGGCCGCCGGCCTTGACGCCGCCCTCCACCTTCTGGTGCATCTTCTCCCAGATCCGGGGCACCCCGAACATGAACGTGGGGCGGGCCTCCTGGATGTTCTCGCCAAGGTGGGCGAGGTCCTCGGCGAAGTAGAGGCGATGCCCGTTGTAGACGTTGAGCATGTGTCCCGCCATGCGCTCCGCGATATGCGCCAGCGGCAGGTAGGAGATCATCGCGTCGTCATCGGGGTCGGTAAGGGTGGTACAACCGATCAGGCTCTCGACGGTCCACGTGATGTTGCGGTGGTCGAGCATCACCGCCTTCGGCGGCCCGGTGGTGCCGGAGGTGTAGATGAAGGTCGCCATGTCGTCGGGCTTGACCGCGCGCCAGCGCTCTTCGAAGACCTCGCCGTGGGTCAGGTTGTAGTCATCCCCAACCTGGAGGGCCGTCTCCCAGCTCACGACGAGGTCGCCGTCGCTGTCGCGGGTGTCGCCGGTGATGAGCACCACGCGGCGCAGCTTCGGCAGGTCCTTGCGAACCTCGAGGATCTTGGCCAGCTGGTCCCGGTTCTCGACGAAGAGGACCGGCGCCTCCGCGTGGTCGATGATGTATTGACACTGGCTGGCGGAATTGGTCAGGTAGATCCCGACCACGCAACCGCCCACGTGCTGGATGGCGATGTCCGCGATGTGCCACTGGGGGCGGTTGTAGGACAGGATGGCACCGCGGTCACCGTGCTTGAACCCCTCGGCGAGCAGGAAGCCACCGATGCGCTTCACCCCCTGGGCGTACTGCTCCCAGCTGATCGCGTTCCACTTCCCGCCACCGCGGAAGAGCATGGCCGGGCTGAGCGGCCGGCGCTCCACCGTGGCCTGGAACATCTCCGGGACGGTTCCGAACTTCGGCTCGACGACGGTTTGGTCGGGGGCCGTGGCCGATCGGCGGCCGGTGTCCGTGACGCTCGCGGAGGTTGCCGAGCCCTCGAGGTGGGAAGCATCGGGCCGCGCCTGTACTTCGGTGCCCATGTGAGAGGGATGCAATATAGCAGAGTGCTGAATCCCCTCCCCCGGCGCGCCGGAGGCCCATGTGAACGGCTCGGCTGACCCCCGGGAGCAGGCCTCGCGCGATCGCCCGGATGGCCTGCTCGAAGCCTTCCAGGCCACTCTCCCGTTCGCGCTGGACCCATTCCAGGTCGAGGCCATCAACAAGCTCGGCACCCACCATGGGGTGCTGGTGTCGGCCCCCACCTCCTCGGGCAAGACCGTGGTCGCGGACTACGCCATCTTCGAGTGCCTCGAGCGCGGCCTGAAGGCCATTTACACCACGCCGCTGAAGGCCCTGAGCAACCAGAAGTTCCGGGACCTCAAACAGAGGTACGGCGAGGGCTACGTCGGCCTGGTGACGGGCGAGCACACCATCAACGACCAGGCGCCGGTCGTGGTCATGACTACCGAGATCCTGCGCAACCTGATCTATGAGGACCCCGAACGTCTCCGCGAGGTGCGTTACGTGGTCCTGGACGAGGTCCATTACATCGACGAGTTCCCGCGCGGCGCGGTCTGGGAGGAGGTGATGATCCAGTCGCCTCAACACATCCATTTCGTCGGTCTGTCGGCGACGATCTCCAACTACCAGCAGGTGGCGGACTGGATGGCGTCGCACCGGGGCGAGATGGGCGTGGTGGCGATCACCCAGCGGCCCACCGAACTGCGCCTCTGGCTGGCGATGGAGAACCGCCTGTTCCCGCTCTTCGATGAGCACGGCAACGTCATGCGCTCCACCTGGAACCGCGCCCAGGAGGAGGTCGCAAGCGACCGCCGCTTCCCCCGCCATCGCAACCTCGACAGCAACAACATGACCCGCGTGATCGCCGAACTGGTGCGCCAGGAGATGGTGCCCGCGATCTACTTCATCTTCAGCCGCCGGGGCTGCGAGGAGGCCCTGCAGCGATGTGCGATGCGCAAGGTCGACCTGACCAGCGACGCGGAGAAGAAGCGGATCGCGGCGGTGGTCGCGGACAGGCTGGCCCAGGTCAATGAGCCCGACGAGCGGAAGCTGTACCAGGGAATGCTCAACCGCGAGATGCTCACCCAGGGGGTGGCGGTGCACCACGCGGGCCTGCTGCCCTTCGTCAAGGAGCTGGTCGAGGAGTTGTTCCAGGCCGGCCTGATCAAGGTGGTCTTCGCCACCGAGACGCTCGCCCTGGGCATCCACATGCCGGCGCGCGCCGTCGTGATCTCGTCATTCACCAAGTTCGACGGCCGCGGCTTCCCCGCGCTCACCTCCGGCCAGCTCACCCAGCTGATGGGCCGGGCCGGCCGGCGCGGCATCGACGCGGTGGGCCACGGGGTGATCCTCAAGGACCCGGAGGTGGACATCGGGGTCATATACGAGGGCGCCATGGGCGAGGACATGGTGGTCGAGTCGAAGTTCGCCCCGACCTACAACATGGCCCTCAACCTGCTGCGGAACCGCGACCTCGCCGAGGCCGAGTCCCTGATGGAGCGCAGTTTCGGGCAGTTCCAGCGCCGGGAGGCCGCCGAGGTGCGCCGCCGCGAGCTGGAGAACCTGCGCGAACGGCTCACGGACGTCGAGGCCCTGCCGATGAAGGGCCTGGCCAGGGACCAGTGCCGCCAGGCGGACATCGAGGAGTACTTCCGAGACGAGGCCGAGCTGCGCCACCTGCGCAACCGGATGCGCCGCGCCCGCCGGGCCCACTGGAAGGGGGACGGCGGCGGCGGTAGCCCGATGTCCGACGAGGAGTTCGAGCGCACCAAGAAGCGGGCCGGGGAGGTGCAGAAGCGCCATGAGAAGTCAGCGGTGCGGAAATGCCCCAACATCCGCGCCCACCGCGACCGGGAGTCGGAGCTGTGGGAGCTGCGCGAGGAGATCCGGCGCACCACAGAGGAGATCGAAGGCGCCACCCACGAGTACCGGGACCACCTCCACGCGCTGGTGCAGATCCTCGAGGAGGCCGGCTTCCTGTATGGTCAGCGCCCGTCGGAGAAGGGCCTCCTGGCCAGCCGGATCTACGGCGAGAACAGCCTGATCATCAGCGAGGCGATCCACGACGGCTGGCTCGACGGCCTCGAGCCGGCGGAGCTGTGCGCCGTGCTGATCTCGGTGGTGGCCGAGGATCGCGGTGGCCGCGGGCGGCGCCAGTACGGCGGCCCCGCCCAGCAGCGCCGCGGGCCGACCGGCGCCTCCACCCAGGTCCTGCGCCAGCTGCGCAGCCTGTACTTCCGCTTCCAGCAGCTCGAACAGGCCTATGGCGAGGACACCCTGCGGGCGCCGTCGCGAGACTATGTCGACTTCGCCTACCGCTGGGCCCGGGGTGACGCGCTCGACAGCATCCCGATGCCGGACGGAGTGGACTTCGGGGACGGGATCAAGGCCATCCGCTCCCTGTACTCGACCCTGCGTCAGATGGAATGGGCGATCCCCGAGGAGATGCCTCTCCGGCGCGCCGTCTACACCGCCATGCGGGCGATGGAGCGGGACCTGATCCGGCGCGTCTGAACCTGGGCTCAGGCCCTCGCCGGGCGCCGCCGCAGGGACACCCCGAGGGCCGCGACAGCGACCGCGAGGAGCCCGGCCAGGAGCAGGACCGCCACCGCGGGACCGCCCCCGGTGGCAGTGTTCGGGATCTCGGTGGGGCCGGGAATGAGGGTCGGGGCGAGGGCCTTGCCGGCAGTCGCGAACTGGTAGGTGTAGTTGCTGCGTCCGTGGGTCGCGACGTAAAGCGTGTCGGCCTCCGCCGCACTGGCCTTAGGCTTGACCGCCACCGTGAACACCGGGGCGTTCGGCAGGCCGCTGCCCAGCAGTTCGAACGTGCCGCCATTGGTGGTGGCCGACATGAAGACGCCGGTGTCGGTGCCGACGATCAGGCGGCCCTTGTGGACAACCAGTGACTCGGCCGGGCCGTCGGGCAGGTTGCCACTGATGTTGGTGAAGTTCTCCCCCGCGTCGGTCGACTTGAAGACGTTGCCGGTGCGCGGATCCGGTTGCTCGCCCAGCGCCCCGACCGGCAACCAGCGCCGGGAGTAGCCCGCGAGGGTCACGTACACGGTGGTCGGGTCGCTCGGGTCGCTCGAGATCGAGGTAATGAAACGCTTCGGCAGGCCGTTGGCCTTGGCGAAGTGCCATCCGTCGCCGGTGCCGGGCTTGGCCGGCTTGGCGCCGCCGACGTTGGTCGCGATGCCGTTGTCGAACGGCCGGGCGTTGAGCGCGTCGCAGCGCCCGCACACGGCGACGTACGCCGCGTCGGCGCCCGCCGCGGCGGCTGCCGCGGTGCGCTGGGTGAAGACCACGCCGGCGTCGAACGTCCCGGCAGCGGTGGCATTGGCCACCCGAAGTAGCCAGTTACCGGGGGTTGGGTTGGCGACCAGGAGGTGCTCCGAGGGGTCACCGGTGGTGGTGTTGCTGGTGGTGCCGCTGTCGATCAGCACCTGGTTCCCTCCCTCCTCGTGGTACAGGAAGATGTCCCAGTCGTTGGCCGAGTTGGCCCAGGTGACGTCGATCTTCATGTTGGCGTTGCCGTCATTCGCGCCGACGGTGAACGGGTGGTCGACATAGGTCCCCGGCGGGAAGACGTTGGCCGTGGCCTGTACCGCGCCCGGAACCGTGGTGCCGCCGTCCGTGTACTTGAAGTCCGGCGTGTGTGGACCGCTGGGCAGTGGCTTCCCGGCCGCGCTCCGGACATCCAACGCGGACTGCGCGAAGGCCACCCCCGCCGTCGACATGCCCAGGTCGAACACCTGGGTCCAGGCGCTGGACGAGCCGCCGCCGCTGGTCGTCTCCCAGACCTTGTTACCCGCGTCGATGATGTGCTTGGAGTCGGCGGGGTCCATCGAGATCGGGTTGACGAACTGCCAGGTGTCGGTGGGCGAAACCGACGTCCAGGTGGCGCCGCCATCGGTGCTCTTCTGCAGCGCCGCGCCCGCCGGCCGCTCGAAGACGATGTTGCTGTTGTCGGGGTCGACCGCGCTCGTCGTGCCGTCGCCGTCGTGCATGTTGTACTGCTTCAGGGTCTTGGGGATGACCACCAGCTCACCGTTGTCCTGCAGCCCGGCGTACATGGTGCCGTCCTTGGCCATCACCGCGCTGTAGGGCATCAGGGTGTTGAACCCGTTGTTCAGGCCGCGTCCCCAGTTGGCGTTGGAAAAGGCGCCGTCGGGCGCGACATGCTGGTTGAAGATGCCGCCGTCAGACCCCGCGTAGAGCGTCACGCCGTCGTTGTTCGCCACGAAGATGCCGTCGTGGTGGTCGGGGTGGGTCGTGGTGTGCCCCTGCGAGGCCTGCGTCGGGCAGGCCGGGAAGCTCAGGACCAGGTTGAAGCAGCCGGTGCCCCCGGTGTACGCACCGATGACCACGAAGTCCTGGAGCCCGTCGGCACCGATGGTGGTCTGGTCCGCCAACCGGTTCTGCCACAGCTCCTCGAGCCCGAAGAGAAGGCGCGTCGGGACGCCGGCCGAGGTCTGGCGCGACGGGTCAGGCCGGATCCACATGTCGTACCAGGCCTGGGCCCCGGGGCAATAGAGCTGCCGAGGGTCGTCACATGCGAGCCCGATCAACGCCGAGCCGGTCGTGGGGCCGGCGAGCTGCGCCGGGGTCGCCATCTTGGTCCAGCTCAGCCCGAAGTTGGGCGACACGTAGACCCCCTTGAGGTAGGTCGAGATCTTGCTTGCCGGTGCCCCGGGGACGCCGATGTCGATGCCGAAGGCCTCACTGCCACCCTGGAAGCCGGTGGCGTCCTGGACGATCGCGTACAGGTAGCCGTGGTCCTGCAGCGCGCCCGTGCTGGCGCCCAGCTCCACGCGGCCGATCTTGGCCTGTTCGCCGTCGGCAAACCCAGAGCTGCCGGTGATGTTGGTGAACGTGTCACGGGCGCCGGTGGCACTGGCATAGATGCCGTTGCCGGGCGCCTCGATGTAGTCCGGGTACGTCTTGCTGATGTTGTGCTTGGCACCGGCGCGCCACCCCACCGCGGCGAGGACCGCGCCACCCGTCTTGTCGGTGCCGGTCCCACCGGCCGCGCGGACGACCACGTCGGTCACGATGTTGGCGAGGAAGCAGCCCTCGACGGTGGGCAGCGCCCCGTTGCAGTTGGGAACCGCGCCATCCGGCGACACCGGCAGGCGGACGTTGGTGTACGAGATGCCGGCATCGGTGCTGCGGAACAGTCCCGCCCCGGTGGCGGCATAGACGATCGACTGGTTGTCCGGGTCCACCGCGACCTGGAAGGAGTTGACGCCATCGGGGATGCCCTGGGACCGCACCCAG
>JAXDLW010000011.1:0-14268 GCA_034666405.1 Chloroflexota bacterium | reverse complement strand
TCGACATCGGCCGACGAGGTGATTGCGGTCGACGTGGTGGAACGGCTTCTGGCCAACCCCTCCACGCGCTACGCCTGGCTGCTCGGATTCCTCACCGGCAGTGCCCTCGCCGACGGCCCCCTAGGTCCGCCGGCACCCGCGGTCAAGGCTGCCGAGGGCGCCTGAGGTCCCAGCTTGTCCGGGGTATAACTGAGGCGCCCCTCGGCCTGTCCTGTCTCACTATCCCAAGGGCTAGATTGCGCGGCTGAAGTCTGGGAGTTGAGAGGTAGACCGACCCGCCACCGCAAAACCCACATCGGGTTGGCGCGGAATCAGAGAGCAGCGGACCAGGAGGCACTGGACAATCGAGCGCCTAGCTGAGGCCGCCGATGTAGACCGGAGCTACCTCGCCCATATCGAGCGCGGTACAGACGGTGCTCAGGAGAGGAAATCACCCCGGGCGCTGCGACGGCGCAAGCTCGAGCCGCAAAAGCGTTCGAAGTGGTTAGCCACAGTTGGTGGACGGCCTGTAACGCCAGCCTCTTAACCGCTACTACTCAGTAAATGCGGACGTCATCACCTCAGTAAGGAGAAAGAGATGCTCAGGATGCCACCACCTAAGCCCCCTTCCACGCCGGGCCCGAATCAACCTAACCCGCTCCCTCCGGTAACCCCGCCGCGCCCCCGGTGAGCGGAGATTCACCCTGGACCGAGCTGGAACCAGCAACAAGACAGCTAGCGATTCTGAGCGTTGCTAGCGCGAAAGGCGGCCGTGCGCAACGATCCACGTCAAACGAGGGCTGTGTGGAGCGGCGGTGGTGCCCACGGCGGGTCGGAAGCTCTGGAGTCCCTCGCTCACGGAGGGTATCGACGCGCCCAGAGTCTCGCCGGAGACGCATGCTCGGCGGGAGGAGGTCCCCAAGGCGCGGCGAACGGGCTCCTACCGCTTGGGTTGAGAGGGCTTGTTGCCTTGAAGAACCTGCAAGGTCCGCCGCTGATCCTCGATGGTCGTAATGGGTCCCGGCGGTGTGAGCTTCAAGTCGCGCCAGATGGTGCGGACCTGCGACGCCTTCAAATCCTTGGGGTTACTCTGCTTTTTGTCAAAGATCATTTTCGCTTCCTGACCACGATTCTAACGCCATCTGGGTGTCTTGGCTACGGGAGGAGGGTCCACGTAGAAGAACGAGTTCCAGAGGAATACCGTTTTGTCTGTTTCCCCCTGTTTGCCTTCGATCGAGATACGGACCGCCATCAGACCGACTCTTTCCAACGCGAAGGCCATCTCCGTGTCGACGAGATCACCTGGCTCCAGGCCAACTGGTTCGAATTCGGGGTCGGCGGGGTTGATGAACTGAACAAACGGATCCCTTTCACCGAATGCGGCCAAGACCATCTCGCCTGCCGCCGGGTCCCGTTGCGAGGCGTCCAGCAGAGTGACACGCCCGCTGAGGTCCCGAAGCAGGACCTCGCGAGTGTTCTGTATGACCAGGCTCACGATCAGATAGGCCCCCCCAGATGATGGGTCCGGACGGTATATCCGGAAGCCATGAGTGATGCTGAGAGAGCCTTGGCCCTGTCTCTTGGCGAGGTAGAGGTGTAGAACCCAGAGTCCTCCAATGGCTTCGAGGACGAGCCGGGCAATCTCGATGTAGTCACTGGCCTTCATCGACGCGAGGCCATGAAGCCATGCGGTGTTTGCCACCATGGTGCCGGCGGCGACACGTGGCAGGATCAGCAGCATCGACGCGAGGCTATGAAGCCATGCGGTGTTTGCCACCATGATGCCGGCGGCGACACCTGGCAGGATCAGCCGCATCGACTTGACGACGCCCTGAACACTCATCGACTCACCTAGAGAACAACGTCGGCCCGAGATCGTCCCGTACACCGAGCCGGGCCCTGGGCACAGCCCTTTCGTTGCCCCAGCCAAGAGCCAGTCGGTATATTGACCGACCTCTGGCCCACCGAGATCGCCGAAGCTCCGCTAATCACCGCCGAGGCCCGGCCCAAAGCTGGACTCCGCCCCCCGTGCGTAATGCTTCCGCGCCCTTGGTCAGAACCCATCATCGCTAGCGGCGATCTCCTATCTAGTCTGATCTGAAGAGAAGTCCGATAATCGCGACCGCGTGTCCTGCTGCTCTACCAAGCAGTGGTGCGAGGCGGGCAAAGGTTACATTCGATGTGGGGGTGAACCCCGGTCTTTGGGCACCGTCGGAAGCGGGGTGCCGGCCGGTCGGGGGGCATTGAGGTTCGGACCTCACTCCTGCTGTCCGGAGGGGATAAGGGAGCGCTGATTCTCTAGGCCTCCGCCTATCGCATCGGACAGTCGGCATGGCCCCTAATGCTTAGATCGGCGGGCCGGGCACTCCACGGTGCCTGGCACCGCGGATGGATCATTTCCGCACATGCTGCTGGCCACATGTGCCGCACCGGATGCATCGTCCTACTGGATCTTCGTGGCGGTTCTCATCGAGGGCCGAATCGGTCTTGGGGCCCGTCGCGGCCCGCGCCTGAGCCGATTCGCGTCCCGATATGCCAGGAGCCTTATGCGCATTTGCTGCGGACCAGGTGGGCGGGTTCCGGGGGCTCCTCGACAGCGCGCTTTCAGGGCACCGCGACCTCCGGGCGCTACCGCGCATCTATTCCGACGGGCGTGGAGTTGATGGTGTCATCCGTTGGGATCCGGATTCCCGTGGTCGACTACCGGGGACTGTTCGGGCCGCGAGCCAATGACACGTGCGACTGCGGTCCAGCACACTGTACGCCGGATACCGTGCTGGCCCTAATGGGGCACAACCCCGGGGTCTTCACCCCGCTGTTGAGGGCCCACCCGGGCGACAGGGTCATCTACTCGGATGGCGCCCTTCAGTCAATCTACGAGATCCAGGAGTGCGGCGCGAGTGTCGCCAGACGCGGCATCCAAAGCGAGCCAGGGATCAGGTGCCGCGCCGGGTTTCAGCAAGAACGGGCCTCCACCGCAGCCGAGTCCCCGGCCCTCGCCTTCTCCTTCAGCCTCGCCACAGCGATATGGTTCGGTTGTCCTGCCGACGCCCCTGCCCCTGTAGAGGGCACATTGCCGTGTACAGCGTGGCCAACCTGCGTGACTCGCGGATCGGCCGCGCGTTTGCCGCGGTCGCCCGCGATGTTTAGGCGGGCCGGGGGCGGAGATGAGGTGACCACGCGCGGGCCCGCCACCACGCTGACAACTCAGATCGTCGACGTCGCAGATATTGTCGAGGAGCTCGAGGGCAGCCGGTCTGGCGGCCTGCGGGAGCTGCGCGTGGAGGGGAGCGACAGCTCGGATCGCCAAAACCTGCACGCACGCAGAGCAAACTTCCGAGACCGGGTCGCCGGAAATCCCGGACATGACGGTAGGCGGGAACCGAGCCTACTCTCAGCGGACCACATCACAGTCCGCTTCGGAGGTCTGGTTGCGGTCAACGACGCATCAGTGAGGGTCGGGGCAGGCGAGATCGTCGGGCTCATCGGTCCTAATGGCGCGGGCAAGACGACGCTGTTCAACTCGTTGCTTGGCCTGAACACTGCAGCCACCGGCCGCGTGAGCCTGTTCGGCCGCGATGTGACGGGCTGGGATGTGCACCGGCGCGCGGCGCTCGGTGTCGGTCGGACCTTCCAGATCCTGCAGCTCTTCGGAGATCTCACGGTGTTCGACAACCTGCTGGTGGCGACACACCTCCAGAACAACAGCGGCCTCTGGGGCGCTGTGGTGGTGTCGGAACGCGCAAAACACCGCGACGCCGTCGCGCGCGAACGAGTAGCAGCCGTGATCCGACTGATGGACCTCGAGGCGGTTGCCGACCAGGAGGTTTCTGGGTTGCCGTTTGGGATCCTGCGATTGGTAGAGGTTGCGCGGACACTCGTTACCGGGGCGCCGCTGGTATGTTTCGACGAACCGGCCTCGGGATTGGATTCGGCCGAGACGGAAAAGCTCCTTGAGTGGTTTCAACTCTGCGTCGGGTCGGTATAACACTGCTGGTCATTGAGCACGATGTCTCTTTTGTCGTACGCCTATGTGATTACATTTATGTTCTCGATCAAGGCCAGCTGATCGCCGAAGGCACCCCTGCGCAGATTCAGCGAGATCCTCACGTCATCGCCTCCTACCTCGGCACCATCGCGGAAGCCTCGTGACGATCTCGGGGCGATTCGGGCGCCATCTGCAGCGGCCCGCTGCTCGGTCTTCGATAGGTGGCGATAAGGCTGGAGGTGCGCTGCTGGAGGTTGGGCTGGTGCATGTCAGGTACGGGCTGGTACCGGCGCTGCGCGGCGTGACTCTAGAGGTGGGAGCGGGTGAGATGGTTGCTCTACTGGGTGCGAATGGAGCCGGTAGGACAACTACCCTTCGCGCTGTATCGGGCCTCGTCCGACCTTACAGCGGGCAGATATTGTTTGACAGCCACCGAATCGATGGGTTGAGCCCAACCGAGGTGGTCGCGCGAGGGATCGCCCATATGCCCGAAGGCCGGGACCTATTCGCCGGGCTCACGGTGAGTGAGAACCTGCGGTACGGGTTCTTTCCGTAGAAGAAGCGCAACCGGGGCGGGCTCAGCCGTTCGATGCAGGGATTGTTTGACGCATTTCCGAAGCTGTACGATCGCCGAACGCAAAAGGCCGGGACATTGTCCGGAGGTGAACAGCAGATGCTGACCGCGGGCATGGCGTTGATGTCGTCGCCGAAGCTGTTGCTGGTCGACGAGCTGTCCTTGGGATTGGCTCCGAAAATCGTGGAACAGCTCTTTGCCGTGCTGCGGCAGGTCAACCAAGACCTCGGCATGGCGATCCTGCTCGTGGAGCAGTTCGTGCCGCTCGCGCTCGCCAATACTCAGCGCGGCTACGTTCTAGCGAAGGGCGAGGTCGCGATGACCAAGCCCAGCAGCGAACTGAAGGAGGACTCAGAGCTGGTCGCGAGTTATCTCGGCGGCACGGTCGGGGAGCAGGAGCCCGCGGAGCTACTCAAAGGGCTGGCGGCGGGAAAGGATGAGATTGCCACGCGCGAGCGTGGCATCGCGAACGCGTCGGCAGGTACGTAGGAGGGTCCGACATGGCTGGCACGGTGCGGACAAAAGGTTCTGAAGGCGGGCGAGGCCAGGCGCAAGCCGTGGATAGTCCCGATGAGATCGCGGTCGCGGTAATTGAGCGCGTAATGGCGGCACGATCGACTCGATTCGCTGGCTTCTGGGATTCTTGACAGGACGCGCGCTGCGGCCGCCGAAGCAGAAGGCGCTGCCGCAGCCGAGTAGGGGAGCAGGACACTCGAGCTGATCTATTTGGATCGCGGGCACTCGCGCGCGGGCGTACGCATGGCGCGGATAACGGTAATGGGCCACTTGGGGCAGAAGGCGGATGGCGGGACGAACGAATGTCTTCTATTCTGGAGGCTGGTGCGGCGCGCATCAACCCTACTCTGAGAACCCCGACGGGGTCTCCGACGGCGCGCCGCGAATTGGCTATGCCTGGAGGCGCAAGGATCGTGCGGGTCGGCTATCGAGCGAGACAGCGCCGGCGAGCCTCCCATCGCCGACCGGCTCACCTATCCTGATCTGTAACCATGACGAGTGCCCCATCCTGGCTCCGACGCTTGGCATTGGCGTGTGGCGCGTCCGCTGCGCTCGGGTTGTTCGCCACCGGGCTGGCGATGAGCGGCAGCCCGAACGATCCGCTCTTCACCAGTGGCCAGCAGTGGGGCCTCAATGGCTCAGCCGGGATCAGCGCCCCGAGTGCCTGGCCGGCGGCCACAGGCGGCGGGGTGATCGTGGGGGACGTGGATACCGGGGCGGACTTCAACAACCCCGACCTGGCAGGCAAGCTCATCCCCGGCGCCAGGCTGACCTCCCAGGATGGCACGGTCACAGCAACCGGTCAGGCCGCCGTGCAGGATGACAACTGCAGTGCTTCCAACAGCGAGTACGGTCACGGGTCCATGACGACCGGCATCATGGTAGCGGCGACCAATAATGGCCGGATCATGGCCGGGGTCGCCCCCGACGCCATGGCACTGGTAGTCAAGGTGCTTGACTCATCGGGCTCGGGCGCCGACGTTGACGTGGCCAACGGCATCATCTACGCCGCCAACCACGGGGCGCGGGTCATCAATCTGAGCATCGGGCCGACCGTGCCGACGATAACGCTCAGCGGAGATCCCTCGGCCGTGGGCAAGGCGATCGTCGAGGTATCGAACACTTCCTTGGTGGTTGTGGCCGCCGGCAACAACGGGACCCCGTTCGCCGACTATCCGGGGGCCAGCGATGTGGCGCTGGTGGTCGGTGCCGTCGGCCCTGCTGGCGAGAAGGGCGTCTATTCCACAACCGGCGGCGTGAACATCTGGGCGCCCGGCGGGGATGATCCGACCCTCGGGTCGATGCCGTCGCGCGAAATCTATTCGACGGTCATCGTGAGCTGCGACCGCAACGGCTACAACTATGCGCAGGGGACCTCCATGGCAGCGCCGCACGTGGCGGGCGTCGCCGCGCTGCTCGCGGGCGCGCCGTGCAACCTGTCGACGCCGGCGGCGATCCGAAACCAGATCCTGGCGACGGCGCGGGCCGCATCCGCGGGGCCAGAGGCCGATGCCGGGCGGGCGGTGGCCACGTGCCATGGCGCCAGTGCGGGGGGTGGCCGCCCGGGGCCTTCATCAGGAACCGGAGGATCGAGGCCGGAGGCCGGCGGTGCGCCCGGGAGTTCGGGAGCCGCGGGTAGGCAGGCGCTCGCGAGCAGCCCGTCGGCGCCCCCGACATCCCCGAGCCCGAGCGGTGGGGCGGTGGCACAAATGCCCACGGGCGAGCCCGGTGCGGGGACGGCGGGCGTTCCCGGGACACGGGGGTCGAACTCCATCGCGGCGCCAATTGTCGGAGCTATTGGGCTGCTCGTGGTTGCCGTCGCCGGTGTCCTCGCGGCCCTGTGGCGACGGCGCCGCAGTCAGGGCGCGGGTATGGAGTAGCCGATGCCGTGCCTGGTCACGAGCGCCGTGCTGCCTGCCACATTTGCTCGTGCGAGCTTGCGCGGAGGCGGCTGATGGTCACCTCAATGGCGTGGGCATCGACATAGCGGTCGTCTAAGTCCGAAAGCTCTCCTGCCAGCTGCGCTGCTGAGCGGAAGCGGCCACCATGGCGGACCAAGCGGCTGACCACCGAAGCCTCGCGGGGGGTGAGCGGGATGGTCTCCCCGAATTCCGAGATGAGGCATTTCTCGTCGGGATCGAAGTATCCGCCAGCCGCAAGTGGGGTCCGCAGGTTTTCGGACCTCACTTGCTGGATCCCGGTCGCAATGTCGTGGATGAACTCCAGCGCGCGGCCGACCACCAGGCTGAACACGTCAGTCTCGAGCACCCACGGCTCCTCCAAAACGAAGTCGCTGACGATGTGTCGGAGACTTACAGCACCCGCGGACCGCACGTTGTCCGCTAGAACGGGTGCGCCCACGAGGGCGCATATGCCGGAGGAGGCGAAGGCCGCAACTCTCGAGCGTTCCATTTGAGTCATGCGGTTTCCGGCAGGGTTCGATGACAGCACGCATGTCGTTGATCTACCGAACTAGACGCGCAGCACGGTTGTCTTTGCGCGAGGCCGGTGTGTGCAGGGCGTGTCGACGGAGTCCCCGCAGCTCCCGTACCGTTCGCTCATCTCCTGGGCCACCTCAACGGGTGAGGCCGCAGCGCTTCGCCCAGCGTGTTACTGCTCGGCGATGGCCCGCCGCTCCCAGATGAGGAGGACGACCTGTTCCTGAGGACCCGGCTTCAGTGGGATCCCAGGCGTCACTCTGAAGCCTTGGGTGCCTCGCCCGCCTCAAGATCGCTTAGGGCGCTACCGGTGAGGAAACCGAGCAACCACGCATACCTGGTCGCCGGGGATGACATCACCCTCTCAATGACGTTAACAGCGATCTCCTCAGCCTCCTTTGCCGGAGGCCTGGGGCGCCTCCGTCCGGGATTATCCGCGTGGACAGGGCTGGCCATCTCGATACCTCCTAAGTGACCGCCGAGGTTTTCTTCGGCCGCGCCCGTGCTCCTCCCTCGACCTCCGCCAGTTCGCGCAGGAGCTCGGGGGGTTCCTCCTCCCCCACGGTCCCGCCCAGGTAGCTGGCGACCAGCTCAGGGTCCTCCTTGAGCTCGGCGCTGGACTTGGTCATGGCCACCTCGCCCTTGGCCAGAACGTATCCCCGCTGGGTGTTGGCGAGGGCCAACGGCACGAACTGCTCCACTAACAGGATGGCCATTCCCCGCTCCTTGTTGACCGTGCGAAGCACCTCGAAGAGCTGTTCCACGATCTTCGGCGCCAGCCCCAGAGAGAGCTCGTCGACCAGCAGCAGCCGGGGCGCGGACATCAGCGCCATCCCCGCGGTGAGCATTTGCTGCTCGCCCCCGGAGAGGGTCCCCGCCTTCTGGTGGCGGCGGTCGTAGAGCTTGGGAAAGGCGTCGAAGACTCCCTGCATGGCCGGTCGCAGCCCGCTCCGGTTGTGCTTCTTCTGGGGGAAGAACCCGTATCGCAGGTTCTCGCTGACACTGAGCCCGCTGAACAGGTCCCGCCCCTCTGGCATGTGGGCGATGCCCCGGGCCACGACGTCGGTGGGGCTGAGCCCGTCAATCCGTTGCCCGTCGAAGTGGATCTGGCCGCTGTGAGGTCTGACCAGTCCCGAAATTGCCCGGAGCGTTGTCGTCTTGCCCGCGCCGTTGGCCCCCAGCAGGGCCACCATTTCCCCAGCCCGCACCTCGAGGGTGACCCCCCGGAGGGCGGGGACCAGCCCATACCGGACGTGCATCAAGCCAACTTCAAGAAGGGGGCCGCTTGATCCGTGGCCGGGCAGGGCCGCAGGCGCTGGCCCCCGCGAGCCAAACCCGCGGAAGACCTTCACGAGGCCTCCTCAAGCGCTGTGCCGAGGTAGGAGGCGATGACCTGCGGGTCGCGTTGGATGTGCGTCGGCGTGCCCTCGGCGATGAGATGGCCCTGGTCGAGCACGTAGATGTAGTCGCAGAGCCGGACTACGAAAGACACGTCATGCTCGATTACCAGAAGGGTGATCCCGATCCGGCGCAGGAACCGGAACCACTCCAAAAGCCTCTCGGTCTCAGCCGAGTCCAGGCCTGACGCCGGCTCGTCAAAGCAGACCAGCCGGGCCCCGGTGACCAGGGTGCGGGCAACCTCGACGAGCCGCAATACCCCGAACGGCAGGCCCGCCACCTTCTGGTCTGCCACCGCCCCGAGGTCCATCAGCCGGATGACGGCCTGGACCCGCTCCCGCGCGATCTCCTCGTAGTACCTGGCCCGCCGCGACACCGCGAGGCCGCCCCATATGCCGGTACGGTTCTGGAGGTGGGTGGCCACCAGGAGGTTGTCGAAGACCGTCAATTCTCCGAAGAGCTGCAGGATCTGGAAGGTACGCCCCACCCCCAGCGCGGCGCGGCGGTGCACGTCCCATTTGGTGACGTCCCGAGCGAAGAGGCTGACCTTCCCCGAGTTGGGCGAGTTGAGGCCGAGCACCGAGTTGAAGAGTGTCGTCTTACCCGCCCCGTTGGGCCCGATAAGCCCGACGATCTCTCCCGCCCCCACCCTCAGGGACGCGTCGTTCACCGCGACCAGCCCCCCAAACCGGACGGTGATGTGCTCGGCAAGGAGCAGGGTCGGCTCCCGCCGACCGCCCGCGCCCAGACTCCCCGCGACCCGATCTGTCACCGATTCGGTCCTCAGGTTGAGGTTCGGCTCGTCGTGGTCGCTGCCATCGACGTGCAATGCGTGACGCGATGGCCGGCTACTGCTGTCCGCCTCATCGAGGATGTCGAAGACGTCGACCATGCCGGAAGCTGACCCCGCCCTTTTCTCTGCTGGTGTCTTGTCCTCTTGCCTGACGGGCGGCAGCAGCGGTGCGACCGGCGTGACCAGGAGAGCAGCACGCTGCCTCAGCCGGCGCGCCCAGCTCATGCTCTGGTGGGCCGTGCGCTGGATCGCCCGATTGGCCCGAGCACCAGCCGGGTTCGAACCGCGCGACCTGGCTGATCTTTTCGGGAGCACAGCGGACACCGCTGCGACAGCGCTCCGAACTCTCGCACTGACCCGCGGCAGTTTCTCGGGAAGCGCGCCGAGGCCGCCGCGGAAGAAGAGGAGCACGCCTATGAGAAGCAGGGCTGAGACCAGGTCGAGGTAGTCGGCCATGGTAGGGAACCGGAAGAAGACCTCACCAACGAGGATCGCGAACAGCAGCGCGGAGGCCACTGCCCCACCCAGGCTCCGCAGCCCACCCACCACGGCGATGGACAGGAAGTACAGCGAATTGACGAAGTTGAACTGGTCCGGGGCGACGGTCCGGCTGCCCATGAGGGTCAAGGCGCCGCCCAGACCGGCCAGAGCGCCGGCGCAGGCGAAGCCGAGCAGCTTGATTCTCACCACGTTGATGCCGAGCGATGCCGCAGCCACCTCGGAGCCGCGCACGGCGGCGAAGGCCCGCCCGATGCGCGAGTCGCGCAGGTTGGCGACGCCATAGAGGGCCAGGATGACCACGGCCAGCGCCACGAAGTAGAAAACCCGGGCGTCGGCGAGGTCAAAGGATGGGACGGTGCCTTGCTTGCCGATGATCTCGAAGGGGATACTGGTGCCGCTCTGGCTCTGGACCAACCAGACCTGGCCGAAGAGGTAGCGGTCACAGAGGAAGCCGAAGATCAGGGTGGCGACGGCCAGGTAGAGGCCACGGACCCGGAGCGCCACGGTCCCGATGATCGCCGCGGTAACCGCCCCTGCGATGGTGCCCACGACGAGAGTCGCAGGGAATTGCATTCCCAGCTTCCGGGTCGCCAGGGCGCTGACGAATGCCCCCATCCCCACCAGCGCCGCCTGACAGAGCGAGATCTGACCCACGAGCCCGATAAGTAGCACCAACGAGAGGGTGACGACGCAGTACTCGCAGGCCAGGATGGCGGTGTTGAGGAAATCGTAGGGAACGTGCGGTAGCAACGGCCACAGGACCAGCAAGACGATGAGAACCGTCCGCGTACCGGTCGACCTGGCGGTGGTGGTCAAAGCTGGTCACCGCGGACGTCGCTGGTCGACAGGCGCACCCCTCTGAGCGCCATTACGACAAGGGCCAGAACGCTGAGCACAAGTTCGGGCGCCCCCTGCCCCTGGACCACCGGGCCCACGGTCGGCAGGGTAGCGAGGTAGGGCACCAGCCCCTGCACCACGCCGACGATCAATGCCCCGATCATGACTCCCGGCATGCTCTCGAGGCCGCCGATGAGGGCCGCAATGAAGGCTGGCAACACGCCCAGGGAGATGCTGAAGGGATCGAGCTCGGTGGCCCCGGCCAGCAGGATGCCGGTCAGCGCGGCGAAGGCCCCGCCGAGGATCCATGCGAACATCGCGGTGCGGTCGGGGTCGACACCCCGCAGGGCCGCGCCGCGTCGATTCTGTGCAGCGCCGCGCATGGCCAGTCCGATGTCGGTGTATCGCAGCAGCGCGAAGAGCAGCGCCGCCCCCGCGAGCCCGATGGGGAAGATGCCGAACTGCATCCAGGGGACGAAGCCCTGGCCCAGCCGGAGCGCCCCCTGCGGCAGGACCTGGGGTGCGTTCAATGGGAGCGTCCCCCAAACGCGACCCGCCACCGCTATGGCGAGGGTTAGGGCGCCGACCGTGCCCACGGTCTGGGTTGTCGGCCCGGCAGAGCGCAGCTGGCGGACGAAGACCCGCTCGACGGCGACCCCGAGCAGGGCGCCAGCACCGATACCACCCAGGACGGCGACCGGGGGCAGGACGTGCCACCTGGCAAGCTGGTAGGCGCCGTAAGCCCCGCCCATGGCCATGGCGCCGTGGGCCAGGTTGAGCACCCGCGAGGCCTGGTATATGACCGTTATCCCCAGCCCCAGCATGGCGTAGGCCCCAACCAGCGGAAGTGAGAGAACCACGTACAGCAGAAGGGTGGACACGTTAGCGCCCCTGGATGTCCGACCCGGCGTGAGCGTCGGCGATGAACCCGGTGTTGAGGTAGCCCCAGCCGTTGAATGTTCCCGCGGCGTTGTCCCGGAAGGCGGCCATCTGGGTGTTCGCCAGATGTGGCAGACCGTTGCCGTAATGGAGCGGTTGGGAAAGCCCGAGGTCGAAGGTCTCGCTGTCGAGAACTCGGCGGAGCTCGGCCCGCGTCAGATTGGACCCCACCTTCTGGGCTGCCGCGATGAACAGTTCGGTACCGAGATAGGCGCCCTCGGTGAACTCGTTGTGGGGGTCACACGAGGGGCACACCGACGCCAGGTCATGGGCGAAGGTGTAGACCGGGGTCTGGCCGTCGAAGGGCTGAATGTCCGGCCTGTAGCCGGTCCAGACCATCATATTGGCGCATTGCTGGGCGCAGGTTCCCGCCATGTTGTCGTCGAAGAGCGGCTCGCCGCCCACCAGGGTGCCATACCAGGTGCAAGAGCAGTTCTGCTCGTCCTTCATCCAGGTCTCCATGGGCTGGGGTTCGAGGAGCATGACCACGAAGTCGCACTTGTCATGACCACCCTGCGCCGTGCAGGCGGTGTTGAAGCCCTGCACCGGGGTGGAGAAGTCGGTGGCGTCGGGCGCGATCGGGCAGTAGCCGGTCTGGCAGGTGTCGCCCATCCCCAGGGTCCCACCGGTGAGCCGCCGAACCTCGGCCTTGAAGGCGCTCGCGCCCTCCTTGCCGAACTTGTACTTGTCGTCGAAGACGATGCCCACGCGTTTGGCCCCGTGCTGGACCGCGTACTGGGCCGCGATGTGGACGTTGGTCACGGTGGACGCCGCCACCGGCCAGATCCAGGGGTCGGTGTACTGCGACGCCAGCATCCCGTCCGTGCCGACGACGGGGATGCCGGCTCGGTCGATGGAGCCGGCCTGCACGGCGGCGTCGAGTCCCTGGGAGTCGGGCTCGCCGACCAGGGCGAAGACGTTTCCGGCCCCGATGAACTTGGCGATGTCCGCAGCCCCGGTCGGCGCGTCCCAGCCATCGTTGAGGCTGTCGAGGGCGATGGTCCGCCCGCAGATGCCCCCGCTCTGGTTGACGCGCGCGATCGCCGCGCGCATCCCACTGACGGCCTCGCCCAGGAACCCGGACCCGACGCCGGTGGTCACGGTCGTGGTCGCGATGTGGATCTGGTGAGCCGTGACCCCGGTGTCGGTGCTGCCCGCGTTCTTGCCATGGGTGCAATCACCCGCCGAGGCCACTGCGGCGCCACCGCCGGCACCACTACCATTCCCCACGCCACCGATGGCGTGACCCGCGGCCCCGTTGGTGCTCGCGCTTCCGGAGCTGTCGCCGGAACTCCCGCCATTGCCCGAGACCCCGAAGATCTGGTGGGTGGCGTACTGGGGCACGATGGCCACGGCCGACGCGGCGAGGATGGCGCCGATGGCCACCAGGATGGGGATCCAGCCGATGGGAGGGGGGAAGGCGCCGGGGCGTCGTCGCTCGGTCGTCTCCTTCATCGCAAGACACCCGCCGCGGCCGAGGGCTGCCACGTCCATCGGCGTCGGACGAGCGCGAGCGGCAGCCCCAGCAGGGTCAGGAAGCCGGCCATCTGCAGAGCGGCCAGTGGCGAGCGCAGGAGCCAGCCCAGCCCACTCAGGGCGCGCTCCAGGACTCCCAGCAGACCAGCGTGGTAGCCGCTGCCACCACCGGGTTGCCCCGGAAGGCCCAGCGTGCCAGGGTCATACCCTACGGTCGGCGACACCCCCGCATCGATCATTGCCTGGCTGGAGTCGACGGTATTACTCGACCCGAAATCCTCAACCTGGATACCCTGTTCGACATCCGCCTCAACCCCGGCGAAGTCCACTATCTGACGGCTGACCGTCGCGCTACCAGGGTCGCTCAGTACCAGGCGCAGCGCAGGTACGAATGACTTCTCGCTGCCACCAAAACCCTGCATCTGGTTGAACTGGACGTCACCCTGCTGCTGCGCCGGACTGGCCTCCACCCTGGCGACGTACCCCCCGGGAGACCCGAGAGGCGAGACCCCGTCTTTCTCGGTTCCGAATGGTTCGTTCGGAACCGGGACCGATGCGTAGACGTGCGCGGGGTCGACGCTGTTGATGAGGTCCAACAGCGGTCCGTCGCCGGTGCAGGTGGCCGGAGCCTCGCAGTACACCTGAGCGGGTTCGCCGGGCCGCTGGATACGGAGCCCCTGAATGGTGACGGCCCGAGCGGTGTGTGCGGTTCCCGGGCGCCCGGCGGTGCGAGCGGTGACCACCTGGGTGACCTGGTCCAGAGCCAGCGAAACGCCACCGGGCAGGTCAAGGTGGATCCCCTGCGCGAACGCGGTAACTTGACTCTCCG